>JBKQHU010000154.1:0-7190 GCA_052148655.1 Acidimicrobiales bacterium
TCTGACGCCAGGGCAACCTTCGCAGTTTCCTGACCTCGCCTATCGTCAGCCAGCGCAAGCAAGCTCGGCGACATCTGCGTACTTCGCTCCTCCGGCCCGGTATAACCACTGGGCTCAGTGCCAGCGGCAAGACGACCGCAGCAGATGGACATGTCAGTTCGTGCCACCCGAGGGCAACGGTCCTCAGTTGATGTTCAACGATGACGACTGGCCTTCACTGCTCGTCCAGGTTCTCGGCCTACCTTTCATCGGTCGCGCTGCTGACGACGGTTACAAGGTCGTTGATGGCGAGCGACTTCCCTGCCTGTTGTTTGGTCACACGGCAGCGGCGTGCTTCTTCTCCGACGGCCTCATTGGCTACTACTCAGGCTCGGGTCCCGCCTGGCCCGTCACGGTGACGCTCACGTCGTATTCGCCGCATGTAACGGCGAACGCGTTCCTCCCGCCCGTGAAACCCTTGCCTTGGAACTATCAGGCATCGTCGGTCGGGGCCAAGCCCCCCAGCCTAATGTGACGCACTACGAACAGCGGACGCTCCTGGCAGCCGGTGAAAGTCCCGAGCGTCCAGATAAGAGGACGGCTATGGTTCGCAAATTAGGCGCTCTCGCGGCATTGGCCGTGACGCTGACCTTTACGGCTGGCACCGGTGCGACCGTCGCAGCCTCAGGACGTAGCGGTTCAGCCATCCCGGCGACAGACGTGCTCAACCTGGAGATGTTCGACGCCCGCTTAGGCGTCGCGGTTGTGTTCTCGCCTTTGCCTCCGGCGTGCAAGCACAACTGCACAGCGGGCGTTCCGGCCCGATTCCGTGACTACCTGGCTACTACCAGCGACGGCGGACAGATCTGGCGGACCACGGGCAAGTTGCCCGACAATGTCCACCCCGGAGCGACTTACGCACTGCAACTGGCGTTTCGGAACCCGAACGAGGGTTACGTGCAGAGCACTGACCCGCCGAAAACTCTGTTCACTGACGATGCCGGGCGAACGTGGTTGTCACTGCGAACCTCCGGCTGGCCGACTGCCCTCTCGCTCGCAGGCTCGTCCTTGTGGATCGTCTCGGAGTTCTGCTCGGTGCCGCTATTGCCGCCGGATGGGCTGTGCCCGAGCAGGCTCCTCACCTACCCGCTCGGACACCTGACACCTGCGGGCGAGATACCTATCCCGACAAGAGGTATCCGCGCCTCGCGAGGAATCTCCGCAAGCACCCGAGCCGCCACACTGTTCGACCGTCTCGGACCTGCTGCTGGTGTCGTCGAGGAAGGTGGTGAAGGCTCGCCATCGAGCCTCCTTCTTACAAGTGACAGCGGCAGGCACTGGAAGGTCCTCGACGACCCGTGTGAGGGTCTCGTCCCGGCCGGCCTCGTGGCCCTCAGCTCGGCTCATTGGGACCTGTTCTGCGAACTGGACGGAGGCATGGAACATGGCCGGACCCGTCTTTACGCCACGAGTGATCAGGGAAGGACCTGGAGGCTTATCGCCGAAGGCAACCTCGAAGGACCCAACCTTGGAAACATCGGTGCCGAGATGGCCTTCGATCTCGCCCTTAGCGACAACGGTCGTGTCTTGTGGCTTCTCGGTGCTGTCGGCGGTGTTGCAAGCAGCACCGACGGAGGTCGCGACTGGACGGTCGCGGGTATTGATACAGGCGGCTACGACACCGAGCTTGCAACCGCGGGACCCAGCGATGCCTGGCTACCGCTTCCTGGTTACGGCCTATACCGCACGACCAACGGGACAAGCTGGATCAAGCTCACTTGACCGAGACACTTCGCGCCACGACGAGGAGAATGAGCAGGCCCGGCGCTATCGGGACGGTGGCCATGACGCTGATCCTGATGCTGGCTGGTTGCACGACGAGCACCGCCGACCCTCACTGGCATCGTGACCGGGCTTGCCTACGCCTGCTCAGGACTTCCCCCCTTCGTCACCGGTCGCCCAGGAGGTAAGGGTCCGCCTCTACTCAGGGTCGCGGCGCGTTGCCTCGGAGACGGTGGTTTCGGGTGCGAAGGACCGGTTCTCAGTCTCTCCTGGGTTGTACCGCCTGACGGGTTGGTGGGGGTCCAGGACTGTGGCCGCACGGGCAGGTCGCACCGTCGCTGCCAACTTCATGAACTACTGCAAGTAGCGGGTTGGCACCCGTGTACGCGAACCCGTGCCGTCTGAGCTTCATGGGAGCATGACCACGGTGAAGTCGCGCGCCCTCGTGCCGGTGGTCATGACACTGACCCTCGCCGCGTGCACCAGCACCCGGACGGTCTCTACAACCACGACGACCGGCGCCAATGTCGTGACCGGAACCGCTGACCTTTCTTCTCTCGAAAGCAAGAGCTGGCCGCAGCAAACAAGGCGTGGGCTAGGTGTGCCTCGCGCAGTACCGGGATACCTGGACCGCTTATCCCTCAGGCTCAGCAAGCCAATCGGTAGCAGGGTCCTTTCAGGTGGTGTCTCCGCGAGTGCCGTGCCTTTGTGGAGCCTGCGATGAGCCGGTGCCAGTGCGGACACCTCGTGAGACTATGAGCACAGTGCACAAGCTCACCGCGGTCGTAATAGTCATCGTGGCCGCGGTCCTCGTCGTATTCACCAGCTCCCCGACCCTTGTGCCAACGACCACGAGGGTCCCGGTCACGTCCACGTCGCTCCCCGCCGTGGACCTCTCTGCCACCCCAGCCGGATGGGTGCCAGTTGCCTTCGGCGATGCGCAGGTGTCAGTCCCGGCGACCTGGTGGGTCCTCTACAACAAGGCGTACTGTCCGGCGGGCAAGATGCCCGGGGAGCTTTTCGTGAACCCCTTCCTCACCGCCTGCACCGCCGTAACTGTCGGGAACATACCGGCGAACCGGGTCGCGCTTTATCCCGGTCTTGCCTTCAGCCCGGAGCACCACAAGCAGGTCATAAACGGCTTCGCGATGTACGTGTCGTATCAGGACTACGACGTGCCCTCACTCGGCCTCACGATTTCAGCCGAGGGACCTCTAGCCAACAGGGTCCTGCACACCCTGAGTCCTTCCCCTCGGGCTGTGGTTCTAGCGTCCGGCCCAGGACCTGCGGCCCAGTACGGCTGGCACACGCTGACCTTCGACGGGCTTTCGTTCACAGCGCCGGGGTGGTGGCCGGTCACTCGGACCTTGCTCAACTACGGCATCCACTCGGCGTGCGGCTCCTCGGCGGGTGTGAGCTTCTTCAACCGAGGAGTGGGCGGAGGAGAGGTGGTTCTGAGCACCGACGTTGGCTTGGCTGCCTTCCCGTGCCCAATCGAACTAGGGAGTCCGGGACCCGTCTACCCAGGAGACGGCGTCGAAGTTGACGCCGGGTACAAGACGCTCAGCGAACTCGCCACGGAGGGCCTGCACCCGGCGTTCTCGAAGCATTGCCTTGACCTCCACGGCCTGACCGCCTGTCCGGCGACCACGCCCGCGTACTCCATCCTCGTCCTCAAGGTCACGGTGCCGGGGCACAAGCAGCCGGTCTTTGTGTCCATCGGGCTGGCAGGGAACGGAATGACCTCTAGGACCATCTTGGATTCGTTGCGACCGGCATGATGCGCGAGGTTCACCACACTTGGGAAGCTACCGAGGACCCACCACAGCAAGCATCCTGGGTTCGGCCGGGGAGACTCCTTTCCAGGGTCAGAGTAGGACCATCAGGCGAGCGATCTTGCCTTTCACGACCCGGTAGATGCAAAGGGCCGTCATCTCAGTCGGCATGCCCTCAAAGTGGGCGCCGGTTAGGTGTTCCTCGTCGACCACGAACTCGCCCGCGGTCGCCCGGTTGGCAATGGTCACACGTAGGTCGGGACTATCGGCGAAGAGCTGGCCGTACTGCTTCCTCATGACCTCCTTGTCCTTGAACATTGGCGCACCGTCGAACAGGACCACCGACACGTCGTCGGCGTAATGCCACAGGAACCGCTCGACGTCCTTGGCCCGGTAAGCCTCGATCTGGGCGTCGACGACATCGGTCGTGTCGGACATCCGTGTCTCCTCCCGGTTGTTGACCGACTCTTCGTTTGACGATCACAGCACGACGTTTGGTCATTGGCGGTGATCACGCGATGACCCGACGACGATGGTTGCGCTGTCGGTGAGGTAGCGACTGAAGCGATGACCATGCTGTTGCTTGCATTTGGGTCGGACCACCCTCTGACAGATCTCCACGGGCTGTGCAAGGCTACGGGCGTGGCCGGACTGATGGACGGGGTGCGTGAGAGCCGACTGCAGCGACCAGACGGACGCACGGTGGCCTGGAGTGAGTGGGGGCAGAGCGACGGGGTGCCGGTGCTACGCCTACCCGGTACGCCGGGCTGCCGCTACAGCGTGCGGGCCGACCGGACGCCATGGCAGGCGCGCAACCTGTTGATGATCACGACCGAAAGGCCGGGCTTCGGAGCCTCAACCCGACTCCCTGGGCGCGGCTTCGCTGACGCCGCCGATGACTGTGCAGCGGTTCTGGACCAGCTCGGACTTGAGTCAGTGCACCTCATTGGGAGCAGCGGAAGCGCCCCGCACCAATTGGAGTTCGCGGCCCGTCATGCCTCGCGGGTGCGTGCAATGACGATCCTGGTCGGGGCGGCTCCGACGACCGAAGAGGAGGAGGATCGGGAAATCGGACTGAACCGCCAAGCGCGCCGCCTTTATCGAGCCGGCGACTTGGCTGGTGTCCGACGGCTAATGACCGATGCGCGCGAGGCGCTTCTGGCCGACCCGCTGGCCGCTTACCGGGAGGTTATGGATAAGGCACCCGAGTCCGATCGCCTGGTCATGGGCGACCCGGGCTGGCAGGAGTCTTTGACGGTCTCTATCGCGGAGGCGCTGCGGCAGGGGATCGACGGGTGGTTCGACGAGGGACTTGCCATGGTTGGAGACTGGCAAGACGTAAATTTGGCCGCCGTTAGAACATCGCTGACCTGGTGGCATGCCGGTTCCGACGCCAATGCGCCGCTCAGTGCTGCACAACGACTACTCGAACAAATTCCCCATGCACAATTGCGGCTCTTCGGTGACGACGAGGGGCACCTGGCAAGCTTCCACCGCGAAGGCGAGATTCTTGACGAACTCCTCGCTCGCGGCTGACTCCGATCACTGACCGTAGCCCGATCGGATCGAGGTCCCGCGCCACGGAACGTCCCGCCAGCGGTTGAGCTGACGAGGCTCACAGGAGTGCCGATTCGGCAGGCGCTGATTAGCCAACCGAGCCTGGATCAGTCTGATATGGCGCAGCTAGGGCTAACCGGTGGCAGGGGCAACGAGAGAGAGAGATGGGACGTTCCGCCGCCTGAGCGAGCCGGAAGTTCGCAACCGCAGGACACGGGCGCGAATGGGAAACTCGCGATGAGATCCTGGGCGGAGTGATCTTCGGTTGGTGCAGGCTTATTCGATCGGCGACGGTGCTTGCACCACTGCGCCCATCTGAGTTCAAGCACACCGGCGTCGTGTTGTTAGCCCTTTCCGGCGTCGATTCCTCCGAGATCGCGAGACGCGCCGGTCACAGCTCCGTCACTACGACCGTTACGGGCACCTCCTCCCCGAGATCGACAAGCAGGCAGCGGAGAAGTTGGAGCGGGTGTGACACTCACATGGCGACTGGCCATGATTGGCACCTTGTGGACAGCAGTCCATGGCGGCCCTCAGCCCTCAAGCGAAGGGCACGGCGAAATCGCAGTAGGGGGCGCTCGTCTCAGTGATCGGCCCGCTCGCGAGATAAGTAATCCGTATGCCGAGATCCTCGGGCTTCAGGGTAAGACTTTCCGGGTTGAAACCGTTCTCCTCCGCCCAGGCGCGCAATGCCTCCGACGCGAGCTGCCACTGCACGCCTGGGTTCCCACCCGGGCCAGCCGGTATCGCGTCGTTCGGTAACGCGACGTACGCCTCGCGATGTACGGGTTCGGTTCGCAAGCTCAACTCCGGGTAGTGCGGCGCGAGCACCTTCGCGTCCGCGCCCGGGACCGGCTTGCACCACTCCACCGGGCCGTCGCTGTCCGCGCTCACCTCACCCCAGTAGATTGAGAATACCGCGCCTTCCCGCCCCTCCATCTTTGGCAGCGGTCGCTCGCGGAGGATCGCGATGAACTCCTTGCCGAGCGCCCACGCGCCCTGTTCGTCGACGTTGCGCTTCAGGCAGAGCAAGCTCCGCTCTGGTATCTCTCGTGTGGAGACCTCGTACATGGCAGACCTCTTCCCGCTCATTCGGTTGACGAGGTAGTCGACGAGCTCGCGGCGCGCGTCGTGTGCGGACTCGACCTCACGCCAGTGCGCCGCTATCTGCTCTGCGGCTTCAACCGGATCGGATGCGAGCAGTTCTCTGATCGTGGCAAGTGGAAAGTCGAGCTGGCGCAACATCGCTACGAGACGCGCTGCTTCGAGCTGCGCGACGTTGTAGTAGCGATAGCCCGAGGCTTCGTCAACGCGAGCGGGCGCCAGCACACCGAGTTCGTCGTAGAGACGGAGTGCCTTGATCGACAGACGTGAGCGTCTTGCGAACTCGCCGATGCCTACTTCCTCCACGCCTCATTCTCCCTCGTCGTCGAACCCAACAGCCCGACACATCGAGTGTGCGGCCTCCCCAAGGGGGAGAGTCAAGCTCATCGGCCGACTGGGCGGGCAATGTCTGTTCACCTGCGGGCCGTCAC
Source organism: Acidimicrobiales bacterium (assembly GCA_052148655.1). Lineage (GTDB taxonomy): Bacteria > Actinomycetota > Acidimicrobiia > Acidimicrobiales > Bog-793 > Fen-455. The sequence goes on from JBKQHU010000154.1 coordinate 6,629, forward strand.
ATATCGCCTAGCGGGGGGCGCGGGCCGGCAGCAGTCCATTCGCGCCTGTGCTCTTCGCCGGTTCCGGAGAGCTGAGGAGTCGAGTCCCAAAGTCAGCCACCGTTTACGACCGTCGGATTGATCTCTCGCAGAACAGTCCGCCCGAGCTGTCTGGACACTCCAACCCAATTGCGCCGGCCTTTAGGCGCAAGCTAGGCGCAGGGTAGCGCTGGAGCCGTGCCGTGCCGTGACGCCGACGCAGCGTCAGGGAGCCCGCCCACTCAGCTAGCTCCTTCGCACGAACCCCTCGACCGTCACGACGGGCTGCGGCCCGCGTGGTCACGCCCCCAACAGCAGCCGTCGTCAAGGCAGCGTAGCTGGCTTATTCTTCCGGTCGATGGCGTTCGTGGCCGTGGACCGGTTACGTGGAAAGCGGTCGACAAGGTCAGCAGACCCAACTCGCTGACAGTCGGGCAAGCCCGGTGGTCCTGCCGGTGAGCCCGCGCCGGCAGAGGAAGAACTCGTTACTCACCTTGTAGTGTGGTCGGCGCAAACGGCGACCTGACCGGTCACCGGTTGGCGG
>JBKQHU010000155.1:0-34255 GCA_052148655.1 Acidimicrobiales bacterium
TCGGCGGCACCGCCGACGCCCTCGGTGAGGACGGCGCCCGCTACAGGCGCCTGTTCGGCCCGCTCGTCGAGGCGGCCGCGACGATCGTGCCCACGGTGCTCGCACCCCTTCGCTCGCCCCCGCGCGACCCGGTCTCCATGGCCCGCTTCGGGTTGGCCGGGGTTCCATCGGTTGCCCACCTCGCCCGGCGGTTCAAGACCGACGAGGCCAGGGGGCTCCTGGCCGGGGTCGCCGGGCACGCCATGATGCCTCTCGACGCCCCCCTCACCGCCGCCTTCGCCGTCTTCCTCACGATCACTGCTCATGCGGGAGGATGGCCACTCGTGAAGGGGGGCAGCGCCCGCCTCGTCGACGCCCTCTTGACCGAGCTCGCCAGAGCCGGAGGAACGGTCCACACCGGGCGTTTTGTGAAAGACCTCGCCGAGCTCCCCGCCGCCAGGGCGATACTTTTCGACACCTCTCTCGAGACGCTCCTCGCCGTCGCCGGCCGAGAGCTCCCCGCCCGCTACCGCAGCGCCGCGGCACGCTTTGTTCTCGGTCCAGGCGTCTGCAAGGTCGACTGGGCACTCTCCGGCCCGGTCCCGTGGACGGCGGAGGTGTGCCGGCGCGCAGGAACCTTGCACCTCGGGGGCAGCTTCGAGGAGGTGGCGCGGAGCGAGGCTGAGGTCGCCGCCGGCCGTCACGCCCTGCGCCCGTACTGCCTGGTCGTGCAGCCCGGCGTGGTGGACCCGACCCGCGCCCCGGCCGGTCGGGAGACCTTGTGGGCCTACTGCCACGTTCCCAACGGCTCCACGCTCGACATGACAGAGCGCATCGAGGCCCAGGTGGAGCGATTCGCACCCGGTTTCAGGGACCTCGTGCTGGCGCGTTCGACCATGACCGCCAGGGACGTCGAGGCTTACAACCCGAACTACGTCGGCGGTGACATAAGCGGCGGCGCAGGCACGCTCCGCCAGACGATCTTCCGGCCGACGGTGCGCTGGAACCCCTACAGGACAGGCGCGCCCGGGATCTACCTCTGCTCGGCTTGCACACCCCCGGGGGGCGGCGTGCACGGCATGTGCGGGGTCGGCGCGGCGCGTGCCGCGCTCGCCGACCTCAAACGGTCGCGGGGGCGTGACAACGCCGCCCGCGTTAGCGTCGCGGGTCGTAGCCGCACACAGTGAGGGGGACCCCGATGACAAGTGCTGACCTGTTGAGCGACGCTTTCGGGCGAGTCCGCGGGATCGTGGAAGAGGTGCTGGACGGCCTTTCGAGAGCCGAGCTGAGCTCCCGGCTCGACGGCGAAGCGAACTCGATCGCCTGGCTCTTATGGCACCTCGCCCGGGTTGAAGACGACCACGTCGCCCACGTGGCCGGAACCGAGCAGGCCTGGACCGCCTCGGGCTGGGCGGAGCGCTTCGCCCTGCCGCTGGAGGTCTCCGACATCGGCTACGGCCATCGACCCGAGCAGGCCGCCCTCGTCACCGCCGACGCCGACGTGCTCGGCGGGTACTACGGCGCCGTCCATGAGAACACGCTCCGGTTCGTCCGGCACGTGTCCGACGCCGACCTCAACCGAGTCGTGGACGAGCGGTGGGACCCGCCGGTCACCCTCGGCGTGAGGCTCGTAAGCGTGCTTGCCGACGACCTGCAACACGCCGGGCAGGCGGCGTACGTACGCGGCATCCTGCAACGCCGCCGCTGAGCACGACCGCCGCCGGACGGCTCACGGCGGGAGCGCTGATCAAGGCCGGAGCTTTCCGAAGACCTCTGCCAGCTCCTCCGGGTCGACCACGACGTCGGCCACCGGGTGGCGCGCACCGATCAGCTCCGCTGCCTCACCGGTGGCCGAGAACAGGGCCGGGTCGCAGCCGCCAGGATCGGCGAGAGCGACGTTGCCGCTCGAGGCCGTGACCGCCGCGTCGCGGCCCTGCGGGCGCACGACCACCAGCAGCCGCCCCTGCACCACGGCGAAGCGGGCGGTGTGCATGGCGCCCGAGGACGTCTCGCACTGGCAGACGACAACGGCGAGCGAGAGCCCCGACTGAACACGGTCCCGGGCGACGAGCCGGTGCCTGCTGACCGGTGTGCCCGGTGGCACTTCGGATATGAGGCCCCCGCCACAAGCGACGATCTCCTCGGCGAGGGCCGAGTTGGACAACGGCGTCGGGACGTCAACGCCCGAGCCGAGCACCGCCCAGGTGGCGCCACCGGCCGCCAACGCGCTCTCGTGCACGACGGTGTCGACGCCTGCGGCAAGGCCCGAGACGACTCCCAGGCCGGCCGCGACCGCGCTTTTCGCCGCGGCCTCGGCGACGCGGCGCCCAAAGCGCGTCGGGTGGCGCGTGCCTACGATCGCCACGGCGGCAACAGGTGGCAGCCCGCCGCACACCCACAGGGTTTCGGGCGGGGAGGGAATCGAAGCCAGCCTGGCCGGGTAACCGGGCGCGCCGATCCCGATGACGTCAGCCGGGCGCAACCTGACGGCGGATCGGCGTGATCGTCGAGCCGGTCTCCGCCACGGGCGCGGCAGGCGTTGTCGCCTCGTCCCCCGCCCGCAGGTCGTCCGTCGGCACCGGCGCGCCCTCGCCGCCGAGCTCGGGCGCGAAGACGGTCTCGATCTCATTCGAGGGCTGCGGCGAAAGACCCGGCGGGGGCGTGGCGACAGGGCCCAGGGGTGGCACCACCAGCGTCGGGCGGGCGCGGCCCGCGACCCCGATCCCCCGGGCGGCGCTCGCGGCCCCAAGCGGGCGCACGAGCGGCGTTGCGGCCTTCCGGCGCAGTTCCATCAAGGACTTGGCGCGCTTCCATTCCTTGCCCTCCAGCAGCTTCACCAGCTCGGGCATGCCGGCCAGGAGATCCTCGGCTTCGATTCGGTACTGCCTGGCGACACCACCCATGCCGAAGACGGCGGCGCGCGAGAGCGAGGCTCCCTCCTCGGTCAGGGCGATCACCTGGAGGCGCCCGGAGGCAACGGCGGCATCCTGCATGGAGCCGAGGGCGTCCTGGAGGCGCGTCATCTGGCGCACGAAGCCCTTCAACTCACCATTGTAAAGGCCCGAGGCGAATTCGAGCGAGTAGCGGAGCCGCTTGCAGCGGATCCGCAACCGGTGGTAGTCGGTTGCGACACCCGTGCGCTTGGCGCGGGCGGCAGCCTTCTTGGCCGCGCGGTGCCGCTCGTCGATGAGGATCGGCATCGTCGCCACCGCCGGCTCACGACATGCGGCGGAACGGAGGGAAGGTCCCTGCGCGAGCATCGCCACCAGGCCCGCCACGAGCCGCTCGTAGCGGCGCGAGTCGAGGGCCTCGAGCAGGGCGCGCCGCGCCTTGACGCGGTGGCCGGCGAGGAGATCGGCCAATTCGTCCAGGGCCTCACGATGGTCACCGGGCATCTCCTCGGTCCAGTCATCGAAACGGCCGAGCTGGATGTCGAGGTCCCGAACCTCCCCCAACAGCGCAGCCAACCAGCCGAGCTCGGCACGCAGGCGCGCCGCCCTCACGGGGAGAACGGTGGCGAACATCTCCATCCCGGCACGCATCCGCCTCGTCGCTACCCGCATCTGGTGAAGCGACTCGATGTCCTCTCCAAGGCGCGTGCCGGACACGTGCGCGAGCATCGCCGATGCCTCCCTGCGCAGCACCCGGTAGGCGAGCTCGCCGAGTGTCGAGTCCGGGGACACGGCGATCGGCCCGAGGTCCGGGGGGCCCGGGATGCTGATCCCGGCCGCCATGAGTCCGGCCTCGAACTTGGACAGAGTCGCCGGCTGCAGGCCGCACTCGCGCCGCAAGCGCTCCACGAAAGGTTGCATCGCATCCACCCAGGCAGGCTGCACCTCGACCTCGACACGGGTCAGGCGCAGCCGGCGGCGCTCGTGCCCGATGGCGATGACCGTGTCGTCCAGAGCGAGCTCGCCGACCCTTTCGCCGTGAACTGTCAGATCGAAAGGACGACGACGTGTGCGCACCTCGAGGACCTCGTTGAGTGTGTGCGCACCGGCGAGTGCCTCCACCCGCCAGCCGACCTCCCCGGTACGGTCAAGGCCGGACAGTCCGGACGCGGGCAGCGGTTGAGTCACCTCGAGGCGGCGGCGCAACCCTTTCGTGGCAGTCGAGAGGTCCTTCAGGGTCGTCTCCAGACGCCCGGCGCGCCTTCGCACACGCAGGACGTAGCCGGCCCGGCCCATCCTCCAGTCGGCGGTGTCCACATAGACATCCACGAGCCGCTTCGGCGCCGCCGGGATGATCCCGAGTCCGAGCACCGGCTCGGCGAGCGCGGTGGGACCGGTCCGCAATGCGAGCCAGCGCTCGACCGGCCGCAGGTCGAGCGCGTCCAGCTGCCACTCGACCTCTATGTCCGTGCGAGGCTCTCCCGGTGCGGACATGCAGTACAAGCTAGTCGGCCGCGACGAGAATCCTTCACGGTGCCATCGGTTACCGTCGGGCCATGAGCACTTCTCCATCGCTTCCGCCCGACGGCAATGACGTCGTGCTCGCCGCAGGTGGGATCGTCCTTCGCGCCGGCGACTCGGGCGGCTGGGAAGTCGCCGTGGTCCACCGCCCCGAGCACCTCGACTGGACTCTCCCCAAAGGCAAGCTCGAGGCTGACGAGAGCGCCGTCCAGTGCGCGCTGCGGGAAGTACGCGAGGAGACCGGGCTTACATGCCACCTCGGCAGGTTCGCCGGCCAGGTCGAGTACACGGACCGTCGCGGTCGCCGGAAAGTCGTCTCGTACTGGCTGATGCAGCCCGTCGAAGGGGAATTTCAGCCCACGGCTGAGGTCGATGAGCTCCGCTGGCCGTCACTCACCGATGCCGCCGCTCTGCTCAGCTACTCACACGACCGGGAACTGCTCGAATCCGTGCGGAGCCCCCTCACCAAAGCCGACGAGTAGCTCTCGGGCGGTTCGTACCCGCCCTCAGGCGAGCACGTGCAGCAGGCCAACCCCCGCCCCGGCGAGAACAAGCCAGGTCGCGTTCACGCGCCAGCGCATGATCAGTCCGAGGCTGCACGCGCCGGTGAGCACCGTGACCCAGTCAACCAAGCTCGTCCGGCCGAGCTGCACCGTGACACCGCTCATGAGGGCGACGGCGGCGACATTGACCCCGTCGAGCGCCGCCGCGCTCCATGGCGAACGCCTCGCCCGACCGAGCAACGGCATCAGGGCCGCGACGAGCACGAACGACGGCAGGAAGATGGCCACTGTCGCGAGCAACGCCCCGGGCAACCCACCGATCACGTAACCGATGGAGGTCGCCGTCGTGAAGACCGGTCCCGGCGTCACCTGCCCGATCGCCACGGTCGCCAGCAACTGGGACTGTGTCAGCCAGTGGTTGCCCGCCACGAGATCGCTGTGGAGGTACGAGACGAGCACGTAGCCGGACCCGAAGACGACCGAGCCGAGCTTCAAGAACTCGAAGAACACCGCCGCCAGTGACGCCCGCGGGAAACCTGCCCGGCCGGGGCCGCCGCGACCGGTGAGGTGCAGCCTCGTCACGAGGAACGGCAGGGCCGAGACCGGGCCCGCTGGTGCGGCCCGGGCCAGCCTGCGGCCGTTGTCGACAAGCGCCACGACGACCGCGGCTCCAACCAGGATCACAAGCGGGCTCGCGCCGAGGAAGTACCCGACGAGACAGGCGCCCCCGACGACGGCAAGAGCCGGGTTCTTGACGGCGGTCCCCGCCAACCCCACCACCGCGTAGGCGACGATCGCGACGACCACGGGCCTGATGCCGTACAGCACGCCCACACCCACCTCCGTCGCCCCGTATCGCACGTAGGCCCACGAGAGAGCCAGCACGAGCAGCATGGAGGGGAGGATGAAGCAGGTGCCGCCGACGACGAGCCCCGCCCAGCCTCTCCGGCGACGGGCCAACATGAGAGCGACCTCGGTCGAGGTCGGTCCCGGCAACAGGCTCGCCGCGCCGATGAAGTCGAGGAGGTCCTGCTCGCTCACCCAACGCCGGCGCCTGACAAGCTCGCTGCGCATCATGGCGAGGTGTGAAGCCGGGCCACCGAAAGCCGTCGTGCCCAAACGGAGATATGAGCCCGCCACCTCGGCGAGCGTCGCCCGCGGCTCAGGCACCGATCGAGAGAGCTCCTCACCGTCCGGCAGGCCGCTCATGGCGCGTGGCCTCGCAGGGCCAGCGCCACCCCAGGTTCGCCACCCACGCTCGACAACCTAACCCGGCCGGTCCCGCGAGCCGTGAGAAGATCCCCTCATGGCTGACCCCTACCAGGTGCCGCCAGGGTTCCTAGCGGCCCTTAACGACGCCGTCGGACCCGAGCACTGCCTCAGCGATCCGGACCTCAAGGCTTCCTACGAGCTCGACTGGACGAGGCGCTTCGGCGGCCCGGCGCTCGTCGTCGTCCGACCGGCGAACACCACCGAGGTCGCCAAGGTGCTCGCCGCCTGCAACCGGTTCCGTGTCGGCGTCGTGCCCCAAGGCGGCAACACGGGGCTCGTGGGCGGTTCCGTGCCCCGCAACGGCGAGGTGGTGCTTAGCCTCAGCCGTCTCAGTCGCGTCCTCAGCTGCGACGGTGACGAGAACCTCCTCGTGGCCGAGGCCGGCGTAACCCTCGCCGCGGCCCAGGCGGCGGCTTCCGGCGTGCACACAGGTCTCGGCATCGACCTGGCCGCCCGCGACTCCGCCACCTTGGGCGGCATGGTCGCCACCAACGCAGGAGGTATCCACGTCGTCCGCCACGGCCCGATGCGCGCCCGACTCGGTGGACTCGAGGTCGTGCTCGCGGACGGCACGGTGGCGAGCCGCCTGTCGGGCATGGTGAAGGACAACGTCGGTTACGACCTGGCCCAGATAATCGCCGGCAGCGAGGGCACGCTCGGCGTCGTGACAAAGGTCGTGGTCCATCTCGTCCCGCTGCCGCCCTTTTGCGTCACCGCCCTGGTCGGGCTCCGTGGGACCGGGCACTCGTCCGGCGACCCGGACGCCGCCGTCCGCTCGGCCGCGGAGGTCGCCGTCGCCCTGGCGTCGCGCCTGCGCCGGCGTGTGGACGGAATCGACGCGCTGGAGCTCATCTTTGCTGAAGGCATGGCACTCGTCCGGGAGGCGGCCGCACTTCCCGCGCCGCCCGACGAGGGCGCAGACGCGTGGCTCCTCGTGGAGGCCTCCGGCGGGCAGGACCCGACCGGCATGCTCGCCGACGCCGTCGAGGACGCCCCTGGCGTCACAGAGACTGCCGTCGCCGACGAGGGAGCAGGCCGTTCGAGACTATGGGCCTACCGGGAACGCCATACCGAGGCCATCGCGACCGTGGGGGTGCCCCATAAGCTCGACCTGACGCTTCCCATGAGAGCGCTGGCCGAGTTCGCCGGTTCGGTCCGGCCAGCGATCTCCGCCGCCCTGGGCGGCGACAAGGCCCGGGTCGTGATGTTCGGGCACGTCGGTGACGGCAACCTGCACGTCAACATCATCGGTCCCGAGCCGGAGGACTACCGCGCCGATGACGCCGTGTTCCGCATGGTGATCGAACGCGGCGGTTCCATCAGTGCCGAGCACGGCGTCGGTGTCGCCAAGCGTGACTTCGTCGCCCAAGCGCGCTCGGCGGGCGACCTCACCGTCATGCGCAGGGTCAAGGACGCCCTCGATCCGAAGGGGATACTCAACCCCGGTGTGCTGCTGGCGCCCGGGGGTTAGCGCGATTCGGCGCGCGCCGGTGCAGGTATTACCGTCCTTGTCGTGTCAAGGCGCGCATGGCTGCTCTTCGGCGCGCTCAGCGTCATCTGGGGCGTGCCATACCTGTTGATACGCATCTCGGTGCGTGAGGTCGCCCCGTCCACGCTCATCTTCTTCCGCACCGCGCCTGTGGCGCTGGTCCTGTTGCCGTTGGTCGCGTTCCGGGGACAGGTGCCCGCACTCCTACGCCGGTGGCGACCGTTGCTCGCCTACACAGCGTTGGAGATCATCTTTGCCTGGCTCATGCTGTTCAGGGCCGAGGAGCGGCTCTCCAGCTCGATGGCCGGGCTCCTCATCGCCGCCTCACCGCTCGTGGGAGCCCTGATCTCAAGATTGAACGGGGACGAGGACCGCTTTGACCGCAGGCAGGTTGGCGGACTTCTCCTCGGTCTCGGCGGGGTGGCGCTGCTTGTGGGCGTCGACGTCCGCGGGGCGACGGTGTGGCCGATCGCGGCGATGTCGGTGCCCGTCATCGGTTATGCGGTGGGACCACGGATCTTCAACCGGTACCTGTCCGACCTCCCGAACCTTTCCGTCGTGGCCGGCTCGCTCGCCGTCGCGGCCATCTGTTACGCGCCCTTTGCGCTCTCCAACCTCCCGGTGCACATGTCCCCCGAGGTGACCTGGTCCGTGATCGGCCTGGCGGTCGTTCCGACCCTGACCGGGTTCATCGTCTTCTTCGCCCTGATCAACGAAATCGGGCCGGTCCGCACGATCGTCGTCACCTACCTGAACCCGGCCGTCGCTCTCGTCCTCGGCGTCGCCCTGCTCAATGAGCCCTTCACGCTGGGCCTCGGGCTCGGCTTCCCTCTGGTCATCGTCGGCTCGGTGCTTGCGACCCGCCGTCGGCGCTTGAGCACGATGGCGCCCGCAGCGATCGAGATCGCGGGTCGGGACCCTACGCTGTAACGCGCGGGGGATGATCGCGGACAGTACTCGTAGCCGTTGGGGCGGATGGCAAGTGGAGGTGTCAAGTGGCCGAGCAGTCTCTACAGGCGTCGTCAGCTAGCCCGGAAGACAAGCCCGTCCACGTGGGCCGTCGTACCATGCTCGGGATACTCGGGCTGGCAGGCATCGGCATCGTCGCCGGGAAGAAGATCGACGACTCCCTCGGCGGTGTCAGCAGCGCCGTCTCCAGCGCCATCGGCGTCCCGCTGCCGGGCGACGACGACTTCCGCTACTACACGGTCACGAGCGGCTATCCGGTCGTGCCCGCCGACACCTACACCCTGGCCGTCGACGGCATGGTCAGCCAGCCGCTGCGGCTCAGCCTCGCCGACCTCCGGTCCATGAAAAGGACCTCGCTCGTGCACAACTTCCAGTGCGTCACAGGCTGGGTCGTCCCGGACGTGCACTGGCAAGGCGTACGCCTGTCGGACTTGCTGGAACGCGCCGGGGTGACATCGCAGGCAACCGCGCTGAGGTTCTTCTCGGCCGACGGCGTCTACACCGAGAGCCTCACCCTCTCGCAGGCGGGGCGCCCTGACATCCTCGTGGCCGACAAGATGCTCGGCGCCAACGTCACGACCGATCACGGTGGCCCCGTCCGGTTGTACGTCGCTCCCATGTACGGCTACAAGTCGATCAAGTGGCTCAACCGCATCGAGGTCACGAACAAGATCGTGGACGGCTACTGGGAGGACGAGGGTTACCCGGCCGACGCCTGGATCGGCGGCTCGGCGCCGGTGAGCTGAGCTGTTGAGAAACTGGACCGGGAAATGACCTCTGAGCGAGAGCTGGCGCGCTTCGACCTCGTCGAGCGCCTGGTGCACTGGAGCACGGCCGTCATGATGCTCACCCTGATCGTCACCGGCGCCATCCTCTATCTCCCCTCCCTGGCGCTTCGCGTCGGGCATCGCGGCCTCGTCGAGAACATTCACGTCATCACGGGGCTCTGCCTGCTGGGGCCTCTGCTGCTCGGGCTCGTCGGGCCTTGGCGCAAGCGACTGCTCAACGACCTCCGCCGGCTGGACCGCTGGCGGCCCTCGGACTTCGACTGGTTCAAGACCAGTCCGCGCCGCGCGGGCCTTCCCCGGGACAAGTTCAACGGCGGCCAGAAGATCGAGGCTTGCTTCCTCGGCGCCGCCATGGTCGCCGCCCTCGTGACCGGCGTCATCATGCGCTACGCGCCGTCGTCGTGGGTCACCTGGGCGACGGGGGCCACGCTCGTGCACGACGTCCTCTTCTTCGCGATCGTGATAGCCGTCATCGCTCATATCGCCTTCGCGCTGTCGAAGCCGGAACAGCTCATCTCGATGTTCAACGGCCGCATCTCGCGCGCGTGGGCGAAGGCGCACGCCGGGTCCTGGCTGGCCGAAGTCGACACGACAAGGGGAGAAATACCCACTTCCACGGCGTCCGATACCGGGCTAGCTGGACCCGGAATCAGATCCGCACCCTAGACTGCTCTGGTGCCACAGCGCCGGGGCAGCCCACGAGTGCTTGCGGTCGCGCGCGGTGACGAGCCGGCGGACCTTCTCCTCAAAGGAGGCAGCGTCTTCGTGCCCGGCACGCGAGAGTGGATCGAGACCGACCTCGCCATTGCCGATGGCACGATCGCGGGCTGGGGCCCCCGCGAGGCACACGAGACACTCGACGTGGCCGGGGCGGCCCTGACGGCCGCCTTCGTGGATGTCCACATGCACCTCGAGTCGACCAAGCTCTGGGTGGACGAGTTCGTCCGTGCCGTGCTGCCGCACGGGACGACCGCCGTGGCCGCCGACCCGCACGAGATCGCGAACGTCTTCGGCGTGCCGGGCATCGCCGCCTTGGCACAAGCCTCGGGCAGGCTCCCGTTCACCTTCGGGATCACCGCCCCGAGCTGCGTCCCGGCCTCCCATTTCGAGAGCCCGGCCGCCGAGTTCTCGAGCGCCGAGCTGACCGAGCTCCTCGAGAAGCACGGGGCTATCGGCATAGCGGAGGTCATGAACTTCCCCGGTGTCATAAACGGCGACCCCGAGGTCCTCGCCAAGATCGCCACCGCCGGCGACAAGCGCGTCGACGGCCATGCCCCCGGCGTGCTCGGCTCGGAGCTGGACGCCTACCTCGCCGCCGGCGTCGAGTCCGACCACGAATGCACCGATCTCGAGGAGGCCGAGGAGAAGCGCCGCAAAGGCATGTGGATCTTCATACGTGAGGGTTCCGCCTCCCGCGACCTCGCCGCCCTGATCGGGACCGTGCTCCGCCACGGTACAGATCGGATCGCGCTCTGCACCGACGACAGGGAGCCGGACACGATTTTGCATTCGGGCCATGTCAACGACTGCGCACGCCTCGCGGTGGCCGCCGGCGTGCGTGCCGAGGACGCTCTCGTGATGGTGACGAGCAACCCCGCCGACTACTACCGGTTCGACCACCTGGGATGGCTCGCTCCCGGCTACCAGGCCGACGTGCTGTGCTTCGACGACCTGTCGGGCTTCGAGCCCGTACGCGTATGGCAGGCCGGGAAACTGGTGGCCGTGAACGGTGCCGTCGTCCCGGGCGCGGTCCCGAACGTGGCCGCCCCGGACTGGATGCGCGCCTCGGTCCACCTCGAGGCCCTGCCGGGACCTCAGGCGTTCGATCTCAGGCCACCGGCGGGGGGCCGTGCCCGCGTGATCGGAATCGAGTCGCGTTCACTGACGACCCGCGACCTCGTGGCCGATGTGACCGACCCCTCCGCCGAGCTGGCGCGAATCGCGGTCGTCGAGCGGCACAACCGCACCGGCCGGATCGGGCTGGGGTACGTGCACGGCTTCGGGCTCACCCGGGGTGCCATCGCCTCGACGGTCGCGCACGACGCCCACAACTGCATGGTGGTCGGGGCCATCGACGAGTCGGGGCCCTCGGAGATGGCCGCCGCCGTCGCCCGGCTGGCCGAGATCGGCGGCGGGCAGGTCGCCGTGCGCGACGGGCGCGTGCTGGCCGAGGTACGCCTGCCTATCGGTGGGCTCATGAGCGACCAGAGCATCGGGGAGGTGGCCCGGGAAGTCAGGCTCCTCGCGGACGCCGCATCCGACGGCCTAGGCGCGACGATCGACTCGCCGTTCATGCAGTTGAGCTTCCTCGGCCTCTCGGTGCTGCCCGAGCTCCGCATCACCGACAAGGGTCTTGTCGACGTGATGAAGTTCGCCCTCACCGACGTGGCCGCGCCCTGACCGACGCTCACGGCCAAGCGCTCCACCGGGCCGCGGCGGCGGGCTCGCCGGCGGCGGCCGGCGACTATAGGCTGCTTTTATGCTGGTTTTTCTGCCGCACTCCCTGGACGAGGCCTTCGACGCTTTCGAGCGGTGCCCGGACGCCCAGCTCCTCGCCGGCGGGACAGACTTCATGGTCGAGGTCAACTACGCCCACCGGCGCCCTGCGGCGGTGATCTGTCTGAGCAAGGTGCAACAGCTCCGGGCATGGCGCCGGGACGGGACCGATGTGGTGCTCGGTGCCTGCATGACCCACAACGAGATCGAGACCTCCCCTTTGTGCGAGCTCCTGCCGGGACTCGCCCAGGCGGCGCGCACGGTCGGCTCGCCGCAGATCCGCAATGCCGGCACTTTGGGAGGAAACATCGCCACGGCATCGCCCGCCGGCGACACCTTGCCGGTGCTCTCCGCCCTCGATGCCACGATCGCCGTCGCATCGCGCCACGGCCGCCGCAGCCTGCGGCTCGACGAGCTCATCGTCGGCCCGAAACGCACGAGCTTGCGGCCCGGGGAGATCATCGTCGAGGTCCGCCTCCCGGCCAGCTTTGGCTCCCAGGAGTTCTTGAAGGTGGGTACCCGCAACGCCATGGTCATCGCCGTCGCGAGCACTGCGCTCGTTGTCGACTGGGAGGGCCGCTCGGTCCGGTGCGCCCTCGGCTCGGTCGGCCCTGTCGTCATCCGCGCGACCCAAGCCGAGCAGTTCATCTCCCCGAGCATCAACTGGCCCGAGCGCACGCTGGCCGATCCCGGTGCGATCTCCGAGTTCACGGGACTGGTACGGGCCGCGGCACGGCCGATCGACGACCACCGCTCCACAGCCGACTACCGGCGGCACGCGGTGGGCATCTTGGCCGCCCGGGCGCTCGAGCGGCTTGTGTCAAGCGACGGCGTGGTGAGAGCGGAGCGGGCGTCGTGAGCGAGCTCGTCGACTACCAGCTGAAGGTCAACGGCGTCGTCCACGACGTGGCAGATGCCTGGCTCGGCGAGAGCCTCCTTTACGTTCTGCGCGAGCGCCTTGGCCTGCCCGGCTCAAAGAACGCCTGCATCCAGGGCGAATGCGGTTCCTGCTCGGTACTCATGGACGGCAAGCTCGTCTGCTCATGCCTGGTGCTCGCCGCGAGCGCGCTCGGTTGCGACATCGTGACGGTCGAAGGGCTCTCCCCCGAAGACGACGGGCTCTCGGACATCCAGGCGGCGTTCCTCGCCGAAGGTGGCGTCCAGTGCGGCTTTTGCACGCCCGGTTTCATCGTGAGCGTGCACGACCTGCTCTCGCGCAACCCCGAGCCGACCGACCTTGAGATCCGCGAGGCCGTCTCGGGCAACCTGTGCCGCTGCACCGGTTATGGCCGCATCCTCGCCGCGGTGCGCTCCGTCCAACAGGCTCGCCGGCAATGAGCACGACACTCACGGCACGTCGCGGGCTGCTGGGCGAGAGCGTGGCCCGGCCGGACGGGGTGCCGAAGGTCCGCGGCCAATTCGCCTTCTCGTCGGACCTGTTCGCAGAAGGAATGCTCTGGGGCCATATCGTCCGCTCCCCCCACCCGGCCGCGGTCATCCGCGGGATCGACACCTCGGCCGCCTTGGCGATCCCCGGCGTCAAGGCGGTGCTCACAAGTGAGGATGTCCCCGGGCGCAAGACCTACGGGCTCGACTACCCCGACCAACCCGTATTCGCCTGGGAGGTCGTCCGCTACCAGGGCGAGCCCATCGCGGCGGTGGCGGCGGACCACCCTGAGACGGCACGGCGGGCGGCAGCGGCCGTAATCGTCGACTACGAGCCGACCGAACCGCTCACCGACCCGGTGAAGGCGATCGACGGCGAGCCGGTCCACCCGCTCGGCAACGTCCTTTACCGCCAGAAGATCCGCCACGGCGACCCGGACGCCACAGGTGCCGTGGTCATCGAGGGGTACTACGAGACCGGCATGCAGGACCAGGCGCCGCTGGGGCCCGAGTCCGGGCTGGCCATCCCCGCCGAGGACGGCGGCATCGACATCTACGTCGCCACCCAGTGGCTCCACATCGACCAGGACCAGATGGCGGCCTGCCTGGACCTTCCCCTCGACAAGGTCAGGGTGCACCTGGCCGGGGTCGGGGGCGCCTTCGGGGCGCGTGAGGACCTCAGCATGCAGGTGCAGATTGCCCTCTTGGCCCTGCGCACCCGGCGCCCGGTGAAGATCGTCTACGACCGCGAGGAGTCGTTCCTCGGCCACGTGCACAGGCACCCCGCCTACATGTGGTACCGGCACCACGCCGACGCCGACGGGACGCTCGTGAAGGTCGAGGCGCGCACCGTCTTGGACGGGGGCGCCTACCAGTCGTCCTCACTGGCGGTGACGGTGAACGCGGCCTGCTTCGCCCCCGGGCCCTACCGGGTCCCCAACGCCGTCGTCGAGGCGGTCTCGGTGCGGACCAACAACCCGCCCTGCGGCGCCATGAGGGGCTTCGGGGCCACCCAGGCCAACTTCGCCTACGAAGCCCAGATGGACAAGCTGGCTGCGGCACTCGGCCTTGACCCGGTCGAGCTCCGCCTCAAGAACGCGCTCAGACAGGGCGACAGCCTCATAACCGGCCAGGTGCTGCGTGGCGCGACACCGGCCGCCGAGGTCATCACCACCTGCGCCGCAGCTCCCCTTCCCGCGGGCGGGCCTGCCACGGTGGACGATCTGCTGCTCCCCGGGGGCACGGGACGAACCGCCGCGCGCCCACGGGTGCGCCGGGGAGTCGGGTTCGCGGTCGGGATCAAGA
Organism: Acidimicrobiales bacterium; assembly: GCA_052148655.1. Classification (GTDB taxonomy): domain Bacteria; phylum Actinomycetota; class Acidimicrobiia; order Acidimicrobiales; family Bog-793; genus Fen-455. The sequence goes on from JBKQHU010000155.1 coordinate 14,600, forward strand.
ACCTCATGTTCTCGGGCGGCTATGACGACTACTCCGAGGCCCGCTGCCGGCTGGAGGACGGCGTCGCCACGATCACCTGTGCCGCCGTAGAGGTCGGCCAGGGGTTCGTCACCCTCGCCCAGCAGATCACTCGGGACGTGCTCGGCGTCACCGACGTCGTCTTGGCACCCGCGGGCACGGTCGGCATCGGCTCTGCGGGCTCGACATCGGCCAGCCGCCAGACGTGGATGTCGGGCGGGGCGGTACAGGCGGCCTGCCTCGCTGTGCGCGAGCGGCTCCTCGAATCGGTCTCGGCCAGGCACGGCGTGGCCAAAGAGGCCCTCGAGATCATCGAGGACAGGGTCGTGTCGCTGGGCGGGGAGGTCGACCTTCCCGTCGCGGCCTCGACCCCGGGCGAGGTGCTCGAGGAGACCGTGACCTACAGGCATGCTCCTACCTTCGAGCTGGACGAGAACGGGCAGGGAGACAACAACGTCTCGTTCGCCTTCGCGGCCCATCGGGCCGTTGTCGACGTCGACCTCGATCTCGGCCTCGTGCGCGTGGTCGAGATCACGACCTCCCAGGACGTCGGGCGCGTGCTGAACCCGGTTCAGCTCGTGGGCCAGATTGAAGGTGGCATCGCCCAGGGCGTCGGGCTGGCGGTGATGGAGGAGGTGGTCGTCGACGCCGGGCGGGTCCGCAACCCCTCCTTCACCGACTACGTCATCCCGACGGCGCTCGACATGCCGCCGGTGCACATCGCAGCCTTCATCGAGCAGCCCGAACCGGGCTCCCCCATGGGGGCCAAGGGGGCCGGTGAACCACCTCTGGTCTCCTCGGCGTCAGCGATCGTCGCCGCCATACGGGCAGCCACCGGCCTCGATCTCAATCGGGCCCCGGTCCGTCCCCAAGACATCGCCCTGGCCGGCACTCGAGTGTCGAACGACCGCCCAGACCGGACATAACGGAGGTATTGCCATGAGCACCGAGGTCGCCGTCTACCTGCAGGATGCCCACACCATCCGCCAGGGCATGGAGATAGCGCGTTACGCGGAGTCCAAGGGCTTCCATGCCATCTGGCAGGCAGAGAGCCGGTTGGTTCGGGAGGCGACGGTGCCCATGGCGTCGTTCCTCGCCGTCACCGAGCGCATCAAGGTGGGCTCCGGAGTCGTGAACAACTGGACGCGCAACCCGGCGCTTTTGGCCTCGACATTCTCGACCCTGGACGACCTCGCCCCTGGCAGGGTCATCCTCGGTATCGGCGCCTGGTGGGACCCGCTCGCGAGCAAGGTGGGCATAAAGCGCGTCAAGCCCCTCGTTGCGATGCGCGAGACCATCGAGGCGGTGCGGGCCTTGCTCGCGGACCAGACCGTCACTTACGACGGTGAATTCGTCCACCTCGACGGTGTCGAGCTCGACTACGTCCACCAGGAGCGCCGGCCGAAGGACGTGCCCATATACCTGGGCGCCACCGGCATGCAGATGATGGAGCTGGCGGGCGAGATCGCGGACGGCGTCGTCCTCAACTACCTGGTCTCGCCGGTCTACAACGACATGGCGATGGACCATCTCGAGCGCGGCGCCCACAAGGCGGGGCGCTCGGCGACCGATCTCGACCGCCCCCAGCTCGTGGTCTGCTCGCTCGATGAGGACAGAGGTGCAGCCTTGGACGCAGCACGCCTCCTCGTGACCCAGTACCTGGGCCAGCAGCCCCATATCATGAAGGCGTCCGGGGTCCCCGAGTCGTTGCTGGAGGACATCTCCAAGGTGCTCACCTGGCCCGCGACAGCAGAAGAGGTCGAGGCGGCGTCCAAGCTCGTGCCCGACGAGATCGTGCAGATGATCACGGCATCAGGGACCGTCGAGGAATGCCAGGCGAAGGTGGCCGAGTACGTCCACCGCGGGTGCACCTGCCCGATCCTGTACCCGCTCGGGGCCGACGTGCACGCCATGATCGACGCCTTCGCCAACTGGACGGCCTAGACCTTCTCGCGCGGACAACGTCACGCGAGTCCTCGTCACCTTCAGACGAGCGACCCCACTGCCGTCGGAGCGACAGTGGCGGCCCGGGCGCGCGCAGGGGCCTTCGCCGTCTTCCTCGAGGAAAGCTCGTAGGAACACGCCCGTGGTCACGCCGGGCAGCGCTGCCCACCCGCCGGTGCTCGATGTCAGCTACCGCACTCGGTGCACCGCCCACCGGACCCTGCAGACGAGGGACCCGGCCCCGCGGCATTCCATGCCGCCTCGCGCTCGGCTCAGAGACGGGCCCAGAGCCGCAATGCCTGCTCGTGCGCCCGCGCCCGCACCTCGTGGGCGTCGACTCGTGTGGGACGGCCGCCTGAGAGCACGACCTCGCCGGCAACCACGACCTCGACGGGTTGCACGCCCGGCGTGAAGGCCAGGTGCCACGGGTCGATGGGCTCGTAGCTCCACCGGACCCGGTCCTCGGAAGTCTCCGGGACCAGGTCGCTGCCTGCCTCCAGCCACGACCAGGCGGTCTCCGGCGTCGCCGTCACGTCGTCCTCCCTGTGACGGACGTAGGCGATGCGGAATTCCTCCAGCATGTCACCACCGATCCCGTCGGTCCCGAGCACGACCTTGTTCGACAAGCGCCCGGGACGGGCGTAGCCGACGGAATTGTTCATGTTCGAGCGGGGGTTGTGGGCCACAGTCCCGCGTAGGGGACGGTCGAGGTGCACGCAGTGGGCGAGGAGCCAATTGTCACCCGCCACAGCTTCGAGGCGTCCGCCCGCGGCCGAGTCGACCCGGTCCTCGGCGACATGGATGTGCACCCCCTGCCCGAGGTCGGCTGCGAGCCCGGCCACAGCCTCGAGGCTGGCCTCGCTCAGCGTGAAGCACGCATGGGCGCCGACGAAACCCCGGCCACCGGCGCTGAGGAACCGTTCGTTCTCGGCCAACCCGGCCCGCATGCCATCGGGGCCGTTGCGGTCGGTGACCTCGTAACAGCACAGGGCGCGGACCCCGACCTCGGCACACGCGTCCGCGATGACGCTCAGGGAGCCCTCGATGGCGTTCGGGGAGGCGTGATGGTCGACGATCGCCGTCGTGCCCCGCTCCAGGGCCTCGAGCGCCCCCAGCATCGCCGACCACCTGATCATCTCGAGGTCGAGGGCACAGTCGAGCCGCCACCAGACGAGCTCGAGGATCTCAGAGAAATTGCGCGCCGTGCGCGAAGGCGCGGGCATCCCGCGGGCGAGCGCCGAGTAGAGGTGGTGATGCCCGCAGACCAGTCCCCTGGTCACCCCCGGCTCAAGGGGGCCACCCCCGGTCGTGGCCATGGCGGCGCTCAGTCGTCCGCGGCGCTCGCAGCCGCGCCGGCCGCCACCTGCATGGGCAGCGTCGCGCGCCAGAGTCCGTCGAAGTCGTGCAGCGCGCCGGCCACCGCTCCGGCTGTCGGCACCAAGCCGATCTCGCCCACGCCTTTGATCCCGTAAGGGGACCTGGGCTGGGGTGCCTCCACGAGGATGACCTCGATGGGCGGCACGTCCTTCGGCCGGATGATCCCGAGGCTGCGAAGCGTCATGTTCTTTGGCCGCCCCTCCTCGTCACAGGGGAAATCCTCCGAGAGAGCGTAACCAAGTCCCATGTGGACCGCACCTTCGATCTGGCCCTCGCACAAGAGCGGATTGACCGCCCGTCCGACGTCGTGGACCGCGACCACCTTCTCGATGGCACCTGTGGCGCGGTCGATGACCACGAGCTGGGCGGCATAGGAGAAAATGGCGTGGATCACCGGGTTCTCGAGGCCTTCATCGAGCGAGTTCGTCCAGTCGACGCGGTACTCGCCCTCGTAGTCGACACCCGGCCGGCACCCGTCCGCAAGGGCGCGTCGGCAGGCGTCGGCGACCGCACCCGCCCCCATCACCGTCCCGCGAGAGCCGGTCGTCTGGCCGGCACCGAGCTCGCGCGTCGTGTCGACGACGACCCGGACACGGCCCGACTCGACGCCGAGCTCCTCGACGGCCACCTGGAGCGCGACCGTGTGGACGCCTTGGCCCATCTCGGTCCAGCAGTGGCGGATCTCCACGCCCCCGTCCTCGTCGAAGCGGACGACCGCCTTGATGATCTCCAAAAAGCCGTTCCCGAGCCCGGAATTCTTAAGCCCGAAGCCGAGACCCACCGCCTTGTGCTCTGCCACGGCCTGCTCGTAAGCGGGCTTGATGGCCTCGAGGCACGCCCGAGCGCCGAGCGACCCGTCGTCCATCACCTGTCCGGGTCCCCAGACCACGCCCGGCGTCACGGCGTTGCGGTAACGCATCTCGAACGCACTGATGCCGACCTCGGCCGCGAGGCGGTCGATCGCCCCCTCCATGGCGAACTGCGCCTGGTTGGCACCGAAACCGCGGAAGGCGCCGCAAACCGAGTTGTTGGTGCGCACGGCAATGGCCTCGACGTCGATCACCGGGAGGCGGTAGGGCCCCGACGCGTGCCCGGCGGCGCGTTCGAGGACCTTCATGCCCACGGACGCGTACGGCCCGGAGTCCCCGATCATGCGCGCCTTCAAGGCGGTGAGCATGCCGTCGTCGTCGCAGCCGACCCAGTACTCCATCCGGATGGGATGCCGCTTGGGATGCAACAGGAAAGACTCCTCGCGCGACAGGGTGCATTTCACGGGCCGCCCGAGGAGCCAGGCGGCGAGCGCCGTCTGGGCCTGGTTGGACATGTCCTCTTTGCCGCCGAAAGCCCCGCCGTTGGAGACCAGCTCGACGACGACCTTCTCGGGCGGAAACGCGAGTGCGGCGGCGATCTGGTTGCGGTCGTCCCAGATGCCCTGGCCACCCGAGAAGACCTTCAAGGTGCCGTCGGGCCCCGGTACGGCGAGGGTCGACTCCGGTTCCAAGAAGGCGTGCTCGACGCGCTGGGTCTGGAAGACCTCGTGAAGGGTGTGGGCGGAGGCCGCCAGCGCCGCGTCCGCGTCCCCGCGCCGGTACGCCGAGCGCGAGAGGACGTTGCCGTCGAGCTCCCAGACCGCGTTCTCGGGGTCCTCGATGGCGGCCACGGCGTCGGTGAGCGGACGCAGCGGCCGGTAGGAGACCTCGACGAGCTTGGCCGCCTCCCGGGCGGTCTGCTTGGAGTCGGCGACGACTATGGCGAGAACGTCACCCAGATACGACGTACGACCACCTTCGGGGATGAACACCGGCCAGTCGGTGTGGATGATCCCGACGCGGAGATCGCCCGGCAGGTCCGCGGCAGTGAACACGGCCTCGACACCGGGCACGGCGCGGGCCGCCGTCGTGTCGATCCTGACCACGTCGGCCCTGGCGTGGTCGGCGAGCCGCAGCGCCCCGTGCAACATGGCGGGGACCCTCAAGTCGTCGACATAGCCGCGATCGCCGAGCGCGAGCTCAGTGCCCTGGTATCTGGCACCGCGCGTCCCGACACCTCCGGGCAGGCGGGCCTGCGGTGACTCGCCGCGGGCCAGCACCTCCACCGCGTCGAGGATCTTGGTGTATCCGGTGCACCGGCACAGGTGAGCCCCGAGGAAGCGGCCTGCCTCCTCACGGGTGAGCGCGGAGCCCTTCTTGTCGATCAGCGCCTTCACCCGCACGAGGATGCCCGGTGTGCAAAAGCCGCACTGGAGAGCCCCGGCGGCGGCGAAGGCGGCGGCAAAGCGCTCGCGTTCGGCGTCGTCGAAGCCTTCCAGGGTCGTGATGGACTTCCCTGCCGCCTTTTCGAGCGATATCAGGCAGCTCACAGACGCCTTGCCGTCGATAAGAACGGTGCAGCACCCGCACTGGCCCGACGGCGAGCAACCGTCCTTGGCGGACGTCACGCCCAGCTCCTCCCGCAGGGCGGCAAGAAGGTGGGGATGATCGCCGACCTCTACCGGTTTCCCGTTCAGCGTGAAACTCGTCACCACCCGTCCTCCCCCTGTCACCGGCCGGCCCGGTGCCCTGCGGACCGAGGTGCTGTCCTAGCTGTAAGCGTACCGGTTCCGCCTTGAGGCTCAGCCGCCGAGATGCGAAGGGACCGAAGGGCCCTTTGGATAAGGGCCCTTCGGTCAAGGAACTTCAATCCAGCGTGAACAGGGTGCCTGTCTCGCCGTGCAGCGCCCGGGCCACGTTCTCGGGGTTCGTAACGATCGCCGACGTACCGCCGTTCGACAGGTAATTGACGACAGCTTCGATCTTCGGCGCCATGCTGCCGGCCGCGAAGTGAACGCCCTCGGCCAGGTGAGCCTTCGCCTCGGCCAAGGTCAGGTGGTCGACCAGCTTCTCGTCGGGCTTGCCGAAGTTCAGCGCCACCTTCTCGACTGCCGTCGAGATGATGAGAAGGTCAGCCCCCAAGTTGTTGGCCAGCAAAGCCGACGCCAGGTCCTTGTCGATGACCGCGGCGACACCTTTGAGATTGCCGTCCCCGTCCGCCACCACCGGGATCCCGCCACCGCCGACGGTGATCACGACTATCCCCGCCGCGATCAAGGCCCGGATGGCGGGAAGCTCGACGATGCGCAGCGGCTGGGGCGATGCCACGACCCGCCTGAAACCCCTGTTGGCGTCGTTGACTACGTCCCAGCCCTCCTTGCGGCGCCGCTCGGCCTGCTCTTCGTCCATGAACCCGCCTATGGGCTTTGTGGGGTTCTTGAAGGCCGGGTCGTCAGCGGCCACCTCTGTCTGGCAGATGACCGTCGCCGCCTCCCGGTTCATGCCGAGCCGGCGGAACTCGTTGCAGAGGTTCTGTTGCAACGCGTAGCCGATCGCGCCCTGGCTGTCCGCCCCACAGACATCCAGCGGGACCTCGTGCATCTCGTGGGCGGCAAGCTCAGAGCGCCGAAGGATGAACCCGACCTGCGGGCCGTTGCCGTGGCTGATGGCCACGTTCCAGCCCTCCTTGATCATGGCGACGATGTGGTGGCATGTCTCCTGGGCGGCGATGTACTGGTCCGCCACGCTCTGATGCTGTTTGTCCTTGATAAGCGAGTTGCCCCCGATCGCGACAACAGCCGTCCCGGGGGTCTTGGACAAGGATTCCATGGGCTTTCTTTCCTCAGCTCATCGTCAGCGCCATCACGGCCTTTTGGGCGTGAAGGCGGTTCTCGGCCTGGTCGTAGACGATCGACTTGGGGCCGTCGATCACCGCGTCGGCGACCTCCACGTTGCGGTCGGCCGGCAGCGGGTGCATGTAGATGGCGTTGTCGTTGGTGAGTGCCATGCGCTTTTCGTCGGTGATCCAGGTGTCGTACTTGTCGATGAGGCGCTTGTCCTCCTCGGGGTCCTGGGTGGTGAGCAGGGCACCCCAGCTCTTGGCGTAGATGACGTCGGTGCCGTTGAAGCCCTCGTCGAAATCGTCCATGATCTCGAAGCTGGCGTGAGCCTTGCGGGCGTTCTCGCGCCCCTGCTCGATGATGTCGGGCATGAGCTTGAACTCGGGCGGGTGCACGAGCCGCAGGTTCATACCGAAACGGGGAAGCAGGAGAACGAGGCTCTGGGCGACGCTGACGGGCTTAGAGTAGCTCGCCGCACGCGCCCAACTGACCGTCGCCGTCTTGCCACGCGGGTCACCGAAATGCTCGATGATCGTCATGATGTCGGCAAGGGCCTGGTGCGGGTGGTACACGTCGCACTGCATGTTGAGCACGGGCACGCGGCTCGCCTCGGCCACGTCGCGCATGTACTTGTTGCCCGTCCCCCAGTCGCACTGGCGGATGGCGATGCCGTCGTTGTAACGGCCCAGGATCTCGCCGATCTCCTTGGCCGTGTCGCCGTGGGCGATCTGGGTCGTCTTTGACTCGATGAACTGCGCGTGCCCGCCGAGCTGGGCCATGCCAGCCTCGAAGGAGGTGCGGGTCCGGGTGCTCGAGAAGAAGAACAGCATCGCGAGGACCTTGTCGCGCAGGTAGGCGTGGGGTTCGCCGAGGGCGCGGGCCCGCTTTAAGGCGAAGGCGACGTCGAGGAACGTGTCGAGCTCGTCCTTGGTGAAATCCTGGAGGGTGATCACGTCCCGTCCGCGAAGATGTGTCTGCATGGCCGCGCCTACTCGATCGCGCCGAGGACGAGGGAAAGAAGCGCCATGCGCATGACGACGCCGTTGAAGGCCTCGACCCAGTAGCGGGCGTGACGGGTGGCGTCGACGTCCGGGGGTAGCTCGTCCATGCGCGGCAGCGAGTGCAGGATGATGGCGTCGCTCTTGGCCTTGGCCTTGAGCAGCTCGCGGGTGACGCGATAGGCCGCTGGCGTGAGCCCCTTGTCCTCGGTGGCCTCGTCTCGCGACACGGTGTAGTCCGCCTGCACGACGGGTTCCATGTAGATGACGTCCGCGTCCGCGATGCAGGCCTCGACGCTCTCCTTTTCCTGGTACTGCACGCTCAGCAGGTCCAGCTCGGCCTTGAACTCCTCGAGCAGCGACATCTCCGGTGGGCCGACCACGTAAGCCTTGATGTCGAACTGGGAGCAGGCGTAGAGGATCGAGTGCATCGTCCGCATCCGCATGTCGCCGACGCAGAGGAACTTCAGGCCGTCGAGGTGCCCCCGTTGCTGCCAGATCGTGTACAGGTCAGTGAGCACCTGGGTCGGGTGCTCTCCCCATCCGTCACCACAGTTGATGACCGGGACCGAGGCCCACTTCGCCGCCTCAGCCGGCGCTCCCTGCTGGAAGTGGCGCATGGCGATGACGTCGCCGTAGTACTCCAGCATGTGGACGGTGTCCTTGATGGTCTCCTGGTAGAAGTCGCCGGCGCGTGTCATCTTCGCGTCCGAGAATCCGAGCACATGGCCGCCGAGGCGGTGCATGGCGGCCTCGGTCGCAAGGCGCGTACGGGTGCTCGGCTGGTAGAACGCCGTCAACAGCGTCTTGTGCTTCAGCAGGTCGCCGTTTCGCCGTTCGGCGGCGAACGGCTTGAGCCTGTCGGCTACCGAGAAGATCTGGAAGTACTCCTCTCGCTCCATGTCCTTCAAGGACAAGATGTCTCGACCGAGGAAGCTCCTCATGTCGTGTCTCCTTTCCCTTCGCTGATAGACGGCCCCGCACCTTTGAAAGGCGCGAAATACAGCCCGCACCGGCGTTTCGCCGGATGAAAGCTCTTTGACCTGGGTTCGTTTCGGCTCATCGTACTGGCGTTCCGCCGCCACGTCAGAACCGCAGTTGAAAGCCTCGCCGGACCCGAGCCGGCCAAGGGCGAGCGCGCGCCGCGTGTCGTGGAGCAGGCGGCGGCCGGTTGCGGCGGACCGTCCCGGTCCGCCCGGCGAGGAGACGAGACGTGCTCTACGGCGGGAGGCGACCTTCAGGCCCACAGGCGCCGGGCGCGGCGGGCGAGCTCGGCGTGAGCCGCGCGCAGGTCCACACCCACGAGCGCGCCGTCGGCGACGACTGCCTCGCCGCCCACGAGGAGGTGGCGGACCCGGCGGGACGGCCCGAGCACGAGCCCCGCCACCGCATCGGCGATGTCGGCGAGGTCGTCGGCCGGCCAGACGGCCAGATCGGCCGGGGAGCCCACCTCGAGGCGCCCGAGGTCGGGGCGCCCGAGGCAGCGGCCGCCGCCGGAGGTGGCCAGCTCCAGCGCCTCGCCGGGGGTGAGGGCGTCCGGTTTGCCGGAGCGGAGCCGGGCGAGGAACAGCGCCTGTCTCACCTCCGGCAGAAGGTCCCCGGCCTCGTTCGAGGCAACGCCGTCGACGCCGAGGCCGACCGGGGCGCCGGCGTCGACGAGGTCGCGAACGGGGCAGAACCCCGACGCCAGCCGGGCGTTCGAGCTCGGGCAGTGGGCCACCCCCGCTCCGGCTGCCCCGATCCTCGAGATCTCGGAAGCGTTGAAATGGATGCCGTGGGCGTACCACACGTCCCCGTCCAGCCATCCCAGCCCGTCGACCACATCGAGGGGACGCTGGCCGAATCGCGCCAGGCAGTCGCGTTCTTCGGCCATGGTCTCGGCGAGATGGGTGTGCAGCCGCAGACCCAGGCGCCGCGCGAGGAGGGCGGACTCACGCATGAGCTCGGTGGTGACCGAGAACGGGCTGCAGGGGGCCACCACGACGTTGACCATGTCACCGTCGTGCAGCCTGGAGAACACCGACTCGGTCGAGGCGAGGATGGCGTCGGTGCGCTCGACGACGTCGTCAGGAGGCAGGCCCCCGGCGCTCTGGCCGAGGTCCATCGAACCGCGCGACAGATAGAGGCGGACCCCGACGTCGCGACCCGCCGCCGCGATGGCGTCGAAGACCGCGTCGTCGCCGCGGGGCACCAGGTAGTGGTGGTCGGCGACCGTCGTCGCGCCGCTCAAGGCGAGCTCGGCCAGACCGACGGTCGCGGCGACGCCGACATCCTCGACGGAGATGCGCGCCCAGACCGGGTAGAGCTCCTGGAGCCAGGTGAACAGGTCGCAGCTGGTGGCACGACCGCGGGTGAGCCACTGGTAGAGGTGATGATGGGTGTTGACAAGGCCGGCGGTCACGATGCCACCGTCGCAGGCGATCACCTCGTCATCGGACCTCGCGGCGACGGCACCGATCTCGGTGATGACTCCGGCCTCGACAGCCACCTCACCGGGCCGGCGCGCCCCTCGCAGAACCTTCCGTGTGCTCACGCCCTTTGGTACCGTGCGCCGCGACAACCTGTCAACTGGCAAAAAGGCCGCTCTGACTTGGCCGTATCTCCGCTCGAGGGCGCGGTGCCGGCCGCGGCCCGTTTGCCGGGACCCTCCTGAGCGGGGAGAATCATGCGGTGAACATCTACGGACTCGATTCAGAAGTCGTCGACAAAGCCGCCGTCGAGCGAACCGCGCAACGCTTTAGGGAACAGCAGATCGTGTTGCCGACCTTTGCTCAGCTCAAAGACCCGAGCACTGCCCCGGGTTCTCTCGCCGGACAGCTGCGCACGGTCGACCGTAATGCCGCCTCGCCGGCGAACCTCTGGCGCATCCACTGGTACAACAAGCTCGACGGGACCATGACGGCGGTGCCCGAGCACGTCGTTTTGACCAAGGAGCTGACCGGCGTCGAGGCTCCGATCGTCGTCGCCTTCGGCGACCGCTTCCCGATGATCGGGGCCCACAAGGTGCTCGCCGCCTACGGCTGCCTGGTGCCGAGACTGGCAACCGGCACCTTCGATCCCACCCGTCACCGGGCGATCTGGCCCTCCACGGGCAACTACTGCCGGGGCGGGGTGGCCGTCTCGAGGGTCATGGGCTGTCGGGGAGTGGCCGTGCTGCCCGAGGGGATGAGCCGTGAGCGTTTCGACTGGCTCGAGCGCTGGGTCGTCGACCAGAGCGACATCATCAAGACTTTCGGCACCGAGTCCAACGTCAAGGAGATCTACGACCGTTGCCACGAGCTCGCCTTGGACACCGACAACGTGATCCTCAACCAGTTCTGCGAGTTCGGCAACCACATCGTCCACCGGCTCGCCACCGGTACGGCCCTCGAGCGCATCTTCGAGCACCTCTCGTCGTCGCGACCGGGGCTCAAGGCCCGTGCCTTCGTTTCGGCGACAGGGTCAGCCGGCACGATCGGCGCCGGTGACCACCTGAAGGACCGCTTCGGGTCGCTCACCGTCGCCGTCGAGGCGCTCGAGTGCCCGACGCTTCTCTACAACGGTTTCGGAGAGCACAACATCCAGGGCATCGGTGACAAGCACGTGCCGTTGATCCACAACGTCATGGGCACCGACGTCGTGATCGCCATCTCCGACCACGCCACGGACTCCATGAACCTGCTCGCCAACACCGATGCCGGCCGGCGCTTTTTGACCGGCCGGGGAGTGCCACCCGAGATGGTGAGCGCCCTCTCGTCGTTCGGCCTCTCGAGCTGGTGCAACGTGCTCGCGGCGGTCAAGCTCGCAAAGAAGCTCCACCTCGGCGAGGACGACGTGGTGCTCACGGTCGCCACAGACGGCGCCGCCATGTACCCGAGCGAGCTCGCCGGAGCGCTTGAGCGCGACTTCGCCGACGGCTTCAGCGAAGTCTCCGCGGCCCAGGTCTATGGCGAGTACCTGCTCGGCGCCGCCGAGGACCACGTCTTAGAGTGCACCGACACCGACCGGAACCGGATCTTCAACCTCGGTTATTACACCTGGGTCGAGCAGCAGGGGACGTCGATCGAGGAGTTCGAGGCCCGCCGCGACCAGAGCTTCTGGCGCGGGCTGCTCGAGATCGTCCCGGTCTGGGACGATCTCATCACGGAGCTGAACGGCCGCTCGGGCGCTGTGCCGGCCACCTGAGGTTCCTAAGGACCGCGCCGGCTCGCACAGCGGCTTCCGGCCCTCCTGACGGGCCGGCTCGCGATTCGCCGGGCCGCCCGGACGGGCATAATCGTCCCGAACGGCGGGCATCCCCCCTTTCGCGCCCGGTGTCCGGTACTTTCGCAGGCGTGAGTCAAGGTCTGAGCAGCTTCCAAGAGAGCGAGAAATGAGCGAACAACCACCTCGGCACCGCCGGGGCAACGGATCAGGAAACGGAAAAAGCAGCGCGAGAAGCGGCAGCCGGGGTGACGCCGGCTCGGGTGGCCTCGGGCGATGGCTCGCCGGCCTGGGACGCAGAGGCCGCGTCAGCCTCGCCGTCGGTGCGGTCATAATCCTCGCCATCGTCGGAGTCGTGCTCGCGGCCGTGCTGTCGGGCGGGAACCCGAAGGCCGGCACGAATTCCGGCTCCTCGACCACTTCGAGCTCGCTCGGCACGCTCCCCTCGACGAGCATCCCGCAGACCATCACGAACTCGAGGCTTTGCCCGCTCACGGGCCTGCCGGCACCCAGCGGCAAGGCACCGCAACGGCCAGCCCTGGCCGTGAAGATCGGCAACGACCCGGCCTCTCGTCCACAAAGTGGCCTCGACCAGGCGGACATCGTCTACGAGGAGATGGCAGAAGGCGGGATCACGCGCTACATGGCGGTCTTCCAGTGCCAGGACGCACCCCTCATAGGCCCGGTCCGCTCGGTCCGCTGGGACGACTGGAACGTCCTCGAGCAGTACCGCCAGGCGATACTCGCCTACAGCGGAGGGATCGACCCGTGGATGCAAGAAGCCGCGACACTGCCGTGGATCTTCAACGCCAACGGGAGCTTCGAGCCCACCGCCAACGCCTACTACCGGTACAACTCCTCCACTTTGCCGGCCAGCCAGGGCGCGCCCTACAACTACTACACCTCGACCAAGGCGCTCTGGGGGTTGTTCCCCGGCGCCAAGACTCTGCCCCCCCGGCTCTTCAGGTTCTCCAAGTCTCCCCCGACCGGCGTGACGCTCGCCAAGATAGTTTCGATCCCGTTCTCGAGCGCCTCACCGGTTGTCTGGAAGTGGAGCCGGGCCGAGAGCCAATGGCTGCGCTATTACGACACCACGCCGGACGTCGATCCCGCCGGGCACCAGATCCACACGACGAACGTCGTGATCCAAGTTGTGAAGACCAGGTCCGGGCCCTACAACGAGAGCGGGCCGGACAGCCGTGACGTCGAGAGCCTCACCGTCGGTTCCGGCCCTGTCTACGTGCTGCGCAACGGCCGCCTCGAATCAGGGACCTGGGACCGGCCCGGTCAGAAGAACATCACAAAGCTCTACTCCGCGGACGGCAAGTCGATCTACCTGGCGCGCGGCCAGACCTGGTGGGAGATCGTCCCCGACTACGTCACCGTCACAATCAAACCGTGACCCACGTGGCGGCCTAGCCGCGGATGGCCTGCCCGAGGCGGTCCGGTCAGAGTGACCGGACCGCCTTCTCGAGCACCGAGAGCCCGTCGTTCAACAGGTCATCTGAGATCACTAGCGGTGGCAGGATGCGTACGACGTTGTCGTAAGTGCCTGCCTTCAACAAGATGACGCCCTCGCGGTGGCAAGCGGCGAGGACCTTCGCGGTCGCGCCGGGATCGGGTTGTTTGGTCTCAGGGTTCGTGACGAACTCGAGCGCGGCCATGGCCCCGATGATGCGGACCTCTCCGACCGCCGGTACCTCTTCGCCGAGATTGCCGAGCCGGGCCTTGAAGATCTCGCCGATGTGGGCGGCGCGACCCACGAGTCCCTCCGACTCGATCTCCGACAGCGCGCCGAGAGCAGCCGCGCACGAGACCGGGTTGCCACCGAAGGTGGAGCCCAGACCTCCGGGATGAATGGCGTCCATGATGTCGGCCCTTCCCGTGACACCACCTATGGGGAGCCCGCCACCGAGACCCTTTGCCGTCGCCACCAGATCGGGGACGATCCCGAAATGCTCGCAGGAGAACATCTTGCCCGTCCTGGCCATGCCGGCTTGCACCTCGTCGGCGATGAAGACGATCCCGTGCTCCTTGCAGTAATCCGCCAGGCGGGGAAGAAATCCTTCGGCCGGGATGATCACGCCGCCCTCACCCTGCACGGGTTCCACGAGCACACAAGCGATACGGTTCCCGCCGATCTGGCTGTCCATCGAGGCGATCGCCAGATCAGCACATGCCTCGCCGCATCGTTCGGGTGGCGCTCCGGCGGAACAACGGTAGGGGTAGCTGTACGGCTCCCGGTAGATCTCAGGAGCGAAGGGCCCGAAGCCGGACTTGTAAGGCATCGCCTTGGCGGTGAGCGACATGGTGAGCAGAGTCCGGCCATGGAAAGCGTGGTCGAACACCACGACCGCCTGACGGCCGGTGAACGATCGGGCTATCTTCACGGCGTTCTCGATCGCCTCGGCACCGGAGTTAACAAAAAGGCTGCGTTTGTCGTGAGTGCCGGGAACCAGTGCGTTGAGGCGCTCCGCGAGCGCGATATAGCCCTCGAAACCGGTCACCTGGAAACAGGTGTGAGTGAAGCGCCGGACCTGGTCTGTCACGGCCTCCACGACCGACGGGGCGCTGGACCCGACGTTCAGCACAGCTATCCCGGCACCGAGGTCGATGAACGAGTTGCCGTCGACGTCGACAACGACGGCTCCGTAAGCACGCTCGGCGAAGACCGGCATCGTGGCTCCCACACCGGCGGGGACCGACGCTTTCCTGCGCCGGGCGAGCTCCAGCGACCGGGGCCCGGGGATCACCGTCCGGATCTCGCGCACCTGAGGGACCTCAACGGACTCCAACACGATCACCACCTGGGGTAGGGCGAGCACGCCGCCGTAGGCGCAGCTTCTCTCGCGTTCACTCGATTGCCACCGAGCCTAGTAGCGGTCAAGCCGCCCTTTCCGCTTCACTGCGAGCGACAACCGGCGCAGACCGCCGCCTCGCGGCGCATCTCGACGCCCCTCGCCCTGGCCCTTTCAAGGTTATGCCCGTGGTCACGCGGCGCCCCTCGATATGCTGCGCCGGTGCTGATCCCGAACGCCTACCACCTCGCGCACATCGTGGTCTTGTCCAAAGCTGGCGGTGTCGGCCACGTCGTGGCTCCCCAGAGCAAGATCACCTTCTTCCAGGCGGTCGTCCTCGGAGTGCTGCAGGGCGTGACCGAGCTGTTCCCCGTCTCCAGCCTCGGTCACGCCGTCATCTTCCCGGCCCTGTTCGGCTGGCACAATCTCGTCGCGTCAGAGAGCAAGCCCGAGTCGTTCTGGCTCGCCTTCGTCGTCGCGCTCCATGTGGGAACGGCGCTCGCGCTCCTGGCGTTCTTCTGGAAGGACTGGAAGGCCATCATCGTCGGCGTGGTGCGGTCCGCTCGCAACCGGACCATCTCGAACGCGACCGAACGGCTCGGTTGGCTCCTCGTGGTCGCCACCATCCCTGCCGGCATCACCGGCCTCATCTTCGAGCACCCGCTGCGGGTGTTGTTCTCCAAGCCTCTCGCAGCCTCGATCTTCCTCGTCGCCAATGGCTTCATCCTCTTCGCCGGGGAGGTCTCGAGACGCCGGGCGGAGATCCGCGAGCGGCGCACGCACCTCGCGCCTCGCAGGATGCTCGACCTCAAAGAGGCCGGAGTGATCGGGACGGCGCAGGTACTGGCATTGCTCGCGGGCATCAGCCGGTCGGGCATCACGATGGTGGCGGGGCTCTTGCGAGGATTGGACTATGAAGACGCGGCCCGGTTCTCGTTCCTGTTGGCGACGCCGATCATCTTGCTCGCCGGGGTTTTCAAGATCCCCGACCTGCTCGGCACTCTTGGAGACGGTGTCCGCGGCCAGGCCCTGATCGGCGCCTTGTGCGCTTTCGGGGGCGCCCTCATCTCGGTCGCGTTCCTGACCCGGTACTTCAAGACTCGAACGCTCTGGCCATTCGGGCTGTACTGCCTGGCGATGGGCACCTTCTGCGTCGTCCGCTTCGCCTGACATCAGCCTTAGCGTGGCTACATGGCCCCCACGACAGCTCCGTCCCGCCTCCCGGCCGCGACCGTTGCCATGAAGCCGCGCAGCCACAACCCCGCGAGCTGAGGGGGCCTGCCCGATGGCCGACGTGAGTGGTGACCTCGTCGTCACACGGCTGCTCACCATCCCTTCCGGTGAGCTCCGGTGGCGCTTCTCGGGCAGCGGTGGACCCGGTGGGCAGCACGCGAACACCTCGAACACCAAGGTGATGCTGATCTGGAACATCGAGAAGTCCGAGGCGCTCACCGACTACCAGCGCCACAGGCTCATCGGCGAGCTCGGCCCCGTCGTGCGGATAGTGGCCATGGACGAGCGCTCCCAGACGCGCAACAGGGATATCGCCCTCGAACGCCTGCGGGAACGGGTGCGGGCAGCACTGGCTGTACGAGCCCGCCGGCACCCGACAACACCGACGAGGTCCTCCGTCGACCGGAGGCTCGCGGCAAAGCGCCTGCGATCAGAGCTCAAGTCCGAGCGCCGAGCAGAACAGGGCACGGAGGACTAGGTCTCCGAGCCGGCGCCATTATCCCGCTGGTGCGCCGACTTTCGGGCCGAGTACAGGCGCGGCGTGTGAGGGACCGGCGAAGAGCTGGTCACCGAGGGCGGATAATCTGGTACCGCCCTCGGGACATCCGAGAGCTTCGTCGCGCAGCGGATCCAACAGTCCTGAGCACGTCGATCACACTTGGTCCGACAGAGAGCGCTGGCGCAACAAGGATCATGGCACTCGACACCGCCGATACCGTGACAGGGGGTAGTCCCCCACGGGCCGAAGCGCCAGGCGCTGGAGCCTCCGGGGACGCCATCGCGGCGCCCGAGTCTCCCGTCGAGCTCGATGTCGCCTCTCGCAGGCGATTCGGCGCGAGCGCCAGCATCGCGGCAATTCTGCTCGGGCTCTTCCTCATCTGGATGGCTTCCCACCCGGGTGATCATCGGTCCACAACTGACATCGACAGTGCCGTCAAGCTCGCCGCAGCCACGCTCGCCGCAGCAAGCTGCTTCGTTGCCGGACGCCGCGCGTCGCCTCAGACGCGCCCCGCTTGGATGTGGACGGGGGCCTTCGCCACGGTCTGGGCCATCGGGGCCGGCGTCCTGACGTGGTACGACTTCGCGAGGAACCGAGCAGTCCCCTTCCCCTCGGCTGCCGACGCCGGCTTTCTCCTCGCGTTGCCCCTAGCCGCCATCGGGGCCCTCCTCTCCTCTTCGGTGCCCGGTGTCGGCGTCTCTCGGGCACGCATGCTGCTCGACGGCATCATCGTGGCCGGTTCGCTCCTTATCGTGAGCTGGGCCACTGCGCTCGGCACCGTGTACCACTCCGGCTCGGGAAGCGTGTTCTCCCAGGCGGTCGGCCTTGCCTATCCGATCGGCGACGTGATCGTCGCGACCGTTGCCATCACCGTCCTCGCCCAGGGCCGCGGCCGCCAACGCCTCCCGCTCGTGCTGCTCGTCGCAGGACTGCTCTGCCTGACCGTCGGAGACAGCAGCCTCGCCTACCTCGGCCACCTCACCTCGTTCCGATACGGCACGCTCGTTGACTCGAGCCGCGTGGGCGGCTTCTTGCTCGTGGCCCTCGCCCCGCTCTGGCCGCAAGAAAGGACCACCACCACAGACGAGGTCGAGGGACCGTCGCCCTGGCAGGTGGCGCTCCCCTATCTCTTCGTCGCCTTGGCAATTTTCGCGGCAGTGCTGAAAGGCACCCAGTCAAGTCACGTCGACTTGTTCGACCTGATCGACGGGCTGTGTGTCATGGCCGCGGTGCTCACGCGGCTCGTGCTGGCCCTCGTCGAGAACCTGCGCCTGACAAGCCAGATGCGCCACGCGGTCACAACCCTTCGCGCGAACCAGGTCGAGCTGGTGCATTACGCCCTTCACGACTCGCTCACCGGCTTGCCGAACCGTGTGCTTTTCGGCGACCGCATCGAGCACGCACTTGCACGGCGCTCCTCTCCTACCCGCCGTGTCGCGGTGATGCTGTGCGACCTTGACAGTTTCAAGGACGTGAACGACACCCTCGGGCACCCGAGTGGCGACGAGGTGCTCATCGCGGCAGCCGATCGCCTGAGCTCGTGTGTCCGTCCCGCCGACACCGTCGCACGTATCGGCGGGGACGAGTTCGCCATCCTCATCGACGACGCCTCGGGTGTCGACGAGGTGGCCTCGGTCGCGGCACGCGTGTGCACGGCGATGCGGGCACCGTTCACCGTCGCCGGCCGCGATTTCATCGTTCAGGTGAGCGTCGGCATCGCGATGGCAAACCAGTACGACACGCGCAGCGAGAAACTTCTTCAGGACGCGGACGTCGCCTTGTACGCGACCAAGGACGCCGGGGGCAACGACTACACGTTCTTCGAACCACGCCTCGGCAAGGCTTACGTCGACCGGCTCGGGCTACAGGCCGAGCTTTCGGCGGCCCTCGACAAGGGCGAGCTGTTCATGGAGTACCAGCCGGTCGTCGAGCTGGCCTCCGGGCGCACCGTCGGCGTCGAGGCCCTGTTGCGATGGCGACATCCCCGCCGGGGTGTGCTGAAGCCCGTGGACTTCCTCCCGGTTGCCGAGAACTCCGGCCTCGCTGTCCAAATCGGTACCTGGGCGCTCGGCGAGGCGCTGCAACAGCTCCGGGGATGGAGAGAGCGGACCCCGGCCGCCGCTCGCCTGTGGACGGCGGTCAACGTCTCGGCACGACAGCTCGCGAGCGGCGACCTCGTGAGCGCGGTCTCCAAGGCCATCGAGGCGAGCGGGCTCGAGCCGGAGTCGTTGCACGTCGAACTGACGGAAAGTGCGGTCATCGACCTCGTCGACTGGTCCCTCGTCGTGCTCAGGGACTTGAAGAAGCTCGGGGCGGCACTCGAGATCGACGACTTCGGCACGGGCTACTCGTCGCTCGCGTACTTAAAGCAGCTTCCGATCGACGGCGTGAAGATCGACCGTGTCTTCGTGGACGGGCTCGGCACCGACGGTCGTGATGCGGTCATCATCGAGGCCGTCGTCTCACTCGCGCACGCCCTGCAACTGAAGGTCGCCGCCGCGGGTGTCGAGACGAGCCGACAGCTCGAGTGGCTTCGGACTCTCGGATGCGACTACGGACAGGGCTTCCAGTGGAGCAGCCCCTTGTCAGCTGCAGAACTCGAGCGGTGGCTCACCCGCAACTGAGAGCCAGCGCTGAGCCGCCATCACCGCAGCTTGAGACACTCGGCCTGCGGCAAAGTGCTAAAGCCATGGGCGCGAAAAGCCGATCAAGTAGCACATGCCGCACTCTGACAACATTGATTCCCATCAAGAACCCCGCTTCGGGGGAAGGCTCTTTCATCGCACCGAGCATGGCAACGCCCGCTGGTCGAGGCGATCCAAGGTTGCCTTGGCCGTAGTCGGCGCCCTGCTGGCGGGAAGCGGCGCCTACGCGGCGACGAACTGGACCGTCGGCCTAGCCGGCGGCTCGAGCGGTGAGGCCCAGTCGGCGACGGTGTCCAACCTCACCATCACCGCC
>JBKQHU010000156.1:0-11271 GCA_052148655.1 Acidimicrobiales bacterium
CATCAACGCCGCCGTTCTCCATGGCTCAAAGTCTTGCCGGTGCTCAGGGAAATCGCGAATTTTCACCGCATCAGAGGGATGGGAAGTGCGAGGGGTAGTTCAGGGGGTTCTGACCCGCGCACCTAGCCTCGGCCTGCAGCTTCTTGAGGGCACTCTGCACCTTGTCTGCCACGACGTCATTGTCGCGTTTAGGTGTGACTCCCACCCGCGAGAAGCGTGCCCACGGCCGCGCTGTCACATGAGCGCGCAGCAGTTCGCGATCATGTGCTCATGGAACAACCACCGACGCCCGCGGCCGACAACTTTCGGCAGGACGAGATCATCTGCCTGCTCGGGCAGTCAGCGTTGCTCCGCTTCACCGAGGATCTAGAGGGCTACCGTGAGCTGCTGAAGCTCGCTCACGATCGTGATCGCAACCGCAGGCGGCCGAGATCCCTCGAGGAAGTCGGTCGCGATCTCCGAGCCGAGGCGCGCCGAGCCGTTGAGAAGGCGATCTCCGCTGTTCCCGATGACTTGCTGCAATCGCTCGAAGCGGCGGGGAGCGAAGGGCCGCCGAACCCCGAGGGCAAGCGACACCCTTACTCGTACGAGCAGCTCGTCGTCGGCGCCATACTCCAGATCGGTAAGAGCAAGTATGAAGAGGTCGTTCAGCCACTCGTTGCCGCCTGCAAGGGCGACCAGCGAGCGCTCGCCTGCGGGCTTGCCTTCCTGCGCTGGAAGCACAAGATCCACGCCGACCAGCTAGCCAAGGCCGTCATCCCGATTGCCGTCTCCGGGTTCGAGAGCTTCTTCGCCGAGCTGCTCCGCACCTGGTACCTCCTCCATCGACAGAAGTTCACGGAGAGCGAGAAGAAGGTAGAGCAGGGGAAGCTGTTGGCTTACGCGACCAAGGACGATCAGCTCCGCTTCGTCATCGACGAGCAGGTTGCAGAGATACTCAGACAATCACCTCAGGACTGGCAAAACAGGCTCAGGAGCGACGAGCTCGACTTGAACATCCAGGGGCTGGGCGGCGACTGGCACGAGTTCTGCCTGGTGCTCGCCCGTCGCAACGTCCTCATCCACAACGACGACCGCGTGGACGAGAGATATCTGGAGCGCGCCCCGTGGATTCAGCCCCCGCCCGACGTCGGGACGGCGCTCGCAACCGACGAGGCCTACGCGTCGAAGGCGTTCGCCGCTCTCCAGACGAAGGCAGAGGCGCTCACCGTCGCCGTGTTGACTCAACTGATCCCCCATTCCGAGGACCTCGGATCTTTGGTCGTCAACCTCTCCTACGACGCTCTCCGGCAGGAGCGGTGGCAGGACGTTGTGACCATGACCTCGACACTGCTCGATGCGCAACCTCCCGATCACCAGCTCCATGAGGTTCGGATCAACCGGTGGATGGCCAAGAAGAAGCTCCATGACGATGTCAGTGACGAGATGGCCGCGTGGATGCCACCGGCCGACAACAGCCGAGTGACGCTCGCCCTCGCGGCCTTACGCGGACAAACGGAGGCGACGCTTATAGCGTTGCGAAAGTGCGAGCAGGAGGGAGAAGACGTGCGGCGCCTCGCCGAGTGGCCCGTGCTCGTCGATCTCGGGCGCCGCAACCACAGGATTCTGCAAGAGCTTCAGCGCTATCACCGATTCCCATCAGCACCCCCGCTGCGAGGTCGTCGCAAGAAGCCGCACTAGGGGAGCACGTCGCCGTTTTGGCGGGAGGGTCGCCGACGGCGAAGACACCCTGGGCGAATGGAGATACTGGGCCAGTCGTGGAGCAGTTAGCAGTGAGTGGCAAGCAAGAATCGGAGGAGGGCCGGCCTGGGACCGGTTCGACCCAGACTCAACCGCACGATGGGACGAGAGATGGGTGTTGGCGAGGTTCTGACGCCCTGAGCTGGGAGTTTCTCACCAGTCAACCTGCAATACACGTCGCGGCTATCACGGTGCAGCAGGTGCCCATTCGGCCCAACCTAAGTGCGACCAGCCGAAGGACCGTCCAGGCTTTCCTGGTACTCCTGATCGCCCTGGCCTTCCTGGCTTGCCGCGGCGTCCCGGTTGGCCGGGTGTGCCACCTATTCCCGGTCTAGCGGGACCGCCGATAGCATGGCGCACGAAGGCGAGAGCGTCGTTATTCGAATCCCAAATCCAACCCTCCTCAAACCAACCGACGTGCTGACCTCCACTGTACGCATACACGTTGTCGCCGCTAATGAAGGCTCGGTAGCGGCCGTCTGCCTCGAGAATGTCATCTTGGTCTATCCAGCCAACAACACTGCCATTCTGATCCCACAGCGGTTCCAATGTCATGGAGGCACCTCATCCTTAGGAGCAGGACGAACCGACGCACCCTGGTCTCACACTGGCTAGCTCAGACCCGCCAGCAGGCGAGCGAGACAGCCCAGTCGCTAGTCGTCGCTGGCTCGTTTGGTTCAAGACCCAGTTCTAGCTCCTGACGACCGCCTGCACTCTCGTCACCGGAACAGCTCACCCAGGTCCTGGACTCGGTGGATCGCGCGGTCGGAACCGACAGCGACGAACGTTTCCAGGATCTGCCGTAGACCGCTGAGGCAGTCCGGGTCGTCCAGGATGACCTCGCGCCGCTCGGCCAGGTACAAGTCGATGAGATCGAGGACTTCTGCCTCGCCCAGCGACTCGTTCTCGTATCCGGACCCGGGGGTGGCGATCTCAGCGACGAGCAGAAAGGCCCGCCGTGGTTCTCGCCGACTGAGGAACACGAGAGTCTGAACCAGGTGGTGCGCGATCCCGGCGGCACGCACGGAGGCCAGTTTCTCGATGACCGGGAATGACAGCGAACAGAACGACCGCGACACAACTCTCTCATCGGGCTGCGACTTCTCTTGTTGGGTCTGGAACGCTCCGCTCGCGTGGTAGATCTCTTGCGCGATGCCATAAGCGATCCAGGCAGCTGATTCGAGATCCTGTCTCTGATCGTCGCCAAGTGTTGCACCCGATGCCACCCTTTCGTAGGCGGAGGACGTGATGCTGACGCATGCGTCAGTCAGGCGCATGATCACCTCGAAGGCTCGTGCCTGTGTAACGGTCTTGGCCTCGCCAGGCTGGTTCAGATACGGACGACTCCATGCGACGAGTCGTCCGAGCGTGGCGGGATATTTCTGTGGATCCTCTTGCCACGCGGCGAGAAGGCCCGTGGCAAACGGAGTCGTACGTACGATGGCGAGGTACAACAGGACTTGTATGAGAAGGTCTCCGGTCTCACTTCGTCGTTGGTTTGGCGGAATAGTTCGATCCTCGGGGGTCGCGGCTAGCACCGACCACGCGGGTACCGTCACGAGACGGCAGAGACAGGCGTCGATCCCGCCGGGGTCGCTGGTCACATGGTTCGCCAAGATGCCAACGAGCACTTCGAGGACGGAGGCGCTTGTCTCGTGTGAGAGCCGGTCGCAGAGCGCGGGGGTCAGGTCTTCGGGCTGGACTAGGTATGGCAGTGCCATTGAAGCGAGCATGCGGATCGTCTCGTCGGGGCTGTTGAGCTGCGGGCGGAGTAGCTGGCGGATGCGTTCACCATCGGGGTGACCGCGCCACTCGTCGCGGCGCAGTAGGGCGACCAGGCCATTGACCGCACTGTTCGTTGCGGTGGAGTCCCAGGCGATCACGAGTCCCCTCCGGCGTTGTCTGCGTTCTCCAACCCGGCCCGGAGAATTCCGAAGACCGTTTCTCCGAGATCGGTGCCGGGGAGGACCTCGGGATCGGAGGCGAGACGCTCCGCGCCACTGACCATAAGCGTGAGGGCTACGTCGAAGACAGCTTGATCGATTGTTGAGCTTGCCGGGGCGAGGACCGAATACAGGTCAGGCAGGGACTGACGGAGACGGTCTCGCGCAGCCCGCTGGTCGTCGGTTGCTCCCGATGTCGTTCCCAAAATATCGACTTGTATTCGCTCCATTGCCTCGACCAAGGTGGCGTCTACCTTCTCGATTGTGCCGCTCTCGATCAACCGTTCGCGGACGCCGTACGGGCCGTACCCAGCGACGAGAGTCGGGGGTTCCGGGGCAGGTGGTGGGCCGCCTTGGTTGGCGAGCTCGGCGAGGCGTTCCAGAACGGCTGCATCCTGGACGCGGCTGGGGTCTAGTTGGCCGAGGAGGGTGTCCACGAGTTCTTGGGTACGGACGCCAGCAGGGTCCAGGGGGTCACGCGCTCGCAGGATCGCCTGTTCGAGGTCCGCGTGTTCCGTTGGTGTCAGAGTCCGCGAGAGGGCGGCGATCATCCTCGCGGCGAAGGGTGTGGTCATGTAGTGACCGAAGAGGTCGCTGCCGTCGAGCAGCGACAGGAAGCGGCGGCCGAGGGAGTCCGGGCTGTTGGCGCCGGCTTCGAGCAGGAGGTTCCACACATGGTGGTGCGTCAACCTTGCAACCGCCATCTCGATAAGTCGTCCAGCCACCGCCTGTGCCTTCTGATCATCAGCGCGTGTTGAGGAGACCAAGAAGGCGACGAGAGCGCGTGCCATTGTGCTCAGTCCCTCGTGTCCGCCGACAAACTCCAGGTTGGAGCTTCGGTAGACGCGTGGGAGCCGACCGGTTGCTCGGGGTGGTTCGATCGGTGTGGTGTGTCTGTCGATGACGGCTAGGAAGAACCGCAAAGCTGCCTCCGGAGCTGCCGCGAGAAACGCGGGAAACGCCTGGCCAGTTCCAAAGCGAGCCATCTCGAGATCCTGCTTGCGTGTGCTTGTGAGAGCGAGGATGTTCGACGTGCCGATGGAGGTGACTTCGTCGCGCTGTTCCTGGAACTCCCAGACCGACAGCGCCAGACGCTCGGCAAGTTCGGGGGCGGTCTCCGCGAGGCGGCCGAGCGGCTGGATGAGCTGCCTCGCCACCCCTCCGCCCCATATGGCCATTACCTGGGGGGAAATGACTTCTTCGATTACGGGCCCGACGTAGTCAGGGCTTACGACGGCTGCTCTTGTGAGGTCTTCGCCGACCTTCGTGGCGAGCCCTTCATTTGCTGACTCGGAGGGGTTTGACAGCGCGCAACGCACGATGTCGGCGAGCGCATGGCTACGAGTCTCGGCGGCAACCGAATCCGACGTGAGTGGAAAACATCTCGCGAGCCGGAATAGTAGGACTCTCGCGAGATCGGCCAATCCCACATCGCCCGTCGCAGCCGCCTGGGCGGCCAAGGTCGCGGCCATGTCGGCCAACGCAGGCGCAGAAGCTCGGCGGTCCAGCTGGGACACCTCGGCGGCTTCGAGCGTCCCGGCGAGGTGTGCGATACACATTCGGGCCGCAGCTCTCGAACTGTCCGACGACATCGCCCGCGCCTCGATGGGTACGAAGTCCTCATGCGCGGGATGCTCGCCTAGCGCGACGCAGCCAGCTGCTATCGCTGCGATCGGGTGACCGTTAAGAGGTGCGCTCAGTGTCGCAGCGAGGTCCCAGAACGGACTGCGGGTGATGTTGTCGGTCCATAGGTCAGCGAAGTACATATCGAGGCTCGGGCGGACCGTGATCGCGAGGTCCGGGTGGCTGTCGAGGCGTTGCGATAGGTAGAGAGGATCCTCGCCTCGCAGACAGGTCACCGCCACCGCAAAGTCGTAGAGGACCGGGTGGCTGAAGACGACCGGGACCATGCCGGACCGGCGACCTTGGACGTCCTCTCGGAGCACCCCATCTCGGAGCAGCGCGTCGACAGCGCTCAGTACTGCCGGGTCAACAACGGCGCTAGGGTCGTCGACCCGAGCACGCCGTCTTTGCACCATCGACTCGCCGAGGTCCCGGATCGCTCGCCGTCTGGCAAGGTGGTCCGGCGTAAGCTCGACTCGTCGCTGCCAGTAGAGATGGAGCAGCTCTTGACGGGTACCGACGCGTGCGAGAGCGAGACCGTTGCCGCTATCACCCAGTAGTTGCGCCGCCAGCCGAAGGTTGAACGGGTTGCGCAGAAGCTCCAGGAGGCGGGGCTCTGCCGCATCGATCAAAGTCGCGAGCTGCGGACTTTCGCTCCGTACTTGATGAAGTTCGCCGTCGCTCAGGTCACCGACGAGCAGGTGTCGAACGCGCGGAAAAGATCGGTCGGCGTGGTCGCTATCGATTGGGTTGCCGGGGAACATCTCCTGCCAGCTCGGCCCGTAACGCAGGTCGAAGGTTCGGATGGTCGCCAGCACCCGCCATCGGGTGCCACGAAGTGCGCGGGCCAATTGTGGGACCCAGTCGACCGAGCTTGTTCCTCTGGTCGCGTCAAGCCCGTCGAGAATCAGAGTTCCCCGCCGGGCTCCATTCCATCCGAGAAGCACCTTGTCGAGGTTGTTCTGCATGGCAAGCTCGGTTCGAGTGGCGCCCAGGGACGCTGCTAACGATTCCACCCCGAGGAAAACGACGTCTTCTCCAGCGCAGAGCAAGCCAGAAGCTGCGACGGCAGCCAGGACGCTCTTGCCGGCGCCGGGCTCCCCGATGAGCGCGAAGTTGTCGTCGGTGTGCAGGAGCATGTCGGCGATCTCGCGATGAATGACTACAGCGCCCTCAGGCGCTGGGATCGTGACTTCGGGTGCGTTCGTGTCGAGCGCGGCCCGCGTGACGTCGCGGAGCCGTTGCACGTCGCTCCGGAACGGGGGGTCGACTCCAGCAGGGTGGCCGCCAGCGGCAAGGGCATGACTGACTGCCAGGCGGTCAGCCCACTGCTGACGTTCGATCAGGCGCTGTCCGAGCGTCACGAGGTCGTTCCACGCCCCTGATGTCGTATCGGGATCATCGAGCACGCCCGAGAGGTGCGTCTCCGCTATGACCCGGTCATTACCGCCTGGATCGATGTCAAGTGACACGATGTGCAGCAGGCGGCCGATCGCTCGCAGCTGATCGTCGCTCGGCGGCATGCCCCCGGCTCGGCGGGTGAACGCCGCCCTCAGGTGGGCGAATAGCGTGTTCAGCGCTCTCCGTTCCTCTGCGTTCTTGGCAAGCTGATCGAGCGGCAGCGCTTCGGGATAGCTGGACATTCGGTCGACAACTGTTCTGAGGTGCGCCCGGACAGGTGTGGACGCGACAGCGTCGGTGCAGATGACGAGCGCGTCTCGGCCGGGTTCAAGTCGCCGACGTGAGCCATCACGGTCCTGCGGTACGCCGTCAATGAACTGCCGGACGGCCTGGTCAAGGGCGTCTCCAAGAGGCGATCTGGCAGCTCCGCCGAGCTGGAGACGGTGCTTGGCCTGGACGAAGACGAAGCCTCGACGCTCAGTGATCGCTCCGAGGTCGTCCATCTCCTGGCCGGTCTGCCCGCCGATCTCCTCTACGCGTGCCGCGTTCACACGCCAGGTGATGGGTAGGGGGACCCTGGCGATCAGGTGCGCGGCGAACCAGGCGAGAACACGCGCCTCGAAACCAGGACCGGCAGCACCGCCTGCCCCGCCGACCGAACTGCGCGAGCCGATCACCCATGCCCTTTCCAACTGGTCGGGATAACCTTTTCGAGAGGCACATTCAAGTCTCGCACCGAGCACTGAGGCCCGCTTTGGATGGTGCCTTGCTTCTCAACCCACCAGGCAGCCGCGGCATCTAAGGCCACCCGTACTGCTCAAACAGTGGCCGGCCGGGAAGGTCAGTCCAAAGCCGGCGCGTGCGGCTTGTCGAACCCGAACAAGCACGACAGCCGAGCGGCTGGCGGGTAGAGCGCGTAAGAAGCGACGGCCACTGCGCCTTTGAAGGCCTCGTTTGTGATGATCGCTTGAAAATGCCGGAGTCCGTCTCCATGGCTCGACGAGCTGAACGCTTGCCGCAGAGCGAAGAGCTCGCCGTGCGGGAATCCCGAATAGAGCCTGTAGACGCTCGGTACGTCAACATCGGCAAACATTGACACCACGCGGTGGCTCGCCGTCGCGAGGCGTTCCTCTCCGCAGATGTAGACGAACCGGTCTCGCCGGGGTACGTCCAGACCAAGGGTGCGCGAGTACTGTTCCACCTCGGTCGTAGTCTCGGTGTAGCGGTGGTACTCGTCGCTCGCCGCCCCGTCGGCCTTGGCCGCCCGTTCTCCTTCCGACGCGCTGCGGTAGCGGAGGGCCTGGAGTCGACGGACGCGCCTCACGTAGCCGATATCCGGCTCGAGGAGCCACCAGGCTTGGCTGGACACCTCTGCTAGCGAGCGGGCCAAGCTAGAGACCGGCACCGCCGAGAACCGACCGTTCATCAGAGCAACCATTGCTTTGCCTGATTCCAGGGCGGACCTGTAGCAGATCATTGCCGTCTCGTACGCCAGGAGGATGGGTTCGTCACCCCAGACGGCGCCGTGTCCCTGTTGCTCACGGGCGGCTCGCAGTTCGTCTGTCGCGAGCGATCCGACCTCTGGCACGGCAGCGGGGTCGACGAGAACGCTAAAGACGTCGATGACCTCATCGAGGAGTTTGGCGTAGTAGCTCAGATCGGCATCCTCCACACATTTAGTATGCGTTCGTCTACCGGGTCTGCATTCGCGAGCGACATTGCGGCCAGCGCGTGGATCGAAGCCCGGGACCGACAGACCGAAGAGAGTGTGGTCCCCACAAAGCCAAGTGTAGCCAAGCAGTAAGTGAGAAATACCTTACAAATCACAGTATGTGGCTGAAAACATCCTGACTGGATAGACTGCAGGCAGGCCGGTGAGCGGCCCGAGGGACGAAGGAAGTAGATGGCCAGGAGAGGATCAGGCGAGGGCGGCATCTTCCAGAGGGAGAGTGATGGCCGCTGGGTTGCCACGGTTGAACTCGGGAAGGGTCCGAACGGCAAGCGTCTTCGCAAAACGGTGTACGGCTCAACCAAGAGACAGGTTCAGGCCAGGCTCAAGACGGCACAGGACGCCCGGGACAAGGGCATCGTCACCTCGGGCGGCAACATGACCGTGTCTGCATGGCTCGACCAATGGTTGGACGGTCTCGACGCCACAGGAAAACTCAAGGGATCGACGCGGCGCAGCTACAGGGAGGTCGTCGACCTCTACATCCGGCCCCATCTCGGCCACATCCGCCTTGCTCGGCTCACGCCTGAAGACGTCGAGAAGATGGGCCGCGCGCTCGCCGAAGATGGAAAGAGCGGCAACACGCAACGGCTCGCTCGCACGATCCTGCGCCGGGCACTCGGGCAAGCCGAGCGCAGAGGCTATGTCGCTCGCAACGTCGTGGCGCTCACAGATGCCCCCGCGGTCAAGGTGTACGAACGGCCGGTGTTGACACCCGAGCAAGCCAAGCAACTGTTCGACGCCTTGCACGACGACAGGCTGTTGCCTTTGTACGTGGTCGCGATCCACACCGGCCTACGCCAGGGGGAGTTGTTGGCGCTAAGGTGGTCCGACGTCGACCTGGAAGCCGGCACTCTCACGGTCACCGGCACGCTCGATCGCAAGATCAGGCAGCGCACCGACCCGAAGACCGACAAGTCCCGCCGCGCCGTGCCGCTCACCCCGCAGGCCATGGAGGCTCTGCAGGTCCACCAGGTCCGCCAGAACCTCGAAGGGACACAAGGCAGCGACGATCTCGTTTTCACGAGTGCGCGGGGCACGGCGTTGTACGACTCGAACATTCGCAAACACTGGCACAGGGTGAGCGCCAACCTGGGGCTGGCCCCGATGCCGTGGCACAACCTGCGCCACTCAGCGGCGACGATCATGCTCGCCCAAGGTGTCCCCATCGAGGTCGTATCCCGCGTGTTCGGTCATGCGTCCATCCGCATCACCGCCGACATCTACGGCCACGTTTCACCCGAGACGAACCGACAGGCCGCGGACGCCATGGCGAAGGCTTTGCGATGAAAGACTGCCGCCGAGATCGCTAAGCCTCCCGGCGACGCTCACGGTGGTGGCCGAACAAGCCCGCCTAGGGCGGGCTCAAGGGATCCGCGCAACAGCTCGGCGAGTCGACGACTGTGAGTTGACTCGACCGGGAGGTTCCCTTGGCACCGCACCTGACGCTGCAGCAACGTGAGCACGCGCGAAGGCTCCAACGAGAAGGCAGGACGATCCGCGAGATCGCAGCGGAGATCGGGTGCTCGCGCGCGACCGTGAAGAATGTCGTGCGCGCTCTCGGCAAGCGGGAGTCCAGCCAGATCGTGTGGTCGCCGGGCGGGTCGCGCTTGTCGCTCGCGGATCGTGAGGAGATCAGCCGTGGGCTGTCGGTCGGTGAGCCGCTCCGTGCTGTCGCCCGGCGGCTCGGCCGGGCGCCGTCGACCGTCTCTCGTGAGGTGAAGGCGAACGGCGGACGTTCCCACTACCGAGCCGTGAGGGCGCACCATGGAGCTTATGAACGCGCCCGTCGTCCGAAGACCCCGAAGCTCGTCGCCGGCCCGCTCTGCGCGCAGGTCACGATGTGGCTCGAGCAGTGGTGGTCGCCCGAAGAGATCGCCCGACGTCTCCGGATCGAGTTCCCCGACGACGAGACGATGCACGTAAGCCACGAGACGATCTACCAGTCCCTCTTCGTCCAAGGCCGTGGTGAGCTGCGCAGAGAGCTCTCCCGCTGCCTGCGAACGGGCAGGGCCGAGCGCCGCCCGCGGGGGCGGCCCGAGCGTCGCGGGCAGATCCCGGACATGGTGATGATCTCCGAGCGTCCTGCCGAGGTCGCCGACCGCGCCGTTCCCGGCCACTGGGAGGGCGACCTCATCATCGGCAAGAACAACGCCTCCGCCGTCGGGACCCTCGTCGAGCGCACCACCCGCTTCGTGCTGCTGCTCCACCTCCCTGACGGTCGCGAGGCCGAGAAGGTCAACGAGGCGATGCGAAAGGCGATCGCCACCCTCCCCGCAGAGCTCGTCCGCTCGATCACCTGGGACCAGGGAAAGGAGCTGTCTGCCCACGTCGCGTTCACGGTCGCAACCGGCGTCCAGGTGTACTTCTGCGACCCGCACAGTCCGTGGCTGCGCGGGTCGAACGAGAACACGAACGGACTACTGCGTCAGTACATGCCGAAGGGGACCGATCTCTCGGTGCATAGCGTCGAGGACCTCGCCCGGATTGCCGCGAGTCTCAACAACCGTCCACGCGAGACGCTCGGATTCATGAAACCATCTGAGAAGCTCGCTGAGCTCGTTGCGATGACTGGTTGAGCCCGCCTAGCCATACTGGCTACGTTTAGCCGGATTGGGCATAACTGGGCAGCATCGGACTTCAGCGGAATTGCCATTTGACCTGGACTTACAGGTACTGAGTACCACCAGCTGGACGGTACAGGTGCTGACTGGCAGTCAAGGATAGATCGGCGCTCTCCCGCCCCAGGGTCGAACTTGTTGAAGTCGCGCTACGCGACTCAGGTACCAGATTCAGCGTGTCGGAGGGCAGACGTCGCGGATCTGTGACTCGTCG
>JBKQHU010000157.1:0-48426 GCA_052148655.1 Acidimicrobiales bacterium
AGTGGCTACTCTTCTTGCTCCCCGGACCTCGGGCGCAAGAAGCGGCGCTCCTCGGTCACGGTTGGCGACGGCCATCTCCACCGCGGCACGGTCGGCACGGAGCACGGCGTCGGGGTCGAGGAGGGAAACAAGCGCCTCGTAATCGCCGCGCCGGGAGGCGGCCAGGAACGCGTCGACGATCTCCTGTTGGCGCTGCCGGTCGCCGGAGGCCATCTCGTCGGTGCCTTGCACGCGCCGCCGAGCCCGGCTGGCGAGCTGGCGGGCGGCCGCCGGTGAGCGCCCGACGATCGGGGCGACCTCGTCGAAGGGCACGGCGAAGAGGTCGTGGAGCACGAAAGCGAGGCGCTCGGCGGGGGTGAGGGTATCGAGCACGAGCAGCAGGGCTGGGCCGATCGTCTCGGCGAGGACCACCTCCTCCTCTGGGGTGAGTCCCTCGGGTGCCGGAGCCTCTCGCTCGATGGGCTGTTCCCGGCGGGTGCGCCGGGTGCGCAGCATGCCGAGGCAAACGCGGGAGAGCACCGTGGTGAGCCACCCGCCGAGGTTCTCGATGCGCTCGGCGTCGGATCCGTTCAGGCGGATCCAGGTCTCCTGGACGGCGTCCTCTGCTTCGGTGAGCGAACCGAGCATCCGGTAGGCCATGGCCTGGAGCCGTGGGCGGCTCGCCTCGAACGTGGCGGTGAGGTCGCGATCCATCACCCTAGATTGACGTGCCAGCCGCCCGGATGTGACACGAGCACCGATGGGCGGGCCGGTCGGCCGCCCCTATGAGCGCTCTTGCCCCGCCTACAAGGCCCGTCGGCGGTCGGGAAGAGAGGGCGCAGCCCGGTTGTCACACATCGGTCGTTTGGCGCGTCATAGGGACCATTACGGCAAGATCGACCAGCAAAACAGAAGGAGCGACCGTGACCGAATCATCCACCGAGGGAATCAAGATCATGTTGCACGCCGTCTCTGACCTGGGCAAGGCCAAGGCGGTCTACACCGCGCTGCTCGGGATCGAGCCCCAGGCCGACGCTCCCTACTACGTGGGCTACGACACCGCGGGCCAGCACATCGGCCTTGTGCCGAGCGACGGCTCCCAGACCATGACCTCGCCCGTCGCCTATTGGCGCGTGGCCGACATCGAGGAGAAGCTGGCCGAGGTCACAAGCGCCGGTGCCAGCGTGAAGGAACCGGCGCGCGATGTGGGTGGTGGCCGTCTCGTGGCCACGTTCACCGACCCCGACGGCAACGTCCTCGGGCTCGTCCAGGACACCTGAGAGTCGGCCGTGAGCGTGTCACATCGCCCCCGCACCGAGCGGGGCACCGACACCGAGCACCGGCCCAGCTACGGTGGACAGCCACTGCGGGACCGAAAGCCGCACTTGATGCCGCTCGTCGACCGGGACGGCGAGGCACTCTCCCCGAGGGGAAGGAGGACGCACATGGGTACACCGGACGAGCGTGACGAGTGGCGCGGAGCCGCCCTGTCTCAGATTCGCAGATGGATCATGGAGGCCGATCCTGGAGCAGTCGAGGAGAGGAAATGGATCAAGCCGACCAATCCAGACGGTGTCCCCGTGTGGTCGCACGACGGCATCATCTGCACGGGCGAGATCTACAAGAACCACGTGAAACTCACCTTCGCCAGGGGCGCCTCGCTGAAGGATCCTTCACGACTGTTCAACTCCGGCCTCGAAGGCAACCGGCACCGCGCGATAGACGTTCACGAGGGCGAGAGAACGGATGAGAAGGCCTTCAAGGCCCTGATCCGAGAGGCTGTGGCACTGAACCAGGCCTCGCGCCGTCGCAAGTGAATCGAACCTGTCGAGAGAAGTCGACGGCGGATGAGCTAACAGAGCGCCCCCGCCACCCTGCTCACCTGCCCCACCGTAAGCCGTCCTGGACTTCAACGAGTAGTGGCGCGATGGTTGGAGAAGGAACGGCTCCCGTGGGTGGGTGGTGGCTATCGGCCCCGATGGGCAGGAGTTGCGGTCGTGGACATGAAGCTCGAAGTGGTGGTGGTGCCGGTGTCCGATGTGGACCGGGCCAAGAGCTTCTATGAGTCGCTGGGGTGGCGCCTGGACGCCGATTTCCACGGTGATGGCGGCTTCCGGGTCGTGCAGCTGACGCCGCCAGGTTCGGCGTGCTCGATCATCTTCGGCAGTGGAGTGACCTTGGCCCCGCCGGGCTCGGCTCAAGGTCTGCAGCTCGTCGTCCCCGGTATCGAGGCGGCCCGGGCCGACCTGGTCGATCGTGGCGTCGAGGTGAGCGAGGTGTTCCATGACACCGACGGGGTATTCCACCACGCGGGCGCGGCGGCACGCGCTCCGGGCCCGGCTCCAGAGCACAAGAGCTATGGCTCGTTTGCCTCGTTCAGTGACCCGGATGGCAACGGCTGGTTTCTTCAAGAGGTGACGACCCGCCTTCCGGGGCGGTGAAGACACGGAGAGCTGATACTCCCCAGGTCGGCCGCTCTTAATCAACAGGAGGTACCCCTATGCCAGCCACCTACGATTCCGTCATCGATCTGGCGGCCGCTCTCCGTCGGGCCGCGGAGGCTCACGGACGTCACGAAGAAGAGATCGGGCATCCCGACCCGGACTGGCCGGATTGGTACGCGCAATACATGGTGGACGAGCAGTCCGGGCTCTCCGGTCAGGCTGGCGCCGGGGCGAGCACGTGAGCAGCTACGACGTCATCGTCCTGGGCGCCGGCTCGCCGGGCGAGCACTGCGCAGGAGAGTTGGCCGACGGTGGCCTGCGCGTGGCAGTCGTGGAACGCGACCTGGTCGGCGGCGAGTGTTCCTACTGGGCGTGCATCCCGTCCAAGACGCTGCTCCGCCCCGGGGAGGCAGCCCAGGAGGCCCGCGAGGCGGCGGCCAGCGCCCAAATCGATGTCGAGGCGGCCCTGGCTTATCGCGATTTCATGGTCTCGAACTACTCCGATGCCGGTCAGGAGCACTGGTTGGCGGACAAGGGTATCGACCTGCTGCGCGGCACTGGCCGGCTGGCCGGGGTGGGTGTGGTCGTGGTGGATGGAGTTGTCCATAGCGCGAGGCACATCGTGCTGGCGACAGGTTCAGACCCGGTCGTGCCACCGGTCCCCGGCCTAGCCGAGCTGGAGGGCGTCTGGACCAGCCGCGAGGTGACCGGCATGAAGGCCGTGCCACGGCGCCTGCTGATACTTGGTGGTGGTCCAGTGGGTGCGGAGATGGCACAAGCCGTGCGCCGCCTGGGCGGCGAAGTGGCTCTGGTGGAGGCGGCCGGACGTCTGCTCGTCCATGAGCCCGCGCCTCTGGGCGACGCGCTCGGCGAGGTGCTACGCGGCGACGGGGTCGAGCTGATATTGGGCACCCGGGCGACGGCGGCCCGACGCCACGGCGAGGAGTACGTCCTGGTACTCGATGACGGTCGCGAGTTGCGCGGTGACCACCTACTCGTCGCCACGGGCCGGCGACCCCGTGTGGACGGGATCGGGTTAGACACCGTCGGCGTCCACGCCGACGCGAAGGGCATCCCAGTCGACACCCACTTGCGCGTCGGCGAGGGCTTGTGGGCCATTGGCGACGTCACCGGCGTGCGGCTGCTGACGCACGTGGGGAAGTACCAGGGCGAGGTCGTCGCCGCCAATATCCTCGGCGATCCCCGGGAGGCGAACTACGAAGCCATTCCCGACGTCGTTTACACTGACCCCCAAGCAGCCGCGGTGGGCACCTCCGAGGCCGCCTTCAGCGCCACCGCCCCCATCTCTGAGGTGGCCAAGATGGCCACCTACACCCACGATTACGCACGATCAAAGGGCTTCTTGACCCTGCTCAGCGACGGCGAAGTGTTGACTGGCGCGTACGCTCTAGGCCCAGAGGCAGGGGAGTGGCTGCAACAGGCCACGTTGGCAATCCGGGCCCGCGTGCCACTCGACGTGCTGCGAGACACCATTCAGCCGTTCCCCACCTTCTCAGAGATCTACGTCGCCGCCTTAAAGGCGCTCCGCAATCAGATCGGGGCGGCGCGCCAGCGGGCCTAGCCATGAAGCAACTGAGACCGTGATGCCGCCGACGGGTGGATCGCTCTAGCCGGCTGCCTGGCGGTGCGGTTATCAGCTCAGCGCGGGGAAGGACGGGGCTGGGTCGGTGCCCGTGCCGGTCATCGTGAGTTCCGCGCTGCCCTACGGGTCAGGTGCGATGGCCGTCTTCGTGACATCGAGGAGACGTGGTTCAGCCGGATTGCCCGCCAGGGTTGATCGGTGGCCAGTCGGCGGGCCACCAGTCTCCATGTGGGTCGGTGGTCTGCCCGACCTCGATGATGTAACCGTCGGGATCTCGGATGTAGCAACGGATCTCATACTGGTGCTGCTTCGGCGGCGTGAGGAACTGCGCGCCCCGGGCACTCCATTTGGCGTACACGGCGTGGATGTCAGCGACCCGGATATTGAGGAAGCTGCTGACCCGGTCGGGGTCGCTTGGCGTCTCAAGGGTGACCGTGGGCTTGTCGTCGGTGGGGCCGCCGCCGCCGTTGATGATGATGAAGCTGTTGGCGAGCGCGACATTGGTCGGCTCTGGGCCGAAGACCACCGTGCCGCCAAGTACCTCGGTGTAGAAGCGCCGAGAGCGCTCGACGTCATCGGAGACGATGAAGTGGGTCAATACCATTCGCTCTGCGGGCTGCGTGGGTTCGGCCACCGGCACCTCCACCCGTTGCGGGCTCATGCCCCGCCTACCGCGGGGTCTGAAGCCTTCAGTCAACCACGTCGGTTCGTCGAGGGGGACTAGAGCCGCCCGTCAGGACCGCCGACCTGAAAGAGATCGTGGCGCCTGCTCAGGTAGATCCGGCGACCTACGAGGATCGAACGCCGGGCGGTTCCCGCCGCGGCAGCAGGGCCGGCACCAGGTTGATCAATCAATCGGTGTCAGCAGCCACGACCGCAGGTTGAGCCGGTCCTGTTTTGAGAAATGGAGACGCCCCGGTGTCATGAGGGAGCCTTCGCCGTTGACATATGTCGATAACGGAATATATTGGACGGGTGGCCCGCGCCTCCACGACCTCGGATGTCTTCAACGCAGTAGCCGATACGCACCGTCGCGAGGTTCTGGACGCGTTGATCGAGGGAGAGAAGGCCGTCGGGGCACTCGTGAACGACCTTTCGATGCCCCAGCCCCAGGTCTCAAAACACCTAAGGGTGCTCAGTGAGGTAGGGCTCGTCAGGTGCCGGGCGGAGGGGCGTCGTCGGCTGTACCGCCTGGAACCGGAGCACCTTCGGCCGTTTCGCGAGTGGCTGGTCAAGTACGAGCAGGCGTGGAACGACCGAATGGATCGGATGAACGAATACCTCAAAGAGATACAGCGACAAGGAGGGGGAAGTGACACTTAATCGACATGGAGCGGCCAGCATCGAGTTTCCGAGTGAACTTGAGATTCTTCTCACCCGAGACTTCGAAGCACCGATCGAACTCGTCTTCGACGTCTTGACGAAGCCGGAGCATGTGCGCAGATGGTTCGCTCCATTTGAGAACAAGATGACGGTGTGCTCGATCGACTTGCGCGTCGGCGGGAACTACCTCATGGTCTTCGTGACGGAAGACGGAACCGAGTGCTCGTTTCGTGGGACCTACTTGGAGATCGAGCCGCCTACCCGCGTCGTCGATACGTGGCTGTTCGAGGGCTGGCCCGATGCCGAGGCCGTCGAGACGATAGATCTACACGAGATTGACGGAATCACGACGATGACTAACAAGCTGGCGTTCCGCGACAAGGCTGGCCGTGACCACATGACCAAGTTCGATGGCATGGAAGACAGCTTCGACAAAATGGAGGATTACTTGAGGTCACTGTTCGAACCAAACGCCCTCGGGTAGCTGGGGCCAGAGAAAGACCTCACTGCCTGCGTCACATGGGTGGGCGAAGGCACCATCGGTTTCTCCTCGCCGCGAGGTTAGGGTTGATGCATGGTCTTGGAGCCCGGCAGCGGTCACGCCGACGAGGACGACGCGACTAGCCGGCGCGGCAGTGCACACTGGAGATTGGCAGTTCGTGGGCTCCGATTCGCAGGGCTCGGCTTGTTCGTCGCCGTCGGCGGTCTCGTCACTCGTGTGTGGTCAACCGGCATTGGACTCACGATGCTGGCCGTCGGCGTCATTATCTATCTCGTTGCCGTCGTGGTCCTCTTCACCGGCTTCATCCCGGCCATCCGGGCGCTTCCAAAGCCCCGGCCCTCGTTCTGGAGGCTCAGGCGGCTGCTCATGCGCGACGCCCTCCACGTCTGGCACGCGGAAGTGTGACCCCACAACGTCGATAGGGCGCGCCAGCTGGCCTTCGACCGCGATGTTCTGCGCGCCCTACCATCTACATCGGCGTGCGCTCACTTGCACCAACGCCCCGTACCGGCACCCGTATGTCATCTGTACCGTCGTCGTCGGGCTGCTGTCGTCTGGCCCCGGCCGAGCGATCAACGCGTGCTTTCCTGGAATTACTCGGACCTGAGTACCTGGGCGGGGCTCGCCTGGGCGACCCTCCTGGCGGGCCAGATGGCGACAACGTTCCCGGCGACGATGACGACAGGAATCGCCAAGACCACGACTAGAACCGATAGAGGTGGGACGTCGACTAGTGGGACCCGCAAAGTCACAGCTGCCCAACCCCATCGCGCCGCCGCTAAGCCGAGGGGTATGCCGGCAACCAAGCCGACGAGTGAGATCGCAGTCGCGTGTGAGTAGACGATGCGTCGCAACGATTTCTCGTCGAGCCCCAAGGTCTTCAAGACGGCGAACTCCGCCCCGCGGCCCCGGCCCACGACTATGAGTATGTAGCTCAAGGCGGCAAGGGCCAACAGGGCTAGGAAGGCCCCGAGGACTATGGGCAACTGGGAGAGATCCTGCAGGTTGGTGAGCTCGGGCGGCACGCTTACTGGTTGCACGCTCGAGCCGAGGGCCGAACTTGGACCCCCGAGGTTCATGGTCAGGCGTCCGATGGGGCCGGTGACGACTGGGTTGCCGAGGACGTCTGCCTCGGCGGTGGCGATGGCCTCGTGTTCCTGGTTGCCCGTGTAGGGGAAGCGCACGACGACTGCTTCATCAGGCAACGATGGTACGGGCGGTGGGACTACTTTGTTGAACTCCGCGGGAGTCAGCCACAACCCTTCATCGAACTCGGAATGCACGTCTGAAGGGAACAGCGCCTCACCCACGAGGCGCACCCTCGCGCCATGACCAATGGTTACCCAGTCGCCAACGTGCACGCCGAGCAATCTCGCCGTCGCCGGTCCAATGGCCCCCTCCTCTTGGCGCGACGGCGCGCGGCCGGCGACTATCGCGAGGACGACGGGGCTCCCGGCGCCGGGGACCTGCTGCACATCGAAGGTGGGCACCCCTACCCGGTCTACGTCGACGAGGTCCCTCCTGACTACTGCCACCGAAGCGCCCGGGGCGGCGCGTTTCACCTCTGCCAGTAGACGGCCGGACACAGACGTCCCGGATACGTCAGCGGGCGGCGGCGTGACAGTCGCGGCCCAAGTGACACCGGCGAGTTGGGGGTTCGCCAGGGCGTACCGGATGCCAGCGTTGATCGTCAGCGCGCCGACCACACCTAGGACGCCGATCACCGCTCCCACAAGAGCGGGGCGTACCGGCGTACTGCGAGTGCCCGCCCCGCGCTCAAAGGCCATCCGTGCCCCGAGCTCAACGGGCACCGGGGCCACGTTCGCGAACCAAGACAAAACGGCCGAAGAACGGCCCCCGAAAGGCCTCGCCTCACGGCGTGCAGCGCTCAAAGCGAACCAGATCGTGCCGGCTGCGAGAGCTGTCACCGTCAGAGCGACGCCAAACCCGAGAGCCGTCCAGTCCGCGTGCACGCCCAGGTCGGGGTCGATCTGGCGGCCTGTGCCGAGTGGGAAGAGCGGGGACAACGCCACCGCTCCCCCAAGCCCGGAGACAGCTGCTATGGCGATCGGCAGCGCCGCGCTGAACAGCGACGCGACGGAGATGTCCAGGTTCGTCATCCCGATGGCCCGCAACGCGGCCACATCCCGGCCGATGAAAGACGCTGATCGAGAAAGGACTTGGCCAACGAGAAGAGCGCCCGCCAGCATGAGGGCCAAAGCGATCATGTAAAGGGCGAAGCTCTCGACGGCCAAGCTGGTCGTTACACGACGGCTCGCGTCGTTGAGGTCGAGCACCGGTACGCCTGGCGCGACCAAGGAGCTCACGTCCCGGCGAAGTGAGGACATCCCGGCCTCTCCGCCCCTGACGCGCACGACGGCGTTGGGCTCAAAGAGTGCTTCCTTCCGGTAATGGGCGACGACTCCCGGCGAAACGAGCGCGTTCGGCGTGAACAGGAACTCCTCCACCGTCCTCACGATCCCAACCACCCGCAGGGGGATCTCCGGTCCATGAGGGGTGCCTGTAGCGTCTGGCTGGTCCGGTGCAAATGCCTGGATCTGCACGACATCCCCGACGCGGACGTGCTCCTCAGAAGCTACCTGCTCGTTGACAACCGCCTCGTCGTCGGCCCGGGGGTTGAACATCCGGCCCGCCACCACCACCGGCTTGTCGATGCCCTTCAGCCAACCGTCCCCGTCAGAAGCAAACAGCACCCCACCCGGCTGGCCATCAACATTGCAGAAGAGCAAGTCCCAAACCGCCAGTTGCGCCACCTCGGGACGAGCTGCAAGCCGCGCCCAGTCCGGGTGCCAGTCTTGGACCTGGCTTGCAAAGACGATGGCGTTGGCGGCGTTGGTGACTTTCTCAAGACGGGTCAGAGCCGTGTCGGTACGACGAGCGCCGGCAAAAGCAGCCATCGCCAAGCTCGCAGTGACGCCAGCGAGCAAGCCGAGCGCCACGAGGGACCGCCACCGACGACGGACATCGGTCCGTGCCCATAACGCTTCTGCCGCCCACGAGCCCACCGTTACATCGGTACGACTAACCCGCGCCAGTGACCATGGTGCGCACCCCACCATGTCGAGGGGTACTAGTACGACCTACCCACGACCGAGATGCCCTAAGCGACGAACGGACCCTGGCGGCGACCTGGACGAGGCCATCTTCCAACGCGCCCGCCGGCGGCGTATTTCGCGCCGCTCTTCAGGTGCCGCGAGCAAGGGGAGCGCAGCTGTTGGGTATCCCTACTTGGCCTTCGTCGCGGTCTTCTTCACCGGCTTCGGCGAAGGCGCGTCCCGTCCCGGGTGGCCCTTGGCGGGTGTGCCCGGGTCGACCAGAATCTCCAGCACCTCACCGATCGATCGTTCTCGGCCTACGGCGCCAGGTAGCGGCAGCTGGCCCTGGACCTGGTAACGATTGCGACGGCCTTCCTTCTCCTTGGTGACATAGCCGGCAGTGGTCAGGTCGGTGACAATAGCGAAGACGCTGCGTTCCGTTATGTCCAAAGTGGCGGCGATGTCGCGCAGGCGCACCTCCGGGTCGTGCGCGATGCAGACGAGGACTTGTGCGTGGTTGGTGAGAAAGCTCCATTCTCGCATGAAGCGAGTTTAGCATATTCTGGAAATAGTTTGCTAGTTCTGAAAAACTAGAGTATGGTAGCGATATTCGTTGCTGACCGCATGTGGCCTCGAGCTAGGACGACGACACGTAGGCCCAGGAAATGGGCCGAGCTGGGAGTCCTCAGCACCGTCGCGAGGGATGGAGGAAAAACAGATGTTCAAGTCATTAGATTCGCCGCGCGAAAACGCGAATAGGTGCACGGTGCGGTTGGGTGCGGTTCTGATCGCCGTGCTTGGCGTGCTCGTCGGCCCACTCGCTCTAGCCGCCTCGGCCGCAACCTCGCCCCATGCGACGCCAACCGTCATGGGCTCGTACATCGCAGTAACGCCTTTCCGTATCACCGATACCCGGCCGAACTCCGGCGAGCCGAACGCTGGCAAGTCTTTGGCCGCCAATTCCACGCTGAATGTGCAGGTCACGAGGGTGGGCACCGCACCCGTACCCGCTGGAACGGCAGCGGTGGTGCTCAACGTGACAGCCGTCGACCCGGCGGCCTCGGGGTTCCTCACGGTCTTTCCTGAGGGGATCACGATGCCGACAGTGTCGAATCTCAACTTCACGCCCGGTGTGACAGTGGCGAACCTCGTGACGGTCCCACTGAGCTCTTCGGGGGCCGTGTCGATCTACAACCATGCCGGTAGCACGAACGTAGTGGTCGACGTGGAGGGCTACTACACCAGTTCTCCTTTGGCCAACGGGAGCGGCCTGTACAACTCGATTTCCCCCGTGCGTGCGCTTGGCACTTTGGCGTCCGGTACCGCGATCGGGCCGAACGCGATCCAAGACATCACGGTGACCGGGAGCGTCACCGCCATTCCTGCTAACGCGACCGCCGTTGTTGTCAACGCGACCGCTGCCCAAGGGACGAAGACGAGCTTTCTCACCATTTACCCCGCAGGAGTGAGCATGCCCACCGCATCGAACGTGAACTTCGTGGCCGGTCAGGTCGTCGCGAACCGGGTCACGGTCGGAGTCGGCACCTACGGCCGGATTGCGGTCTACAACCACACCGGTACGGCAAAGGTGGATGTTGACGTGGACGGCTATTACACAGGAACGGGCGGCACCGGCTCAGCTTTCGTGCCGATCACCCCCGTCCGCCTCACCGACACCCGGGTACCCACGAACGGATCGCCGAGCTCGGCGAACACTTCGGCTGAGTTCAATCTCTCCACCGCCATCAGCGGAATCCCGGCGAGCGCTGCGGCCGTGGCGACCAACGTCACGGTCGTTCCGGGCGGCGCTCGGGGTTACCTCACCGTCTACCCCTCGTCTGACTCGTCCGTGCCGGTTGCGTCCGACGTGAACTGGGCCGCGAGCGGGTCCCAGGCTGTCCCGAACTTCACCGTTGCAGACACCGCTGGCACTGGCGGCGTGGAGATCTACAACAGCCATGGCGCCACGGTCAACATCCTGATCGACGCTTTCGGGTACTTCGTGCGTCAGCTCCCAACTAGCGTCACGGTCTCGCAGTCGCTGACCACCGTCACTTTTGGCCATGAATCGGCGTCGGTCTTCTCCGTCGCCGTCGCGACCCTGTACGGCGAAACTGTGCCCAACGGCGAGACCGTGACGACGACAGTTGGCTCCGTCCCGTGCAAGGTAGTGCTGAAGAGTGACAAGGGAACCTGCACGATCGACAACACCGCCCTGGCTGTCGGCTCGTACCCGGTGTCGGTCAGTTATGAAGGCGACGCCAACTTGAGCGCGTCGAGCGGCTCGAGCCTCTCGAAACTGATCGTGACCGACGACACCACGAGCACGACCGTCTCGGAATCACCGACCACAATCACCTACGGTAACGAAGCGGCATCTGTCTTCTCTGTCGCCATCACTACCCACTACGGCGAGTCGGTACCCGACGGCGAGGCAGTGACGACCACGGTTGGATCGGTCCCTTGCAAGGTAGTGCTGAAGAGTGACAAGGGAACCTGCACGATCGGCAACACCGCCCTGGCTGTCGGCTCGTACCCGGTGTCGGCCACCTACCCTGGTGACGCCAACCTGAGCGGGTCGAGCGGCTCGAGCGACTCGAAACTGTCCGTGAGCAAGGACGTCACGCTCACTGCAGTCTCAGAATCACCAACCAGCGTCACTTACGGCCACGAATCGGCATCCGTGTTCTCGGTCGCCATCACCACCCACTATGGCGAGGTAGTGCCCAGTGCCGAGACGGTGACTGTGCACGTCGGCTCAGCCAACTGCACCGCGTCGCTCACGGGTGGCAAGGGAGCTTGCACGATCGGCGACACTGCTCTGGCCGTGGGCACGTATGCGGTGTCGGCCAACTATGGCGGTGACGCCAACCTCGACAGCTCCAGCGGCTCGAGTGCCTCGAAACTGACGGTGTGAGAGACCGTCCCGGACGGAACTTCTGATCCACAGGCAGCCGTCCTCGACGGGGT
Organism: Acidimicrobiales bacterium; assembly: GCA_052148655.1. Taxonomy (GTDB): domain Bacteria; phylum Actinomycetota; class Acidimicrobiia; order Acidimicrobiales; family Bog-793; genus Fen-455. The sequence continues at coordinate 11,878 of JBKQHU010000157.1, forward strand.
TCACGTCGAGGACGGCTGCCTTGCCTCCTCACCCATGACTCGAAACGAGAAGCAGGATCCTCACCCGGAGGCTTCCTTCGTTGACAACTCGCCGGAGAGCGGCACGCTGTTCGCCACCCTTGACCGTCCACCACAAAGGGCGGAAACTGACCAGATCCTGCGACCGGGGGGAGGAAGTCAGTTATGGCTGGCACGGTGGCCGAAGTCATGGTGGAGACGCTCAAGGCGTCGGGAGTGGGGCGGGTTTACGGAATCCCCGGCGACTCGCTCAATGGGTTCACAGATGCGCTCCGCCGCGACGGCGGGATCAGCTGGGAGCATGTACGCCACGAGGAGGCCGGAGGGTTCGCGGCGGCCGCCGAGGCGGCGCTCACAGGTGAACTGGCGGTGTGCGCGGGCAGCTGTGGTCCGGGCAACCTGCACCTCATAAACGGCTTGTTCGACGCCAATCGCAGCGGGGTTCCCGTGCTGGCGATCGCCGCTCACATCCCCACCGAAGAGATCGGCGGGGGTTATTTCCAAGAGACCCATCCACAGCAGCTGTTCGGTGAGTGCAGCGTGTACTGCGAGTTGGCCAGCGTGCCAGCGCAGGTCCCTCGGCTGGTCGAGATGGCTGTACGGGCAGCCTTGCAGCGCCGGGGGGGTCGGTGTCGTCGTTATCCCCGGAGAGCTGTTCCTTGCCCGGTCCCCGGTTGGGGCGAGGGCGGTACTCAACAGGGCCAGCCGAGTGACCATCCTGGCGGGGGCGGGTTGCGCCGGCGCGCACGACCAGCTGATCGGCCTCGCGACAGCACTAAAGGCGCCAATCGTGCATGCGTTCCGGGGCAAGGAGTTCGTGGAGTACGACAACCCCTATGACGTTGGCATGACCGGACTGATCGGGTTCGGCTCCGGGTACCGGGCGATGGAGCACTGCGATGCGCTGGTCATGCTCGGCACCGACTTCCCTTACCGGCAGTTCTATCCCGAGGGTGTCCCGGTGATCCAGGTAGACGTGAGGGGCGAACGAATCGGCCGCCGGGTGCCAGTCCAGGTCCCGCTGTTGGGCACCGTCAGGGACACGATTGACGCGCTGCTGCCCTTGCTCGACCCGAAGCAGGATTCGGCGCACCTCGACCGCATGACCGCCCACTACAGGCGGGCGCGTGCCCGACTGGACCACCTCGCCGGGCCCGGCCACGGCGCCTCGCCGCTGCACCCGCAGTTCGTCGCCGCCACCGTCGACCGACTCGCCGCCGCCGATGCGGTGTTCACCGCCGACGTCGGTACGCCTTGTATCTGGGCCGCCCGCTACCTGCGAATGAACGGGGCCCGCCGGCTGATCGGCTCCTTCAACCACGGCAGCATGGCCAACGCGCTGCCGCAAGCCATAGGGGCACAGGCCAGCCAGCCTGGACGGCAGGTCATCTCCCTGTCGGGAGACGGCGGTCTTGCGATGCTGCTCGGCGAGCTACTCACGCTGCGCCAGCAGCAGCTTGCAGTCAAGGTCGTGGTGTTCAACAACGCCGCGCTGTCATTTGTCGAACTGGAGATGAAGGCAGCCGGGATCGTCACGTACGGCACCGACCTGGTGAATCCGGACTTCGCCGGGATCGCCCGTTCCGTAGGGTTGTTCGGGGCCAAGGTCGAGACAGAAGATGAACTCGAGGCGGCGCTGCAGGCGGCGTTCGAACATAACGGCCCGGCCCTGGTCGACGTCCGCACCGCCCGCCAAGAGCTCTCGCTACCGCCCAAGCTCACATACGACGAAATCAAAGGCTTCACTCTCTACGCGACCAGGACCATCCTGTCCGGGGAAGCGCACGAGCTCATCGAGCTCGCGAAGACCAACCTGCGCGAACTGGAAATGGAATGACCCCGCGACATGCGCGGTTCCCGCTTGTTCAGATGGGAGTGGGGCGCCGCGCCACAATGCAGGTGTGACTTAAGTTCAAAAGGAATCCGCAGCCCTCGCGACAAGCTGCTGGGACCCGGCTATTTGCTGTTCGGCAGCCACTGTCGGGAGAGCGCCAGAGCCGACGTCATGACGGAGCCGAGCGCCGTTCTCGCCTGACCGGTCGATGCAAACCGGCCGCCGATTCCGATAAGGGATCTATCTGCTAGGTACGCCGACTCACTCGATCGGCTGTTGAGCCATGCCAGTGGGCTCGCGGCCGGCAAAGATCCAAGAGACGAGCGCTGCGAAAGCGGGCATGCCGAGGAGAATGATGAGCAGATCCCCGACCGGGACGTTTCCGAGCGAGGAGATGCCGCCGTTAAGCGAGTTGCCACGGAGCCAGCCGATGAGCGCGACGTAGCCACCGACGGTCCCGAGCAACGCGCCGAGGAAACCGAGCGCGCCGGCCGTTACCGCCGAGAGTGTGCGCCGGGTGTAGCTGCTCGCCCCGGTCGCGGCGAGCGTCCGAAGGTCGCGCGCAGTCTCGCTGCGAATGAGCCCGACCGACATGCCGAGCACGCCGAGGGCGATCACGATCCCGAAGACCGTCGCCCAGGTGATGACGGCGAACGATGTGGGCTGGTCGTTCTTCGACTCGACTGAGAGCTGCGCCGTCGAGGCGGCAAGCTCAGCGCTGGCGATCTGGGAAGCGCTGAAGGCCTGGGTGCCCTGAACCAGCCAGTCCGTCGTGGTCTGCTGGATGTGGAACTCTTTCATGGCGTGCTCGGTTATCACCGTGTTCGGTGCCGAGGTGCCGGCCGGAAGGGCGCCGACCTCCTGAATAACCGGGTTTGCTAGGCAGTCCGTCGCGGCATTGCACCCCGGCTGCGACGACGGGCCGGAACCGGGGCCGTTCCCGTTGCCCGATCCGTAGGTGAAGGTCATGTTGGAAACGCCGGAAAGGCCTGGACGTGAGCTCAGGACATCGGCGTTGGGATTGATCTCGGACGCCTTGATCCCGAACGCCCGCAGCAGCTGCGGGGTCGCGACGTAGATCTGTCCGTTCCAGCTCCGGCCGCCTTGGGTCGCGTTGAGGCTGGCGTTGGGAGTCTCAAGGGCGATGAGCTGCGCGCCGAGGCCATTCGCCATTGCCTTGGCGTGCTTTGCCAGCTGCTGCATAAGCACGGCAACAGTCGCCGCCGACGGACCTTTCTGGATGGTTTGCTTCCCGCTAGGTCCGATAACCGTCGTACCCGCCTGTGGCGACACGTTGGCGTGGAGGGCGAGCTCATTGGCGGCAAGGTTCGGTCCCGCGTAGTCGAGCACATTCCCGTAGCGGGCCGAGGCGGCGAGCATGACGATGACCGCGGCGAGGACGCCGACACTGATCGCTGCGAGGGCCGAGCCCGAGCGGGCCCGGTAGCGGGCAAGGTCGCGAAGCGCCAGCCGGGTCGCGATCGGCGCGCGCCGGGCGAGCCTCGCGGCAAGCGACAGGAAAAAGGGCGCGAGCAGTATGAGCCCGGGGATGAGGAGCACGATCCCGAACACGAGCTCCGGCGCGCCCCCGCTCCCGTTCCCACTGTTCGTGCTGCCCGAGTAGCCGAGAAGCAGGAACGCCCCGACGAGACACACGATGCCCGGTATCGCCGAGCGGTGGATCTGGCGGGGCGGAGCGGGCCGACCGGAGAGCGCGACGACGATCGGCACCCGGGTGATGGCCCGCGCGGGTCGGGAGGCGGCAAAGAACGTCGCCACGACCGCGAGCACCATCGCGGCGGCAACGACGACCCATGGCAGGGCGAACGCCCCGATGTCATGGTGCGCGCTCTGCTCGAGGCTCGGCCGGTAGGCGAGCCAGACGACGAGCCCGAGCACCAAGCCGGCGACGGCACCGACCACGCCGACGACCGTGCCGTTCGCGCGGACGACGAGACGGACGTGGCGATCAGTTGCGCCGGTGGACTCGAGCATGCCAATCGAGCGGAGCCTGCGCTGCGCCAACACGGTGAAGCCGCCGACCGAAACGAGCGCGATGAGCAGCATCCCGAGCACGAGGGCCACAAGCGAGATCGTCTCGGGGTTGAGCGGGTTGGATTGGGCGACTGATGCCGGTGTCTGCACCTCCGGCCCAATCGACCTGGGTGACAGACCCGGCGCGTCAAACAGCGCCACGACCTGCGTCGGCGCCTTCACCTGTCCCGCTACGACGAGAGCGAACTCGTCGAGGAGGCTCTGGGGATTCTCGACGATGCCGACCATCCGGCGCTCGGCGCCGCCGACGCGCCAGAGGTCACCGACTTTCAGGTGGAAGGCCGAGGCCACGCCCTTCGTCACGGCGACTTCGTCCGCGCTCTCGGGATAGCGCCCCGAGACGAGTGCGAGCATCGGGCCAGAGAAGGGTCCGTGTGACTCTTGGGCACGGAGCTGGAAGGTGTTGATAGACCCAGGGATCGAAATCGTCTCGCTCTCGATCAGCTCGACGGGCCCGAAGCGGCGCTTGAGTCTTGCGATCTCGCTTCTGGTGGATGCGTTCAGGCTCGAGAAGGTTGCCGAGTCTCCCGCGGTACCGAAGCCGAAGTTCTTCGGCTGCGGCGTATTGGTCGCGACGGCCGAGCCGACGATCGTGGCCACTACTGCCACGACGATCAGGGCGAGGATCAGGAACTGCTGGCGCCACTCCCTACGAAACAGGCGCCAGGCCCACCGGACAACGGCACGCCGAGCGGGCGCTCCGCCGTCAGGCGGGCGGCTGTCGGGAAGCGGCGCGAGGACGGCGGCGCTCATCGAGGCTCCTTTCCGGGCGCGTGTCGGATCTCGCTCATGAGCGCTGCGTCGGCGCGACGAGTGCCGTTGCGTCGGGTGTTGCCTGGTCGACGAGATGGCCATCACGGAGATGGATGACCCGATCGGCCCAGGAGGCGAGATGGGCATCGTGGGTGACGACGACCGCGGCGACGCCGCGGTTGCACGCGTCGGCGATCAGCTGCATCACCGCCTCGCCGTTCGTCGAGTCGAGCGCCCCGGAGGGCTCGTCGGCGAGGAGGAGGTGCCGTTCGCCGACCACGGCACGGGCAATGGCGACACGCTGGCGTTCGCCGCCGGAGAGCTGATCGGCAAAGTGCCCCGCCCGCTCGGCGAGGCCCAGCTCCTCGAGCGCCGCCATACCGGCAGCTCGCGCCCTTTTCGCCGAAACGCCGTCGAGCTCTAAGGGCAGAGACACGTTCTCGAGCGCGGTTAGCCCGGCCAGGAGGTTGAAGTCCTGGAAGACGTAGCCGATCGTGCGTCGGCGAAGCCGTGCCCTGTCGTTTCGCGACATCCGCGACAGTGGCGCGCCCTCAATGACGACGTCGCCACTCGTCGGTTCCTCGAGGCTGCCCGCGATCGTGAGCAGTGTCGACTTGCCCGAGCCGGATGGGCCCATGACAGCAACCAGGTGTCCCGCCTCGACGGAAAGGTTGATGTCCTCGAGCGCGCGGACGGCTGTCTCGCCCTCGCCATATGACTTCGACACCTGGTGGAGCTCGAGCAGGCTCATTTCGGTGCGACCATCCTTTGTCGCACGCGCGGCACCAATACCGATAGCAGGCTAGCAATCATACGTCGTATGGTACTCACAATCATCACTCTGTCAAGCGCGGCGCAGGAGATGGCTGGGGCGGCTCTACCGATTCGGACTCGACGGCGAGCTCTCTTCGAGGAACGATTCTGGGCTCGGCGGCGGCACCGTCTGGTCGACGACGCGTCCGTCTCGGAGGAAGACCACCCGGTCTGCCCAAGAAGCGAGCTGGGCGTCGTGGGTGACGACAACGGCGGCGACTCCCCGCTTGCAAGCCGCGAGCATGAGGCGCATCACCGCTTCCCCATTCGTCGAGTCGAGCGCCCCGGACGGCTCATCAGCGAGAAGCAAGTGCCGTTCCCCGACGACTGCCCGCGCTATCGCAACGCGCTGGCGTTCACCACCGGAGAGCTCGTCGGGGAAGTGGGTCGCCCGATCGACGAGCCCAAGGCCCTCGAGCGCGGCCATCCCCGCGGCACGCGCCTTTCTCGCCGGGAGCCCATCGAGCTCGAGCGGCAAGGACACGTTCTCCACGGCGGTGAGGCCTGCGAGCAAATTGAAATCCTGGAAAACGTAGCCGATCGTCCGCCGCCGGAGCCGGGCTTTGTCGTTTCGCGACATCGCTTGGATCGACACGCCGTCGATCAGCACCTCGCCGCTCGTCGGCTCCTCGAGGCTCCCGGCGATGGTGAGTAGGGTCGACTTCCCCGATCCGCTCGGCCCCATGACTGCGACGAGTGACCCGCGCTCGACGGCGAGATCCACGTCCTGGATGGCGTGGACCTCCGTCGGCCCCGCGCCGTAGGACTTCGAGACTCGACTCAGCTCGAGAAAGCTCACCGACGAACCACCAGCCGCCGCGCGATGCGAGGTGTGGTCGAAGAGGTGGCCGGCTCAGTCGCGGCGCGCTTCAGGCGGCCGTCAGCGGTGTCGAGCCAGCGCACGACCGAGTCGAGTCGGAAGAGCTCGGCGTCAACGACGAGCGCGAAAGTGAGGTCAAAATCGGCCTCATCGTCTTTGAGGCGCGTCCACTGCTGCATCAGCTCGACGAGATAGCGGCGGTGAATCTGAATTACATCGTGCACCGAGACGCCGGGCACACGTAGTGCCGCCAGGACCTTGATCACAAGTTCATCGCGTGGAGGCGAGGTCATGTCCGGCGGCGTATTGAGCCAGCTGGAGAGCTCCTCGTAGCCTGCCTCGGTGATGTGAAAGCCTTTCTGTGGGCCTTCTTGCTCGGGTTCGTCGGATTCCACGAGCCCATCTCGCTCGAGGCGCTGCAGCGTCGTGTACACCTGACCGATATTGAGTGGCCACACCTCACCGGTGCTCGCCTCAAACTCCTTCTGGAGCTGGAGGCCGTACTTCGGGCCCCCACTGAGGAGGGCGAGGATGGCGTGGCGGACGCTCATTGTGCTTCCCGGTCCTTGATCATACTCAGTATGGTACAGGCTGGGAGGTGAGAATCAATACTCTTCGAGGCTCACGTCGTGCATTCGGTGCCTAGAGGTGCACGCGACCCAAGAACCTGTCCTGCGTGGCACCGCATCTGACGTCGTGCGGCGCGGGCGTTTGGCGCAAACCCACAGTCTCTTGGGGAGGTGTGCTCAACCGCCGGTCGCCACCGCACGCAGTTCGGCCACGGAGTCGCGCATGACGGCGGCAAGGTCCCCGCCGTCGTCTCCGCTGGCCCACCGCTGCATGGCCACGCGCAGCACCGTCATTCCGGCCTCGGCAGCCAGGGTCGCCTGCGGCTCGCCCACGCCTCGCCGACGCAGGGCGGTGGTGACGGCGGCGGCGTAGTCAGCCAGCTTGGCGAGCTCGCGTTCGCGCAGTTCGGGGTTGGCGGCGATCACGGCCTGGCGCAGGCGGGACAGGTCCCGGCGAAACTCGCCAAGCATGATGGCGGCGGCGTCGAGGCCGCGGCAAACGGCCCCAAGGGGACCGTCGGCTGCCGGCGCGCCGGTCACCCCGGCCACGATCCGCTCCTGGAGCAGGGCAGATCCACCGAAGAGCACCTCTCGCTTGTCTGCGAAGTGCCGAAAGAAGGTGCGCTCGGTCACCCCGGCCCGGGCGGCGATCTGGGCGGCTGTGGTCTGGTCGAACCCCCGCTCCGAATAGAGGGCAAGAGCCGCTTCCTGCAATCGGCCGCGACTATCCGGCTCCCATCGACCCATCATCGATATCCTACCTGACCTTGACAGTCACTGACATCACTGTCTACTCTGATGGCAGTTACTGACATCAGATTGTTCCCGGAGGCCCCAACATGAAGATCTTTGTCACCGGCGCATCGGGCTGGATCGGCTCGGCGGTCGTGCCCGAATTGCTCGGAGCCGGCCACGACGTGGTCGGCCTGGCCCGCTCCGAGGCATCGGCGCAGCGGCTGGAAGCGGCCGGCGCCATGGTGCAGCGAGGCGACGTCGACGACCCCGCCGTCCTGGCCGAGGCGGCCGCCGACTCCGACGGGGTGATCCACCTGGCGTTCCAACACGAGCTGACCTGGACTGGCAACTTCGCCGCCGCCGCGGCGACTGACCGGCGGGCTGTGGAGGCCATGGGCGCGGCCCTGGCCGACACCGGCCGGCCCTTGGTGCTCGCTTCGGGCATGCTCGGGCTCAAGGCCGGTCGGGTGGCCACCGAGGACGACGGGCTCGTACCTAGCGCCGAGATCCGGACCAACCCCGCCGGGCGCCGGGCTGCCACTGCCCTGCTCACGCTGTCGCTGGCCGGCACTGGCGTTCGCTCGTCGGTGCTGCGCTTCCCCCCGACGGTCCACGGCGACGGCGACCGCGGGTTCGTGGCCACGCTCGTAGGCATCGCCCGCCAGCGGGGCGTGGCCGAATACGTGGGTGACGGCACCAACCGCTGGCCGGCTGTGCACCGCTCCGACGCCGCCCGCTTGGCCCGGCTGGCCGTCGAGGCCGCCCCCGCCGGTTCGGTCCTTCATGCCGTCGCCGACGAGGGCGTCTGCTTCCGGGAGATCGCCCAGGCTAATGGGACTGGATCAGCTTTCTCGTGAGCAAAGCTGATCCCCGAGCCGTCGGAAGGTGAGCACTAATCCAGGCCGGGCTGCCAAGCCCTATTAATAGATCGTGCCCCTTCCGGTCGGCGAGGAGTGCCAAAACGGCTGGTGGGATGACGTGCCCCGAGCACTTGACCATTAGCGCGCCGACGGTCTCCTCCGGCTCACAGTGTCGAGAACAGGAAGGAGCAACCATGATCTTCGTCGGGGTGGACTGGGCAGAGGCCCACCACGATCTGGCCGTGAAGGACGCCACGGGCAAGACGCTCGCAAGGCGTCGAATATCAGACGATCTGGAGGGGGTGCGGCACCTGCACGAGGTGCTCGCTTGCTACATCGACGATCCCTCCGAGGTGCTCGTCGGCATCGAGACGGATCGGGGTCTGTTCGTCTCGGCACTGCGATCGGCCGGCTATCGGGTTTTCGCGGTCAACCCGTTCTCGGCCTCGCGTTATCGAGACCGCCACTCGAGCTCGGGCGCCAAGTCCGACCCGGGAGATGCCGAGGTGCTCGCGGACCTGGTTCGCACCGATGCTCACAACCACCGCGAGATCGCCGGCGACAGCGAGCTCGTGGAGGCTGTGAAGATCCTCGCCCGTGCGCACCAGTCCATGATCTGGAGCCGGCAGCGCCAGACGAGCTCGCTTCGCTCGATACTGCGTGAGTACTACCCGGGGGCACTCGCTGCCTTCGGGGACGACCTGGATGCCAAACAGGCGATCGAGGTCCTCCTCATCGCCCCGACGCCGGCGCTCGGGCGCGGGCTCTCACGCTCGAGGATCGCCGCAGCACTTCGCCGAGGCGGGCGAAAGCGCCGGATCGACGCGCGCTCCATCGAGATCCAAGAGGCCCTGCGGGCCCCACAGCTCGAGGCACCGGCTCTCATCTCGAATGCCTTCGGTGAAACCGTGAAGGCCTCGGCCAACGTCATCGCCGAGCTCTCCCGACAGATCGAGAACCTCGAGGTCGAGCTCGCCTCGCATTTTGAGAAGCACCCGGACGCGAAGATCGTCCGTTCCCTGCCAGGACTGGGGACGGTCCTCGGCGCCCGGGTGCTCGGCGAGTTCGGGGATGACCCCGACCGATTTGCCAATGCCAAGTGTCGCAAGAATTACGCCGGCTCGTCACCGATCACGAGGGCATCGGGAACAAAGCGCGTCGTGCTCGCTCGCTATGCGCGCAACCGTCGCCTCGCCGATGCGCTTTACCTGTGGGCGTTCGCCTCGCTCTCCACCTCACAAGGAGCTCGGGCGCTCTATGACCGACACCGAGACGCCGGTGACTCGCACCACCAAGCGCTCAGGGCACTTGCCAACCGTTTCGTCGGAATCCTGCACGGATGCCTTGTGAGCGGGACGCCTTATGACGAAAGCGTCGCCTGGGAGACCCGCTCGGAGGTTGCCGCTTGACGAGTTAGAGCCGTGGGATGTCTATTGGCCGTCACCTCGGCCTCCCCACGGCTTCTGTGACCCCCGCTGAGGCCGTTGAACACTTCGCCCACCTGGGCCACTTTGTCGCTGTGGACTGCCCCGCCACCGCCGCCTTCACCCGGGAGCTGCTCGCTTGGGAGCCAACCGGGCCGAGCCTCCTCGAGGACCTCGAGCAAGCCCACTATTACCGGGAGGCGTAGCTCCGGGGCACGGAGGTCACAACGGCACGCGATTGCGCTCCGGAGTGCGCCTGACATCGACAAGATCCCCGCATCGCCTCCGGCCTTCATCAAGCGGAGGATCACCGGGTGAGCTCCGCTTCGCGGAGGCGCGACTCAACCGTCGGCGTCGCAACTCCGCCGCGCTCACCAGCAGCGACGAACACAGGATGAGACTCGACGAGGCGAGAACCACGCCGTCGCGCTCGACGATCGCGAAGAACATCCAACACAGCTGTGCAACGGCGCGAAGCAGCCAGGACGGCACTGCCACCGCCGAAGCCCCTGCCACCGGCAGGCCGACCAGCGACTTGGCCACCTGCGGGAGCGTCGAGACGATGCCGATGCCGAACGCGACCAGGCCCACGTCGACAGCCGACAGGAGCACGCCAGACCCGATCAGGACGAGCACAGCCGTCGCGAGTATCCCCGCCCGCCCGCGTTGAGCGATCGGGGAGGGCGCAGCCAGCACGATCACAACAGCCCCGGTCACCACGAGTGCGTTACCCGGGATCTGTGGCCCCTCATGGGCACGTAGGCCGTAGAGCAGCCAGGCACCGCTCGACAGCCCTGTGAGCGCCCAGGAGAGAGCGGACACCCCCGGCAGGCTCCGGTCCCTGAACGTGCCTGCAATCTGGGGCACCACCATGCACACGCACAGCAGCGCACCGACGTATCCGCACGCCACCGCCGCGTCACCCACGGCGTACCTCATGAGCGGGCGTGAGGGGCGCTCCGGCTCCCGTATCTGTATCGATATAGGCCCGCATGACTGTAACGATACAGATATCCTGGCGGCGTGACAACCAGCTCTTCAGGCGGGATGGGGAAGACAGTTGACCGCCCCACCCTCGACTCGGTCGCGGCGGCCGCGGGCGTGTCGAGGATGACTGTTTCGAACGCCTACAACCGGCCCGACCAGCTCTCGGCCACGACGAGAGCGCGCGTCCTGGAGACCGCCCGCCTGCTCGGGTACCAAGGACCTCATCCGACGGCCGCCTCGCTGCGTCTCGGGCGGACGGGCACCGTCGGCGTCGTGCTCACCGAACGGCTGCCTTACGCCTTCACGGACCCAGGCATGGTGTCGATCCTGCACGGGATCGCCACCGAGCTCAGCTCGTCCGGAAACGCCCTGCTGCTGGTCCCCTCGTCGCGACCCGACGAACAATCACTGCTCCGACATGCCATGGTCGATGGCCTCATCCTGTGCTCAGTCGACGACGCGGACACCTCTGTGGCCGCAGCGCTGGCGCGCCAACTGCCGCTGGTCACCATCGGCAGCCCGCGACTACCGGGGATTGCCTGGGTAGGTGTCGACAATCGCCGCGCCGCGGCGCAAGTCGCCAACCATCTCCTCGGTCTCGGGCACCGCCGCTTTGGCGCGGTGACCACACCGGTCGGCGACGACGCTGGCTCCCGCCACCCGCAGTTCGACCAACGCACCGAGGGATTCCTGGACACTCTGCTCGCGAGGGGCGTCAGTCGGGACGCCATCGAGGTCGCCTACGCCGCCGAGAACACCCGTACCGCCTCGTACCAAGTGGGTCTTCACGTGCTCAGCCGACCGGCCCGCCAACGTCCCGACGCGCTGTTCGCGGTCACCGACATCATGGCCTTGGGCATCCTCGATGCCAGCACCGAACTCGGCACCGCCGTGCCCGGCGACCTCTCCGTCGTCGGCTTCGACGGAGTTCCCGAGTCCGCCACCAGTACCCCGCCGCTCACCACGATCTCACAACGACTCTTCGCCCAGGGAAGCATCGGCGCAAGACTCGTCCTGCAAATGATCGCCGGCAAGCCTGCTCGCTCGCCGCGACTCACGGCCACTCTCGAGATCAGGGCCAGCACGGGCAACTGCAATCGCGAACGGGCTGTCGACAACGGCTGAGGGTGTCGAATTCGCCCTAGCCGTTCCACCCACGCGTGCAGACGGACACGACCCGGAACAGCACCATCACAGCCCGGTGGGGCGACCCTGGCGTGTTCACGACTCGCGTAGAGCTTGGAGGTCCTGGCGCCGGAGGATCCCGGGGCACGCGAACGACACGCGGGGGCGCGGGCGTCGGGACAACCGGAGGACTGCGCGGGCCAAGAACCTGTGATGCCAGCCAGGTAACGTTCAGCCTGATGGAGCCATCCATAACAGCTGGCGATGGGGATCGCCGGTCGTTGCGTGTCTCCGATCGCGAACGTGACCACGTTGTCGGTCAGCTGAAAGACGCCGTTTCCGAAGGCCTGATCGATCTCGAAGAATTCAGCGAGCGGACCTCGCAGGCTCTCGTCGCCCGCACGCGCGCTGAGCTGGACGCCGTGACCTCAGACCTCCCCGTCGTCGCCTACGCGGCGAGCGGAGCCGACGACGTGGTCGAACTCAAGGGAAGCATGAGCTCGGTGGAGCGCAGGGGTGACTGGCAGGTGCCGCGCAAGTTGGTACTCCAGTGGCGGATGGGTTCCGTGAAGCTCGATTTCACGGAGACCAGGATCGTCCACCCTGTGGTCGAGATCGAGCTTGACGTCAATACCGGTTCCGTGGAGATACGCCTGCCGGAAGGGGCAAGTGCTTCATTGGACGGAGTGGAGGCGCGCTTTGGCAGCATCGAGGACCACCGGCGGGGCGCCCCTGCCGCGGGGCGGCCCCACTTCATTCTGAAGGGCACGATCAACATGGGCTCAGTCGAGATTCGCGGGCCGCGCCGTTCCTGGTCACGGCGCGGGCGAAGATCCTCGGCCTAGGACTCAAGGCAGAAACTGTCGCTCGCAATGGAAGGGCGAGGCATCGGCTGTAATGACGGGCGTCCACGGCTCGGCACAGCCGAGCCCGCTCGATGCCTCTAGGCGGGCGGACCCTGCGGCACGACCCCGAGCTGCTGCATCATGGACATCGTGTCCATCACACCCCAGTGCTCGTGGACCAGACCGTCGTCACCGAAGCGCAAGATGTCAATCAGTTGCACGTCGACGCCTTTGCCGGTTGGTGGCATGCCCATGAAACTTCCCGTGTTGGTACCGCTGACCCGGGCCCGGGCTACGACCTTGTCGCCGATCGACATGACGTCTTCGATGTCAAAGCGAACATCCGGGAACCCTGCGATCATCATTCTGAAAAGGCTCTTGGCCCCCTCTTTCGTAGAGTCCTGCGTGGGAGTCGCCTCGTGCTCGAGGAAATCCGCGGCCAAGTAGTCGCCGAAAACATCGACTTCGCCGGAATTGATCGAGTCGAACATACGCCGAAGCGTCGCCGCGTGATCCATATCCCCCGGTTGATTGACCGCCGGATGAAGTGACGGCAAGCCCAGCGTAGTCACCTCTTCGCAGATCTGAGACACTGCCGACCAGCGCACGGGCGGCGCGGGCACAGCGGAGGCGACCGCACACGTCGGCACGGCCGAGCTCGGCTGAACCGAGCCGACGGAACCGCCGCCGAACGGAATGCTCGGCGGTAGGCGAGTGCCGAGATTCGTTCAGCCGCCGCTGCGCGAGCTGACTCGTGAGCGTGACCCGCCGTGACGACCGCACAATGGCCGAGGGAGGCCCGCCTTTTTGAGAATCTCGTCTGCTCCGACCCGACCGGCGCGTGAAGAACCGGGTCCTTGCCGTTCATGTCTGCTCCCTTGTACGAGAGCCGCTCAGGCTCACTGCCGAACAGCCTGCGACTGGAGGCTTCGAGGCGACCGAGAGTTGTCTGTCAGTTGCCTACGTGTTTTGAGCGAGTCGGTCCACATGCTGTTGGACAAGACACGCCGCCTGAGCTACAAGAGTGGACAAGCGTCGGACGGATCTGGTGCAACCTTGTGGCCCGAAAGGGTCTCTTGTCTCAGATCCCTCCTCGTTGGCTGCCCTCGTGGATCTCCAGCACGCAGGCATGCCGAGGAGTCAAGGGGGGGACGTCCCAGGTGGTTGCTACAGGAGAAGGAGAGGGGAAGTTGTCGACAGAACCATTGCGTTGGGGGCTGATCGGTTCCGGCCTGATCGCCAGGGCTTTCGCCGCCGACCTGTCAGTGACCGATTCGGGCCGGGTTGTCGCCATCGGGTCACGAAGCCAGGAATCGGCCGAGAGCTTCGCCGACGGGTTCGGCGTCCCCAACCGCCACGCCTCTTACGAGGCGTTGGTGGCCGACCCGGAGGTGGACGTCGTCTACGTGGCGACACCGCACCCGATGCACCTCGCCAACGCGCTACTGGCGCTCGAAGCCGGCAAGCCCGTGCTGGTGGAGAAGGCGTTCACGATGAACGCGGGTGAGGCTCGCGAGTTGGTCGCAAGCGCCCGCGCCAAGGGACTGTTCTTGATGGAGGCTATGTGGACGCGGTTCCTGCCCCATATAGCCGCCGTCAATCGCCTGCTCGCCGCGGGCGCGCTCGGTGACATAGTGACCGTCATGGCCGATCACGGCCAGTGGTTCCCGAAAGATCCGGCCTTCCGTCTCTTTGCACCCGAGCTCGGTGGAGGCATTCTCCTCGACTGCGGCGTTTACCCGGTGTCGTTCGCGTCGATGATCCTCGGCAAGCCAGCGGAGATCGCGGCGTTGGTCACACCGGCCTTCACCGGTGTCGACGGCCAGACCTCGATGCTGTTCGGATACGCCAACGGCGCGCAGTCGGTGCTCACCTGCACCTCCTCGGCCAAGACCCCGACGATTGCCGCCATCGTCGGCACCGAGGCCCGCATAGAGATCGACAGCATGTTCTATGCACCAACGTCCTTCACCTTGATCGCCCGCGACGGGACCTCCACCCGCTACGAGCCACCGCACGAGGGCAAAGGTCTGCATTACGAGGCGGACGAGGTCGCGCGCTGTCTCAGGGCCGGGCTGCTGGAAAGCCCGCTCATGCCGCTCGACGAGACCATCGAGATCATGGAAACCATGGACGCCGTCCTCGCCCAGGCCTAGAAGATATAGGGCCAAAGCCTCACAAACAGCGGCCGGACGAGAAAGCCGGGCGGAGGACTTCGCACCCAGTATCTTCGTTTCTGAATGCCGGACTCCACCGAGGTGAGAGTTGCCCCGGGAGGTGAAGCGCCGGGGAAGAAGCCGTCCTCCGTCGAGCGCATCCAGCGACTCGAGCGCCTCGAGCGCGAGCGCCTGGAGGACAAGGCCCGCAAGGAGGAACGGCGACGCCAGGTCATCGCCGGGGCCAAGCCGGCCGGCGGGCGCCACGATCTCGTGGATCGGATCGAGCAAGTCACGAAGTACCCGATGGCTCTCCTGGGAGTCGCCTGGATGGTCGTCGCCATCGTCGTGCTCACCACAGACGTGAGCGGTACGGCTTCGCAGTCCCTCGTCGGCACGCTTTTCGTGCTCTGGGTGATCATGCTCGTCGAGTACCTCGTGCGACTGGTGATCTCGCCCGACAGCCGCGGGTACCTGAAGCGGCGGTGGGCGGAGCCGGCGACCGTGGTGGTGCCGGCGCTGCAGGGCTGGCACCTGATCGGGATCGAGAAGATGACCCTTCTCCTTCATGAAGGCGAGCTGCGCGTGGAGGCGATCCTCAAGCACCACAGCCTCTTCCGGGTCCTCATAGCCGCCCTCGCAACCCTCGTCATCGGCGCCTGGCTGGTGCTGCTGTTCGAGGAGAAGGCCAAGACCGCCAACATCCACACCTATCCCGACGCTCTCTGGTGGGCCATCGTGACGGTCACAACCGTCGGCTACGGCGACCGCTACCCCGTAACCGAAGGTGGCCGGGTCGTGGCGGCCGTTCTCATGCTCGTCGGGATCGGCCTGATCGGAGTGCTCACTGCCACCGTCGCGTCCGTGTTCATCAAGGAGCACACCGACGCCAACAAGGAGACCATAAAGCAAGGCCACGCCGATATGGGCCGGCAGCTGGCCGAGATCAGGGACCGGCTCGCCGACGTCGAGATGCGGCTCGGCGCCACACCGGCCGACGTGGCCGCTGTGGACGCGGTCGCGGATGGAGACTCTGAGCCAGACGGCCCCGTCGCGCAAGACCAGGGAACATCCACCTCCTGAGAAAGAGAGCATCGTCGCCATGAAGGGCACCCTCACCCAAGACGGAAGGACGACCGAGGCCACAAAGGAGGCGATAGAGCAGGCGGTGGCCGGAGCCGGGTTCTTCTGGCTGGATCTCGACCTGCATGACCCGGGGCCGGACGACGACGTCAAGGCGCTCTTGATCGACACCTTCCACTTCCACCCTGTGGCCGTGGAGGCGGCGGACCAGTTCGGCCAGCGGGCCCGGATAGACGACTACGACGACTTCGTCCACGTCGTGACCTTCGGCATGGCTGCCGACGGCAAGAACGTGGCGGAGGTGCATTGCTTCATCACCGACAAGCTCATCATCAGCCTCCATCAGGGCGAGTGCCCGGCGCTGGCCACGGTGCGCGACCGGATCGGCAACCACCATTCCTCGGATGTCGCCGCACCTCAGGTCGCCGTCTTCTACCTGATCATGGACAACCTGATCGACTCGTTCTTCCCGGTGCTGTCCGAGTTCGACGACTCGATCGACGACCTCGAGGGCGCCATCTTGAAGAAGCCGACCGAGGAGCAGCTGGGAACTCTGTTCGCCATGAAGCGCCAGATCATGGCCATCCGCAAGGCCGTCTCGCCCCAGCGCGACATGATCTCCAGCCTCAATGCCGGCACGGTCACGATCCCCGGCATGACCGATCAGGGCGCGGCCTACTTCCGCAATCTCTACGACCACCTCATTCGCATCAACGACATGTTGGACGGCTACCGGGACCTGATCGGGGGCGTCATGGATACGCACCTGGCGATGGTGTCCAACCGGCTGAACGTGGTCATGAAGCAACTCGCCATCATCGCCACCATCTTCATGCCCCTCGGGTACCTCACGGGTTTCTTCGGCCAGAACTTCGCCTGGCTGACGGGCCATCTGCAGTCGAACCTCGCCTACTTCCTCTTCCTCGGCATCGGCTGCGAGCTCGTCGCCCTCGTGCTCTTGTTCATCCTCTTCAAACGGCGCGGCTGGCTAGGCGGCGACTCGGCCGCCTGAGCGCGGCCCGACGTACCCGGCGCTTTCGCGCCTTTCCTGCGCACACCGGCTCTGCCATGCTGTTCGCATGCGCGGCTCGATGATCGCCATTCCGACGGGGAAACTTCCCGTGTACGTGTCCCGCCCTTCGGGCCAAGGCCCGTGGCCAGGGGTCGTCGTGATCCACGACGTCCTCGGGATGAGCCAGGACCTGCGGAACCAGGCCGATTGGCTCGCGGACGAGGGGTATCTGGCCGCGGCACCGGACCTGTTCCACGACAAGGGAAAGCTGGCCTGCATTGTCTCGGTGATGCGCGACGTGGCGACCGGCAGGGGACGGTCGTATGAGGACATCGAGGCCGCACGCGCCGCCATCGCGGCTCGCGAGGACTGCACCGGTGCGATCGGTGTGATCGGCTTCTGCATGGGCGGAGGTTTCGCCCTGATGCTCGCACCCAGTCGTGGCTACGCCGTCTCGAGCGTCAACTACGGGGCTGCCCCGAAAAACGCGTACACGACCGGCTTCCTACGGGGTTCGTGCCCAGTTGTCGCCAGCTACGGTGGCGGGGACAGGACCCTCCGGGGCGCCGCCGACCGCCTCGAGAAACTGTTGACGGCAGTCGGGGTCGAACATGACGTCAAGGAGTACCCGGGCGCCGGGCACGGGTTCATCAACGACCACGAAGGCGCTGGGGACAGGACGCCACTCTTTTTCACCGCTACGGGGAAACTCTCGGGAATGCGCGGTTACGACGAGGAGGCCGCCCTCGACGCCCGGCGACGCATCATCACCTTTTTCGACGCCCATTTGAAGAAGTAACCCGGCCGCTTCAAAGGGCTTCCTCGAGCAACAAGTACCTATTGCCACAGTCCGGCATCTCCTCCGGGGAACACGGCTTTGACCGCGCCGAGTCCTTGCCCAATTGAGGCGGGAGGCGGCTCTGCGGGGTCCCGAATACCGTTGGCGGCAGCTATGCTCGGGTCGTTTCTTGGGGCATAAGAGCCGCCATCGCGCCTCGTATGTCTTGCTACCCGAAAGCCCAGGTGAGGACATGCGATCAGTCAGGACTAGACAATTGCCGTGCCGTGGGTTGTCCTATCGTGCATGCCTGACGACTCCTGAGAGGCTCGGATGAATGACCGGCTGGCTTTCCCGGACCATTTTCTTTGGGGCGTGGCGACCGCTTCATATCAGGTTGAAGGTGCCGCCTATGACGACGGAAAGGGTGCGTCGATCTGGGACACTTTCAGCCACGATGTGGGTACGGTGCACCATGGCGACAACGGCGATATTGCATGCGACCACTACCACCGCATTGACTCTGACATCGAGCTCATGGCAGAGCTCGGTATCCCCGCGTACCGCTTCTCGATCGCCTGGCCGCGGGTGCAGCCCGAGGGCTGCGGCGTCGTGAACGAGGTCGGCCTCGACCATTACCGGCGTCTTGTGGACAAGCTGCGCGCCCGTGGTATCGAGCCCGTCGTCACCCTCTACCACTGGGACCTGCCCCAGTCCCTGCAAGATCGCGGAGGATGGGCGAACCGGGACACCGCGCGACGATTCGAGGACTACGCGGGCGTCGTGGCCGGAGCACTGGGTGGCCGGGTGACGCGGTGGATCACCCTGAACGAGCCATGGGTGTCGGCGTTCGTCGGACACGCCAAGGCAGAGCACGCCCCAGGGTTGCGCGACCTGCGTGCGAGCGTGCTCGCTGCGCACCACCTGCTGCTCGGCCACGGCTTGGCTACACGCGTCATCGCCGAGACGGCTGGTCCCTCCGCACAAGTCGGGATCACGCTCAATCTGTCCCCGGTCGTGCCGGCGTCCCCAAGCGTCCAGGACGCGGCCGCCGCTCGGCGGGTCGACGAGCACCTCAACCGATGGTTCCTCGACCCCGTGTTTTTTGGCTGCTATCCCGGCGACCTGCTCGAGGAGTACGTGCGCCTCATCGGAGGCGACTTCCGCCAGGCGGGCGATCTCGAAGCCATCCGGGCCGACGTCGACTTCCTCGGTGTCAACTACTACACCGGGCGCCGGGTGGCCGCGCCCAGCCTTGCGCTCAGTGGGTCGACATCCGAGTTCAGTTACAACGGTTGGCTCCGAGTCGACGAGCGCCCGCGAACCGACGTGGCGCGCACGGCCAAAGGTTGGACGATCGAGCCCGGAGGGCTCACCGCGCTCCTGCTGCGCCTTAGTGAGGACTACGGCGACATTCCCTTGTACATCACCGAGAACGGGGCCGCTTTCCACGACTACCCGGACCCGACCGGGGCCGTGAGGGACCCGGAGCGAGTCGACTACCTGAGGGAGCACTTCGCCGCCGCCCACGCCGCGATCGTGAAAGGCGTCAATCTGCGGGGCTATTTCGTCTGGTCCCTCATGGACAACTTCGAATGGGCCGACGGTTACTCCCAGCGCTTCGGCATCGTGTATGTCGATTACAGGACCAAGACGCGCATTCCCAAACAGAGTGCCTACTGGTACCGGGACGTGATCGCGGCAAATGCCGTCGACGGGCTGCCCGGAGGTGGCGCGAACGCGCGGGCGCAGGGCGCACAAGCCGATCCCCAATAAGCCTTCCTGGGTCGCGACAACCAGGCCGCGCAGGCGTTCGGAGTCGGTCAGGCTACCGAGCGAAGACGAGCCGGATCACTTCGCGGCGGGAACCGCCACGAAGTGGTCCTCCTCGATCTCGACGAGAGGCGGAACGTCCTCGTGGGTCCGCAGGTAGGTGTCGGTGCGGAGCAGGCCTGCGGCGAGTTCGCGTTCGGTCTCGGCTGCCTCGGCCCGGCGCCCCTTGCGGGAACGCGCGCCCGCGAGCGGATGGAGGCTGGACTTCGAATAGCGGCCCGGGCGCCCACTGCCCTCCGGGGCGACCCTCGTGGTCCCTCCATCGGGACCTGACTCGGCCTCCCACTTCTTGTGGAGCTGAGGTACGGAGGTCAGCAGCATTCGCGTGTACTCGTGCTGGGGGTTGTCGAACACCTTGGGGGTCGCGCCCATCTCGACCACGGCGCCCCGGCGCAGGATGATCGTGCGTTCGCTGATGTAGTTACCGAGGGAGAGGTCGTGGGTGACAAAGAGAACGCCGAGTCCCCGGGTCTTGAGGTTCGCCAAGAGGTTGAGCACGTCCACCCGTGTCGACGCGTCGATCATGCTGATGATCTCGTCCGCGATGAGCAGCTTGATGTCCAAAAGCAGCGCCCGGGCGATAAGAATCCTCTGGAGCTGCCCGCCCGAAAGCTGATGGGTGAACTTGTCGCGCACGTCCGCGGGATTGAGTCCCACAGACTCGAGCGCCTTGTCCACGCGCTCACGCCACTCGTCGCTGCTCACGCCCGGGAAGTAGGAATGCCTGATCGTAGCGAAGACGCGGTCGGCCCGGTACACGGGGTTGTAGGAGCTGAACGGGTCCTGGAATACGCCCTGGACGTGACGGTAGTACTCCCGGAGCTGCTTGCCCTTCAAAGTGGCGATGTCAGTGCCCTCGAAGGTGATCGTGCCCGAGGTGACGGGCGTGAGCCGCAGGATCATCTTGCCGAGCGTGGACTTGCCACTGCCGCTCTCGCCTATGAGAGCGGTCACCTCGCCGGCACGGATCTCGAAGCTGGCGCCGCGCACCGCCGGCAGCGTCCCACCGCCGAAGGTGCCGGTCTTGAAGGCCTTGGTGACGTTGTCGAGTACCAGCACGGCTAGACGCCTCCCGGCGACGAGACGCCGCCCGCGTGGAGCCAGCACGCCACCGAATGACCGGGCTTGACCTCGACGAACGGTGGCTCGTCCGTACAGCGGTCGAAAGCGAACGGGCAGCGGTCGCGGAACCTGCAGCCGACCGGGGGATTGAGTAGCGGGGGAGGTCGGCCCGGGATGCCGACGAGCGCATGCTCGTCGTGACGTATCCCCACGTCGGGGAGCGAGGAAATGAGCAGCTGGGTGTAGGGATGTAGCGGGCTGTTGATGACCACGTCCGCCGCTGCCTTCTCGGCGAGCTTGCCCGCGTACATGACGAGGATCGTGTCGGCGACCTGGGCCAGGATCGACAGGTCGTGAGTGATCACCATAGTGGTCTTCACGAAGTTCCGGTCGCGGAACTCGAGCAACATCTCGCCGACAGCGCGTTGCGTGGAGACGTCGAGAGCCGAGGTGATCTCGTCGGCGATGAGCAACGACGGGTTCAGCAGTGTCGAGATCACCATCACGACGCGCTGTTTCATCCCGCCTGAGAGCTCGATGGGGTACCGCTTGAGGATGTCCGAGTCGAGCCCCACCAGCTTGACGCGGCGCTCGAACTCGGGAAGCGCGGACTTGTAGTCGAAGCCCCTCGACTTGAGCAGCTCGGCCACCATCCGGCCGATTCGCCGCGTGGGATTGAGCGCGCTCATGGCGTACTGGGGGACGATCGAGACTTCCTTGAAGCGGAAAGCCATCATCGCCTTCGCGTCCGAGATCGGAAGCTGCTTGCCGTCGAGTTCGACGCGGCCGCCGAGCTGGCGCATGCGAACGTCCATGCGGACGAGGCTGTTGCCGAGCGTCGACTTGCCGCAGCCGGACTCACCGGCGAGCCCCATGATCTCCCCGTCTTCGATGCCGAAGGTGACGTCATCCACCGCCTTCACGTCACCGCGAAGCGTGCGATAGCAGACCTCCAGATGGTCCACCGTGAGGCCCATCGTTTTAGAGCTCCCGCAGCTTGGGATTGAACACCTCGTCGAGGCCGACGTTGGCGAGGTACAGGCCCCCGACGATGCACGTGATGGCGGCGCCCGGCGGGACGAACCACCACCACAAGTGCAGCTGCAGCGCGTTCCAATTACTGGCCCCCTGCATCATGATGCCGAGAGACATGCCGTTGGTGGGACCGAGGCCGAGGTAGTCCAAGCTCGCCGCCGTGAGGATCGCCCCTCCGAAGGAGAGGATGAACACAAGCAGGAGGTAGGAGCTCATGTTGGGTGCGATCTCCCGCATGATGATCTGCCGGCTCTTCTCGCCCGACAGCCGGGCGAGCCCGACGAAGTCCCGCGAAACCAGCGAGAAGGTCTGGGCGCGGATCGCGCGCATGGACCAGGTCCACGTCGTGCAGGCGATGAGGATCCCTTCGATGAGACCGCTCGTGTGATGCAGGAAGCCTGCGACAAGAATCAGCAGCACGAGGACGGGCATCGTGAGAAAGATGTTGCAGAGCACGTTGAGGGCCTCGTCGATCAGGCCCCCCATGTAGCCGGAGACGAAACCTAAGGTCATGCCGATCACGGTTGCGCCGCAGCCGCCGAGGAGCCCGACGAGCAGGCTCTCCCTGAGGCCGTAGACGAACTCGGAGAAGACGTCCTGGCCGAAGTAATTCGTGCCGAACCAGAACGAGCTCGAAGGGGGACGGAACGGTATGTAGTAGTTGAGCATAGGGTGCTGGACGAGGAGGGGGCCGAAGATCGCGAAGAGCACGAAGAGCACGACGACACTCAGGCCGAGGAGCAGTTTCTTGTTGCGCACGGCGAAGTAGAGGAACTCGAAGCGCCTGGGTTTTCCCGACTTGGCACTGGCGGCCGCTGCCGGTGTGTCCGTCGATTCCGCGGCCTCTTCCGTCTTGAGAACCGTCATCTCGGCCTCCTTGGGACGGCGTTGTGGCTAGGCACCGCTGATCCCGACGCGGGTCCGGGGGTCGACCATCACGTAGATGATGTCGATGAGGAAGTTGGCGATAAGAACGCCGGCGATGATGAACAAGAAGATGCCTTGCAGCAGGAAATAGTCGCTGTTGCCCACGGCCTGGAAGACGAGCCAGCCGAGTCCGGGGTAGGCAAAGGTGACCTCTGTGACCACCGCTCCGCCCACGATCACGCCGAGCGACAAGGCGAGGCCGGTCAACTGGGGCAGCACGGCGTTGCGGTAGGCGTACCTGCGCACCAGCCTGGTGGGCGCGCCGAGCGCCTCAAGGTAGTGGGTGTAGTCAGACTCGAGCTCGTAGATGATGAGGTTCCTCATCCCGATCGCCCAGCCGCCGAAGGCGACGAGGAACAAGGTGAGGAACGGCAGGAACCAGTGCGTCACGAGGCTCCAGATGAAAGTCCAGTTCCAGCTCGGCAAAAGGCCGTAGGAAAAGCCGCCCGAGATGGGGAAGAAGTGGCCGATCCCGCCCGCCGCAAGCAGGAAGGCGAGCAGGAGGGCGAGCCACGGGTAGGCGGTCGCCGTCAGAAGGTAGCTGACCGGGAGGACGGTGTTGTCGAGCAGCTTGCGGCGAGCCGCCATGGCGCCGACCCTGTTGCCCGCGAAGTACGCCAGAAGGATGGCAGGGATGAGCAAGGCCAAGGTGAACAGGACGTAGTCGGCGATCACCGATGTGACGGGCTTAGGGAACTGGTAGATGGAAATCCCCAGGTTCCCGTGAAAAAGGGCCGTCCAGAAGGTCAGGTACTGCTTCCACCACGGCCGATTGAATCCGAAGGCGTTCATGTACAGCTTGTAGGTGGCGTTGTAGGTCCCCGGCTCCAGACTCATCTTCGACAAAAGGATCGAGATCGGGTTCCCGGCGACGAGCCTCGGCAGGACCCAGTCGATCGTGGCCGCGACGAAGAAAGTAAGTATGTAGATGATGAGTTTCCTCACCAAGTACCGCCGCACGGCTCTCCTCGTGAATCTTGCCTGTAACGACCGGCCACCTCACCCCAGCCCATCGCAGGAGGCGAGGTGGCCGGTTTAACGACAGGCTAGCTGGTGACTTCTACTTGGGCCCGGTCGGCTCTATCTGAGCCAGCGCGAGGACAGTGGTCATGTTGCCGAGCCAGCCACCCCATACGACCGGGGTGTACTGGTCATTCGGGGTGGTCGAGGTCGGGTAGTCGTGCCAGTACGTGGTGTTGAACTGAGCCCACGCCCCGTTGTACCAGAGGGGGATCTCCGGCAGGTTCTGCAGGAAGATCGTCTCGAGCTGGGTGTAGAGGGCCTGGATGGCCGTTGTGTCCGTCGGCACGACCGTGCCGATCTTCTGGACGAGCGCCCACGCTGCTGGGTCACTGTAACGCTCCCAGTTGAGCTGCGCAGTCTGCTGCTTCAAGATCGGCAGCTGGAAGACGCGGTCGAAGTACGACCAGGGAGTGGCCGCCACCGTAGCGTTGTTGTCGAGCGCCAGGTCGTAGGTCCCGTCGGTCAGGTTCGTGTTGCGTGCCGCGTCCTGGGGGAAGTACGCCACTGCGTTGATGCCGATGGCCTTCAGCTCTTGGACGATGAGGTCAGTGGCTGAGTTCCAGTCCGTCCAGCCGTCCGGGTCCTGGATCGTGACGGCCGTGCCCTTGTAACCGGACGCCGCCACGAACGCCTTCGCCTTCGCCGGGTTGTAGCTGAACTCGTACTGCTTGACGCTCTTGGGGATGAACGGGTCGAGGTTGGGCAGCAGTCCGACCGGGTTCGCCGCGTCCACGATGTTGTCGTAGATCACGGACGCGATCTGGGCCGGGTTGATGGCGTAGGCCAGGGCCTTACGGAAGTTCAGGTTGCTCATCGGGAACTTGGTCGTGTTGGGCTCCAGCCAGACGGTGTTGGCCGACATCATGAACGGCGCCGTCGGGTAGTAGGTCAAAAGGCCGTCGCCGCCGGTTCCGTTGAGCGTTCCCGTGGAGGCCGGTGAGCTGACCAGCGACGAGATGCCTGCAAGGAAGTTGTTGCTCCAGTCGATGTTGCCCTCGAGCAGTTGGCCGAGTTCGACAGGGTTGGCTGCGTTCACGATGTCGACGTAGTACTTGAAGTGGAACTTCAAGCCGAGGTCCTTGGTCGCCCACCAGTTGGGGTTGTCCGTGTACACGACCTCTTGGTCGTTGGCCGCGAGGAACAGCATCGGGCCGGAACCGATCGGGTGCGTGTTCGCGCCGGTCACCTGATTCGCCGGGGACAGCTTCGACCAGACCGACTGGTTGATGATCGGGTTGTGCCAGAGGAAGCTCGTAAACTGGGTGTACTCCGGGCTGGAGAACGTGACCACTGCCGTCTGGGGGTTGGTGCACGAGACCCCGCTCAGGTCAGCGCCCAGGTTGGAGTAGGGCACGGCCGGGTTCGTCTTTGCGAGCATGATCGTGTAGGCGACGTCGGTGCAGGTCAACGGTTTCCCGTTGCTCCATGTGACGCCGTTGCGCAACACGATCGTGTAGGTGAGCGGAGTCGTCCACGTACCGCTCTTGGCCAGCCACGGGATATACGAGTTCGTCACGGGGTTGTACAGGAACAGCGTCTCGTAGAGCAGCCCCTGCGTCCCGGTCGCGAAGTTACCCTCGTCCATCGGGTTCCAGATGGTCGGTGCGCTGTACATAGCGCCGCTCGAGTAGAGGGTCTCGTTGCGCGGAAGGCTCGTGATCGAGGGGGCCTTCACCGCATGAGTCGATGCACCGGAAGCGCCGGCTCCGAGCAGTGGCAGCATCAATGAAAACGCCGCAACGGCGGTGACGAGGCCGACTGCCATCTTTCTCTTTTGGATTGACATGATTCCAGTTCTCTCCTGTCTTTGGGTTGCTCGCATCTGCGCTGCGCTGCGTTCTGATTACGTAGCGCTGTGCTGTGATGACGTAGCGCCGCCCCTGCCTGACCGTTCAAGTTCTGACCGGTCACACATGGGCTGATTCAAAAGCCGCGCTCCTCCTCTTCTCTCGTGGTCTTCGTTGAAACCATTGCCGATCTTGGGAACTGTCCGGCGAACGTCGTGGTGCTGCAAAGCCTCCCAGTGCCACGTCGCCCTGCCGAACCGCTTAAGCCTAGACCAATAATCCGGGTGCTTGCAGGTCCAGCGAGGCAGTTGCGACCGGCCGCCAGTGTCGGTGTCGCTCGATCGGTCGACCAAGAACGCGACGACCCGGGCGGTGCCAGTGGGCACGGGAGCGCTGGCCACACACCGTGGTTCCGCGACAGCGGTCGACCGAGCCCTCGCAAGGTGCCGGATCCACTCGCCTCGGTAAGGCGCTTGGTGCGAAATACCTGGTGGGAGGGCATAGTCGCCTTCCCTGATGGGCCAGGACGGGAACTGGCGACACAACTCGTCGCTTTCTCCTGAAGCTTCTTGAACCGCTCAACGGTCAGGAGGTCGAGGTCTCCGGGCCGGGTCGCTGCGCCAGGCGAGGGCCGGCCGGACCGAGGGGGTGAGGTTATCGCCGTGCCCGCCGCCAACACCGACGCGGGACGCGAACGTGTCCCGCCGTGGCAGCCACACATCGCTAGATCACTTGCATTTGAAGGGCAAACAGCGCCCACCCGAGGGTGCCCCTTACCGAGGTGCGACATTCGGTCACCCGAGCTTCCCGCATCCGCCCTGAGCCTGGCGGACGCTCAACGACGCCCACGCTTTGACGTGGCATCGTAAACCATTCGTAAAGAAGTGAACTACTTATTCGGTTAGGTGTCAAGGCTTGCCCATTCGCCTCCACGAGCGCGCCGCCACCTCAACGGGGCGGTAAGGCGCTCTCTACGGTGGCCTCGACCTTGACGGTGGACCCCGCAGGCGCCGGGCGCACAAGATTCCCCTCGATGGCCTCGCCGTCGACGAGGAGCCTTTGGACCCTGCCTTTCACACCAGGGTCCTGGTGAACCGTGATCTCATAGGTCGCCCCCCGCCAACGCCGGCTGGCGGTGAACCCCGGCCAGGCCGAGGGAAGGGCGGGGTCGATGCGGAGGCCATCGAGCTCCGGGCGCACGCCGAGGATCCACTGCGAGATCGCCGTGTAGTGCCACGACGCCGAGCCGGTCAGCCAGGAGTTCTTCGCCTCGCCGAAGCTCGCAGCGTCGCGGCCGGCGATCATCTGGGCGTAGACGTAGGGCTCGCAGCGGTGCACGTCGCTGATTTGAGCCCGCGCAGAGGGGTTGGTCCGCTTGTAGTAGTCGAAGGCGGCCTCACCGTCGCCGAGGATCGTCTCGGCGATCATGATCCAGGGGTTCACGTGGCAGAAGACGCCGCCGTTCTCCTTGTAGCCGGGGGGATAGGAGGTGATCTCGCCGAGCTCGACGTGGTAGCGGGAAAAGGGCGGGTTCACGAGCATGATCCCGTGCTCGCACGCGAGCCGGTCTCGTACGCTCGCCAGGGCGGTCGAAGCGCGCCCGTCGCTAAGGCCGATGCCCGCCATGACGCACATGCCCTGCGGCTCGGCGAAGATCTGTCCCTCCTCGTTCGTGCGCGACCCGACGACACCACCGAGGGCGTCGTAGGCCCGGAGGAACCACTCGCCGTCCCAGCCGTGGTCTCCGACCGTCGCGGCCATGCGCCTAGCGGCGGCCTCCAAGGATGCAGCCTGCTCATCATCACCACGTAGTCGTACGACGCCGGCGAGCTCCTTGGATGCCAGCACGAACTGCCCGGCGATGAAGAGCGACTCGGCGACCCCGCCCTCCCGGTTCTCGGTGGTCTGGAACGACTCACCCGAGCTCTCCGAGAAACAGTTCAGGTTGAGGCAGTCGTTCCAGTCGGCACGCCCGATCAGCGGCAGCCCGTGCGGGCCCAAGCGGTCGAGGGTGTAGCGGACACAACGATGCAGGTGCTCCGACAACGGGGTCTCGCTTCCCGGCGCGTTGTCGTAGGGGACGAGCTCGTCGAGCACACCTGCGTCGCCCGACTCCTTTATATAGGCGCTCACCGCGAGGACGAGCCAGAGGGGATCGTCGTTGAAACCGGAGCCGATGGCGTTGTTGCCCCGTTTGGTGAGGGGTTGGTACTGGTGGTACGTGCCGCCGGAGGGCAGCTGCGTGGCCGCGAGGTCCAAGAGACGCTGGCGGGCACGCGCCGGGACCATACCCACGAACCCGAGGATGTCCTGGCTCGAGTCGCGGAATCCCATGCCCCTGCCGATGCCCGACTCGTAAAAGGAGATCGAGCGGCTGAGGTTGAACGTCGCCATGCACTGATACGGGTTCCAGATGTTCACCATGCGGTTGGTGTCGGGATCGGGAGTGTCGACCTCGAACACCGAGAGGAGCTCGTCCCAGGAGTCACGCAGGGTGCGAAGAGCCCGTTCCACCTCACCGGTCGCCAGCCAGCGGCTGATCACGGGCCGGACCCGGGACTTGTCGATGGTCTGGGTGCCGGGTGGGTCGAACTTCGCCTCGGCCGGGTTCTCCGAGTAGCCGAGGATGAACACGACGTCCCGCTCCTCTGAGGCGGCGAGCGAGAGCCGGACGTGGTGGGAGCCGATCGGCGCCCACCCGTGTGCGATCGAGTCGGAACAGCTGCCCCTCTCGACCGCCAGCGGTGAGTCCCATCCCCGGTTGGGCCCGAGGAAGACGTCGCGCTGGGTGTCGAAACCAGCAATCTGCTCCGAGCAGGCGAAATAGGCGAAGTGGTTCCGCCTCTCCCGGTACTCGCTCTTGTGGTAGATGACGCCGTCGACCACCTCGACCTCGCCCACCGAGAAGTTGCGCTGGAAGTTCGTCGAGTCGTCAAGGGCGTCCCAGAGGCAGAACTCCACGAGCGAGAAGACCGAAATGTCAGCCCTCGTGCCGCGATCGTTGCGCACCCGGAGCCGCCATACCTCGAGCGTCTCGCCGGGGGGGACGAAGTAGAGGATCTCGGCACGAACGCCGCCGTGCTCCGAGGCGATCGACGTGTAGGAGAGTCCGTGGCGGCACTCGTAGGCGTCGAGCGGGCTACGAGTCGGTTGCCATGATGGTGACCAGTAGTCGCCGTCGAGCTCGTCGCGCAGGTACAGGTAACGGCCACCGAGGTCGAACGGTGCACCGTTGTGCCGGTATCGGGTCAGACGGCGCAGGCGGGCGTCGCGGTAGAAAGAGCAGCCACCCGCGGTGTTGGAGATCATGCCGAAGTGGTCCTCCGTCCCGAGGTAGTTCATCCACGGAAGGGGCGTGTCCGGCTGGGTGATCACGTACTCCCGGTGATCGTCGTCGAAGTATCCGTACTGCACGTTGTCTCCTCTGCGAACCGGGCGCGCGACGGCCGGTCTGACGCAACCAGTATCGCAACCGGTTCAGTTGAGCGCCAGTAAGTGCGGCCGACGTGACCACCGAAGGTAAGGACGGGCAGCTGCCGCCGGCGCCTGGACGACTCGGGGACTCAAGATCGGTTCAGTTGCGAGCACAGTCGATGCCGCCTCAAATCTCCAGGCTGGAACGATGGAGCTTGTCGCTCCCCTGTGTGCGGGCAGCGCTTCGGCCTCGGGGAGCAGCCCTTCCTATTCGCGCCTGCGACGCGTCGCGGGAGGCCGCGGTCGGCCAGTGCAGAACGCCGGGGACTAAGGTCGGATGGGCGGGATCCGGAGCCCTTCGCGAGTTCGCTCCAGTCCTTCGTCGCTCTACCGACCAACCCAGGATGGTTTTGAGGAGGCCCAATATGACCGATACCGCCGGGCTGCAAGAGTCCGAATCACGGCTCTCGCCCGAGACAGCAGACAGGCACCGTGCGATCGCGTCCCTCCGCGAGGAGTTCGACGCGATCGACCGCTACGACCAGAGGGTCGACGCCACGAGCGACACCGAACTGGCGTCGGTGATGGCACACAACCGCGACGAGGAGAAGGAGCACGCAGCGATGCTGCTCGAGTGGCTCCGCCGCCACGACGCCGTCCTGGAAGGGGACCTGCGCACATACCTGTTCACGAGCGAGCCCGTGACCGAGATCGAAGCCGGCGCCGAGGACAAGGCCGGGGGCGGTGCTGCCGGCGCCTCAGGCACCTTCGGCATCGGCAGCCTCAAAGGAGAGTCGCTGTGAACCACCTCCTGCGCTCCCATGCGCCGATCACCGACACGGCCTGGAGCCGTCTCGATGCCGAGGGCCGCGAGCGGCTCGTGCCTGCGCTGGGCGCACGAAAGCTGGTGGACTTCTCCGGCCCGTTGGGCTGGGGGCACTCTGCCACGAACCTCGGGCGTGTGTCCGAGGTCAAGGCTCCAGGTGAGAAACTGCAGGCGCGCCAGCGCCAGGTCCTGGCACTTGTCGAGCTGCGGGCTTCCTTCCCGATCTCGCGTCAAGAACTGCTCGATGCCGATCGGGGAGCGACCGATCTCGACCTCGCGGAGCTGGACGCGGCCGCCCGCCGGATCGCTGTGGCGGAGAACATCGCTGTCTTCCACGGTTGGCCCGAGGCCGGCATCGTCGGGATCGCCGACGCGTCCTCACATGGTCCCATCACACTCGGCAGCGCCTACGCCGGCTACCCGGGACATGTCGCAAAGGCAGTCGAGACCCTGCTGGAAGCCGGTGTGAGTGGCCCATATGGCCTTGCCTTAGGCCCGCAGGAGTACACCGGCGTCGTGGAGACCACCGAGCATGGCGGTCTCGTTGTGCTCGACCACCTGCGCCAGATCCTCGGTGGCCCGATCGTTTGGGCGCCCGGGCTGGAAGGTGCGGTCGTCTTGAGCCTGCGCGGTGGGGACTTCCTCTTCGAGTCCGGGGAAGACCTCACCCTCGGCTACAGCCACCACGACGCCGACAGCGCGTACCTATACCTCGAGGAGAGCTTTAGCTTCCGCGTGGCAACGACCGAGGCGGCGGTCGCACTCACCGCCTGAGCAGCACGTCATCCGACCCGGCTGCCAGGCTCAGCCGAGGGCGCGGAAGGCCTCGACGCCCCCCGTTGTCGGCACGAATACCATCCCGTCTCCGACCCCGGGTGTCGCGAAGTGGTTGACGGCGTCAGTGTCGCGCTGGACGACGACGTGCCCGTTGACCGGGTTCATGCCGTAGAGGCCCGCACCGTCCCAGTCGAGGGCCCACACGAGGCCACCAGCCACGACGGGCGGCCCGTTCGGGCTGCCCGTCGACGGGGACCACACACGCTGGAAGGCCATTGGCGAGGTAGTGACCTGGAATGCCTCGGTCCCGCTTCCGCAGGCCGCATAGATGAAGATCCGTGTGCCGATCACGTCGGACGCGTCGGCTCCGAAATCACCACCACCCGGGCATGCCGGACCGGTGTAGGCACCGTGGCCTATGCCGCCGAGGTGACCCTCCCTCATGAGGTATCCGGAGTCGCCGTTCGCGCCGGGCTTGCCCGCGATGAAAAGGAGCGGGGTCCCCGGCACTTTGATCGGCCCGGCCGATCCGAGGTCCCAGTCCTGGTCGTTCAGCTGGACCCAGTCGCCCGGGGCCCAGTAACCGAGCCGCTTTAGATTCGGGGACAGCTCGACAACGGAGTTCCCCTCGTCGAAGTCCGCCACCGTGTTCGAGCTCCCGTTGCCCGTGGCTACGTACAAGTCGCCCTCCGGCGACACGACGGCCCCGTTCGTCTCCCAGATCGCGCCCTCACGCTGTGTCGGGACCTGGTAGCTCTCAAGTGGCCCGGCGCCGGAGGTGGCCAGGTCGACGACGTAGCCGTGGTACTGGCCGCAGTCACCGTCGAGACCGCCGAAGTCGACGTAGAGCCGCCCGTTCGCCAGCGTGATGGCGGGGCGCTGCTGCTCGGCGGCTATGTAGTAGTGGTTCGGGTTGTTGGCATAGGGCGGATCGATGTCCCGGTGCCACAGCTCCTGGTGGCTCGTCAGGCTGATCGCGACCAGCCAGTGGCGGATCCCCTGCCAGCCGGTCTGGCCGGCCAGTTCGGTCTCCTCGGCAGCGAAGATCTCGCCGGTCCCGGCGTCGATGACGGGAGTGCCCGTGATACCGAGCGGGTCGATGTCCCCACAACCCACCGTAGGCGCCGAGTCGACCACCGACTTCGGCACCGAGTGCCCGACGGCCAGGTGCCAGAGCACCTTGCCGGTGCCGGCGGCGATGGCGTAGACCGAGTCGCCCTCCGTGCCGACATACACCGTTGCGTCATAGACGAGAGGCTCGCCATAGACGGCACCGCCGAGGGCGCTGTCGTCCCAGGCCGGCTTGGCGGACAGGTTCTTGATCGGGGGATCGACTGGGTCCTGGCCCGAGCGCGTGTTCCCGTAGTCGTAGGTCAAAAGGTCGCCGAGCGACGCGGCCGCGACCCGGTACGGGCGCGTCTCACGGCCCTGAATCCCTTTCGGGGAGGCTTGGCGAGTTGCCCGGCTAAAGCCGCTCGTCGACGCGGCGGACGCCGCGGCCCCCGAAACACCGGCCAGCGTCAGTGCGATCGCCGCAGCGAGCGTTACGGCCGCCAACCCGCGGCTCATCGCGCCAAAGGACCGCCGTCCCATAGGACCCCCCCCGATCTGAAACGTCTTGTTGGGCGAGGACCGAGCCTAACGGCTATCGCCGCAGGTGAGCCCGTGCGAAAGGGCAGCTACAAGCTCGCCAGGACTGATTCGGCCGAGCTGACGCTCAGGCCCCCGCCGGGCTCCACCATGAGCGCCGTGACGACGCCATCGTTTATGACAACCGCGTACCTCTGGGATCGCATGCCGAGGCCGGCAGCCGTCTTGTCAGACTCGAGGCCCATGGCCTGGGTGAAGGTGCCGTTGCCGTCGGCGAGCATGACGACCGAATCGCCGACTTCCTGGTCGCTCCCCCACGCATCCATCACGTACGGGTCGTTGACGGAAAGACAAGCAATGGTGTCGACCCCTTTGGCGCGTAGGTCGGCCGCACGGATGACATAACCGGGAAGGTGGTAGTCCGAGCAGGTGGGGGTGAAGGCCCCCGGGACTGCGAACATCACGACCTTTCCCCTCCCGAGGATGTCTCCGGTCCGGATCGGTTCCGGCCCGTCACTGCCCATCACCCTTATCTCGACATCGGGTATGCGGTCACCTACGGCAATCGACATGGTGTCCTCCCACTCCCCAACTTGACATGCGTTCGGACACGAAGTCTACGGGTGCACAACCGTGTGCTGCTGGGCACCTTCGCTCTCCGAGTGGTGAGGCCCACCGATCTCGGTGCCGGTGCCGGGACGAGCGCCTCTTAGCATGGGGATGGTGGACGGGCCACGAGACCTCCTCCGGCGCAAGGCGGACGCCTTGGCGAAGCTGTCCGCGGGCAACGACGTCTGGGTGGCGACCACGGGCGGGACGGGCGAGCCCTGCCTCGTGCCACTCTCATTCGCCTGGACCGACGGACGGATCATCCTCGTCACCTCCAGGCACAACCGGACAGCGCGCAACATCGGCGCCACCGGTACGGCTCATCTCGCCCTGGGCCAGACGAGAGACGTCGTCTCGCTCGAGGGCACAGCCGTCATCTGCGAACTGGATGCCATCGCAGAGGAGGACGCCGATCGCTACTGCGCGCAGGCGGGCTGGGACCCGCGTCCGGTGGAGTCGATGGTCTGGATCGTCTTCAGCCCGCTTCGCATCCGGGTCTGGCGCGAGGTGGACGAGCTCGAGGAGCGCACCGTCATGGAAGACGGCCGCTGGCTCGTCTGAGATCGGGGGACCCGTGGCCGACTGGGACGACGTCCGACGCCTTGCCCTCTTGATGCCAGAGACGAGCGAGCACGACTCCCGCGGCAACCTGCACTGGCGGGTGAAGGACAAGCTGTTCGTCTGGGAGCGTCCGCTCCGCAATCCTGACCTCGAGGCACTTGGCGATCGCGCGCCCAAAGGTCCGGTGCTCGGGGCGAAGGTCGCGGATCTGGGAGACAAAGAGGCGCTGTTGGCCGAGAACCGGAAGCTCTTTTTCACCACGCCCCATTTCGACGGCTACGCCGCGGTGCTCGTGGTCTTGGAGCTCATCTCCGTCGACCGGTTGTCGCAGTTGGTCGTCGAGGCATGGCTGGCCCAGGCACCGGCGCGTCTCGTACGGCAGTACCTGGACCTTCGGTGAGCCTCGCCCGTGGGATCGGCCGGGAACGCCCGCCAACTCGACCGGCTTCGACACCGGTCCCGATCGGCGACTGCCTCAGTGACGTCCCGAGTGCTCGAGCTGCGACGGTCCGACGTTGGCCGCCAGCCACTCGTTGAGGGGCACTGACGTCCGCAGGAAGGTGACGACTCGGTCCTTGGCGCTCGCCTTGCCGAGCCAGGCACCCGGCGGCCATTGCTTCCAGCTCGTGACGCCCTTGTAACGCAGCAGCTCGATGCGGGGATGATCCTTCGGGTAGCCCTTCGGCGCCGTCTTCAAACTGCCGTGCCCCTCGGCCTGCGAACCGGCCGCCCGCAACGCCTTCAGCACGGCCACGAGCGATTCACCGGTGCTCCCAGCAGCTACGGCAGCGCGGTACCGCTCCAGCTGATCCGGGGCCATCATCCACATGCCGCTTCCCGAAGCCAGTCCCTGCGCCGACAGCTGGACGTAGCCACCCCAGCCGAGGGTGGCACCGATGGCGGTCTTGTAGGGCGCTTTGTTGGCACTGAACCTGACGTCTCTGTAGGGGCGGAACAACTTGGCCTCGCCGAACTCCGGCGCGAGCTCAGCGAGCAGCTCGGTCATCGGCTGCAGGACCAATTCCTCATAGACCGACTTGTTCGCGTTCCAGTACGTCTTGGAGTTGTCCGCCTCCAAGCCCTCGTAGAACTCGATCGCCTCGGCCTTCCATCCACGAAAGCTCATAGGCGGAGCCTACCGAGCCTGACCGGAAAGCGCCTTTGGCCGCTGTGACAGCCCCGAAGACCGGCAGGGATCCCCACGACCCACTCGGGACCTTCATCCGGCAGAATGACGTCACCATGACCGCCTCGACATCGACGCTGGGGTCGAAGCGGGCTCGACCGGGCAACAGGACCTGACGACAGTGGCCCCGAACCGGCGACGGTCCGTGAACGACCTCACCTCCATGCCGCAGACGGCAGTCGTGCTAGGCGGTGGCTCAGATCTGTCCCGTGCCATCCTGCGCGCCATTGCAGGCCGCCGCCTGATCTCGGTCCTCCTGACGGGAAGGAGCCAGGTCACCTTGGAGGCCGCGGCGACCGAGCTGCGTGGGCTCTCGGTCCCGAAGGTCGAGACCGACCTGCTCGACGTGACCGAGATCGCCGCACTGGAGAGCTTCGCCGACGCGGCTGCCCAACGCCTCGGCAGCATCGACCTCGTCCTGATCGCCGCCGGTGAGCTCGACATGGCAGACCTCGCGACGCTCGGTGCCCCCAGGGTCGCCTCACTCGCGACCACGAACTTCACAGGCCCGGCTGCCACCATGATGGCGTTCGCCCGCGTGCTGCGCGCCCAGGGCCACGGCCGCATCGTCGTGCTCTCATCGGTCGCCGGGTACCGCGTCCGGGCTGCCAATTTCGTCTACGGGGCGGCCAAGGCTGGCCTCGACGGCTTCGCCCTCGGGCTCGGCGACGCCCTTGCCGGAAGCGGCGTGCGGGTGATGGTCGTACGGCCGGGCTTCGTGAGAACGAAGATGACCGCCGGCCGCAAGCCGACCCCTCTCGCCGTAGAAGCGTCCGATGTCGCGGACGCAGTCGTGCGCGGCATCGAGACCGGTGCCGACATCGTCTGGGTGCCGTCAGTGCTGCGGTACGTGTTCTGGATCTTCAGGCTCCTCCCGCGGTCGCTCTGGAGACGTATCCCGGGCTGAGTACCGGTTCAACACGGCCGGGGTGGCAGTCTCGCCCGGCGGTACCCTCGAGCTTGGAGAGAACCCCGCGCTGGGCCTCCTTCAGCGCGTGCATCGACAGCGGGATCTACGCTCCCAGAATGAACGACATCGAGGCCATGGCCGTCGCCCTGCGGGAGGCGGTGCTAGCCCTCGACCATGGCGACGTGCCCGTAGGGGCGGTGGTGCTCGTGGGAGGCCATGTCATAGCGCAGCGCCACAACGAGCGTGAGCTGCGCAAGGATCCGACAGCCCACGCCGAGATTCTGGCTCTGCAGGACGCCGCCGAGATGCTCGGCTCCTGGCGCCTCGACGGCGCGACGCTCGTAGTCACACTCGAGCCCTGTCCGATGTGCGCGGGCGCGGCAGTGCTCGCTCGGATCGGCCGACTCAGCTTCGGCGCGTTCGACCCGAAAACTGGCGCCTGCGGGTCACTTCTCAATCTGTGCGCAGACCCCCGCCTCAACCACGAGATCGAAGTCGTCCGTGGCGTGAGTGCTGAGCCGGCCGGCGCGCTGCTGCGGGAATTCTTCGCAAACCGCCGCGATGTCCTCGGCTAACCTCGCACCCGGAGGGATGCGAGAGTGGCCGAATCGGGCGGTCTCGAAAACCGTTGTGTCCGTGAGGGCACCGTGGGTTCGAATCCCACTCCCTCCGCCAGTTGGCCTATACCTCCGCGTGCGTTGCCATAATCACAACGTGCTGGCTGCTCAGAAGCTAATTCCGGTGACCGCTCGCTCGGGCACCGAATGAACGTCGTTCGCAACTGCCCTTGGTATGCCGTGCTGCATGGTCTCCGCTCGACCCAAGGTCGCCGGGAGGAAAGGCGCTCCTGGGGCTTTGGGGCTAGCGGGGCCGACTACACCAGACCGAGATCAGGCGGCCGTCGCTTGCCTCGTCTTGTACCCACCTGCACTCCAAAAAGGTGTGCCGGGGAAGCCAGGGATCCCTCAATCGGTGCGAGACGTCGTCCCCGTCGAAGGTTTCGAGGCCGCCGCAGTCGACCGTTTGGAATTCGGCCCATTCGACAGTTTGTTCGGTTGACGTGTCCAGAGTGCTCAACAGTGACCTCCTGTCGAGTCCATCCTTTGTTTACCTGTAGTTTAAGCATAGTTCACTTTTTGTTC
>JBKQHU010000158.1:0-40328 GCA_052148655.1 Acidimicrobiales bacterium
CCCAGGCTCGACGCCGACCGGGACAGTCACTATCAAGGCCCCCACGGGAACGCTATGTGTGATCACGCTCTCGTCCGGCAAGGGATCGTGCAGGCTGTCGCCGAAGAAGCTCGATGCGCGCACCTACAGTCTTGTCGCCACCTACGGCGGCAGCACGAACTTCAAGGGCTCGACTTCGGTCAAGACAATCACCGTCGCCGACTGACGAGCTGTTGGCTTAGGCGCTGTCCACTGTAGGCTCCTTTGCTGTGGAGCTTCGGCCAAAGTTAGGTGTCCACGAAGATAAGTCAGCTGTACTGCCATCATGGGAAGAATTTGAGGCGCTGGCAGCAACGCACATGCGTAGCCTTGGCTTCACCGACGCTCGGGTCACCGCATCTGGCGCCGACAGCGGGATCGACGTGATCGCCGCCGGGGCGGTTGCACAGGTCAAGGCTCATCAAATTGCAACGCCGAGACCAGAGGTCCAGCGGCTGAAGGGGGCGGCTACCGGCTACGGCGACGTCCTTCCTATCTTCTACTCGCTGTCGGGGTACACAGCAGGAGCCATCAAGTGGGCAGAGGGAGTTGGCGTTGCTCTGTTCGTGCTCGAGTCCACCGGAGTTGCCCGTGCTGTGACCAGGGAGGCGATCCAACTGGTGGAGGCGTCCTACGCCCGCGGACCGGAACCTTGGCAGCCGGTAGCCGGATGGGGAACTCTCCGCTACTGCGCGCTGGTTCGCAATGATCGTGGGGGCACCGAACACAACTGCCTGTTTATCCCGGATGACGGCGGCAAGCCTCGTCCGCTCATCTATCCCGTCAAGGGGAATGATGACCAAATTCTCTCAATGCTAGGTGAGTATGCACGTGGCATCTTCGACCTCGACAAGTCCAACTTCGAAATAGAGATTGCACCGGAAGGCCTGGCCGAGTACGAGACCATTGTGTCCGAGGTGAACGCGATGACTCCGGCGAACCGCGCCCGCTTTTATGCCAAGGGCGCTGCCATTCATCGCGATTGCGGTTACGGATGGGACCCCGAATACCACCTCGTCAAGATGGCACCGGGCTTTGCATACCAAGCAGAGGATATATCGAGGTTGCCCCGGAGCGGCATAGAGATTGCGCCGGAGAAGTAGGCCCTCGCCCTGTCCTTCCCTCCTGCCCGTGGCCTCCGGTGCCCGGCTGCCGCTGGCGACTCGTCCCCTGACCGCCCTTTGACCTACCACCCACTCCCCGACGCCGCCACGTGGGCGAACGTGGGCGCCTGTCGTGGCCAACGTGGGCGCCGAGCGGCACGCAGCAAGCGGCCGGCCTCCACTCACACCCCGCCCCGACCCTGAACGTGACCCATCCAGGATCTCGGGCGTCCCCTTTTAGGCCACGAGGCGGCCCTTGTCCACCTAGCGCCGACAACGCCTGTGGGCGCTGATGGACTCGAACCGCCGATGCTGAACAGCACACGTAGAGCTTCGTGCCGTCGACGCCGCGCCCGGTGCGCCTCGGGTGGCAAGCTTGGAGCAGTGATCTCCGAGCACGAGTTGACGCTCACTCCCGACACGATCGTCCCGCGCGGCTTGCCAGTCTGTCCCGGTGCGACTCGGAGGCTTGCCTGTGACGCGCACCTCGACGAAATGAGCATCGCCGCGCAGCTCCGCCGCGACAGGCGGCCCCGGACTGCGGAGAGCCTTCGCCGCTCGGCGTCTTCCTTCACGGGTGCCACTCCCAGGCCCGTCGGTAGCAACCATGCCTAACGATCGTTACACGCCCGAGCGAGCGCGCCGACTCGCGTTCATCCGGCATCTTCTCCGTCACGCCAAATTGCAGGCTGAGGTGGCTGAGCCAATGTGTGCCCTCGCGGTGCTCTCACTGCACGACGCAGCAGAGCTGCAGCTGGTACTCGCCGCCGAGGCGACGAACGCAACCGTGAAGGCTTCGGCGCAGTTCCTCGAGTATTGGTCGCCGATCGACGAACGGATTGCTCCCTTGGAGCTCGGCCACAAGGTCGCCATGCGAGCTGTGTCCGACGCGCGACGAGGTCTGAAGCACTCGGGCGTCATGCCGGCGGCGGGCGAAATTCGGCGATTTGCTGCAAGCACAGAAGACTTTCTATTCGACTCTGCGAGCGCAGTTTTTGACGTTGACCTCGCTCTCGTGTCCCTGTCTGACTTCATTGTCAACGATGCCGCTCGCCGCGAACTGAGAGAAGGCGAACGTGCGTTGCAGTCGGGTGATGCGGACGCAGCACTCGCGAGCGCACGGCTGGCGTTTGAACACCTGATGCGACGTGTCCCTTCCTCAGACCCGTTGAAGGAAAGGACTTTTCGGCGGTTCCGACCGACAAGCTTTCCCTACGCGGGCTCAGCTTCACTAACGCTCGCTAAATCGGTGGGCTCGCAGTTCGCTAGAGAGTGGGACAAACTCACCGCGGCCGTGCAACGCAGCGAGGAGATCTTGCTCGTGATCGCCAGAGGCGTCGATTACCTCGAGTACCTCCGGTTCGAGGCCGTCACGCCTCATGCCTCCTGGACCCTCGGATCGGCGGAGCCGCGCCTTGCCGCGGCCGTGATGGATGGCTCAGTCGAAGATGCAGAGTGGGCACTCGACTTTGTCGTTCGTTATGGCCTCGCAGCTGAGTCATGACCTAGTTGCAGGGCACTTCGCGTCGGGGAGGCATGTAGGCCTGAACCCCTCTCCTTCTTGCTCACCCGCCCGGCCTAGCCCTAGCTGGCTCCCCTGATCGCTGTCTCGTGTCGAAGGCGAGCCGTTCTCCCAGCTAGGACGCGGTTTGTGTACGCCGCACCCTCCCTCTCTCCTATCCCGGGGGTGATGTACCTGGTGGGCCCGGCAGGGATCGAACCTGCGACCAAGGGATTATGAGTCCCCTGCTCTGACCACTGAGCTACGGGCCCTTTGACACTCGAGCTGGATAACGGTGCTGTGCTCCGACTGTCCTCGGATGCTACGCCCGGCGACCGGCTACGCGGAGCGGTCGAGTGCGTCGCGCCGTGGTTGGCGGACGGTCGGATCTGGTTGTGTCGGAAGTCCGTCCTGAGAACAGCGGGCGTGAGCCTTTCAACTCGAGCCAGGACCTGTCTGTCACGGATGTACGTCGTGGCGGGCACCAGGAGGCGCTTATGAGCGAACCTGGCTCGTGCTCCGGTTCGGGGTCACGGGTGACGATTGGTTAACATCCGCCCGTGCGAGATCGAGGCGGCGACGGTCACCTAAGAGACCGGATGGTCAGGCGCCCGGTCGTGTTGTGTGCATGGGCGGTTGGCTTGCTCGTGCTCGTCGGCCTGCTCTACCTCTCGTCCGTGCACTCGTATCCCGGCAGCTCCGACGGGGCGAGCGTGATTCTCGAGGGCAAGGCCCTGCTGGGGAATTTCACCCTCACCCACTGGGCCCTCTCGCTCGACTCGTTCTGGTTATCCGATGCGCCCTTCTACGCCATTGCGGTCCTCGTCGGGGGCGTTCATCCGCAATTGATGCATCTGGTGCCGGCGGTCATCGCCGTCGGCGTCATCGGGATCGGGGCATGGATCTCCCAGCGTGGTTTCGGCAGGCGGGCCGGCCATCTTGCGGCAGGGACAGTCGTGCTGCTTCTCGGTCTGCCGACGCATGCTTTCGCACAGTTCTTCCTGATTGGCCCATTCCACGTCGCGACCACGCTTTGGTGCCTGGTCGCCTTCGTGGCACTGCGCAGGGCTCGTTTTGGCTGGGGTTGGCTTCTGGCGGTCTGCTTTCTCGCGGCGGGTCTATTGGGAGACCTGCTGACTGTCGTCCTAGGAGTAGTGCCGATTGCGTTGGCAGGGGTCGTTGCCGCGCGCCGGGACAGGCGGTGGAGAGTGGGTGTTCCTGCTCTCACGGCAGCACTGTGCAGCCTCGTGCTCGCCGAAGCCGTGCGCAGGATCGCCTGGATCATCGGGACCTACACGATCGGTGCGGCGAATCCTCGCGCGAGCTTCCATCAGATGGCTCAGAACATCGTTCACGTCATCACCTGGGGAGCGGCGTTGGGGGGTGTCGGGTCGCGGCCGTTCGGCTCACCGGGGGTGCCACCGGTCCTCGGGGTCGCACACGCGGTTGGCCTGTTTCTGGTCGTGCTGGCTGTGTTCCGAGGGCTTGTCGCGATCGTCACAGATGTCCTTCTCCCGACCGCGAGCACAGACGGGGCGTCGCCATCAGATGACGTTGCTGGATCCGACCACCGTGAAGCCGCCTGGTTCGAGGATGTGCTCGTCTTCGGCTTTTTCGGCGGCTGTGCAACGTTCGTATGGTTTTCTTTCTCCTCGGTGGCTCCTTTCGGTCGCTATCTGACGTCGGCGGTGATCTTCGGCTCGATCCTCGGTGCGCGCCTCGCGGGAAAGATCGCTGAGCGCGTCAAGAGCGGATGGCCGAGACTCGCCCTCGCCGGTGTCGCTGGTCTCGTGGCGGTTGGTTGCGCGACAACCTTTGTGAATACCCTCACGACTGCTCCACCGGTGCAGACCGCAGTCAGCCTGGCGACATACCTCGAGCAGCACCACCTCACCAAAGGCATCGGCGACTACTGGAGTGCGTCGATCGTGACGGTGGAATCCTCCGACTCCGTTGTCGTCCGGCCGGTCGTCACGCTCAACGGTGATCACATAGTCAGGTACGAAAGGCTGTCGACCTCGACGTGGTACGGGGGAGGATTCGAGTTTCTCGTCTACAACGCCTCCGCACCGTGGGCAGGTGTCGATTGGTTGTCAGCCCGAGCGTCGTTCGGGCGGCCGCAGCACGTGGCGAGGGTCGGTCAATACCGCGTCGCAACCTGGGCGCACGACCTCACGATCCGGGGCGACGGCACCTACGCGCCCCAGCCCTGGGTGCAGCACTAGGAGACTGCGGGTTGGCTCCGCGGACCCGTGTGCCGCGGCCCGGGTCAGGCGTTATCGAAAACGACCGGATCTGGGCGTGGAAAGCACACCCGGGCCTGACGCTACTTGACATATCTTTAACATCGTATAAAAATAACGAGCGATGATAGTCATAACTAAGACAGTGGACTGGCGTGAAGGACGTCGTCGTTCGGCTCGCGGGGCCATCATTGACGCCGCCTGGTCGCTAGTGGCCGAGGAGGGCCTTGCTAGTTTGTCGTTGCGGGACCTGGCAGGGCGGGCTGGCATAACCACGCCAACGGTGTACTCCTACTTCGACTCGAAGAACGCCATCTACGACGCCATGTTCGCTCAGGCGGCAACGCAGTTCGCCGAGAAGATGGCCGAACCGATCGACACCGACGATCCTCGTCAGCTTCTCATAGAAGGCGTTTGCCGCTTCGCCGAGTTTTGTACGAGCGATCCAGCGCGCTACCAACTGCTCTTCCAGCGCACCCTTCCCGGGTTCGAGCCGTCGCCAGAATCCTTCGCGCCGGCTGTGGAGGCGTTGGCTCACGCCAGGGGATGGCTTGCACTCAACGGGATAACCGAGGCACGCCACCTCGACATGTTGACTGCGCTAGTGACCGGATTGGTTGGCCAGCAGGTCTCCAACGATCCCGGAGGAGACCGTTGGACCCGGCTCATCGCCGAGTCGATGGCGATGTTCCTCACTCACTGCCAGGCGTCGCGCGCCCCGCATAACCCGCCGTCCCGCCCATCTAGAAGAACCGGAGCCCCGATATGACCATGACCGCGGTGGACGTGACGACGATCGAACCACTGACCCACCACGAGGCCATGCGTCTTCAAGCCGAAGAGCTAGTCCGTACGCTGGCGTTACTTCGGACCCTCGACCAAACCGAGTGGACGACCGCCACGGGCTGTCCCGCCTGGGATATCCGAGCGATGTACCAGCATGTCCTGGGTGCCTGCGAAGCCGGCGCTTCGATGCGCGAGAACATCCACCAGCTACGCCTGGCCCGGGCCCACCGCAAGGCCCACGGGGGACCGCTCGAAGCAGCCCTGTCGGGCGTGCAGGTACGCGAGCGTGCCGACCTGTGCGCCGCCCAGATCGTAGGAAGGCTCACCGCAGTCGCGCCTAAGACTGTTCACAGTCGCACCCGCACACCAGCCGTCATACGCAACCACGCCAAGATGGCCGTCGACGGGCCGGTGCACGAGACATGGAAGCTCGGCTACCTCATCGACACCATCTACCTGCGCGACCTATGGATGCACCGCGTTGACGTAGCCCACGCCCTCCACAGGACCCTCGAGCTCACCGCAGACCACGACGGACGGATCATTGCCGACATCGTTGCCGAATGGGCCCGTCGCCACGGCGGACCCTTCCTCCTCGAGCTAACCGGTCCCGCCGGCGGCACCTATTCCCACCACCCAGAGCTCCCCGAAAGAGAACAGCTTTCCCTCGATGCCGTCGAGTTTTGCCGCACCCTCGCTGGGCGAGCGCACCCGACCGGTCTGCTCATCACCGTCGTCCCATTATGAGCGAACCTGCTCGCGTAGACGAGCATCCCAAAGGTCCGCCCGTCCATGATCATTCGCCGTGGCCGCCTGGTGGCCCTTCCGCCAAGGCGCTAACTGGGGTCGGACGGCTTCGAGGCGGCCGACCTTCTTGCCAGGTTCGGGCTGCGCCGGGTAAGTGCTTCGCTCCGGGGGAGAGACTCGAACTCTCAACCACACGATTAACAGTCGCGTGCTCTGCCGATTGAGCTACCCCGGAAATCAGGGCGAAGCCTATACGGGCTGGCGGAGGTCGACCGACGGCGTCCCGAGAGCCTCTTCGGGTGGCGCCCGGGACCTCGGCGAGAACGGTGACGAAGACGGTCGATGCGCCCACGTGGTGGCACTGTTTTCGATCCCGTGACACTTTCCACTGGCAAAGCTGCGACGTGCGATGTAAGAAAGGCGGATGCGGTTCAGGACAGGGTTCGTCGTAGGGTGTGCAGCCGGCTTCTACCTGACCCACAAGGCGCGCCAGCTCAGCGCGCCGGTCATGGGCCGGAGTCAGCTCGCTTCTGTTACGTCAGACTGGCTCAGGCATAACGGCACGGGTGCGCGTGCCGCCGAGATGAAGGCCGAGAAGGTCCTCGCATTGGGAGACCTGGCGCGGGCGAGGGCAGGCGATCTGTTGCGCGGCCCGGTCGGGAACCGGGCACGCGAGCGGGTGATCGCCCTTTTCGAGAATGCCGTCACGCCCCAGCGCGCGGAGGCGACGAGAAGGAGCTGAGCCCGACAGCCTGGGCCTCAGTCGCCTTCCACGTAGTCGCGCAGCGGGCGCGACACCATAGGATGACGCAGCTTCGCGAGCGTCTTCATCTCGATCTGGCGAATCCGCTCCCGGGTGACCCCGAAGATCTGCCCCACCTCCTCCAGGGTCCGGATCCGCCCGTCGTCCAAGCCGAAGCGAAGCCTCACGACTTCCTGCTCGCGTTCGCTCAGCTCCGAGAGCGCCCGTTTCACGGCCTCG
Source organism: Acidimicrobiales bacterium (assembly GCA_052148655.1). Lineage (GTDB taxonomy): Bacteria > Actinomycetota > Acidimicrobiia > Acidimicrobiales > Bog-793 > Fen-455. The sequence continues at coordinate 7,381 of JBKQHU010000158.1, forward strand.
TTCAGCAGCATCCGCGTTGCCGCGTCGACCGGCACCTCGGCCGTGTGGTCTTCTATGAGGTCCGAGAGGCTGAAGTCCTCTTCTTCGCTGATCGGTTGCTCCAGGGAGATGGTGTCCTGACTGATCCGTTGTAGTTCGCGCACCCTTTCGACCGGGAACTGCGTCCGTGCGGAGACCTCCTCCACCGTCGGCTCGCGGCCGAGTTCCTGGGACAGCTGGCGTTGGGTGCGTACGATCTTGTTGATCGTCTCGACCATGTGGACGGGGATCCTGATCGTGCGGGCCTGGTCGGCGACGGCCCGGGTTATTGCCTGGCGGATCCACCACGTCGCGTACGTGGAGAACTTGAAGCCGCGGCGATAATCGAACTTCTCCACGGCGCGCATCAATCCGAGGTTGCCCTCCTGGATGAGGTCCAAAAAGGCCATCCCGCGGTTGCGGTAGCGCTTCGCGATCGAGACCACGAGCCGCAGGTTCGCCTCGATGAGCAGGTCCTTGGCCTCCGAGCCCTCGTGGATCGCCCGTTCGACAGCCCGACGCTCCTCAAAGGCCATCTTGTCGAAGCTCCCCGATGCCCGCCGGGCGGCCAGTTCTGCGGCTGCTTCTTGACCGGCCTCGATCTTGCGTGCACAAAGGACCTCGAGCTCGGGCGAAAGTAGCGAAACGCGCCCGATCTCCTTCAGATAGGCGCGCACGGGATCGGTTGCCTGAGCGTCGCCGTTGCCGCCCCCGAGAGACATCGGCACCGAGACCACGCGAGGGCGAGGCTTGGGGAGGACCGCCCCGTTTCCGTCCGCGCCGTCGTGTAGCAGCGCGTCGGTCCCGATCCCGTCAAGGTCCTCCAGCGCCGGTCCGGCCAGCACAGGCGCGTGAGGTTCCGCGGCGCCGTTGCTCGCGCCGTTACCAGCGATGGGGCCTGTGATATCTGACTGGGGGGCCTGTTCGGACGTGCCGGTCATCTCGCCTCCAGATAGCGCTGCAATAGCCACGCTACCAATCGATTCGCAGCGCCACTCACGGCGGATGAAGTCCCATCGGCTGTTCCCGGCTCCTGCATTAGCTCCAGCTCGGACTTCAACCACGTAATGGCTGCTCCAGCTGCAGCGAGCCGGCTCGCGTCGCCTTCGGCGTCGGCTTGGCGGGCGTCGGCTTCGATCTCGCCGAGTGCGACCTGGGCGGCCGAGCGGGCCAGTGCAGCCACCGTCTGATCAGGGTCGGCGTCGGGCTCTGTCACCGCGAGACGCCGGAGAAGGTCCGCCACTTCGTCGCCTGCGCTCTCGATGGCGTCGTGCAGGCTCGCAGAACCGGTCAGCGCCCTTAAGGCGGCCCGCTGGAGCGGATCGGCGAACAGGGCCTCGTTCAACCGCCCTGCCATCGTCTCCGGCTCGCGTACGGCAAGCACGAGAGCGTCCCGGCCGGCACGCTCGCCTGATGGCGCGGAGCCCCGGGGGTGCCGCGTGCCGGAAGGGCGCCCTGTCGTCCCTGCGCCGGAAACGGGGCCTGGGGTCCCCTCCGGTTCCGGATCCCAGGGGGGCTCCTCGTCCGAGGTCACCGATTGCCTGCTTGTCGCTGTCTTGGCGGCTTCAGTGCCGGCTTTCCGGCCAGACGCCTCGAAAGCCCTCACGAGCGCCTCGAGACGTGGCCTGAGCCGCTCGGGGTCGAGCCTCGTCCGGTCCGACACAGTGACGAGGTACTGATCGCGGACCAGTTCGTTCGGGTGCTCGGCGACCATCGCAAGCGCCGCCTCTGCCGCATGTGCCCTGCCCTCCGCAGTCTTGAGCTCGCTCGAGGCCAACGCCCGTTCCACCCTGAAGGCGAGGAAAGTCCTCGCCTGTTCGACGGCTTGACGGAGCAGCTGAGGCTCGCGCATGGCGATGTCCGCCGGATCACTGCCCGCAGGCAGGGCGGCGACGGAGACCTCCAGCTCGTGGCGTTTCTCCCACTCGTAAAAGCGGGCGGCCGCGGACTGGCCTGCGGCATCGGCATCGAAGGCGAGGACGACCCGCTTGGCAAAGCGCCCGAGGAGACGGAAGTGCTCCTCGGTGAGCGCAGTCCCGCAGGTGGCCACCGCCCGCCCCACCCCGGCAGTGAAGAAGCCGATCACGTCGGTGTAGCCCTCGCAGATGATCACCTCGCCGGTTTGCACAACGGCCTGTTTGGCCCAGTTGAGGCCGTAGAGGGTACGGCGCTTGGAGTAGATCGGCGTCTCGGGGGAGTTGCGGTATTTCGGGCCTGCAGCTTCGCCGGCTCCGGGCAGGATCCTGCCGCCGAGGCCGATCGCCTTACCGGCCGGGTCGAAGATTGGGAAGATGACCCGGCCCCGGAAGGCATCTCGCAAGCCGTTCTGGCCCTGGTGGGCGAGCCCCGCCTTGATGAGCAGGTCTGCGGGGGCACGGACCGCCTCCACGAGCGCCCGGCCCGCTTCCGGTGCCCAGCCCAGGACGAATTGGCGCACGGTCTCACCCTCGTAGCCGCGCGACCGGAGGTACTGGCGTGCGCGTCTTGCATCCGGCCGGCTCAACAGCTCCTCGTGGTAGAAGGCGACCGCCTTGTCCATGACGGCCAGCAGCGCTTTGCGCCCTTCGCGGTCGGGTTGGTCCTTGCCGGTGACGTCGTTGCGTACGGCTATGCCGGACCGTGCCGCGAGGCGTTCCACTGCTTCGACGAAGTCGCAGCCCTCGATGTTGCGCAGGAACGTGATCGGGTCCCCTGAAGCCTGGCACCCGAAGCAGTAGTAGAGCCCTTCTTCGGCGTTGACCGAGAAGGACCCGGTCTTCTCGGCGTGAAAAGGGCACAGGCCGACATAGCGTCGCCCGACCCGCTTGAGCGGCGTGTACTCACCTATCAGGGCAACGATGTCGGTCGCGGCGCGGACGGCCGCCACGTCGTCGTCGGGAATTGCCATCACTTGGACGGTACCGCGACGCGCCCGCGGGCGTGACCGGGATGTCCCTGGTTCGGTTCCCAGCCTGTCCCGCGCTAGGCGGAAGCTTGCTTGGCCTTCTCAGCGTCCATCGCGAGCACCGCGTGTGCTGCCGCGAGCCTCGCCACTGGCACGCGGAAGGGCGAGCAGCTGACGTAGTCGAGCCCCGCCCTGGCGAAGAAGTCGATTGAGGCCGGGTCGCCCCCGTGCTCGCCACAGACCCCGATCTTGAGGCCCGGACGGGCGGCGCGCCCACGTTCGACCGCCATGCGGACGAGCTCTCCGACGCCGGCCGTGTCCAGGTGCTCGAACGGGTTGGCGCTGAGCAGGCCCTGGCTCAGGTAGGCGGACATCATCCTGCCCTCGACGTCGTCGCGGCTGAAGCCGAAGGTCATCTGGGTGAGGTCGTTCGTCCCGAACGAGAAGAAGTCCGCCACCTCGGCGATCTGGTCGGCGAGCAGCGCGGCCCGCGGGGTCTCGATCATCGTGCCGATGGCGACCTCGATCCGTTCGGCCGCCGCCGTGCCCTTGTCCTCCGAGGGAGCCGCGTCGTGCAGCGCCTGGACGACCCAGGAGCGGGCGAGCGCCATCTCCTCGCGCGAGACCGTGAGGGGGATCATGATCTCGACGATCGGGTGCCCACCCGCCTCGGCCCTTTCGTAGGCGGCCTCCATGAGGGCGCGCACCTGCATCGCGTACAGGCCGGGCTTCAAGACTCCGAGCCGCACGCCCCGCACCCCGATCATAGGGTTCGCCTCGCGCCAGGACATGGCCGCTTCGAGGAGCTTCTTCTCGTTGTCACTGAGGCCTTCCTTCGCCTGCTTGACGAGGAGGGACTCGACATCGGGGAGGAACTCGTGCAGCGGCGGGTCGAGCCCTCGGACGATGACCGGCAGGCCGTCCATGGCCTTGAGGATCCCCAGGAAGTCGGCCTTTTGTGCGGCCCGCAGCTCTTCGAGGGCGGCGGTCTCCTCGTCAGGTGTCGATGCCAGGATCATCCGCCGCATGATCGGCAGGCGGTCGTCTCCGAAGAACATGTGCTCGGTGCGGCACAGCCCGATCCCCTCAGCTCCTAGGCGGCGGGCGTTGGCCGCGTCGTCGCCGGTGTCGGCGTTGGCCCGCACGCCGAGCCGGCCCGCACGGACGTCGTCGGCCCAGCTGAGCAGTTTTGTCAGCTCCGGGGGCGCCTCTGCGGAGATGAGGGGCGCGGCGCCGAGGACGACGGTGCCCTCCGAGCCGTCGATCGAGATGACATCGCCCTCGCGCACGACGGTGTCGCCGACGCGGAAGAGCTTGTCGGCTGCGCTGATCCGCAGGGCTTCGGCGCCGACCACGGCCGGCTTGCCCCACCCGCGGGCGACGACGGCGGCGTGGCTCACGAGGCCGCCCCTGGCCGTCAAGATTCCCTCGGCGGCGAGCATGCCGTGCACGTCCTCGGGGGAGGTCTCGTTGCGCACGAGGATGACGCGCTGGTTGTTCGCGGCGGCGACTGCGGCGTCGTCGGCTGTGAAGCAGACGGCTCCGACAGCGGCGCCGGGCGAGGCGGCGAGGCCTTTGGCCAGCACCGGCAAGGAGTTTTCGGCGAACTGCGGGTGCAGCACGGCCTCGATGTGATCGGCGGTCGTGCGCTGCAGCGCCTCGGCGTGCGTGAGGGCGATGGCCGGGTCGTCGACCATGTCGACGGCCATGCGCAGGGCGGCGCGGCCGGTGCGCTTGCCGACGCGGGTCTGCAGCATCCAGAGCTTGCCCTGCTCGATGGTGAACTCGGTGTCGCACATGTCCCGGTAGTGCGCCTCGAGCCTGGCGAAGATCCCCATCAGCTCCTCGTAGATCGTGGGGAACCTGCTCCCGAGCGCCGAGAGCGGCTCGGTGTTGCGGATGCCCGCCACCACGTCCTCGCCCTGGGCGTTGACGAGGAAGTCGCCGTAGGCGCCCTTGGCCCCGGTGGCGGGGTCACGGGTGAACCCGACGCCCGTACCCGACTTGTCGTCGCGGTTGCCGAAGACCATGGCCTGCACGTTGACCGCCGTTCCGAGGTCGTTCGGGATGTGCTCGCGCAAGCGGTAGGCGACGGCTCTCGCCCCGTTCCAAGATGCGAACACGGCCTCGATCGCGCCGCGAAGCTGGTCGATCGGTTCCTGGGGGAAGGGGCTCCCCGTCGTTCGCTGCACAACGCCCTTCAGCTCCTCCACGAGCCCCTGCAGGGCTGCGGCGGGCAACTCGGCGTCCGTGGCCCCCGTGCGCTCCTTGAGGGCCTCCAGGGGGCCGTCCAGCTCCTCCCCGGGTACTCCGAGGACGATACGGCCGTACATCTGCACGAAGCGCCGGTACGAGTCGAAGGCGAACCGCTCGTCGCTGGTCTGCTTCGCCAGGCCCTCGACGGACCGGTCGTTGAGGCCCAGGTTCAAGACGGTGTCCATCATGCCCGGCATCGAGAACTTCGCTCCCGAGCGGACCGAGACCAGCAACGGGTCGTCCGGGTCGCCGAGCCGGCGTCCCATGCGATCCTCGAGCCTGGAGAGGTGCTCGGCCAGCTCCGCGTCCAGCTCGGCGGGCCATCCCGTCGACATGTACGCCCGGCAGGCGTCAGTCGAGATCGTGAAGCCGTGTGGCACCGGCAGGCCGAGCACCGAGGTCATCTCGGCCAGGTTGGCGCCTTTCCCACCTAAGAGGTCCTTGAGCTCCATCGGTGCACGAGGATGGACGTGGTCGAAGTCGTACACGTAGCCCATGGGGGACCTCCTAAGAGTCGTCGCGGCAGTCCGAGCCTAAACGACACCCGCTCGTTGGCCCAAAACGAGCCCTTCCGGGGCCCCCCGGGAGAGCCCGGTCAGGGTTGCGGGCCTCTGCGGGCCGGCCTCAGGCGTCGAAGCGCCCGAGAAGGTGCGCGACGACGTCCTCGATCGGCAGTCGCGTCTGGTTGGTCGAGTCGCGGTCGCGGACCGTCACCTGCTGGTCCTCGAGGCTGTCGAAGTCGATTGTCACGCAAAAAGGGGTCCCGATCTCGTCCTGGCGCCGGTAGCGGCGGCCTATCGACTGGGTTTCGTCGAACTCGCACATGAAGTGGCGCTGCAGGCGATGCAGGACCTCTTTCGACAAGGCGGCGAGCGTGTCCTTTTTCGAGAGGGGCAGCACGGCCACCTGGTAGGGAGCAAGCCTCGGGTGCAGGCGCAGCACGGCCCGGCGCTCGCCGCCGATCTCGTCCTCGTCGTAGGCGGCCAGCAGGAAGGCCATCATGGCGCGGGTGGCGCCCGCAGCCGGCTCGACGACGTGGGGGAGGTAGCTCTCGCCCGTCGCCTGGTCGAAGTACGCGAGGGAGGTACCGGAGCTCTCCTGGTGAGCACGCAGGTCGAAGTCGGTCCTGTTGGCGATGCCCTCCAGCTCCCCCCAGCCCCATGGGAAGGCGAACTCGACATCGGTCGTCCCCGCTGAGTAGTGGGAAAGCTCCTCTTTCTCATGCGGCCGCAGTCGCAACTTCTCGCTCGCGATGCCGTAGCGCTCGTACCAGGCGAGCCGTTGCTCGCACCAGTACTCGTGCCAACGCGGGCTGTCCGCGGGTGGGACGAAGAACTCCAGCTCCATGAGCTCGAACTCACGGGTGCGGAACACGAAGTTGCCGGGAGTGATCTCGTTGCGGAACGCCCGGCCGATCTGGGCGATCCCGAACGGTGGCTTGCGCCTCGTCGTCGTGAGGACGTTGAGGAAGTTCACGAACATGCCCTGAGCGGTCTCGGGCCGGAGGTAGGCGACCGAGGACTCGGCCTCGACCGGACCGACATAGGTCTTGAACATGAGGTTGAAAGGCCGCGCTTCGGTCAGGTCCTTGGAGCCGCAGTTCGGGCACACGTCCCCTATCTGGTCGGCGCGCCACCGCTCCTTGCAGTTGCGGCAGTCGACCAGGGGATCTGTGAAGGTGGCCAGGTGACCCGATGCCTCCCAGACCTTGGGGTTCGTGAGGATGGCGGCATCGATCGGAACCACGTCGTCGCGCTCTTGGATCATGGCCCGCCACCAAGCCTCGCGGACGTTGCGGAGCATGAGGGCTCCGAGGGGGCCGTAGTCGTACGTCGAGCGGATGCCTCCGTAGATCTCCGCTGAGGGGAAGACGAACCCACGCCGCTTGCACAGGTTGACAACGGCTTCGAAAAGCCCGGGGTTGGTCGCGGACTCGGAAGATGTCGGCATGGCGGCAGGTTACTTGCCCTTGACCGGCCGCCTCGTCGCCCCGAGGTGCCCCGCCCGCGCGTGCGAGGGCCGACCGGCCGCGGCTTCGCGCCTGGCTAGCAGGCGAGCGGAGGCGGCCCCAGGCCCAGGGCTGCGCCACCTTCCGCTGCGGCCTGCGGCACCGCCGTGGCGCCCGCCACGTCGCTTTCGGCCGCCGCGCCACTGTCGGCCTCGCCACCTCCGGTCGCGAACACCTCGCGGCCCGCCCCCTCGACGCTGTCGGCAGCGTCGAGGGGGCGCGTGTTCGCGCCGAGTGGCCAACCGGGAGTCGAGATCTCGGCGCCCCGGTGCGCCGAGCGCACCCTCCGGTCGAGGTGGTACTCGGTCGCGAGAAGGGCCAGGCGCTCTGCTTCCCCGGTCGCCCTGCCCGGCGGTTGATCGAGTGCGCTGCGCAGCCCGCCGCCGAGAACCTGGCGGATCAGGCTCAGCGTCTCGGCGCCGACGGCCTGGCCGCGGCGGCAGGAACGGCAGAGGAACCCGCCTTCTCCCGGGTCGAACGCGACCAGTTCCGTCGCCGATCCGCACCCCGCACACTGCTCGAGCGAGGGCCCGACGCCTTCCAGCGCGAGGAGCTTCCAAAGGAACGAACCGAGCAGTGCCGGGGAAAGGCGCTCCTCCAGGGTCCGCAGGGCCCCGACGAGCATCCGGAACACCTCCGGCATGGGATGGCGCTCGAGGGCGATGTTGTCAACGACCTCGAGCATCGTCATCGCCACGGGAACCCGCTCCAGGTCCCCCCGGATGGCCTTGAAATGCTCGATGGCCTCTACCTGGCTCACGACGTCGAGCTCGCGCCCTCGCCAGCACATGACGGTCACGTACGTGATCGGTTCGAGTCGTCCGGCGAGCCGGCTCTTGGTCTTGCGGATCCCTTTCGCCACGGCGCGGACCTTGCCGTGCCCGGGCGTCGCGAGCGTGACTATCCGATCGGCTTCCCCGAGGCGCATGGTCCGCAGCACCACGCCTTCGTCGCGGTAGGTGGCCAACTTCTCGATCAGCCCCTGAGCCGCGTCCCGAGCGCGATGAGCCCGACCCCTACGACGATCACGACGAGGAGGGTGACGGCCGCCTCGTCGCCCATGACCGCGAGCGCCACGACGAAGGCGAAGGCGGCGATGCCGAGCACAAGCCCGGAGATGACACCGATGTGGTCGCGGATGCGGAACTTCTCGCGGAGCTCGTCATTCACCCTCGAGCCCCCCGTAGCGGCGGTCCCGGCGCTGGTACTCGCCGACGGCATCGAAGAGGTTCTGCCGGCGGAAGTCGGGCCACAGGACCTCGGTGAAGACGAGCTCGGAGTAGGCGAGCTCCCAGAGCAGGAAGTTCGAGATGCGGAACTCGCCCGAGGTGCGGATCACGACGTCTGGATCGGGCATGTCGGGCCAGTAGAGCCGCCCGCGGAGAGCCTTCTCGTCGACCTTGTCCGAAGCGACGCCGTCGGCGACCATCCGGCGGACGGCGTCGATGATCTCGGCCCGCCCGCCGTAGTTGAAGCAGATGGTGAGGGTCAGTCGCCGGTTGGAGGCGGTAAGGGCCATCGACTCGTCCATGTGGCGGATGAGGCGCCGTGGGACGCGCCAGTCCCTGCGGCCCGCGAAGCGTATGCGGACTCCCTTCCGGTTCAGGTCGTCACGATGGCGCGTGAGGATGCCTTCGTTGAAATGCATGAGATAGCGCACTTCGTCGGGCGGGCGCCGCCAGTTCTCCGTCGAGAAGGCGAACATCGTCAGCCACTCGACCCCGAGATCCAGCGCGCCCTCCACGGTGTCGAACATCGCCTCTTCGCCCGCGGCGTGACCTTCGGTGCGCGGCAGGCCGCGCTGGCGCGCCCAGCGGCCGTTGCCGTCCATCACGCAAGCGACGTGCCTGGGTATCCGAGTGGGATCGATGTTCGCGACAGCCATCGCGCCGAAGTTACTCCCGGTTCTCGCCCGAGCCCTGCCCACCTCGGCGCGAGGGCTCTCCCGGCGACTTGAGCCCGCGCCCGGCCCGGCGCGCAGCGCTTATTCGAGGGGTCCTATCTCTGTTTCCACCGCTTCAATGAGCGCGCCGGAACGCACGAGCGCGATCGTGGCGTCGACGTCGGGCTTGAGCGCCCGGTCCTTCGCAAGGGTGGGCACGACCAGGCGCAGCGAGGCCACTGCCGCCCGGCTGGCCGGTGCGGCACGCAAGGGTGCGCGTAGGTCACAGGCCTGGGCGGCGGCGAGCACCTCCATGGCTATGGCCGCCTCCGCATCGCGGATGCACTCGCGGGCGTGGCGGGCGGAGATCATTCCCATGCTGACGTGGTCCTCCTGGCCGGCGGAGGACGTGATCGAGTCGACCGCAGCAGGGTGCGCCAGGCTCTTCATCTCCGAGACGAGGGACGCGGCCGTGTACTGGCAGACCATGAAACCCGAGTTGACGCCGGCCTCACCCACGAGGAAGGCGGGCAGGCCGTTGGAGGTTTTAGGGTCGAGGAGCCGGAAGAGCCTGCGCTCGGAGATCGAGGCGAGGCCGACACTTGCCGCGGCGAGCGAGTCGCAGGCGAGGGCCACCGGTTGGCCGTGGAAGTTCCCACCGGAGAGGATCTCGCCCGCCTCGGCCAGGACGACGGGATTGTCCGAGACCGAGGCGAGCTCGATCTCGAGGGTCTCCACGCTGTGGCGGACCACATCCCGGAAGGCGCCGTGGACCTGGGGGGCGCAGCGGATCGAGTAGGCGTCCTGGACGATGTGGTCGCTCGTGCGGTGCGACGACAGGATGTCGCTGCCTTCGAGCAGCCGCGTCAGGTTCCGGGCCGAGGCCATCTGACCGGGATGCGGGCGAAGGGCCACGACGCGGGGGTCGAAGGCACGGTCGGTACCGAGGATGGCCTCGATGGTGAGGGCGGCCGAGATGTCCGCGATCTTGGCGAGGCGCCCCGCCCTGAAGGCCGCAAGCACCCCGATGGCGGTCATGGCCTGGGTGCCGTTGATGAGGGCGAGGCCTTCTTTGGCCTCCAGCACCAGCGGTTCCAGGCCGCAACGGCGGAGCGCTTCGCCCGCCGCGAGCTTCTGACCCGCCACGCGGACCTCACCTTCCCCGACGACGGGCAGGGCGAGATGTGCCAGGGGCGCGAGATCGCCCGAGGCGCCGAGCGAACCCTGCTGCGGTACGACGGGGAGGATGTCGTTGTCGAGCATCTCGACAAAGCGCCGGACGACCTCGCGCCGGACCCCGGAGTGGCCGAGGCAGAGCACGTGGGCCCGCAACGCGAGCATGGCACGGACCTCCTCGGCCGACAGCTCGTCGCCGACGGCCACCGCGTGTGACCGGAGCAGCCCGTGCTGGAGGGCCGTGGAGTGCTCGGGCGTGAGACGCACGTTCGCGAGGGCGCCGAAACCCGTCGTCACGCCATAGACGACGGCCCCGGCCTCCAGAGCCGCCACTACTACCTGCCGGGCGGCATCGACTCTTTTAAGGACGTCGTCGCCCACCGTCGCCCGGGCGCCCATCGCGATCGCGACGACGTCCCCGATCCTTAAGGGGCCGCCTAGTTCCACCGATGGGGGCACGTCCACCGGCCGAGTATTGCATCGGGTGGACTCCTCGGTGCGTGGGCTGCGTTTCCCAGCGCACCTGCCCCGATCGTTATGCTCCGGAGAGTGGCGGACCCGAGGATCCCCGAGGAGCTGTCCACCTCCCGGCTGGTGTTGCGCAGGTGGCGCCTTTCGGACCTGGACGCGTTGGCCGAGGTGTTCGCGCGGCGGGAGGTTTGGGAGTTCCCCTTCGGAAGGGGCCTCACGAGGGACGAGACCGAGCTGCGGCTGCGCGGTTACCTCGAGACGTGGGATCGCGACGGCTTCGGCAAGTACGCCGTCGAGTTGGCCGGCACCGGGGCCCTCATCGGCTACTCGGGCCTGGAGGTGGTGACCTGGTTCGACGAGATCGAAGGTGAGGTCGAGATCGGTTGGCGGCTCGACCCCGGGCATTGGGGCCGTGGTTATGCCGCAGAAGCGGGCCTCGCGAGCCTCCAGCTCGGCTTTGACCGCCTCGGGATCGACCGCGTGGTCGCCGTCATCGAGCCGGCGAACGTGGCCTCCTCGCGGCTCGCCCGCCGGATCGGGCTGCGGGCGGTTCGCGAGACGGTGGAACCCAAGTTCAACAAGCTGCTCGACGTCTGGGTGGTCGAACGGGACGGTTTCGCAGAGCTGCTCGGATCGCATGCGGCAGCCGCCGGCCCGGACGCGGCCACCGGCCCGAGCACGAGAGCCCCGGCCGGCTGATGTGTCGCCATGACCCGCCGGAGGGCGGCGGCGAATGATCAAGTACCTCGGCTCGAAAAGACGCCTCGTGCGGACGATCTCTCGCCTCGCCTCCGGTTGTGGTGCCGCGACCGCCGCCGACATGTTCACCGGCACAACGCGCGTGGCCCAGGAGCTGAAGCGCCAGGGCGCCTTCGTCACGGCGGTCGACACGGCCACCTACTCAGAGGTGCTCGCCCAGTGCTACGTCACCGCCGACTCCTTGGCACTGGACCATGGCGAGCTCGAAGAGGCGATCGCCGAGCTCAACGCGTTGCCGGGGCGGAGGGGGTACTTCACCGAGGTCTTCTGCGAGAAGTCCCGCTACCTGCAGCCCCACAATGGCGAGCGCGTCGATGCCATCCGTGACGCGATCGAAGAGCGCCACCGGGGGAGCTGGCTGTACCCCATCGTGCTCACGAGCCTGCTCGAGGCAGCCGACCGGGTGGACTCGACGACGGGATTGCAGATGGCCTACCTCAAGCAATGGGCGCCGAGGTCGTTCCTCCCGCTGTCGCTCCGGGTGCCCGCGCTGCTCGCCGGCCCGGGTCGTTCCGTCCGCGCCGACGCCCGCGAGGCGGCGGCGTCCATCGGCCCGGTCGACTTCGCCTATCTCGACCCTCCCTACAACCAGCACCGCTACTTCACCAACTACCACGTCTGGGAGACCCTGATCCGCTGGGACGCGCCCGATTACTACGGGGTAGCCTGCAAGCGGGCCGACTCCAAGAGCGCGGCGACCCGGAGTGACTTCAATTCGCGACAGACCATGCCCGCCGCCCTCGCCGAAATCATCAGCGCTCTCGACGCGACCGTCGTGGTCGTGTCGTGCAACGACGAGTCCTGGCTCGGCCGCGATGACCTTGTCGACATGTGCGCCCGACGCGGGCACGTCGAGCTCTTGGAGTTCGACTCGCGGCGTTATGTGGGAGCCCAGATCGGCATCCACGATCCCGCCGGCCACAAGGTGGGCCGGGTTTCCCACCTGCGCAACATCGAGCGCCTCGCCGTGTGCGGCCCTAAGGCCGAGGTCCTCGGCGCGGTCGAGGCGTGGCGTGAGTGGGCGCCGGACTGCGACGAGGCCCCACCTTTGACCGGGTCACGCGAAACGTCCCCATCGCTTGCAGCCCCGAACGCGAGGCCTCAGGGGAGGTGATGTCACGGTGACGACTTCGACCGTCGTGCTCGCCCTTGCCGTCTTCGGTGCCAGCGCCGTCGAGATGGTGGAGGCGCTGACCATCGTCACGGCTGCGGGTGTCACGCGGGGGTGGCGCTCGGCCCTGGAGGGAGCCGTGGCCGCCGTGGTCGTCCTGGCCGCGCTCGTCATCGCCGTCGGGGTGCCTCTCGCCCGCCTCGTTCCGATCAACGTGCTGCGCGTGGTCATCGGCGCCCTCCTGCTCGTGCTTGGCCTCGACTGGCTGCGCAAGGCCGTGCTGAGGGCGAGCGGTCACAAGGCTCCGCACGACGAGGACGCCATCTTCGCCAAGACCGTCGCCGACCTCTCTCCGGGATCGGAGACGGAGGCCGACAGCGCAACGGCCGGGTCGCTAAGGCACCGCCGTCGTGACGCGACAGGCTTCACCGTCGCTTTCAAGGGCGTCTTCCTCGAGGGTATGGAGGTCGTGCTGATAGTGATCACCCTCGGGGCGAGCTCGGGTCACCTCGCCCTTGCCGCGGGCGCGGCGGCCTGTGCCGCCGTCGTCGTCTGCGCGGTCGGCTACCTGGTGGCGCGCCAGCTCTCCGAGGTCCCGGAGAACGCCATGAAGCTGGGCGTGGGCGTCATGTTGACGAGCTTCGGCGTCTTCTGGGTCGGCGAGGGGTCCGGGCTGCACTGGCCGGGCAGTGACCTCATGATCCTCGTTCTCGTCGGGGTGTTCGCCATGACCGCATTCCTCCTCTCTCTCGCCATGCGCAGGCTCGGGCCTTCCCCGCGAGCCACCGTGACCGGCCACGCTGCCTCGCGATGACCGTGGTCGTGCGCGCCCTGGCGGCCTTCGCCAGGTTCTGGAAGGACTTTTTGATCGGGGACGCGCCTGAGCTGTTCGTCGGGACGCTGGTCTTCGTCGGCGCCGCCCTCGCCTTGAGGCACCATGGAGCGGTGGCGGTCGTGCTGCTCCCGGCCATCGTGATCTTGTTCCTCGCTGGCAGCGTCCTGAGAGGTCGGGTCAGGTTGTGAGCCCCTTGCAAGGAGCCGAACGCCGAGCGGTCCGGTAGCGTCCCCACGTGGCCGAAGCGAGCGTCGCCGAGCTGTTGCGACGCGTAGTGGCGACTCTTCCGGCCGGGGAGGTGCGTGCCGGCCAGGTCGAGATGGCCGAGGCGGTGGCGAAGGTGTTTGCCTCGGGTGGCCACATCGCCGTCGCGGCAGGGACCGGTACCGGCAAGTCCCTCGCCTATCTCGTGCCGGCGGTGAGCTCGGGAAAGCGCGTCGTCGTCGCGACGGCGACCAAGGCGTTGCAGGACCAACTCGCGAACAAGGACCTCCCGCTCGTGTCCCGCGGCCTCGGGCAACCGGTGAGATGGGCCGTGCTCAAAGGGCGCTCGAACTATGTCTGCCGGCAACGTCTCCACGAGCTCGAAGCTCTGGGGGACCAGCAGCGGTTCGACGCTCCCGACCTCGCGACAGAGGTGGTGGCAGTCGACTCCGAGCCACACGAGGCCGGGAGCGACGCCCGTCCGCGCGGCTCGGCGCGGGCGGTCACCGCCCGGCGCGTCGGAGACGAAGTGCGTCGCCTCGCCGCCTGGGCAGAATCGACCGGCAGCGGCGACCGGGCCGAGCTCTCCTTCGAGCCCTCGTTACAGGCCTGGTCGAGCGTGAGCGTGACCGCCGACGAATGCCCCGGGGCGCGCCGCTGCCCGTCCGGCGGCGAGTGTTTCGCGGAGGCGGCCCGCCTGAGGGCGGCCGCGGCCGACATCGTCGTGGTGAACCTTCATCTTCTCGGCGCTGATCTGCGCTGCGGGGGAGAAGTGCTGCCCGAGCACGGCGCGCTCGTCATCGACGAGGCCCACGAGCTCGAGGACGTCCTCGCCGCGTCGCTCGGGGTGGACGTCAGCCCGGGTCGCCTGCGCGCGCTGGCGTCGGGGGCGCGGGGAGCCCTTGTGGCGGCCGGGCGGCGAGCGCAGCGCGGGGAGGACACGGCTCCAGCCCGGGCGGTGGAGGCGGTGCTCGGCGCGGCGGCCCGATTCGAGGAGCTGCTCGCCGACGGTGCGGAACGCCGGCTGCCTCCCGGTCTGGGCGGCGAGATCGGCGATCACGTGTCCCTCCTGGTCGATCGCCTGGAGCGCCTCGGCGGGGAGCTGCGGCGCGCCTCAGAGGCGCCTGGAGGGCACGGGAACCGAACAGGAGGTGACGGCCCGAGCAGTGGTGGTGACGGGGCCCAGCGTTGCCTGCGGGCCCTGTTGGGAGTCGACCGCTGCCGTGAGGAGCTGGCTGGGTGCCTCGCGGCCGGCGCCGACGAGGTGGTCTGGGTAGCCGGCGGGGTCCGCCCGGCTATCCACTCGGCGCCCTTGGACGTTAGTGGCCCCATGTCCGCGCAGGTGTTCTCGGTCCTGCCGGTCGTGCTGACGAGCGCGACGCTGCCTCGCGGGCTCGCCGCACGGGTGGGCGCGCCGGCACGGTCCACCTCCGAGCTCGACGTCGGGAGCCCGTTCGCCTACAAGGCGCACGGGCTTTTGTACTGTGCCACGTCACTGCCCGACCGCCGCAGTCCACAAGCCGAGGCGGCCATCCACGACGAGATCGAGGCGCTCGTGCTCGCCGCGGGCGGCCGGACCCTCGCCCTTTTCACCAGTCGACGCGCCATGGAGCTTGCAGCCGAAGTACTCGCCCAGAGGCTGCCGTGGCCGGTGCTCGTGCAGGGAGAGCTCCCCAAGGCCGGGCTGCTCGAGGCACTCAGCGCCCAATCGGCCGCATGCCTGTTCGCGACGATGAGCTTCTGGCAGGGCGTCGACGTCCCGGGCCCCGCCCTCACGCTCGTCGTCATCGACCGGATCCCTTTTCCCCGGCCCGACGATCCCCTGATGGCGGCGCGCCGGGAGGCGGCCGGCCGGGCGGGTTTCCAGCAGGTCGACCTCCCGCGGGCGGCGACCCTGCTTGCCCAGGGGGCCGGGCGCCTCATCCGCACGGCCACCGACCGGGGAGTGGTCGCGGTCCTCGACCCGCGTCTCGCGAGGGCCTCCTACGGGCCGGTGCTCGTCAAGGCGATGCCTCCGATGCGGCGGACGAGGGAGCGGGCGCAAGCCGAAGCTTTCCTCCGCGGCATCCACGCCGAGGCCACAGGCGCGCCGGGCGAACCGTAGGTTGAGCGGCTCGGGAGGACGGTCTTCGGGAACCTGTCGCTCCCATGGTGGCGGACAGGTGGCCGTAGACTCGCTGTCACCTATGGAGCCCGCCATCGAAGCACGCCAACAAGCGGGAGGGCCCAGCACCGGCGCCTCTTCGCTCTCCGGCCTCCCGCCGCAGCTCGCCAGCTCGATCGTCTGCGGGGGTTGTGGCTGTGTCATCGACGCGTCGGAGCCGTACCCGTTCCGGTGCCCGCGCGCTGGCGACGGAGGTGACCACGTCCTGCGACGGGTGCTGGACGTGAGCCGGCTCTCGTTCTCGCTCGAGGACTCAGAGCCGAACCCGTTCGTGCGCTGGCGTGGCCTGTTCCACGCCTACCACCTCGCCACGGCCAACGGCATGAGCGACGGGGCCTACGTCGAGCTCGTGCGTGACCTTGACGGCGCGGTGGCCGAGGTCGACGGTCACGGCTTCGCCGTGACGCCGTTCCGCCCGGCCCCTTCGCTGGCCGCTCCCCTGGAGACGGCCGCCTCGGTGTGGGTGAAGGACGAGACGGGCAACGTCGCGGGTTCTCACAAGGCCCGTCACATGTTCGGGCTCCTCGTCCATCTCGAGGTGGCGAGGTCGCTCGGCATGACCGATGGCCCGCTCCCGCCGCTTGCCATCGCCAGTTGCGGCAACGCCGCGTTGGCGGCGGCGGTGGTCGCCGCCGCCGGGCGCAGGCGGCTGCTTGTGTTCGTGCCCACCGACGCCGAGGCCGCCGTGCTCGAACGGCTGCGGGCGCTCGGGGCCGAGATCACGGTGTGCCCGCGCGAGGAGGGTGTCGTCGGCGATCCGACCTATCACCGTCTGAAGGCGGCGATCGCGGAGGGTGCCCTGCCTTTCACGTGCCAGGGAAACGAGAACGGCTTGGCGATAGAAGGCGGCGAGACCCTCGGCTACGAGATGGCCGGGGCGCTCGTCGGGCAGGGACGCCTCGATCACGTCGTGATCCAGGTCGGGGGTGGAGCGCTCGCCAGTGCCGTCGCCCAGGGGCTGTCCGAGGCGGCCGCTCTCGGCGTCCTGGCCGGCTCGCCGCGGGTGCACACCGTGCAGACGGCCGGGGCGTGGCCACTCGCCCGGGCGTTCGAGCGGGTGGTGGCGCGCCTCGGGCCCGAACCCGGACGCGATGAGATCCACGCAGCCGTCCGGTACGCCGCCGCCCACCGCTCCGAGTTCATGTGGCCCTGGGAGACGGTGCCTCACAGCGTGGCCCATGGCATCCTCGACGACGAGACCTACGACTGGGTGGCGGTCGTCGAGGCCATGCTCACGACCGGAGGCAAGGCTCTCGTGGTGGACGAGGACGAGATCGCGCAGGCCAATGGCACCGCCGTCGAGGCCACCGGGATCGAGGTGGACGAGACGGGCTCGGCGGGACTGGCGGGTCTGGCGCAGCTGTGTCGTCGGGGCCTCATAGCCCCGGGCGAGCGGGCAGCCGTGCTGTTCACCGGCGCCCGCCGTTGAATTCACCTGAGGTTCAATAGCCCAGGCGCTCGATCACGTCCGGGTGGCGTTGCCACCCCTTCTCTACCTTCACGAACAGCTCGAGGTAGGCGCCGGGCTCGAGCTGCTGGCGCACGGCCGTGCCGGCCGCCTTCAGCACCCGGCCACGTTTCCCGATGACGATGCCCTTTTGCGACTCCCGTTCGACGAGGATCTCGCAACGGATCCTCGGCCACTCCCATTCGGTGACCCTGCAGGCGATCGAGTGCGGGAGCTCCTCCTCGGCGTTCTTGAGCAGCTGCTCGCGCACCAGCTCCGCCACGTAGAAGGCCTCCGGGACGTCACTCACCATGCCGGCAGGGAAGTAGCGCGGTCCCTCGGGCATGCGGGCGGCCAGGTACTCGACCAGGGCCGGGACTCCTTCGCCGGTCTTGGCGGAGATGGGGAAGTACTCGGCGTCGCCGAGCCCGAGCTCGGCAGCGGCGAAGGCCAGGTGGTGGAGGACCTTGGAGCCGTCGACGCGGTCGATCTTGTTGAGCGCTATCACGGTGTCGGGACGGAGTCGCTCGGCGATGTAGCGGTCGCCGGCACCGATCGGGGCGCTGGCCTCGAGGAGGAGCACGCAGCAGTCGACATCGTCGAACGTCGACGTCGCCGTCTGGTTGAGGCGGTCCCCGAGGGCTGTGCGCGGCCTGTGCACGCCCGGAGTGTCCGTGAAGACGATCTGGCCGTGCGGCCGGTCGAGGACGCCGCGGACGCGGGTCCGGGTCGTATGGGGCGTCGCCGAGGTGATGGCGACCTTGGTCCCGAGGATCTGGTTGAGCAGGGTCGACTTGCCCACGTTGGGACGGCCCACGAGGGCGACGAAGCCGGAACGGAAGACGGGCTCCGCATCGGTGCCGTCCCGGCCCTCGCCCGCAGGAATCCTGGGGTTGGTCACAGACGCCCGTCGTTCGCCGGCGCGGCGGGATCGGAAGACTCGGGCCGCAGGTCACGCTCGGCCCGGTCGCCGGAGCGTTCCTCCCGCTCGGCGAGTTTCTGCGCCCGCTCGGCCAGCCACTCCTGGTCGGGGTTTCGCGGTCCGGTGTGCAGCGGCGGGCCGCTGAGCCGCATGATCCGGACGCTGCCGATGCGACGGCCTTGCAGTTTCTCGGCGACGAGAAGATGCCCGTCCACCTCGACCGACTCGCCTTCGGACGGGACGTGACCGGCGAGGGCCAGCACGAGACCGCCGATGCTGTCCCAGTCCCCGGCAGGCAGGTCCGCGCCGAGGAGGTCGTTGACCTCGTCCACGTCCATCTTGCTCGAGACACGGAACTGCCCCCCGCCTAGGGGCACGATCAAAGGATCGTCCACGTCGAATTCGTCGACGATCTCGCCGACGAGCTCCTCGATGAGGTCCTCGAGCGTCACGACGCCGGCGGTGCCCCCGTACTCGTCGATGACGACGGCGAGATGGAACTGACCGGCTTGCATCTCGCGCATGAGCGGGGCGACGCGCTTGGTCTCGGGAACATAGTTCGCCGGCCGGCACACGTCGCGCACCGGGCTGTGTTCCTTGCCGCTGCGGGCGGCGCGGATCAGATCCTTGGTGAAGGCGATCCCGATCACGTCGTCGAGGCTTTCGTTGAACACCGGGATCCGGCTGTAACCGGCCTCGATGGCCCGTTCGAGCACCGCTCCGGTCTCGGCCGAGTCCTCCACCGCGACGACGTCGGGCCGCGGCACCATCACCTCGCGGACGATCGTGTCACCGAACTCGATGATCGAGTGGATGAGGACCCTCTCGTCGCTTTCGATGGCCTCGTCCAGGGCCGCGACGTCCGCGAAGGCCAGCAGCTCGGACTCGGTCACGTCCGCCACGGGCTGGGCGTCGCGGCCCCCGGGCGTGATCAGGCGCGCCAGGCCGATGAGGGTGCCGGACACAAGGCGCGTAGGCGGGAACCTGATGAGCGTGGTGACGAGCGGCGCCGCCAACAGGGCGGCGCGATCGGAGTGGCGTACGGCCCATTGCTTGGGCACCGCCTCGGAGAACACGAAGATCACGACGACTTCGAACGCAGTGGCGATGGCTACGCCGATCGGGCCGAAAATCTGCGACGCGATGACGCCGACGAGTGTGGCGGCCACCAGCTGGCACAAAAGCACGAGCAGGAGGATCGGCGCGAGGAAGGTCTCGGGCTCCTCGACGAGCCGGCGCAGGGACCGCGCCCCCCGCTGCCCGGCATCCTCGAGCGACTTGGCGCGCGCCCGCGAAGTACGGGTGAGGCCCGTCTCGGCGAGCGAGAGGATGGCCGAGCCCGCGATGAGGACGAAAACCGCCACGAGGAGGCCTGCGTCGGCGCCTGTGAAGCTGCGCGTCGAGGCCAGGATCACGGGCCCGCGCCCGGCTCTCGGTGGTGGGCCGCGAGCAGCTGCTGCTCGAGCGCCTCCATCATCGCGGCTTCGGCGTCCTCCTCGTGGTCCATTCCGAGCAGGTGCAAGATCCCGTGCACGACCAGGAGGGCGATCTCGTCCTCGTAGGCCCCGGCGTGCTCGGGGGCCTGGCGCCAGGCGACCTCCGGGCAGATGACGACGTCGCCTATGAGAAGCGGCATCTCTTCGAGCTCTGCCGGTCCGCGGCCCGGCCCGCTAGCCTCCTGGTCGGGGACATGGCCGGGCCCGATGAGCTCGTCCTCGATCGGGAACGACAGCACGTCCGTGGGGCCCTTGCGCCCGAGGAACCTCTCGTTGAGGCCGGCGATGGCCCGCTCGTCGACGAACATGAGCGAGAGCTCGGCGTCGTCGCCGATGCCGCGGTCGGCGAGCACGCGCTTGGCGAGGGCCACCCAGCGGTCGAGATCGACCGGTCGATCAGACTGCTCGTCGGCGGCGAAGACCTGGGCGGTCACTGGGGTGGCCGGTGAGGCGGAGTGCTGAGAGCAGGTCCCGGCGCGCCCTCGTGGGTTCCGTTGGCGGCGTCGGGGCTGTCGGTCCCCCTGGCGAGGGTCACAGGCGCGCCCGCCCGGGCGGCCCCCGCGCCGATGCTGCGGGCCTCGGCCGAACGTTCGTAGGCGGTGACGATCTCGCGCACGATGCGGTGGCGAACGACATCGCCCTGGCCGAGGCGGATGAAGGAGATCCCCTCGATCTCGCCGAGCAGCTCCTCGAGGTCGAGCAGGCCGGAACGGCCCCCTGCGATGTCGATCTGGGTCACGTCGCCGGTCACGACCACCTTTGTGCCGAAGCCGATCCGGGTGAGGAACATCTTCATCTGCTCCGGGGTCGTGTTCTGCGCCTCGTCGAGGATCACGAAGCTTGCGTTGAGGGTGCGTCCCCGCATGAACGCGAGCGGGGCGACCTCGATCGCTCCCCGTTCGAGCAGCCTTTGGGTCCCTTCCGGCTCGAGCATGTCGTAGAGGGCGTCATAGAGAGGGCGCAGATAGGGATCGACCTTGGCCATGAGATCGCCGGGCAGGAACCCGAGCCGTTCACCGGCTTCGACGGCGGGGCGGGTGAGGATTATGCGGGCGACCTCTTTGGCCTGGAGGGCCTGCACGGCGAGCGCGACTGCGAGGTAGGACTTGCCTGTGCCGGCAGGTCCGATGCCGAAGGTGATCGTGTTGGCCGTGATGGCGTCGACGTAGCGCTTCTGGCCCGCGGTCTTCGGGTGCACCTTGCGGCCCCGTGCGTAGCGGCCGACCTCGGCCGTGAGGACCTCGGACGGCCGTACGTCCTCCTTGACCATCTCGATGGTGTGGCCGACATTCGTGGGATCGAGCCAGTGACCCCGCTCGAGCAGTGAGACGAGCTCTTCGAACAGGCGCCCGACCCGTTCCGCTTCAGGTCCCTCGACAGTGATCTCGTTGCCGCGGACGTGGATCCGCGTGCCGCCGAACGCCTCTTCGACGGTACGCAGCAACTCATCACGTTGGCCCAGCAGGCCCACCATGAGGTGGTTCCCGGGGACGAGGATCTTGACCTGGGTGGACGACACTTGGCTCTCGCAGGAAGGGTACCAGGCACCTCACTGCCGGCGGGTCGCCTCGCCGCTTCCCGCCTTCGCCGGTCCGCTCGCCGTCCTCGCAAGGCCGGCACGGCGAACGGTCCCGGCACCCCTCAGGGGCGGTTCAGCCGGGCGGCCAACCGAGCCGCCGGCCACCGAGCACGTGCAGGTGCAGGTGGGCGACGCTGTTGCCCGAGTCCGGGCCGATGTTCAGCACGAGACGCGAGCCGCGTTCGGAAAGGCCGTCGACTAGAGCGACGCGCCGCGCGACGTCGAACATCTCGGCGAGCAGGTTCCCGTGGGCGCCGGTCAGGTGCGCGGCATCGACGATGTGCTCTTTCGGCACCACGAGGACATGTGTCGGCGCGACAGGGTGCAGGTCGCGGAAGGCGTAGACGAGCTCGGTCGAGAGCACCTCGGTCGAGGGGCGCTCACCTGCCACGATGGCGCAGAAGAGGCAGTCTGGCACCGCCGCGGGTTCCTAGCGTCCGCCGGCTTGCACCGGCTGTGCGTGGGGTTGCGCGTTGTCGTCCCGCGCCGCACCCGCCGGTGCGCGCAGCCGGCAGGCGACCTCGTTGGCGAGCAGCCGGCCGCGAAGTGTCAGCACCGCCCGGCCCCGGTCACGCGCCACGAGCCCTGCCAGCTGCTCGTCGTCGGGCAGTGCGCCCGCATCCACGCCTTCGCTGGTCCGTACCGCCAGCTCGAGGGACTCGAGCAGGAAGTGGTCGGAGTCGAGGCGCTCTTCGCCGGCGACGGCCGACCGGTTGCAGGCGATCGCGGCCATGTAGCGCTCCGGGGACCGGATGTTCCAGAACCTGCGGCCGTCGAGGTGGCTGTGGGCCGCGCAGCCCACTCCGAGGTACTCCCCCTGGCGCCAGTAGTTCTGGTTGTGGCGGCACTGGTGGCCGGGGCGCGACCAGTTCGAGATCTCGTACCATCCGAGCCCGGCCTCCGCGAGCACCTGGTCGGCGGTCTCGTAGCGCCGCGCCTGGGTGTCATCGTCAGGGTGGCGGTCCGGGTCGCGCCACAGAGCGGTGCCGGGCTCCGCCTGGAGAGCGTAGGCACTCAGGTGCGGGGGCGGCGGATCGAGGCCGAGGACACCCTCGAGCGTCGCCGCCCAGTCGTCGTCCGTCTCGTCTCTGGCGCCGTAGATCAGGTCGACGCTGTAGGAGGCGAAGCCGATCTCTGCGATCGCGCCGACGGCGCGCGGCACCGTCTCGGGGTTGTGACGGCGTCCGAGGCTCGCGAGCACGTGCGGTGCGAGCGACTGCACTCCGAGCGATACTCGGGTGACGCCCGCCCTCGCGTAGGTGCCGAGGAGCCCGGCTGTGACATCCTCCGGGTTGCACTCCACGGTCACCTCGGCTCCGTCCTCGCGGTGGATGCCCTCGAGCAGCCGGGCGAGCTCGCTGGCCGGTAGCTGGGAGGGGGTTCCCCCGCCGAAGAAGACCGTCGCCGCAGGACCCAGGCCGCCGTCGTAGGCACGCCGGAGCTCGGACAGGCAAGCGTCGACGTAAGGCCGCGCCAGATGGTTCAGGCCCGCCCAGGTGGCAAAGGCGCAGTAGTCGCAGCGGCGCGCGCAGAACGGCACGTGCACGTACACGCCGAGCCTCCGCCCGGCACCGTTGCCGTGCTCAGCCACGAAGCAGGCCGAGCTCCTCCAGCCGTTTGAGGAGCGTGGTGAGGTTCTGGCCGAGCATCGAGGCCATGACCCGCAGGTCCTCGGACCTGATCGTCAGCACCTCGCCGTTGAAGTCCTGCCGCTGCACCTGCACCGAGGCCAGGAACCGCCGGAGCAGCTCGCGTTCAGGGCCTTGCACCTCGGAGAGGCGCAACAGGTCGACGGCGATCTTGAACGGCTTGCCCGAGGTCTCAGGGTTCTCGCCGTTGCTGTGGAAGGCGACGCCCCGCCCAGCACTGGGGGGCTCCGCCGCGTCGGGAGGGAGCAGCTGGTCGACCGGAACGCGGTAAAGCCTCGCCAGCCGCTGGAGCCGCGGCACGGAGATGGTGCGCTCACCGCGTTCGTAGGCGCCGAGCACCGACGCCTTGAACTCGAGCCTTGAGGCCTTCTCCACCGCTTGCAGGGAAAGCCGCTTCTGGCGCCTCACAGTGCGCAGGCGAGCACCCACGGCGACTGCGTACTCGGGGTCGACTCCTTCTGTCTGGGCTTGGGGCATTCCCGTCACTCTCCGGTCGGTATCGACGCGTCGTTGCGCTCCGGCACCCTCAGCCCGAGATGGGCTCGCGCAGGCTGCGCCGGAACGCCGGGTCCTCGCCGGTGACCACCGAGCCAGGGCCCACCCCCTAAGTGTTGCGCGTAGTGGCCGTGTCCTGCAACAACGCTCGATCCAGGCGTCCCCGTCAAGGCGTTGTGACAGCCGGCGACGCCGGTACGAGAGCCCCGCTCCGAAGCGCCGTCAAAAGGGCGCCGGCCACTACGGCCGCCGTCTCGACCCTGAGGACGCCGTCTCCGAGCGAGACCTTGTCGGCGCCAAGCGCCAACTCTCGCTCTGACCAGCCGCCTTCCGGACCGACCAGTACCACGCGAGTCGCGAGCGGGAAGGGGCCGCCGCCGGGCTCGGCGAGCGCGACCTCGGCCGCCCGACAACGTCCGAGGACTGCGTCCAGGCTCTGGGTGGCGCCGATCTCGGGGAGCAAGGCCCGACGGGACTGCATCGCCGCCTCCCGGACGATCTTTCGGAGCCGGGCCTCACGTCGCAGCGATGTCGCCGGGTCGGGGCGCACGACCGTCCTGTCCGCCAACAGCGGCGTGAGGAGGTCCACCCCGAGCTCGGCCAATTTCGCGACCGCCCATTCGGTCCGGTCCGCCTTGGCCCAGGAGAAGCCGACCTCGAGCACCGGCATGAGGCGTTGGTTGACCTGGACGGGGCCGGACACTTCGAGCCCGAAGCGGGGAGCCTTCCCGGAGCGTCCTCCTGCAGGCCGGCCAGCACCTAACGACGTGAACGCGCAGGTCCTCCAGGCGCCGGTCCCGTCGGCGGCGGCGACCGTCTCACCCGGCTTGAGACGCAGGACCTCACCGAGGTGGTGGGCGTCGTCCGCGCCGAGCTCCGGCGAGCCGAGGTCCTCGACGAAGACCATCGCCGCGGCGGCGCGGAGCTCCACGTCGGGCGCGTAAGCCGGCACGCTCAGCCGAAAGCGGAGCGGAGCCGGGACAAAAGCCCCGGGTCCGGCGGCTGGACCTGCTCGCCGCGCAGGGCCGCGAGCTTGCGCAGCAGCTCGTCCTCTTCCTTGGACAGCTTGACCGGGGTGTCGACGAAGACACTCACGAGAAGGTCACCGCGTCGCCCGCCGCGAAGTCGCGGGACACCGTGGCCGGCGACCTTGAGCACGCGGCCGGTCTGCACGCCGGCCGGGACCGAGAGCTCATAGGGACCGTCGAGGGTGTTCAGCTCGACCTCGGTGCCGAGCGCGGCCTGGGCGACCGACAGGTGCAGCGTCGTGACAAGGTCCGTGCCCGACCGTTCGAAGCGGGGGTCCGCCTCCACGCGCAGGTGCACGTAGAGGTCCCCTGGCGATCCGCCCCGCAGCGCGGCCGCGCCTGCGCCGGCGATGCGCAATGTGGCACCGTCGTCGACACCCGCCGGTATGTCGACGGTGAGGGTCCTGTCGTCCAGCCTCCTGCCCTCACCGCGACAGTCGGGACACGGCGAGCTCACGACCTGTCCGATGCCGTTGCAACGCCCACAGGGCGTGGCCGTCATCATCTGCCCGAGGATCGACTGGCGCACACGTTGGATCTGCCCCGAGCCACGGCAGTCCGGGCAGGTTGTGGGGCTCGTGCCCACTCGTGCGCCGCTGCCTGAGCAGGTAGTGCAGGGAACCGGCGCCTTGAGGCTCACGTCACGGCGTGTCCCGAAGACGGCCTCTGCGAGCCCGATCTGCAGCACGATCTCGGCGTCGGCGCCCTGACGGCGGGCGCCGCGCTGTCCGCTTGACCCGAAGCCCTGATTGAAGAAGACGTCGAACAGGTCGCCGAGCCCACCGGCGAAGCCGAAGGTGTCGCCACCGGCACCGGCGCCCGTGCCCTTCACGGCTTCGGGGCCGAACATGTCGTAGCGGCGCCGGCGCTCGGGGTCGCGCAGCGTCTCGTAGGCGACGGTGACCTGCTTGAAGCGGGCCTCGGACTCGGCGTCCCCAGGGTTCGCGTCCGGGTGCAGCTCGCGGGCGAGGCGCCGGTACGCCTTCTTCAGCTCATCTTCTGACGCCGAGCGCGGGACCCCGAGCAGCTCGTAGAAGTCCTGGGTCATCGACACTGCTAACCCCTGCTGAGCTCTCGCGTGAGCCGTGCGCCCACGACCGCGACCGCGGCGAGCGCATGCTCGTAGTCCATCCGGGTGGGTCCCAGCACGCCGATGGTCCCGAGGGCGACGCCGTCGGACTCGTAGGGCGCGACTACCAGTGAGCACTCGGCGAGGGATTCGATGCCGGCGTGCTCGGAGCCGATCGAGACCGACTGCCCGTGGGACAGCACGTCGCGCAGCAAGGTCACGACGACGTAGGACTGTTCGAGGATCCCGAGCACGGCACGGACCTTGTCGATGGCGTCGAACCTTTCGGCCATGTACGCCGCGCCGCCCACGAAGACCTGGTCGTCGCCGCCGCTCGCCCACCCGTCCTCGAGGGCAGCCACGCAGGCCCCGACCAGCTCGTCGACCTCGGCATCGCCGCTCGGTGTCTCGGCAGGGGCGAGCCCGAACGGGCTACCCGAAAGACGTTGCTGGAGCGCCGTGCTGGCCGCCGACAGCACCGTGTCGGCGACGTCTTCGCTGATGGAGACCGTGCGCTTTTCCACGACTCCGTTCGAGAGGACCACCACTGCCATGGCCGTATGCGTCGAGAGCCGGGCGATCAGGGCTGAGCGGACGACCAGCGCCTGGTAGGCGGGGCTCACCACGACGCCGGCGCAGTCGGTGAGCTGGGCGAGCAGACGCGAGGTGTCCTGGAGCACCCGCTCGAGCTCCCCGTGCGCCTTGGAGAAAAAAGCCTGCACCTGCTCGTGCTCGGCCCGTGCGAGCGGCTGCGGGTTGCCGAGGTGGTCGACGAAGAACCGGTAACCCTTGTCCGTCGGGATGCGCCCGGCACTGGTGTGGGGATGGGTCAGGTAGCCCTCGCGTTCGAGCGCGGCCATGTCGGCCCGCACCGTCGCCGGCGAGACCTCGATGACTGGGTCGCGTGCGACCTGTGATGAGCCCACAGGTTGGGCCGTCTCGACGTAGCCGGTCACCACGGACCTCAAGATCGCCGCCTTGCGGTCGTCGAGCCGGTCATGGTCGTTGCGCGTGGGCATCACAAGGTCTCCTCGTGCGGATTCTACTTGGGACGTCCAGATGCCCCGGCAAACGCCGTGGCCTGCGACTGGCGGGACCGGGGCGGCTGGCGGTGACCGGTCGCGCCACGTCGTCATTCCTCGAGCGTCAGGGCGCTGATGAAGGCCTCCTGGGGGATCTCGACGCGTCCGATCGACTTCATGCGCTTCTTCCCCTCCTTCTGCTTTTCGAGGAGCTTGCGCTTTCGCGTGATGTCGCCGCCGTAGCACTTCGCGAGCACGTCCTTGCGCTTGGCCTTGACCGTCTCGCGGGCGACGATGCGCCCACCGATCGCCGCTTGGATGGGGACGTCGAAAAGCTGCCTGGGGATGAGCTCACGCAGCTTGGCGGTCATCTTGCGCCCGTACTCGTCCGCCTTCGAACGGTGCACGATCGTCGAGAAGGCGTCTACGGGCTGGCCCGCGAGGAGCACGTCGACTTTGACGAGGTTGTCGGTCTGGGTCCCCGCTGGCTCGTAGTCGAGGCTGGCGTAACCCTTGGTCCGGCTCTTCAGCACGTCGAAGAAGTCGAGCACCACCTCCGCCAGAGGCAGCTCGTAGATGAGCTCGACGCGGTCGGACGAGAGGTACTCCATCTTCTGCATGCGTCCCCGGCGCGTCTGGCAGAGGTCCATGATCGTCCCGGTGTACTCGGCCGGGCCGAGGATGGTGAGCTTCAGCAGGGGCTCCTCGATGTGGTCGATGAACTGCGGCTCGGGCATGGCGGAGGGATTGTCGACCGGCAGGACACCGCCGTTGGTGAGGTGGGCGATGTACTCGACCGACGGGGCCGTCGCGATCAGGGAGAGCCCGAACTCCCTCTCGAGGCGCTCGCGGACGATCTCCATGTGCAACAGGCCGAGGAACCCGCAGCGGAAGCCGAAGCCGAGGGCGGCGCTGGTCTCGGGCTCGTAGGTCACGCTCGCGTCGTTGAGCTTGAGCTTCTCGAGGGCGTCGCGCAGGTCCGGGAACTCGTCTCCGTCGATGGGGTAGATACCGCAGAACACCATCGGTTTCGGGTTCTTGTAGCCCTCGAGGGGCTTGGAGGCGGGGTGAGAGGCCTCTGTGACGGTCTCGCCGACGCGTGCCTCACCGACGTCTTTGATGCCCGCGATCAGGTAGCCGACCTCGCCCGGGCCGAGCTCGTCAACCTCCACCAGTGCCGGGGTCCGGATGCCCACCTCTTCCACCTCGTGAGTGGCACCGCTTTGGAGGAAACGCAATTTTGCGCCCGAGCGCATCGTCCCGTCCACCACCCGGACCGCGCTCACGACCCCCCGGTACTGGTCGTAATAGGAGTCGAACAGCAGCGCGCGCAGCGGGTCGGTGGGATCGCCCTGCGGGGCCGGGATCCGGCGGACCACCTCGTCGAGCAGCTCGACGACGCCGGCACCGGTCTTGGCTGATATCCGCAGGATCTGGTCGCCCGGGAGGCCGAGCACGCGTTCGATCTCCTCGGCGTAGCGGTCCGGGTCCGCGGCCGGCAGGTCGATCTTGTTGAGCGCCGCGACGATCTCGAGATCGTGCTCGAGTGCGAGATAGCAGTTGGCGAGCGTCTGGGCCTCGATGCCCTGCGAGGCGTCGACGAGCAGCACGACTCCCTCACAGGCAGCGAGGCTCCGCGAGACCTCGTAGCCGAAGTCGACGTGGCCGGGGGTGTCGATCAGCTGAAGGATGTAGTCCCGCCAGTGGACGCGCACGTTCTGCGCCTTGATGGTTATGCCGCGCTCACGTTCGAGATCCATCGAGTCGAGGTACTGGGCCCTCATGTCCCGCGGGTCGACGGCGTGGGTCAGCTCCAAGATGCGGTCCGACAGCGTCGACTTGCCATGGTCGACGTGGCTGATGATCGAGAAGTTGCGAATGACCTCGGGGGCGACCACAGCTTCCATCGTGCCACCTCGGCCGCGGTGTGCCGGCCCTCTCGGTCAGCTGGTACTCTCGGGGATCCCGGAGGCTTAGTTCCTCCTGTCCGTACGCGTCGAGGGACGAATGGCGAATATCAAGAGTCAGATCAAGCGGAACCTCCAAAACGAGCGTCGCCGCGTCAAGAACAAGGCAGTGCGCTCGGAGCTGAAGACGCGCACGAAAAGTGCCCTGCTTGCCGCCGAGACCGGTGCCGAGGATTCGGCCGAGCGCCTGCGCGAGGCCGTGAAGCGGATCGACAAGGCGGCGGCCAAGGGCGTCATCCACGCCAACCAGGCCTCGCGGCGTAAGTCTCGTCTCGTCCGCCGTATCGCCCTCATCACGGCCGCGAGCGCGGAAGAAAGCTGAGCACCCCGGGCCCCGTGTGACGCGGCCCCGTGCGCGCCGGCTTCAGTGGCCGGCGAGCGGAAGCTTGAGCGGGGGCCTTCCCCCAAGCAGGGCAGCAGTCACGGATCGGTCACTGCCGGACATCCCGAGTTCCCAGACGCCCACGCCGGCACAGTCAAACTGGGTCGCGAGGGCCGTCTTGAGGGCAATCGACACCGGGTCGTCGAACCAGGTCTGGTGCCACTGCCCGTCCCGTTTGAACACGGTCCAGGGAGTCTCGGTCACCGGGTCCCATCGCGGAGCGTGCCCCGCAGCCACGATGTCCGCGTACGTGACGGCGAGGGGAGGCCCCGCGGTTGCAGCTCCGTCGAATCGACTGGTGGCCGGGAAGTCGTAGCCATAGAGCGGGATGCCGAGCACGATGCGCTGTGCGGGCACCACCGAGGCGTACTCGGCCAGCGTTATGGCGTCGCTCCAAGGGGCGTTCGTCAACGGTGCCGTGGCCGAGGCGACGTCGGGCTGCTGCATGTCGTAGGCCATGACGAACAGCTCGTCGACGTAGCGGGCGAGTGCCTTGACGTCGAAGAAGTCCAACGGGTCCAGGGCCGAGGTCGGATAGGTGTCCAACATGATCGACCAGCTGGGCCCGAGTGACCTCAAGGTTCTCGAGAACGCGGCCACGAAGCGGACGAATCCGCCCCGATCAGCCGTGCTGTTGCCCTCGAGGTCTAGGTCGACGCCGTCGAGGTCTCCATCAGCGAGCAGGGGAGCGACCCTGCTGG
Organism: Acidimicrobiales bacterium; assembly: GCA_052148655.1. Classification (GTDB taxonomy): domain Bacteria; phylum Actinomycetota; class Acidimicrobiia; order Acidimicrobiales; family Bog-793; genus Fen-455. The sequence continues at coordinate 36,906 of JBKQHU010000158.1, forward strand.
CGAGCAGGGGGCCGGCCTTGGAGGGACCCGCGGCGATCGAGTGGAGAACCGAAGGATTGGCGGAGAAGACCGTGAGTAGGACTCGGTCGCCCGCCGCGTGAGCCTGACTGACATCGAGCGCGAACCTGGAACTTGACAGGGTCGAGTAGCCCTGCCCGCTCTCGGCGACCCCGCCCCCGGTGGTGAGACCGACCGCCCAGTAGGCGAGCGTCGTCAGGGAACTGAAGTCGGGTGTGAAGCTGCCGACCTCCCAGTAGGGGAGGAAGCCGACCACCTGGTGGGTGCGCAGGGGCCGGACGAAGGCCCTCGCCGGCAGGGTCGGGGCAGGACGGCCCTGGACCGTCGGCAGGCGGACCGCCACCGCCTCCTCTGCTCTCGTCACGGCGGCCTGCTCGACAGGAATGAGGCGCTGGGCCGGGCTCGGCGGCTGCGTAGTGGTGGCCGCCCCCGTTCCGAGGATGCCGCAGGCAGCACAGCCGAGCGTGCCAAGAACGCTCGCGACCAGGGAAAAGGCTATACGAGCGGCGGCCGGGCGCCGCGTTTGGGCCATGACGGCCCGAGCGTACTTCCCATCGTTCGAAACGCGGCGTCGTCCTCTACGAGCCCCGGCCCGCCAGAACGTGTGCTCTTGCCTGCGATTGCTCCTACGCTCTGCGCAATGGTTCTGTTCGTCGAGGTCTTCCGCTTGTTCGTCGCAGTCTGCGGCGCGCTCGTCGGCCTCGCGGCCGGCAACCACTACGCAGCCACGCCGCTGGGACGCTCCACGGGAGCTGCCATCGGGGTCCTTGTCGGTTACGTCGTCGGTGGCGTCGTCGGTCGCCTGACGGCCGGCGGCATGAATGAGGCGAACCGCTCCCTTCGTGACGTCCCGGCCCCGGAGCTGCTCTCCGGGATGCTGTTCGGCAGCCTCGGCCTTCTCATCGGCGTCATCGTCTGCATCCCGTTGTTCGTCTTCGTCAAGGAGGACTTCGACTTTCTCATTGCCGCGGCCGTGGCCTGGGTGCTGGCAACGCTCGGTTTGAAGTTGGGTATGGCCAAGGGTCGCCAGCTCGCCGACGCGCTCGGCGTTACTCGCCACCTCACGACGTCGCGCCAGGACATTTCCACCGGGGCTGACCTGGCCGACACATCGGCAGTGATGGACAGGTCGTTTCTCGTGATGGGCCAGATCGGCCTGTTCGGTCCCGAGCTGCTCATCCCCGAACCGGTCGCCGATGAGCTCACCACCCTGGCGGACGGCCCAGATCCCGTTGCCGCCCGGCGGGCGCGGCGCGGGCTCGAGGCACTGGACGAGCTAAAGAAGCTCGGCGTGAAGGTCACCTTCCTGCAAAGCGACGTTCCGGCCGCCGCTTCGATTGAAGACAAGGTCTGTGAACTGGCCGACCGGCTCGACGCCCGGGTCGTTACGTGCTCTGTCGAGATGACAAAGCGCAGGCAGGAGGCGGGCGCCCGCGTGCTGGACCTTCGTCGCCTCGTGACCGATCTCTCCCCGGACCACATTCCCGGAGAGCATCTGAGAGTCGACCTCATCCGAGCAGGTCGCCAGCCTCAGCAGGCGATTGGCTTCCTGCCCGACGGCGACATGGTCGTGGTGAACGACGCCGAGGAGATGGTGGGGCGGACCGGCGTGGAGGTCGTCGTGCTTTCGACGAGACCGACGAACCAGGGGCTGCTCGTTTTCGCCCGCGTCGCCGATGAGACCAATACGTTCCACGGCTCCGGCCGGCACGGCCCAAGGGACATGGTGCGCCACGAGCGATCTTCTCTGGGAGAGCAGGAACACGAGTGAAGCGCGGGGCGGCCTGGATCGCACGCTGAAGGTGCCCTAGTGCACCTTGAATCCATGCTCCCCGAGCAAGGGCACGAAGCGGGCCCCGCACAGCACCCTTAACTCCACCAGAGCGTTGTCGCGCGATTCGAACACCTTCACGAGGTCACCGCCCCCGTTGCCGACCGGCATTACGAGCTTGCCGCCAGGGCCCAGCTGGGCGGCAAGCGGAGCCGGGACGCGAACAAACGCGGCCGCGACCACGATGGCGTCGAAGGGAGCGGCCTCGGCAAGCCCGAGCGTGCCGTCGCCGGTGACGACCTCGGCATTTTGGACGCCTTCGGCCTGCAGGTTACGGCGAGCGGCTTCGGCGAGCTCGGCGATGCGCTCGACACTGAACACGCGGCGGGCGAGCCTGGCCAGCAACGCCGCCTCGTAGCCGTACCCGGTGCCTATCTCGAGGACCGTGTCGTCGGGCCCGAGCTCCAGGGCCTCGATCATGAGCCCGATCAGCGAAGGCTGAGAGGTGGTCTGGGCCTGCCCGATCGGGATCGCGCAGTCATAGCCGACTTCGTTGCGCACTGCCCCGGGCACGAATGAGGCGCGGCGTACACCGCGGAGCGCCTCGAGTACACGGGGGTCCGTGACGCCTTGGGCCCGTGCCGCTCGAACAAGCGACTCGGCGCTCGCGCGATCGACCCGCCTGTCGTGGCCGGCACGCTCCGGGGTGCGGTCTCCGCTCACGTCCACCATCTCATTTGAGCAGGGGGGTGGAACCGCCTGCCGCGGGCGGAGCCGGGGGCAGGACCGGACGGCGGCCACCGGTCGCCGCAAACACGGAGCTCGGGAACGCTACGGCTTGGCGACGAGGGCCGGTGCGACGACCGAGCCGCTCAGAACACCGTCGGCCCGTGAGCGCGCGGTGAATCACTGTGCGGGCCGCCCGACCTTTCTCGGGCTTGTCGGGGCGATGACGGCTGTCGAGGTGCGTAGGTTCTCCGGACGCTGGGTGGCGCCGGCACAAGCGTACGGTCAGAGAGCCTTTACCGCGGCCACGACCTTTGTCAGCGAATCCTTGGCGTCACCGAACAACAGCGTCGTCTTCGGGTCGAAGAGCAGCTCGTTGTCGATGCCGGCGAAGCCCGGGCGCATCGAACGCTTCATGAACACGATGTTGCGGGCCTCGTCGACGGCGAGAATCGGCATCCCGTAGATCGGGCTGTCCGGGTTGTTCTTCGCCGCCGGGTTGACGACGTCGTTGGCGCCGACGACCAGTGCCACGTCGGCGGACTGGAACTCCGGGTTCGCCTCGTCCATCTCCTTCAGCTGTTCATAAGGAACGTTGGCCTCCGCCAACAGGACGTTCATGTGGCCCGGCATGCGGCCGGCGACAGGGTGGATGGCGTAGATGACCTCGACCCCGCGCGACTCGAGCAGGTCGGCGAGCTCGCGGATCGTGTGCTGAGCCTGTGCGACCGCGAGTCCGTAGCCGGGAACGACGATCACCTTGTTGGCATAGGCGAGCAGTATGGCGACGTCCTCTGCACTCGCGGACCGGACGCTTCTGGTCGTGTCGCCCTCGGCGCCGCCGGTGGCGGTGATCACCGAGCCGAAGGCGCTGAAGAGGATGTTCGGGAGCGAGCGTCCCATCGCCT
>JBKQHU010000159.1:0-56444 GCA_052148655.1 Acidimicrobiales bacterium
CTCGAACGCCTCCCTCACCGAGTCGATGAGCGGAACGTCGCGCCAGTCCGATTCCTTCGTCGGCTTGCGCACGAGGCCGACACCCGGTCCGCCGTCGGCGATGGCAAACGCGACGTGCATCTCTTGCGCCTTCAAGTCGACATCCTCGACGAGCAGAGCGAGAAGCGCTTTTTGCGAACTCCCGTCCCACTGTGTGGCTACATTTTTGGCTACATTCGCACCGGGCGGGCGGACCCAGTCACACCGTCTCACGGCTGTGACCTGGATGTTCTCGGTGGAGGCGAAGGGACTCGAACCCTCGAACCTCCTGACTGCCAGTCAGGCGCTCTACCAACTGAGCTACGCCCCCGAGGACGCCAGCACTCTATCCGAACTGCGCCGAGGGCGGCTTCTCGGCAGCCCGCCGGGCAGCCACTCAAGTTGGGCGTCGCGTCTCTCGCTTGTGAGAAGGCCTGCAGCGGCCTTTTCGTTCTGCGCAGCGCGATCCCGCCTGGACAGCCACTCTGAGAGTCCCCTATTAGCCAACTAACCTGTCCCCGTGGCGGAGTACGACTTTCGCGAGGTTGAAGAGCGCTGGCAGCGGCGCTGGGACGAGGACGGCACCTACCGGGTCGAGCTCGACGACCCGCGGCCGCCTTATTACGTACTGTGCATGTACCCGTACCCGAGCGGGCCTGCCCACCAGGGTCACATCCGCAACTACACCTTCGGCGACGTCTTGGTCAGGCACCGGACAATGCAGGGCCACGCCGTCCTGAGCCCTTTCGGGTTCGACTCGTTCGGCCTGCCTGCAGAGAACGCCGCCATAAAAGGTGGGGATCACCCGCGGGTGTACACCGAAGCGCGCATTGCCGAGCTGAAGGCTTCGGTCAAACGGCTGGGCGCGGTCTACGACTGGCGACGCGAGCTGCGCAGCCACGACCCCGATTACATGCGCTGGAACCAGGTCATCTTCCTTGAGCTGCTCCGCGCCGGCCTCGCCTACCGAGCCGAGGCCCCGGTCAACTGGTGTCCCGGGTGCCACACGGTGCTCGCCAACGAGCAGGTGCTCGCAGACGGTACCTGCGAACGTTCCGGAGACGTCGTGGAACGGCGCAACCTCGAGCAGTGGTTCTTCCGCATCACCCAGTACGCCGAGGAGCTGCTCGACGCCCTGGACGGCCTCGACTGGCCCGAGCGCGTGAAGACGATGCAGCGCAACTGGATCGGCCGCTCCGACGGAGCCCAGTTCCGCATGGCCGTCGCCGGCCGGCCCGGCGTCGAGATCGAGGTGTTCACCACGCGCCCGGACACGAGCTTCGGCATGACCTACGCCGTGGTGGCACCGGAGCACCCCCTCGTACCGGAGCTGGTTACCGACGCCCACGAGGACGAGGTTGCCGAGTTGTGCACCCGCGCCCAGCAGGCCACCGATATCGAGCGCCAGTCGTCCGAAGGATCGCTCGAGAAGCGGGGTGCGTTCACGGGCAGCTACTGCGTCAATCCCTTCAATGACGAGCTCGTGCCGATCTACGTGGCGGATTACGTGCTCATGGGCTACGGCACCGGGGCGATCATGGCCGTGCCCGCCGAGGACGAACGTGACTTCGCCTTCGCCGAGACTTACGGCCTTGCGATCGTGCGGACCGTCGAACCGCCTGAGGGCTTCACCGGGGGGGCGTACTCCGGCGACGGGCTCAAGATCAACAGTGGCTTCCTCGACGGCTTCGACGTCCCGACCGCGAAGCGGATGGCGATCGAGTTCCTCGAGCAGGCGGGGATCGGCTCGCGCAGGGTCAACTACCGGCTGCGCGACTGGCTGATCAGCCGGCAACGCTATTGGGGCTGCCCGATACCGGTCATGTACTGCCCCGACGACGGGATCGTGCCGGTGCCGGTCGAGGACCTTCCCATCCTGCTCCCCGACGACGTCGAGTTCCGGCCCACCGGTGAGTCCCCGCTCCGTTTCGACGAAGGGTTCTTGAAGACGACATGTCCCATCTGCGGAGGACCGGCCATCCGTGAGACCGACACGATGGACACCTTCGTGGACTCGTCGTGGTACTTCCTGCGTTTCTGCAATCCGCACGACGAGACCGGCCCGGTCGACCTGGGGGCGGCCCGCCACTTCATGCCCGTCGACCAGTACATCGGTGGGATCACTCATGCGATCCTGCACCTGCTCTACGCCCGCTTCTTCACGCGGGCTCTGGCCGACACGGGCCTCGGGCCTAAGGAGGTCCGCGAGCCCTTCTCGCAGCTGTTCTGTCAGGGCATGATCCGCCTCGGCGGCCGGGCGATGTCCAAGTCCAAGGGCAACGTCGTCTCCCCCGCCGATTACTTCGCGAAGGTGGGGGCCGATTCGTTGCGGCTGCTTCACCTGTTCGTCGGCCCGCCTGTGGACGATGTCGACTGGAACGAGCAGACCGAGGAGATCCTCGAAGGGTGCTCCCGGTACCTGGGCCGGGTCTGGCGACTCGCCACAGACGCCCCCCAGCAGCTAGGTCAAGCCGCCGGCGAGGATACGGTCGGCGACGCTCACGAGCTCAGGAGGGCCGTCCACCACACCATCGCCCGCGTCACTGCAGACATCGAGCGCTACGCCTTCAACACCGCCGTCGCGGCATGCATGGAGCTGACCAACACGATCTCCCGCCACGCCCGGGCGGGCACAGACAGGGCTGTGATCGACGAGTCGGTCGACACCTTGTTGGAGCTCCTCGCCCCCTTCGCACCACACCTCGCGGCCGAGGCCTGCGAGCACCGCCACGGCGACGACGTGCACACGCGTCCGTGGCCGGTTGCCGACGTCCGCCTGCTCACCGAGCAGAAGGTGACGATGGTCGTGCAGGTGATGGGCAAGGTCAAGGACCGGATCGATGTCGAGCGCGACATCCCCGAGCAAGCCGCCACGGAGGTCGCCCTGGCATCGCCCAAAGTCCAGGAGGCCCTCGCCGGCGCTTCGCCAAAGCGGATCATCGCCAAGCCCCCCCGGCTCGTCAACATCATCGTCTAGGCGCGCCAAGCGGAGGCCGGCCCCCCGGGCGCTCGGCGGGAAACCGACCTTGTGCCGCTCGGCTCTCAGGCCTCAAGGGCCCTGAGCACGCAGAACTCGTTCCCCTCCGGATCCGCCAACACGACCCAGGTCACCTCGGCGCTCTGGCCCACGAAGACGCGTTTCGCGCCGAAAGCCTCGAGACGCTCCACCTCCTTTGCCTGATCAAGGGGACGAAGGTCGAGGTGGAGACGGTTCTTCACTGACTTCGGCTCGGGGACCTTCAAGAACAGCAAGTCGGGCGCGACTCCGTCCTCCGCGGAGCCGACCGGTGGCTCGAGCACGACCTCGTCGGGTTCCTCGTGAGTGCGACGCCACCCGAGCGCCGCCTCCCAGAAGCTCGCGAGCGACGAGGGATTGCGAGCATCGACGCACAGACACTGGATGCGAAGGTCCATGTTCCTCCTCTTACCGTGTGGGCGAGTCCGACGCCGGCCCCCGTCGAGTCGGGCTGGGTCGGGCCCATGGGGCCGGCGACGCCTCGGCACCTTGTGGCACGAGTCCTAGACGACCTCGCGGAGCTTCCCGTTCGACACGTCGTAGATGAATCCCCGCACCGATTGCTTGTGGGGGATGAACGGGCTCGCCTTTATGCGCGCGATCGACTGGCGGACATCCTCGTCGAGGTCCTCGAAGGCCTCGACCGCCCACTCCGGCTTGATCCCGACCTCGTCCTGGATCTGCCGCTTGAACTGGTCGTCGGTGAAGGTGAGCATCCCGCAATCGGTGTGATGGACGAGGACTATCTCCTCGGTGCCCAGCAGCCTCTGCGAGATCGCCAGTGAACGGATCTCGTCATCGGTGACGACACCACCGGCGTTGCGTATGACGTGGGCGTCGCCCTCTTCGAGTCCGAGCAGGCCGTACGGGCTGAGCCGCGCGTCCATGCAGGCCACCACGGCCAACTTCTTGGCCGGTGGCAGGGGCAGGTGGCCCTTATCGAAAGACGAGGCGTAGGCCTCGTTGTTGCGCAGAAGCTCATCGGTGACGCTCATCGGAATTCCCCCCGGTTGCGGACAGCCCAATAATGACTTATATCATCCGCTTTATAAACTTAGCGGCCGCCCGGGAGCCCGCGCACCCTATTGGCCGCGCAGGTACCGTTCGAGCTCCGCCGCGATCTCGTCTCCCGAGGGCACCCGCCGGTCGTCGGGCAATGCCGGGGTGCCTTCCAGCTCGTCGATCTGATGTTCGAGCTGACGGACCATCTCCTGGTGTTCGTTGCTCTGGCCGATGAGCTCGTCGACCTTGAGACGTGCCGCGTCGGCCGAGTCGGAAAGCACGTGCGAGTCGATCACGAGGCCGGACAGGCTTGCGAGGCCGTCCAGCAGCACGACCGATGCCGCCGGGAACGGCATCGCAGCCACGTAGTGCGGCACCCGTGCCCACAGGCCCACCGACGGGATACCCACTTTCGCGCAGGCGAGCTCGATGACGCCCTGGATGCCGGAGGGGACCTCGATGGCACCAGGGATGAAGCCGATCTTCGTGGCCAGCTGAGTGTTCGATGCGGTCGCCGCTAGCTTGACGGGCCGCGTGTGCGGCGCAGCCGCGGGGAAGCCACCGAATCCCACCATGAGCCTCACCTCGAGCGCCGTCGCGAGCTCGGCGACAGCGTCCGCGAACGACTGCCAGTGCAAGTCGGGCTCGGGGCCGGCGAGCATGGCGATGCCCGAGCCGAGCCGGTCGGCCCCCACGTTGAGGACAACCTGCGGCCAGTCCAGACCCTCGTTGATCCCGTCCGAGATCTTGAGCTTCGGTCGGCGGGCTCGTTGGTCGAGCAGCTCCTCGGAATCGAACACCGCGTACGGCCACGATTCGACCGCGTCGAACAGGCTCGCCATGGCCGTCGCGCCGGCGAGGCCCGCGTCCACCCATCCTTCGAGCGCGACCACGAGCACCGGCGACGGCGGAGCCGCCTCTCCGGTGAGCCGGTAGAGGGACGACGGGACAGTCATCGGGATTTCCTTCCCACGCCGACGTCTTGCATAGCCGCAGGTTATCGGTCCGCTCGGCCGTATCGCAGGACCGCTCAGCCCCGTTTTACAGGGCGAGGGAATCCCCGCCGTCTACGACGATCCTCGCGCCGTTCACGTTCGCCGCCTGTTGTGAGCACAGGAAGGCCACGACCTTGCCGAAGTCGGCCGGGTCGCCCATCGGACGTCCGCTGGTCTTAAAGCCGAGCTCGATCATGCGATCGGTCGCGTGGTACCCGGGGCAGGCCAGGTTCAAGGTGATACCGGTGTCACGCAGATCCGCGGCCGCGGTCTTCGCCCAGGCCCACAGGCCGGTGCGGGCGGTGTTGGACAGGGCCAGGGACGGGTTGGCCTGGGTGATCGTCGACGAGGCTATGCAACAGATCCGTCCCCACCCCGCGGCCCTCATGTAGGGCAGGGACGCCCGCACGAAGCGGACGCTCGTGAGCAGGTTGGCCTGGACCGCCTGCAAGATGGCCTCGTCATCGCAGTCGAGCGCGCCCTTCGCCGGCGGGCCGCCGGCGTTCGGCACGACGATGTCGAGACGGCCGAAACGCTCGATCGCCACCGAGACCAGGTGCTCGGGCGTCGAAGCATCGGTCACATCGGCCCGGACGGCCACGACCTGCGCCCCGCGGGACTTGAGCGCCCCCTCGGCATCGTCCAGCGCTTGCGCCCCCCGGCCGGAGATGACGAGGCAGACGCCCTCGTCCGCCAGGGCGTCGGCTACCGCGCGTCCCAGACCTTTTGAAGACGCCGCGACCACGGCCACGCGTCCCTCGAGACCGAGCTCCATGAACCAACCTCTCTTTCTCTGCCGGCCGGCTGGCGCCGCGGCCGGCCCGGGGTGAGCCGACCGGCCGGGACCGAAGGACCAGCAAGTGTTCAGGCCTCGACCACAGCCAGGAAGTGATCGGCTTGATTGCAGGCGAGCGGCCCGTCTTCGGTCGCTATCACGATGTCTTCTATCCGGGCCCCGAAACGTCCCTTCAGGTAGATGCCGGGCTCGACCGAGAAGGCGTGGCCGGCTACGAGCGGCGTCTGGTTCCCGGCCACGATGTAGGGGTCCTCGTGCTCCTCGATCCCGATCCCGTGCCCTATGCGGTGGATGAACGACTTGCCGTAGCCGGCGGCGGTTATCAGTTCCCGGCCGGCGTTGTCGACCTGCTCGCAGGAGGTCCCGACCACGGCCGCCGCCACGGCGGCGGCTTGCGCGAAGTGAAGCACCCCGAACAGCTCGAGGAACTCAGGGTCGGGCTGCCCGGTCACCACGGTGCGCGTGATGTCCGAGCAGTAGCCGACGCCGTCGCCGAGGCGGAACGAGCCGCCGAAGTCGCACACGACGACCTCGTCCGGGGCGATGACGCGCCGGCCGGGCGCGTGGTGAGGGCTGGCCGAGTTCGGGCCACTTCCGACGATGGCGAAGTGGACCCGGTCGTGGCCCTCGGCTCGCAGCCGCGCCGAGATCTCGGCGGCGACGTCGGCCTCGGTCCGGCCGATGAGGGGGATCTCGCCACCCTGGAGCGCCTCCGCCACGGCGTCGGCAGCCTTCCCCGCCGCCCGCAGCACCGCCACCTCCTGGGCGTCCTTCACCGCCCTGAGCGGGCCGACAACCTCTCTCGCGCTTTGCCAGCGGGCTTGGGGGAGCGAACGCTCGAGCTCCAACAGGTGCGAGGCCCAGCACCGGTCCGAAACGGCAAGCCGTGTCCTGCGGCCGACCAGTCCCGCCACGAGATCGGTCGCTTGCTCGTGCTCTGACCAGGGGCGCATCGCGTAAAGACGCGGATCGTGGTCCACCCGCGGCGCCTCGAGCTCGGGGACGACCAGCGTCGCGTTGTCGTCTGCCGGCACCACCAGCATCGTCAGGCGCTCGAGCGGCATCGCCTCGTAGCCCGTCAGCCAGGGAAGGTCGGCCCCGAGCGACAAGAGGAGGGCGTCGAACCCCAGTTCCCTCATGCGATCCCGCACGCCCGAGAAGCGCGCCGCTCGCGCGAGCGAGGGGTCAACCCCCGCGTCGGCCGGGGCGGGATCGCTCACGACACGTCCGCCGTCTCGGCCAGTTCGCCGGCGGGGGCCGACGCGACGACGGCACGCTTTGCGTGGTAGCTCGAACGCGTGAGCGGGGACGCCTCGACATGGGCGAAGCCCATGGCGCGCGCCGCTTCGGCCAGCTCCTCGAACTCCGAAGGGGCCCACCAGCGCGCGACAGGCAGGTGCGCCGCGGTGGGGCGCAGGTACTGGCCGATCGTCACGATCTCGACTCCCACCGCCCTCAGGTCACCGAGCGCGGCCACCACCTCGGGCACGGTCTCGCCCATGCCGAGGATGATGCCCGATTTCGTCGTGCACCCGGCCGCGGCGGAACGGGCGAGCACGGAAAGGCTGCGCGCATAGGAGGCCGAGGGGCGCACGGCGCGCTGGAGTCGGTTGACGGTCTCGAGATTGTGGTTCAGGACCTCGGGACGGGCCTCGAAGACCATGTTCAGCGCGGCGTCATCGCCCTTGCAGTCCGGGATGAGAACCTCGACGGTGGTCCGGGGACTGCGTCGGCGAATGGCGGCGATGGTCTCGGCGAAGGCCTGGGCCCCGCCGTCGGCGAGGTCGTCGCGTGCCACGGCCGTCACGACGGCGTGGGTAAGCCGCATCCGGGCGACCGCCTCGGCGACGCGGTCCGGCTCGCCGGGGTCCAAAGGGAGCGGGCGCCTCGTGTCCACCAGGCAGAAACCGCACGCTCTCGTGCAGCGCTCGCCGTTGATCATGAACGTCGCGGTGCCGTCGGCCCAGCACTCGAAGATGTTCGGGCACCCGGCCTCCTCGCAGACGGTCACGAGGTCGAGCTCGCGCATCGTCGCGCGGAGCCGGATCAGCTCCGGTCCGATCCGGGCCTCGGCGCGCGCCCACTGCGGCTTGCGACTCGAAAGCGCCACGCCCTGTCCCGGATCGACGCCGGCATCGACCAGGCGGCGGTCGAGTGCCCGCGGCGCGCTCGGGACCGCGCCCGTGGCGTCGGACGGCGGCACGGCGCGGGCGGGCCCCGGCCACCACGACGAGTCCTGGCGCTCTACGGACGCACCCGGGGCGAGACGATCGGGCGCGCGGCGCACGACCGCCTCGACGACGTCGCGCATCGTCGCCTGCACGCCCTCGGCGGCAAGGGAGGTCACCCCGAGGTCGCTGAGCCCGCAAGGCACGATGTGGCCGAACATGGAAAGGTCGGGATCGACGTTGAGCGCGAAGCCGTGCATGGACCGGCCCCGGTCGATCCTCACCCCGATGGCGCAGAGCTTGCGCGGCTTTGCACCTTCGGGGTCCGCCCAGACCCCCGGGTAGCCGGCCAGCCGCCCGACTGCGCCGAGCCCGAGGTCGCCGAGGGCGTCGATGACGAGCTGCTCGATGGCGTGAACGTGCGCCGGTACCGCGCGCAGCCCCATCGGGACGTTCATGATCGGGTACCCGACGAGCTGTCCGGGGCCGTGGTAGGTGACGTCGCCGCCCCGATCGGCGTGCACGAGCTCGGCGCCGACAGATTCCGGGTCCACGAGGACGTGCTCGGTCCTTGCGCGCACGCCGAGGGTGTAGACGTGCGGGTGCTCGAGCAGGAGCAGGTACTCGGCGGCACGCTGCTTCTTCAGCGCCTCCTGCAGTGCGTGGGCGTCCCGGTAGCGGACACGCCCCAGCCAGCGGACGCGCAGCTCCCGGCCCGTGGCGTTCAAAGCTCGGCCTCCCAGTCGCGCGACTCGATCACCCGGGCGAGCTCGTGCAGGAACGCCGAGGCGTAGGCGCCGTCGACGGCACGGTGGTCGAAAGAGAGGGCGAGCAGGCCGACAGAGTGGATCCCGACGGCCTCGGTCCCGTCGGGCGCCGTGATCACGACCGGGCGGCGCTTGATCCCGTCGGTGGAGAGGATCGCCACCTGGGGCTGGTTGATGATCGGCGCCGTCAGCAAGGTGCCGAACGGTCCCGGGTTCGTGATCGTGAACGTCCCGCCCACGACCTCGTCGGCGGACAGCTTGCGCGAGCGGGCGCGTTCGGCGAGGTCGGCCATGGCGCGGGCGATTCCCCTGAGCGACTGGCCCTCGGCGTTGCGCACGACAGGGACGATGAGCCCGCGCTGTCCGAGGTCCACTGCTATCCCGAGGTGGACGTCCCGGTGGATGATGAGGGCGTCGTCGCCGACGGAGGCGTTGAGTTGCGGGTAGTCGCGCAAAGTCTCCGCCACGGCGCGGGCAACGAAGGCGAGGTAGGTGAGGCCGATCCCCTCCTCCTCGCGGAAGCGGTCCTTGTGGGCCCTGCGGACCCGTTCGATCGCCTCGTAGTCGGCCTCGATCACGACAAGGGTGTGCGCCGAGGTCGCTTTCGACCTGACCATGTGCTCGGCGGTGAGGCGCCGGATGTTCGTGAACGGCACCACCTCGTCGCGAGCCCCCGCCACGGGCGTGTACACGTGCGCGGCGACGCCCTGCGGGGCGGCCGTCGGCGCACCCACTGCGCCCGGCGGAGCGGACGCGCCCGCTGGTGGCCCCACTCGGGGCGGGGCGGCGGCCGCTTCGGCCATCACCCCGGCCGCGCGACGGTCGATGAACGAGAGCACGTCCGCCCGCGTGATCCTTCCGCCCTTGCCGGTGCCCTCCAGTGACGCCGGGTCGATGCCGTACTCGGCCACGAGCTGGCGGACGACAGGGGACAGCACGAGGCCGGACCCGTTCGACTTCCCCGTGGGCACAGCCTCCTCGTCCGGCGCCGAAGCCGACTCAGGTCCGGGCGCGGCGGAGGCGGGCACAGGCTCGGGCTCGGGTGCCGCGGGCGCGGCCGGAGGAGACGGTTGTGGCGCTTGGGCCGTCGGGGCGGCCGATACGCCCGTGCGCCCGCTCGAGGGAGCTGTGTCGGTCACGACGGCGAGCTTCGTGCCGACGTCGACCGTCTCGCCCTCCGGCACGAGGATCTCGGTTAGGTAGCCCGACGCGGGCGACGGGACCTCGGAGTCCACCTTGTCGGTCGAGACCTCGAACAATGGCTCGTCGTAGGCGATCTCGTCGCCGACCTTCTTCATCCAGCGGATGATCGTCCCCTCTGTGACCGTCTCGCCGAGCTGCGGCATCGTGATGTCAGCCAACGTGGAGACCCCTTCCCGTGAGAGCGAGGACAGTCTCGCCGAAGGTTTCGGACAGTGACGGGTGAGGCTGCACGAAAGGCGCTATCTCCTCGGGGGTGGCCTCCCAGTTCACCGACAGGTAGGCCTGCCCGAGCTGCTCTGTCACCCACGGTCCCGCCATGTGCACGCCGAGCAGGCGCCCTGCTGCACCGTCTGGCTTGCGCTCGCAGATCACCTTCACGAGCCCATCGGTCTCGCCCAGGATGAGGGCGCGGCTGTTGGCGCCGAACGGGTCCTTCTTCGTGACGGTTTCCAAACCCGCCTCGAGCGCGTCCTGCTCGGTCATGCCCACGAAAGCGACCTCCGGATGGCAGTAGATCGCCCAGGGGACCTTGCCGTAGTCGACCGGGAAGGCCCGTTCGCCCAGGATCTGCTTGACCGCCAGGATCGCCTCCGCGAAGCCGACGTGGGCCAGCTGCGGGGTGGCGACGAGATCGCCGATGGCGAACACACCGGGCGCCCCCGTGCGCATCCACTCGTCCACGCGGACATAACCGCGTCCGTCGACCTCGACGCCGCTGCCCTCGCCCAAGAGGCCGTCCGAGAGCGGGCGGCGGCCGATCGACATCAGGATCGTCTCGACCTCGAGGCGTTCCCCGTCCTCGAACACGACGGCGGTGTGCTCGCCGCTCGGCTCGTGGCCGGCGACTTTGACACCGGTCCGCACGGTGATGCCGCGCTTTGTGAAGGAACGGACGACCACGTTCGCCACGTCCTGGTCGCAGCCCGGGAGGACCTTGGGCAACGCCTCGAGCAGCGTCACGCGCACGCCGAGGTCGGAGAGCATCGAGGCGAACTCGCACCCGATCGCACCCGCGCCGATCACCGCCACCGAGCGCGGCAGCGCCCGCAGGTCCAGCAACTCGTCCGAGGTGAGGACGTAGCGGCCGTCCACGTCGAAACCGGGCAGTGTCCTCGGGACCGAGCCGGAGGCGAGCACGATGTTGCTCCCGGCGAGCAGGCTCACCTCGCCGCCCGCGCCGGTGACCTCGACGGTCCTTTCTGCGAGCAGCCGTCCGACGCCGGGGAGGACCGTGACCTTGCGCTGGCGCAACAAGCCGGAAAGCCCCTTGTGGAGCTGGCCCACTATCCGGTTCTTGCGGTCCTGGCTGACCGCGAAGTCGACGACGGGCTGGCTCGCCTGGATGCCGAACTCCTTGGCGCCCTCGACGCTGCGGAACACCGCCGCTGTCTCCAGGAACTCCTTGGCGGGCACGCAGCCCCGGTGCAGGCAGGTGCCGCCCACCTTGTCCTTCTCCACCACGGCCACCGACAGGCCCGCGGCGCCCGCGTACAGGGCCGTGGCATAGCCGCCGGGCCCGCCACCGATCACGACTATGTCGAACTGCGCAGGCTCAGCTCGGTTCGCTGGCAGACGGACCACCTCCTGGTCTCAACGATGACTCAACCGCCTGATCGGCCACCTACCGGCCGGGCGCGCTCTTCTGCGCGCCCGTGGCATGGGTTACGGACCAGCCTAATGACACTGGATTGGCTGGTCGACGAGGTGGCCCGACGACCGGCGCCCCACCCGGACCGACCCGCCTCGAGCGGCACCGACCCGCCTCGAAGACGCCGGGACGTCAGCCCGTGGGACGCCGCAGCATGCCGGCCGCGACCGTGGAGTTGGTCTGCTCGTCCACCAGCACGAAGCTGCCCGTCTCCCTGTTGTCCCGGTACTCGTCGTAGAACAGCGGAGCCGTCGTGCGCAGGTGAATGCGGCCGATGTCGTTCAACTGGAGCTCGGAGGCTCGCTCGTCGTTGTGGAGGGCGTTCACGTCGAGGCGGTACTGGAGCGAGCGCACCCGCGCCCGCGCCCAGCGGGTCGTGTGCTTGATAGCGAAGATCGAGCCCTCTTTGAGCGGTTTCTCGGCCATCCAGCAGACCATCGCCGAGACGTCCTGGCCCACGTTGGGCCGGTTGTTGGGCCGGCAGAGCATGTCGCCCCGGGAGATGTCGATGTCATCGGATAGCCGCACGACGACGGACTGGGGCGGGAAGGCCTCCTCGAGCGGGCCGTCAGGGCCGTCGATGCTCGCGACATGGCTCGAGAAACCGGAGGGGAGGGCCACGACCTCGTCACCCACCTGCAGCAGGCCACTGGCGATGTTGCCGGCGTAGCCGCGGAAGTCGTGGTGCTCGCTCGAGATGGGCCGGATGACGAGCTGCACGGGGAACCTCAGGTCGATCAGGTTGCGGTCAGAGGCGATGACCACCGTCTCGAGGTGCTCGAGGAGCGAGAGCCCTGTGTACCAGGGCATCTCGTGCGAGCGCTCGACGACGTTGTCGCCCGCGAGCGCCGAGATCGGGATGCACGTCAGGTCGTAGACCTGGAGGCGTTCGGAGAACCCGATGAAGTCGTCGCGGATCTCCTCGAAGCGCTCCTTGGAGTAGCCGACCAGGTCCATCTTGTTGATGCACAGCACCAGGTGACGAATGCCGAGCAGCGAGGCGATCATGGCGTGGCGCCGGGTCTGCTCGGTGGCCCCCGCGCGGGCATCGATGAGGAGCAGGACGAGGTCGGCCGTGGAGCAGCCCGTGACCATGTTGCGGGTGTGCTGGGTGTGCCCGGGCGTGTCGGCGATGATGAAGCGGCGTTTCGGCGTGGCGAAGTAGCGGTAGGCGACGTCGATGGTTATGCCCTGCTCGCGTTCGGCCCGCAGCCCGTCGGTGAGCAGCGCCAGGTTCACGTACTCGTCCCCCCGGGCCACGCTCGTGCGTTGCACCGCCTCGAGCTGGTCCTGGAAGACCTGTTTCGAGTCGTAGAGCAGCCGGCCGATGAGCGTGGACTTGCCGTCGTCGACAGAACCCCCGGTCGCGAAGCGCAGCAGCTCCATTAGAAGTAACCCTCCCGCTTGCGGTCCTCCATGGCCGCATCGGAGAAGCGGTCGTCCGCCCGCGTCGCGCCCCTCTCGCTCACCCGCGTCGCCGCAGTCTCCAGAATGATCTCCTTCGGCGTGGCGGCCGTCGACTCGACCGCGGCCGTGCAGGTCATGTCACCGACGGTGCGGTAGCGCACCGTCGTCTCGAAGGCCTGCTCACCCGCGACGCCGTCGCGGGGCTTTGTCCAGGGCCCGACCGCCAGCAGCATGCCGGCACGGCGGAAGACCTCCCGCCGGTGCGCGAAGTAGATCCGGGGGAGCTCGAGCCTCTGCTCGTCGACGTACTGCCAGACGTCGAGCTCGGTCCAGTTCGAGAGGGGGAAGACGCGGAAGTGTTCGCCCGGCCTGTGCCTTGTGTTGTAGAGCTGCCACAGCTCCGGCCGCTGCGCCCTGGGGTCCCATTGGCCGAACTCGTCCCGAAGCGAGAAGACGCGCTCTTTGGCCCTCGCCTTCTCCTCGTCGCGCCGCCCGCCGCCGAAGACGGCGTCGTAGCGGTTCTCCTCGAGCACCCGCAAGAGGGTGAAGGTCTGCAACCGGTTGCGCGTCGCGCCGGGCACCGGCTGCTCGACGATCGAACCGCGGTCGATGTCCTCCTGCACCGAGCCGACGACGAGCCGTACGCCGAGCTCGGCCACCTGCTGGTCGCGGTACTCGATCACCTCAGGGAAGTTGTGCCCGGTGTCCACGTGCACGACGGGGAACGGCACCCGCTGGGGCCAGCATGCCTTCGCGGCCAGGTGCAGCAGGACGGCAGAGTCCTTGCCCCCGGAGAAAAGCAGCGAGGGTCGCTCGAACTCGGCGACCACCTCACGGATGATGTGGATCGCTTCGGACGCGAGCGTGTCGAGATGGGAGAGACGATGGGCCATTGAGAGTAGGCAGGTTAGTCACCATTGGCTGGCGTGGTTAAATCATCGCCGCCGAATGACGGTGGGCTCAGGCGTGACGACCGGGCGCCGCTCCGTCCATGCGGTCGCCTCCTCCAGCTGACTGGAGACGCGGATGAGAACGTCCTCCCGTCCGTAGTCGGCGACGAGCTGCACGCCGACAGGCAGGCCCTCGGGTGTCCAGTGCAGAGGCAACGATGCTGCCGGCTGGCCGCTTGCGTTGAACTGGCGTGTGAACTGGAGCGTCTCAACCACTTTGGCCCTCCCCGTCGCAGGGTCCGAGAGCTCGCCGATCAGGGCCGGGGGCTGCGCAAGGACCGGCGTGCACAGGAGATCGAATCCCTGCTCGGACCAAAAGGCGATCGTCCGGCGCCTGTAGGCGCCGAAAAAGCTGAGGGACTCGAGGTAGTCCGGGGCGGAGATGGACCTGCCCGACATCGTGAACGCCAAGTTGTCCGGCTCGAACTCCTCAGGGGAGATCTCCCGTCCCAGTAGTTGCGACCACTCGCTGAGCGCGGCGGCCACGGCGGTGGTGACGACGACGAGGAAGTGCCGGTACATCTCGGGCTCTTCGAGCGAGCTCGGGTGGGCGAGCTCCACCTTGTGACCGAGGGACTCGAGCAGCCGGCCGGCGGCCTGGACCGCCTGCGCGCACTCCGGATGGGCCCCGTACTCGAGCTCCACCGGGTGGTCGAGCAGCCCGATACGCAGCCGGCCGGGGTTGGCACCCACTTCGTGCGCGAAGGGCCGGGCGGGCGGGGGCGCGAGGTAGGTGTCGCCGGGCCGGTAGCCGGCGATCTGGTCGAGCACGGCCGCCGAGTCCCGGACGCTTCGCGTGAGGACGTGGTCGATGGAAAAGCCGTTCCAGGACTCACCGCCTCCCGGGCCGGGGCTCACCCGGCCCCGGCTCGGCTTGAGCCCGAAGAGCCCGCAGCAGCTCGCCGGGACCCGGATCGAGCCGGCGCCGTCGTTGCCGTGCGCCACCGGGACCATGCCGGACGCCACCGCCGCGGCGGAGCCGCCCGACGAGCCCCCGCTCGTGTGCCCTGTGTTCCACGGGTTGCGCGTGGGCCCGAACGCGACCGGCTCGGTCGTGATCGTCGTGCCCAGCTCGGGCGTGTTCGTGCGACCAACCACGACGAACCCCGCCTTCTTGAAGCGCTCCACGAGGAAGCTGTCCCGGCCGGCGCGGTATCCGGCGGCCTTGGCGAAGGACGTCCCTTCGCAGTAGAGCTCTCCTTTTTGGGGAGCGCCCAGGTCTTTGAGCAGCATGGGCACGCCCTCGAAGGGCCCCCGGGGCAGCTCGCCCGTGGCCCGGGCGCGGGCGGTGGAGAACTGGCGGTGGATGACGGCGTTGAGAGCGGGATCGCACCGCTCTATCCGCTCGATGGCCGCCTCGACGAGCTCGAGCGGCGACACCTCGCCCCGCCGCACGAGCTCGGCCTGGGCGGTGGCGTCCTTCCAAGTCAGCTCATCGTCCATCAGTTCCCCTTACGGGCCTTCGGCCCGGCCCGCTAGCGACCGTGCCCGGATCTGTGGGTGCGCACCTTGACCAGTGCCGGCAAGGCGGCGACGCCGTGGACGGGGCGGTACGCCTCGGCGGCGTCCAAGAGCCGGTGCTGGTCCTCGTCGGTCAGCTCGAGCTCCGCCGCCTCGGCGTTGCGCTGCAGCTGGGCGACCGTGCTGGCACCCGGTATGGCGACGACGTTCGGATGGCCGATCACCCAGGCGAGCGCAATCTGCGCCGGCGTGGCGTCATGGTGGCCGGCGATCTCGCGTAGCGCCTCCAGCAACCCGCGGGCGCGGTCGAGGTTCTCGGGCAGGAAGGCGGTCAATCTCGCCCGCATCGCCGTAGGCCGGTGCTCGGCGTCGTAGCGCGCCGAGAGCAGGCCCTGGGCCAAGGGGCTGTAGGCGATCACGAGGCGGTCGTTGGCCGCCGCCCATTGCGTCATGGCTCTGGTCGGGCGGCGGTCCACCAGGTTGAACCGGACCTGGTTGGAAAGGACGGGGCCACCGAGGGCACCCTCGGCCGCCTGCCAGCGCTCGAGGGAGAAGTTGCTCACCCCGATGTGATGGATCTCACCGCTGCGCTGCAGAGCCCGCATCGCCGCCATCTGCTCGGTGAGCGGGACGACCGGGTTCGGCCAGTGAAGCTGGTAGAGGTCCATCTGGGCGACGCCGAGCCGCCGCGCGCTGCCGGCCGCGCGCCTGGCGACGACCGGGCGCAGGGGGAGGATGGGCAGGACCTTTGAAGCGAGGAAGACCTCCCCCCGCCGGTCCGCGATGGCGCGCCCGACTATGCGCTCCGAGCGGCCCAGGCCGTACATCTCCGCTGTGTCTATCAAGTTGATGCCCAGATCGAGGGCACGATGCACGATGTCGACCGCGTCGTGCTCGGCGTAATGGGAGCCGTATCCCCATTCCTTGGACCCGAACTGCCAGGCACCGAGGCCAACGGCCGACACCTTTTCGCCGGCTACTTCCACATATCGCATCGCCCCGGACATTACCTGGAACTTGTTTGCAAGGAGATGGCGAAAACTTGCTGTTCAGCGCGCGCTGGCGCCGCGCTGGAAGCGGGCGGCGGCGACCGCGAGCCGGTCCACGAGCTCGTTCATCGGGTCGCCGGAGTGCCCCTTCACCCATGTCAGGCTGACCTCGCCGCGCCGGTGGTCGACGACCTCGTCTATGAGCGGACGCCACAGGTCCTGGTTCGCCACGGGCTCGCCCCGGGAATTCCTCCACCCCCGCGCCCGCCATCCCGCCCACCAGCGTTGCCTGAAGCAGTTGACAACGTAGGTGGAGTCGCTCACGACCTGCACGCGACCACGGATGGCGCCGAGCGCCTCCAGTACGGCGGTGACCTCCATGCGCTGATTGGTCGTGTTCGGCGCGTGCCCGCTCTCGTACTCGGACTCCGAGACGGCCCACGCCCAACCTCCCGGCCCCGGGTTGCCGATACAGGCCCCGTCGGTGAACACGACGGTGGCGTCCTCCTGGTCCTCGAACAAGGTCACGCGGTCATTCTGCCTGGTCCAAGAACCCTCGGGGTGATCCACGCGGCCCGCCCGGCGTCCCGGCGGGCCTGGATTGCTAACTCTCGAAGAATTCCTCGCGCTAGCGGTCGGAAAGTGCTCGCGCGGGCGCGAGACTGGACGGGTGATCATCGACGGTTTCTCATACCAGCTGCCCGACATCGATCCAGAGGAGACCTCCGAGTGGATGGACTCCTTCGACGCCGTCGTCGAGACGGAAGGTCGCCCACGCGCCCAGTTCCTGCTCATGAAGCTCCTGGAGCGGGCGCGCGCCAACCAGGTCGGCTTCCCCTCCACCGTCTCGAGCCCGTACATCAACTCGATCCCGGCCCGCTCCGAGCCCTGGTTCCCCGGCGACGAGGACCTCGAGCGCAAGATCCGGCGATACATACGCTGGAACGCGGCCGTTATGGTCACGCGGGCGAACACCCGCGAGCCCGGCATCGGGGGACACCTGTCGACGTTCGCCAGCTCCGCCTCCTTGTACGAGGTCGGCTTCAACCACTTCTTCCGGGGCAAGGCGAACGGCACCGCCGGTGACCAGGTCTACTTCCAGGGCCATGCTTCGCCCGGCATCTATGCCCGTGCCTATGTCGAGGGCCGGCTCGGCGACGAGGATCTCGACAACTACCGCTTCGAGGTAGGCGGCAGGGGTCTGTCCAGCTACCCCCACCCGCGCCTCATGCCGGACTGGTGGGAGTTCCCGACCGTGTCGATGGGGCTCGGGCCCCTCACGGCCATCTACCAGGCGCGATTCAATCGCTACCTCGTTCACCGTGAGCTCGCCGACACGACCCAGTCACGGGTGTGGTCCTTCGTGGGCGACGGTGAATTCGACGAGCCGGAGACGCGTGCCGCCCTCAGCCTCGCCGCCCGGGAGCGCCTCGACAACCTCACCTTCGTCGTCAACTGCAACCTGCAACGCCTCGACGGCCCCGTCAGGGGCAACGGCAAGATCATCCAGGAGCTCGAGGCCCTCTTGCGCGGTTGCGGTTGGAACGTGATCAAGGTCATCTGGGGCAGGCGCTGGGACGAGCTCCTGGCCCGTGACCTCGACGGCGTGCTGCTCCACAAGATGAACACGACTCTCGACGGCGACTTCCAGACCCTTGCCACCGAGTCCGGCGCCTACATCCGCGAGCACTTCTTCGGCCCCGACCCACGCCTGCGCAAGCTCGTCGAGCACCTCTCCGACGAGGAACTGCAGACCTTGCCCCGCGGCGGGCACGACTACCGCAAGCTCTACGCCGCCTACAAAGCCGCGACCGAGCACCTGGGGGCGCCGACGGCCATCCTCGCCAAGACCATCAAGGGCTGGACGCTCGGGCCCGAGATAGAGGCGCGCAACGCCACCCACCAGATCAAGAAGATGACGAGGGATCAGCTCCGGGTGCTGCGCGACCGCCTGCACCTGCACGAGGAGATCCCCGACGACGCCCTCGATGCAGAGGCACCCCCCTACTACCGCCCACCGGCGGGGTCGCCCGTGCACGAGTACCTGACAGCCCGCAGCCGCGCCCTCGGCGGGCACCTGCCCAACCGCGTCGTGCGCGGTCGCGGGCTTGCGGGGCTGCCCGCGCCGGAACCGGCCACATTCGCCGAGTTCGCCCTCGGTTCGCGCGGCCAGCCGGTCTCGACGACCATGGCCTTCGCGAGGCTGCTGCGCAACCTGCTGAGGGACCCGGGGCTCGGCAGGTACGTCGTCCCCATCGTGCCCGACGAGGGACGCACCTTCGGGCTCGACGCCCTCTTCTCGGAGGTGAAGATCTACGCCCCGGAGGGCCAGCTCTACACGCCCGTCGATGCGGGCCTCTTGCTCTCGTACTCCGAGGACCGCACGGGCCAGATCCTGGAGGAGGGCATCACCGAGTCCGGCGCCATGGGGAGCTTCCAGGCGGCCGGGACGTCGTACGCGACGTGGTCCCTACCGATGATGCCCATCTACCTCTTCTACTCGATGTTCGGGTTCCAACGGGTGGGGGACCTCATCTGGCAGGCGGCGGACGCGCGGGCACGCGGTTTTCTCATGGGCTGCACAGCGGGGCGCACGACCATGAACGGCGAGGGGCTCCAGCACGAGGACGGCCACTCGCTGTTGCTGGCCTCGGTCGTGCCGACCGTCCACGCCTACGACGCGGCCTTCGCCTACGAGATGGCGACCATCGTCGAACGCGGGATCGAGCACATGTTCGGCCCCGGGGCCGAGGACTGCATCTACTACCTGACCCTCTACAACGAGAACTACCCGATGCCCGCGCTCCCGCTGCCGGACGCCGACGAGGCGACCCGGGCCGCAGCCGCGGCCGCAGTCAGGGAAGGGATCCTGCGCGGCATCTACCGCTACGCGGGACCGGACGAGGCCGCCGGCGCCCCGGGCCGTTCGGCGACGCTCCTGTTCTCCGGGCCCTCGTGGCAGGCCGCCATGCAGGCGCGTGAGCTGCTGGCGTCCGACTGGGGCGTCAGCACGGAAGCGTGGTCGGTCACCAGCTACAAGGCGCTCAGGGAGGACGGGCTCGAAGTCGAGCGCTGGAACCGGCTCCATCCCGAGAGCGCTCCCCGGGTGCCCTACATGACCCGCGCCCTCGAGGGGGCCCGGGGCCCCATCGTCGCCGTCACCGATTACCTGAAGGCGGTCCCGGACCAGGTCGCGAGGCTGGTGCACGCACCGTTCACCGTGCTCGGGACCGACGGGTTCGGCCGTTCCGACACCCGTGCCGCGCTCAGGAGGCATTTCGAAGTCGACGCCGCCCACGTCGTGGTCGCGGTCCTGGCCGAGCTGGCGGCCGGCGGTGAGGCAAAGCCCAGCGAGGTCGCCGCCGCCATAGAGCGCTACGGCGTCGACCCCGAGGCCATCGACCCGCGGGGCGCCTGAGACGAGGCTGCAACCTGGCGCGGGTGAGGCGCGCCGCGCAGGGCGCGAGCTGCGGCGCCTTACACTTTTTCGATGCCCCGAGACGCGAGCACCTTGAAGAGCCTCCCTTTCACAGGGGATCCGAAAGCGGACAGGTACCTCGCCGAGGACCCCCTCGCCCTCTTGATCGGCATGGTGCTCGATCAGCAGGTGCCCTTGGAGAAGGCTTTCGCCGGACCGTGGGTCCTTCGCCAGAGGCTGGGCGCCAAGCTCGACGCGGCCAGGATCGCCGCCATGGAACCGGGCGAGCTGACGGCACTGTTCGTCGAGAAACCGGCCCTGCACCGCTTCCCGGCCGCGATGGCCGGCCGTGTGCACGATCTCTGCCGGCTGCTCGTCGAGGAGTACGGCGGGAAGGCTGCCTCGGTCTGGACGACGGCCAGCACCGGTGACGAGTTGTTCAGGCGGGTGAAGGCGCTCCCCGGTTTCGGCGAGCACAAGGCCCGCATCTTCGTCGCCTTGCTGGGCAAGCAACTCGGCGTTCGGCCCCAGGGCTGGGAGAAGGCGGCGGGGCCCTTCGGCAGAGCCGGATCACTGGCGTCGGTGGCCGACATCGACAGCCCGGGCGCCCTTGTGGCGGTCCGAGAGCACAAGCGCGCCATGAAAGCCGCCTCCAAGACCGCCTGAGCGGCCGCCCTTCCCGTCCGGGGCGAGTTCCTCCCGGGGCGTACACGCGCTCGAGGGGCGCCGAAGCGCCCCTCGAGGCGGCTGCGGCAACTCCCGCAGCCATCGTTATTTATTTGCTGAAAAAGGCTCGGCTTCCGGGCTGCTTCGAGCGGGACCAACTCTCGACCGGGGACACCGAGGGTGTCTGGATGGATTCACCAGGTGGTCCAGCGTGCCGCCTAGCGGCCAGCCACCTCCAGGGTCCCGCAAGGTTGACTACTCATGAATTGGACCACCTCCTTTCTCTGGTGGCCCTAATGTATCGAGACTTTGGCCCCGTGCGCGCGATCCTCTCAAGCAAAGGGCCACCAGCGCCTCTTGCGCGCCGGCGAACGACGCTTCGGACCCGATCCGTGCCCGCGGGACAGCTGCGGCCCGGGATGGGGCAAGTCGCTCGTGAGGGCGTAGAGGTCGATGAGCGTCTGCGCCGCGAAGACGAGGTCAAGGCGGCGTTGCAGCTCCTCGAGGCTGAGCCGGCCCTCGGCGAAATGCTCGTGCAATTCGGCCGCGAAACGGTCACGGTCCGCGTCCGAAGCCCTCGGGCCGCCGGGACGGCCGGCCCCGGCGCCTGAGCCCGCGCCGGCACCGGCAGGCTTGTCAGGAGCCACCGAGGACCACCTCCGAAACGGACTTTAGTCTGTCCATTGATCGATCCCGGGCTCGAGAGGATCCCCGCAGGGGCCCGGGCCGCGGAAAAGGAGACGGAGCCATGCACTACGAGGACGAACAGGTCGAGATCCACAAGGTCGTCGTCGGGCCCTACGACAACAACGTCTTCGTGGTGCGTTGCCGCCTGAGCGGCGAGGCTCTGCTGGTCGACGCCGCCAACGAGCACGAGCAGCTCCTCGAGCTGTGCCGGCGCCTCAAAGTGCGCAAGGTCGTGGAGACCCACGGCCACTGGGACCACATCCAGGCGGTGCCCCAACTGCGTGCGGCCGGCTACGAGGTCGCCGTGCGGACCGAGGACGCAGCCATGCTCCCGAGCTACGACCTTCTCCTCGAGGACGACGACGTGCTCGAGGTGGGCCGGCTGCGGCTGCGGACCATGCACACCCCCGGTCACACCCCCGGGTCGATGTGCTTTTTGATAGAGGGGTCCCCGGTCCTGCTCTCGGGGGACACGCTCTTTCCGGGAGGGCCCGGCAACACCGCCAGCGCCCTCGGGGACTTCCCGACCATCATCGAGTCGATCGAGCGGCGCATCTTCGCCCCCCTGCCGGCCGCCACGATCGTGATGCCCGGTCACGGACTCGACACCACCATCGGAACCGAGCTCCCTCACCTGGACGAATGGATCGAACGGGGCTGGTAGCTGACATTTCCCCTATGGGCGTAGTGGTAATCCCAAGGCGCGTCTAACATGGTCGTCGTGTCGAACCGAAGCGTGGCCGCCGAGGACCGCCTGGACACGGGGAGCCCGGCGGTTCCCGCACAGCAAGCCAGCGTGGCCGGCGGCCAGGTGCTGGCGATCGAAGACCTGCACGTCAAAGTCGAGGATCACGAGATCCTCCGGGGTGTTGACCTCGTGGTCCGATCCGGCGAGCTTCACGCCCTCATGGGCCCGAACGGCTCGGGGAAGTCGACGCTTGCGAACGCCATCGCCGGCAATCCCGGCTACCAGGTCGTGCGCGGGCGGATCGTGCTGCGGGGCGAGGACATCACGTCCTGGGCGGCGGACGCCCGGGCGAGAGCGGGCGTGTTCCTTGCCTTCCAGTACCCCGAGGAGATCCCGGGCGTGCCGGTGTCGCAGTTCCTCCGCCAGGCCGTCTCCGCCCGCCGCGGGCTGGACATCTCGGTGCTCGAGGTACGCGTCGCGCTCATGGAGTGGATGAAACGCCTCGACATGGACCCCGCCTTCGCCAGCCGCTACCTGAACGAGGGCTTCTCCGGCGGTGAGAAGAAGCGCAACGAGATCCTCCAGATGGCCATGCTGGAGCCGGACGTCGCCATCTTGGACGAGACCGACTCGGGCCTCGACGTCGACGCGCTGCGGATCGTCGCCCGGGGGATCGAGTCGGTCCGCCGCGTCCGCCCGGAGCTCGGCATCGTGCTCGTGACCCACTACCGCCGTATCCTGGAGGAGCTGCGACCCGACCGCGTGCACGTGATGGTCTCCGGGCGCATCGTCGAGAGCGGGGGCCCCGAGCTCGCCGAACGCCTCGACCGCGAGGGCTATGAGGAGCTGTACTCATGACCACGACCGTCGCCGCCGACCCCCTCGACGTCACTGCCCTCCGCAAGGAGTTCCCCCTGCTCCAACAGGAGTCGCACGGCCACAGGCTCGTCTACCTCGACTCGGCCGCGTCGTCCCAGCGGCCCCGCGCCGTGCTCGAGGCCATGGACCACTACTACGAGACCACCCACGCCAACGTGCACCGTGGCGTCTACTCAATCGCCGAGGAGGCCACCCGCCAGTTCGAGTTGGCACGCAGAGCCGTGGGACGGTTCATCCACGCGCCGAGGCCGGACACCGAGGTCTTGTTCACGAAGAACGCCACCGAGGCCCTCAACCTCGTCGCCCACTCCTACGGCCGGCACCTTCTCCCTGAGGGCAAGGCGATCCTTTTGACCGAGCTCGAGCACCACGCCAACCTCGTGCCCTGGCTCATGCTCGCCGCCGAACGCGACGTGGAGCTCCGCTACCTCCCCGTCGGGGCGGACTACCGGCTCGACCTCGGCGACCTCGACCGGCTCGTCGACGGTGTCGGGCTCGTCGGCATCTCGGCCATGTCGAACGTGCTCGGCACGATCAACGACCTGCGCCCGGTCGTCGAGGCGGCGCACGCGGCCGGGGCCGTCGTCGTGGCGGACGCCTCCCAGCTCGTCCCCCACCGCCGCCTCGACGTGGGCGCGCTCGGTGTCGACTTCCTGGCCTTCACGGGCCACAAGATGCTCGGGCCGACGGGAATAGGCGTGCTGTGGGGACGCGAGGAGCTCCTCGAGGCGATGCCGCCGTTCCTCGGTGGCGGCGAGATGATCCGGGACGTGCGCCTGGACGGCTTCACGCCGAACGACCTCCCCTGGAAATTCGAAGCCGGGACCCCTCCCATCGCCGAGGCTGTCGGGCTGCACGCCGCCATCGGGTACCTCGAGGCCTTGGGGATGGACCGCGTCGAGGCGCATGAGAACGCCCTCACTGCGCGGGCCATCGAGCTCCTCACCGAACGCCACGGGGCCGACCTGAGGATCTTCGGGCCACCGTTTGACCCGGCCCGGCGTGGCGGCGTGCTCTCGCTTGCGTTTCGCGACATTCACGCCCACGACCTCGCCCAGGTGCTCGACGCGGAGGGGATCTGCGTGCGCGCGGGGCACCACTGCGCCAAGCCCCTGATGCGGCGCCTGGGCGTCAGTGCAACCGCACGAGCGTCGTTCTACGTTTACAGCGGTGAGGACGACATCGAAGCCCTCTCGGACGCCCTCGACGTCGCTGCAGCGTTCTTCGGCTGAGACACGCCAACTGGAATAGGAGCCACGACACCGCCATGGCAGGCCTCGAAGACCTCTACCGTGAGATCATCCTCGACCACTACCGCTCGCCGCGTAACCGTGGCGAGCTCCCGGTGCCTCCCGCCCACCGGGTCGAGGGGTTCAACCCCCTCTGCGGCGACGAGGTCGTCGTGTACCTCGAAGTCGACGACGGCATGGTCACCGACCTGCGCATCGCCGGCCAGGGGTGCTCGATCAGCCAGTCTTCGGCATCGATGATGTCCGCGACGGTGAAGGGCCGCCCGGTCGGAGAGGCACGCCGGCTCATCCGTTCCTTCAAGGCGATGATGTCGATCCACGAGCACTCGCTCTCCGGTAACGAGGGGGGCGAGGACGACGCAGATCACGGTGAGGACGAGACGATCAAGCCGGAGGACCTCGGTGAGCTCGCCGCCCTCCAGGGAGTGGTCAAGTTCCCCGTCCGCATCAAGTGCGCGACGCTCTCGTGGAACACCCTGTCCCAGGGTCTCGACGAGATCGCCGCCGGCGTGGCACCCCAAAGGTAGGGGCCGGCTTCGGGCTCCGGCGTCGAGCCCGGGGCGTGGGCCGGACCGGTCAGGGCTCGACGATCAGGCCCTCCAGGTCCGGGGCTATCACCGCCGCGTGCCCGGGGACCCCGAGCGACTCGAGCGCGATCTGCCCCGCATCGCGGACCTGCGCCGCCACTTCGGGGCCGTCGCAGATGCCCAGCAAGCTCGGGCCCGCTCCGGACCAGCACGCCACTAGGGCTCCCGCCTTTGTCAAGCGCGCAAGGAGCTCGGACGCCTCCGGGAAAAGGTGGGCGCGCTGGGACTGGTGAAGACGGTCCTCGCCAGCGGCACCGATCAGCTGGGCGCGGTCCGCGAGCCCAGCCAGCAACAGGCCCATCCTCGAGAGGTTGAAGACGGCGTCGCAGTGCGGCACATCGGCGTCAAGGGCACCCCTCGCATCGACGGTCAAGAGCTCGCGGTCGGGCACGAGGACGGCGAAGGTGATCCCAGGGTCGAGAGGGAACCGGCGGACCACAGGGCCGGTGTCGAGCATTGCGGCGGAGATGAGGCCACCGTGGAGCGACGCAGCGGCGTTCTCGGCGTGACCCTCGAAGCCGACGGCGACCCGCAGGGGATCGGCGGCCCCGGCGGCGGCCGCGGCCGCGACGGTGAGCGCCGCCGACGATCCCAGTCCACGGCCGACCGGGATCTCGGAACGGACCCGGATGGCGAAGTGGTCGTGTCCGTTGACTGCCCTGGCCACCTTCGCCGCCAGGTGGTGCTCGTCGCGCGCCAGCTCAGCGCCCTCTCCCTCGGTGCGCAACGAGAGCCGGGCCGCAGGGACCATCTCGACTTCCACATACAGGGACAAGGCGATGGCAAGGACGTCAAAACCCGGGCCGAGATTGGCCGAGGACGCCGGGGCCCGGGCGCGCACCGGGTCTCTCAGCTGCCGGCGGCGGCCGTGAGCCCGGCCGCGGGCGGGGGGGTCCACCCCGCGGGAGCGGAGGAGAGGAAGAGGCTCAGCTTCGCGGGTGTCACTGACTGCACGCCCGCCGGCGTCAGTACCTCCACGTCGCCGACCCGGGTGCCCGACCTCCAGCCGCGCCCGCGGGCGGGCTTGACAGGGATTGACGCTTGCACGACGGTGCGCACCGCCAAGCCCGCCCAGCCGGCGACCGTGACGGGGATCGTGACGACAGCGACCGGCCGCTCCCGGCTCCAGAGCGCGACGACTCTGGCGACGGGCTGATAGGCACGCAGCAGGGGCCGTGAGCGCAGATCGGAGGTGGCGGCGTCGAGAAGCTGCAGGTCGATATCGGCCGCCCATTCCAGGCTCGAGGGCTGGCCGAGCGTGGCGCTCACGACGAGCACGTTGTGGCCGTCGACCGAACGCCTCGCGGCCGTGACGAGACAGATCTGCGCCGCGTCGGTGAAGCCGGACTTGAGGCCGATCACACCGTCCTCACCGATGGCCGGGTTGTAACCGCCGACCGGGCCCGTCGGGAACTCGACGACGGCGTGATCCACGATGGAGACCATCCCGGGCACGCTCATGGCGTAAGCCCCGAGAATGGCCTGGTCGATCGCCGTGCTCCGGGAATAGGGGCTCAGGCCGCTCGCGTCGGCGTAGTGGGTGTGGGCGAGACCCAGCGCTCTTGCCGTCGCGTTCATCTTGCGCACAAAGGCGGGGATGCTCCCTGCGTCCCAGACGGCGAGATAATCGGCGATGTTGCACGCCGAGGGGATCATGAGCCCTTCGAGCAGCTGGCGCTCGGTGAGGCGTTCTCCGGCTACCACCTCGAGGCTGGAGTCCCCGTCCTCCACGGCGCGGATCCATGCCGCGTGGTCAGCCGCGGTCATCGTGAACGTCGGGCCGGCGCCGTGGCCGAGGGGATGGTCCTGGAGCACCACGACAGCTGTCATCACCTTGGTCACGCTCGCCATCGGCGCCGCCTGCTCGTCCGGGGAAGCGCCGAGGAGCCCGATCCCCTGGACGTACACGGCGGACTGGCCCGCCGAGGGGATCGGCAACGGTGGCAAGGTCCCGGGGAACGTTGTCACCGTCCGCACGATCGAGACGAGCGACGGCAGGTGGACCGGCACGGGCCGGGGATCGCTGGAGGTGACGAGCTTGGGTGACCCGGGCCCTGAGAACAGCCACCCGACCCCTGCCAGGACGACGGCGAGACCCAGGAGCACCATCGCCCTCCTGCGCCAGTACAGGCGGCGTCGGTGCACCCTGGCGGCGGACACGCGGCTGTGAGCCCTGGCCGGCGGCGCGGCCGCGTCGTCGGCCTCCCGCGGCCCGGTCCTCACCGGGGGGATGGTGCCTTCATCGTCCATGGCGTTGGCCGCCTCGCTGGCCCGGCTTCGCGGCTACAGCTCGTCCAGCTCCTCGGCTGTCATCAGGACGGCACGCGGCTTGGAACCCTCCGACGGCCCTACTATGCCGCGCCGTTCGAGAAGGTCCATCAACCGGCCCGCCCGAGCGAAGCCGACCCGGAGCTTGCGCTGGAGCATGGAGGTCGAGCCTAGCTGTGACCGCACCACCAACTCCATTGCTCTCATCAGGTATTCGTCGTCGTCATCTTCGACGCCGCCTCTGCCCCGGCTCTCGGAGGCCTGCTCGCCTTCCACGCCGTCGACGTAGCGCGGACCGCTCTGGCGGCGCCAGTGGGCGACGACGGCCTGCACCTCGTCCTCGCCCACCCAGGGGCCCTGGATGCGCCGCGGCACGCTCGACGACGCGGTGAGCAGCAACAGGTCACCCCGGCCGACGAGCCTTTCCGCGCCGGGTTGGTCGAGGATGACGCGGCTGTCGGCGAGAGAGGAGACCGAGAACGCGAGCCGCGAGGGGATGTTCGCCTTGATCACGCCGGTGATCACGTCGACCGACGGCCTCTGCGTGGCGATGACGAGGTGGATCCCCACCGCCCTCGCCATCTGCGCGATGCGACAGATCGACTCCTCGACGTCGCGGGCCGCGACCATCATGAGGTCGTTCAGCTCGTCGACGACGATGAGGATGAACGGCAGCCGGACATGGCGGGTCGGAAGACCGGCTCCGCCCGAAGAGTTGCGGCCGGCCACGACCGGAGATGAGGCCAGGTCGGCGCCCGCCAACCAGGCGTCGTCCTCGGTCGCGGTGTCATCGGCTGTGACGGCGGCGAGACCGGGATCGAGAGCCGGGGCGCCTGTCTCGTCCTCCGCCTCGGCGCTGTCGAGATCGACCTCGGCGGCGGCCAGCTCGCCGAGCTCGGCGTCGGCGAGAGCCAGCTCGGCCAGCAGCGGTGCCGGGTCGGCCGCGAGCTTCGCCCGCAGGCCCTGCAGGGGCCCGCCGTCGAGCTCGCCACGGTCGACGGCGGCGTTGTAGCCGGCAATGTCGCGCATGCCGCACTCGGCGAGCACGTCGTAGCGGCGCTCCATCTCCGTCACGGCCCAGGCGAGGGCGTTGGCGGCCCGCTTCGGATTGACCACGACCTGGGTGAGCAGGTGGGGAAGCCCGTTGTAGTGGCCGAGCTCGACCCGCTTCGGGTCGACGAGGATGAGGCGGACCTGGTCCGGCGTGGCCTTCATGAGGATCGAGGTGATCACCGAGTTGATGCAGGACGACTTGCCGGCCCCGGTGGCCCCCGCGATCAGAAGGTGCGGCATCTCGGCGAGGTTCACCATCACCGGCCGGCCGGCGATGTCCCTGCCGAAGGCGACCTCGAGGGGATGGGTGGATCTCTGGGCCTCGATCGACTGCAGCACGCTGCCGAGGGTCACGAGCTGGCGGTCGTGGTTGGGCACCTCGACCCCGATCGCCGACCGGCCCGGGATCGGGGCCAAGATGCGCACGTCAGGCGACGCCATGGCATAGGCGATGTCCTTGGCGAGGGTGGTCACCCGCGCCACTTTCACGCCCGTGCCGAGCTCGAGCTCGAAGCGGGTCACGGTGGGCCCGACCGTGTAACCGACGAGGTGCGTCTCGACGCCGTGGCCCGCGAGGGCACGCTCGAGCACGCGGCCCCGCTCCTCGATCGCCTTGCGGTCGAGGTCCTGCTCCTTGCTGCGCTTCAATAGCTTCAAGGGCGGGAGCTTCCATACCCCGGACGTCGGAGTGACCGGCAGGCTGAGCTGTTCGGCCCTTCCGGCGACGGTCGCGGCGCGGAGCGCGTCGGCACCGGACGGCTCCGCGCCGGCGACCGCCGCATCTGCCGGCCCCCCGCGAGTCTCGGCTGCGGCGGCCTCCGGGGCCGGCGCAGCGATGGCGGACTGTTCGCTCTCCGACCCTCCGGGGAGGACCGAGACGTGACCTGACCCGGGCGCTATCGAGGCGCCGTTGGCGGGCCAGATACCGAAACCGTCGGCGTCGGGGGCGGCGGCCACGACGACGGGGCGCTCGGGGAGAGGCTGCACGCGCATCGCCGCCATCCAGTCCCGCATTAGCCGCGCCGTCCAGCGTGCGCCAGCCGCGATACCGCGACCGACCAGCCGCAGGACGGCGAGCAGGGGCATGCCGGCCAGCCCGCAGATCGCCGCCGCGGCGACGGCCCCGAGCACGACCGAGGCACCCGCGACACCGATGATCCTCGCCAGCCCGCCTCCCACGCCGGCGCCGACGATGCCCCCGGCGCCACCGAGCAGGTGCCAAGTGGCCGACACCGCGGGCGAGCCCGCGGCCAGGTCCGCCAGGCCGGCGGACACCACCAGGAGCAGCACCAGGGCGGCGAGAATCCCTCCCAGGCCACGTCGCGCCCGCCCCGCCAGCAGGACGACGGCGCCGACGACAAGCGACGCCGGTGCCACGTCAGCTCCCCAGCCGAAGGCGCGGGCACTCCCCGCCCGGAGCAGGTGGCCTGCCGGCCCCAGCAAGTTGAGATAGACCCCGAGGGCCGCGAGGACGCCGACGACGAGAAACGCCCAGCCCCATGACTCTTCCGACGGTGCCGCCAGGAGGTCGACCAGCAGGCCGGCCCCGCGCCCGAGCGCCGTCGTCTTCTTGCGAGGGCGCGCCCGCGCGTTGGCCTTGCGCGGGGCAGGGACCTTTGTGAGCTGGGGTCGCGCGGCCTTCGGCGGGGCGCTCCGCGGGGAGCTTGCCGGCTTCCCCCTGGTCGGAGCATCGCGTGAGGCGCCGGATTGGCCCGAGATGACACGTCGAGACACTGCCACGATACGCACAACGCTAACACCAGCCACTCCCGTTGACAGCGATCCCGGAAACCTCCGGTGTCAGAACTTCCTGCTCAGGCCTCGAGTACGAGCGGCACGATCATGGGCCTTCGCCGGGTGCGATCGCTCACGATGCGCCCGACCGTCCGGCGGACGACACGGCGGAGCGCGTCGGGGTCCTGGGAACCCTCCCCTACGGAGACCTCGATCGCCTTCACGAGGGCGGAGCGCAATTCCTCGACCACGGACTCGGCGCCCGGCTCGTCGAGAAAGCCGCGGCTCACGATCTCGGGGGCGCCAACGAGCTCGCCGGTGCGGACGTCCACGGTGACGACGGCGACGACGACGCCCTCTTCCGCGAGCACGCGCCGGTCGCGCAGCACCCCCACCCCGACGTCGCCGACGATGCCGTCCACGAAGACGTGGGCGGCGGACACCTCGCCGGCGAAGTCGATCCCTTCGTCACCGAGCTGCACGACGTCGCCGTCCTCGCAGATGAGCACCTCGTCGGGGGCGACGCCCATCTCGATGGCGAGGCGGGAGTGGCGCACGAGCATGCGGTACTCGCCGTGCACTGGCACGAAGCTGCGCGGCCGCGCGATCGACAGCAGCGTGGCGAGCTCGCCCTGGTGGGCGTGACCGCTCTCGTGCACGTGGGCGACGCCGGCGTGGATGACCTCCGCCCCGCGCCGGGCGAGGCCGTCCATCACCTTCGCCACCGCCCACTCGTTGCCGGGGATGGCGTGCGAGCTGAGCACGACGACGTCGCCTTCTTCGATGTGGAGCCAACGGCTGTCGCCCGATGCCATCTGTGCCAGGGCGGACATCGGCTCGCCCTGGGAGCCCGTCGAGATGACGCAGATCTCGCCGGGATTGTGGTCCCCGAGCGTCTCGATGTCGGCGAAGCAGCGGTCCGGGATCGTCAGCATGCCGAGGTCGCGGGCGATGCCGACGTTCTTCACCATCGAACGTCCGAGGAGCGCCACCTTGCGCCCGCTTGCGATCGCCGCGTCGGCGAGCTGCTGGATGCGGTGCACGTGGCTGGCGAAACAGGCCACCACGATGCGGCGGCCCCTCTGCTGGAGGAAGATCCGCCGCAGCGACTCGCCGACGGCGCTCTCGCTGCCGGTGTAGCCCGGCAGCTCGGCGTTCGTCGAGTCCGCCAGCAGCAGGCGGATGCCCTCGGTGGCGGCGATCTGCCCGATGCGGGCCAGGTCGGTCCTGCGCCCGTCGACCGGGGTCAGGTCCAGCTTGAAGTCCCCGCTGTGCAGCACCACTCCCTGGGCGGTGTGGAAGGCGAGGGCGAAGCCGCTCGGCACCGAGTGCGTCACAGGGATGAACTCGACCTCGAACGGGCCGATCTGGCGCCTCTCGCCGTCGCGCACCTCCACCAGGGGTGCCTTCTGGCCGAGGCCCGCCTCGTCGAGCCGGTTGCGGGCGAAACCGAGCGTCAGGCCCGAACCGTAGACGGGCGCGTCAACGTCACGCATGAGGTAGGCGAGCGCGCCGACATGGTCCTCGTGCCCGTGGGTGAGCACGATCCCGTCGACGTCCGCGGCCCGCTCCCGCAAGAAGCTGAAGTCCGGCAGCACGAGGTCGACGCCCGGCATCTCCGGGTTGGGGAACATCACCCCGCAGTCGAGGACGACGAGACGGCCCGCCTGCTCGACGACCGCGCAGTTGCGGCCGATCTCGCCCAGCCCCCCGAGGAACGAGATTCGGACCGCCTCAGGCATCCTGGCTCATCACCCCTGCAGCGGCCGGGCGCTTCGAGCGCCACAGCTGCAAATCGGCGAGCATGGCGCGCGCCCTCGGCTCCAGCCAGTCGGGCGCCGGGCCCATCGGCAGGCGGCACTCGCCTGCGGGGAGGCCCTGCACCCTTAGCACGGCCTTGGTCGGCAGCGGGTTGGGCGCCTCGTCGCTGGACTGGAACGAGACCGGCTCGATCAGGTCCGCGTTCAGGTGCCGGGCCCCTTCGATGTCACCGTCGAGGTAGAGCCTGATCATCTCCCCCAGTTCCCGACCGATCCAGTGCGAGGACACGCTCACGACCCCGACCGCGCCGACGGCGAGCAGGGGAAGGGTCCACGAGTCGTCTCCGCTGTAGCAGTCGAACCCCTCCCCGGCCCTGGCCTTCAACTTGGCGGCGCCGACCGGGTCCGCGGATGCGTCCTTCACGCCGACGATGTTCGGAAACTCATGGGCCAGGCGCACCATCGTGTCGAGCCCAACCTTGCGGCCGGTGCGTACAGGGATGTCGTAGATGATGACGGGGAGCGTCGTGGAAGCCGCCACAGCGGCGAAGTGCGCCCCGATGCCCTGCTGGGAGGGGCGGTTGTAGTAAGGCGTGACGGCGAGGATCCCCGCCGCCCCGGCCTCGGTGGCCACACGGGTCAGCTCTACGGAATGCGCCGTGTCGTTCGTCCCCGAGCCGGCGATGACCGGCACCGTGACGGCGTGCGCCACGGCCGACCAGAGCTCGGCGCGTTCCTCATCGCTGAGCGTCGGTGCCTCGCCGGTCGTGCCGGTCACGACGAGCCCGTCGCTCCCGTTGTCCACGAGGTGGCGGGCGAGAGCCACCGCACCGGCTGTGTCCAGCCGGCCCTCGGCATCGAAGGGAGTCACCATGGCGGTCACAACCGCGCCGAACCGCCCGGCACGTCGAGCCGCCCTTACCATGGTCGCGACCTTGTCACGGACCGAAAGCTATCAGCACAGAGCTGCTCCGATCCCGAATTTCGCCACGGGGGCCTGTCGCCGCACGGCGCGTCTCAGAGCCCGAGCAGGCTCCCGAGCCCGATGGTCAGCCCTTCGGACCCGGCGACGCGGCGAACCGCCAGGAGCACGCCGGGCATGAAGCTCGCCCGGTCCAACGAGTCGTGGCGGACCGACAGCGTCTCGCCCAAAAGACCGAAGATCACCTCCTGGTGCGCCACGAAACCGGGCAGCCTCACCGAGTGCACGTGCAGGCCGCCGGGTGCCCGTCCTCCCCGCGCCCCGGGGACCATCTCGGTCTCGGTCGGGTCGGCGGCCCAGTCCCCGGTCCCGGCCGCGTCACGCGCCGCCTGCATGCGCCGCGCGGTCTCGAGCGAGGTCCCCGAGGGCGCATCGCGCTTGCGGTCGTGGTGGAGCTCGATGATCTCCGCGCCCGCCACGAAGGGGGCGCACAGCTCGGCGCACCGCATCATCAGCGCGGCGCCGATGGAGAAGTTCGGGGCCACGATCGCGTGGGCGTCACCCGAGAACCAACCCCGCAGGGACTCGAAGTCGGCGGCATCAAAACCGGTCGTGCCGCAGACGGCGTGGACGCCGTGATCGGCGCACCAACGGAGATTGTCCCGCGCAGCTTTCGCGACGGTGAAGTCCACCATCACCTCGGCCCCGGCCGCCTCGTCGGGCGAGGCCGCGACGCTGAGGCCGCTGCCGCGCACCCCGGCGACCTCGTCGAGGGGGCGGCCCGCCGCGGCCGGATCGAGCGCCGCGACGAGCTCGAGATCGGCTTCGGCGAGGACCGCGGCGCAGGTTGCGGTACCCATGCGACCGCCGGCTCCGAACACTCCCACGCGCACCATCACATCACCGTAACCGTTGCCGAAGGCTCGCGACGGTCCCGATCGGACGGGCCGCCCCCGGGGTCAGGCTCCGCGGTCAGCTCAGGAGAAGTCCGCCTCGGAGAACGGCCCCACCACCGCGAGCGAGCGGGGGCCCGACAGCAACTTTTCGGCAACGGCCCGGACCTCGTCGGTGGTCACCGCCGCGATGCGCCCGAGCAGCTCCTCTGTAGTGAGCACGGTGCCGAACAGCAGCAGGGCCGAGCCGATCCGAGACATGCGGGACCCGGAGTCCTCCAGCGAAAGGAGCATGTCGGCGCGCAGGTGCCCCTTTGCCACCTCGAGCTCGCGGGGCGTTATCCCCTCCGCGCCGAGGCGGTCCACCTCTGCGTGGAGGAGGTCGAGCACCTCATGGGCGTGTTCGGGCGAGGTGCCGACCGAGATCGCGAGCGTCCCGGCGTCGTCGTAGGCGCTGCGGTCGGACCCGATCGAGTAGGCGAGGCCACGGGCTTCCCGGATCTCCTGGAAGAGGCGGCTGGAAAGCCCACCGCCGAGAATGTGGTTCAGCACGGCCAGGGTGAAACGGTCGCCCGAATGCCTGTCCGGGGCCCTGAAGCCGAGGACGAGCTGCGCCTGCTCGGTCTCGCGCGACTCGACGACGAGCGCGACGGCGTCGTCGGAAGGCGGCCGCCGCACGGGCGGGCGCCCGCCGTGGCGGTCGGCGAAGCGGGCCTTGATGCCGCCCGCCAGGCGCTCGTGGTCGAGGTCGCCGGCGGCGGCGATCACCATGTTGCCCGGCAGGTAGTGCTCGTCGAAGAACGACCGGATGGCCGGGACCGTCACATTGCGGATCACCTCCGGCTCGCCGAGGACCTCACGCCCGAGAGGGTGGTTCGGGAACATGGCGTTGGCGAAGTGCTCCTGGACGACGTCACTGGGCTCGTCGCGGTGCATGAGGATCTCTTCCAGGATCACCTGGCGCTCGGCGTCCACCTCGTCGGGCCGAAGCGCCGGGCGGCAGAGGATGTCGCAGAGGATGTCCAGGCCGAGCTCGACGTGCTCGGCCAGCACCCGCACGTAAAAGGTCGTGTACTCCTTGGTGGTGTAGGCGTTCATGTCGCCGCCCACCGCGTCGACCTCCTCGGCGATCTCGCGGGCGGCGCGTTCGGGCGTCCCCTTGAAGAGGAGGTGCTCGAGGAAGTGCGAGATCCCCGCCTGCTCCGGCGTCTCGTCTCGTGAGCCCGTCCCGACCCAGACGCCGACGCTGAGCGAGGCGACGTCCGGCATCGACTCGCTCACGAACCGGATGCCGTTGTCGAGGGTGGTGGTCCTGATCACGGGTGTGAGGCCCGCCGTGCGAAGATGCCCACGAGACTCAGCTCAGCGCCCGCCGCTCCTCGGGCGGCGCCGGGCCGCGCCCGATCCGCCGCCGGAGCCGCGCCTCGGGCCGCCGCCTTCGGATGAGCGCCGAGGGCCACCGGCCGGTGGCGCCGGGGCCAGATCGGCGGGACCGAGATCGCCGAAGGTGGACTGGAGCTCGCTCTCGAAGGCGTCCTCGAACGAGGGACGCCGCCGCTGGCCTGCCGGTTCGTCGCCGCCGGAAGCGGTTTCCGACGCGCCGCGACCGCCCTGGCGCCTGCCACCGCCGTTGCCCGACCTCGGGCCGCCGTCGCCGGGTTCCTCCCCACCGTCCGTGGGCGCGGGCTCGCCCGCCAGCGACAGCGAGACCTTGCCCTGCGGGTCGATCTCGTCGACGCGGACTTCGACCTCCTGTCCCAAGGTGACGACGTCCTCCACCCGCTCGACCCTCTTGCCCTGGCCGAGCCTCGATATGTGGACCAGGCCGTCGCGACCCGGGAGGATGTTCACGAATGCCCCGAACTTGGTGATGTTGACCACCCTGCCGCTGTAGACGGCTCCCACCTCCGGCGTCGGCGGGTCCAAGATGAGCTCGATGCGGCGACGGGCTTCGTCGACGACCGAGCGCTGCTTGGCACCGATGGTGACCGTGCCGACCGTGCCGTCGTCGTCGATGTTCACGTCCGCGCCGGTCTCCTGCTGTATGGCGTTTATGACCTTGCCCTTCGGGCCGATGATCTCGCCGATCTTGTCGACCGGGACCTCGAAGCTCACGATCTTCGGGGCGTTCTCGCCCACCTCTGGCCGGGGAGCCGAGATTGCCGCCAGCATGACCTCGAGCACCTTGAGCCTCGCCTCACGGGCCTGGCTCAGCGCCTGCGCCAGCACGTCGGCGGGCAGCCCGGCGATCTTGGTGTCGAGCTGCAGGGCCGTGACCACGTCGGCAGTCCCGGCGACCTTGAAGTCCATGTCGCCGAAGGCGTCCTCGGCCCCGAGGATGTCGGTGAGGGTCGTGTACTTGCCCTCTGCGAACACGAGCCCCATGGCTATGCCTGCGACCGGCGCTTTTATGGGCACGCCGGCATCCATGAGCGACAGCGTGGACCCGCACACCGAGGCCATCGACGTCGACCCGTTGGAGGAGAGCACGTCCGAGACGAGGCGCAGCACGTAGGGGAACTCGCTCTCCGGCGGGATGACCGGCAAAAGGGCGCGCTCGGCGAGAAGCCCGTGGCCGATCTCGCGGCGCTTGGGCCCGCGCATGAAGCCGGTCTCCCCGGTCGAAAAGGGCGGGAAGTTGTAGTGGTGCATGTAACGCTTGGACTCGTCGATGCCGATGGTGTCCAACAACTGGTTCATCCGGGGCATGCCGAGGGTGCAGACGTTCAGCACCTGGGTGTCGCCGCGCTCGAACAGAGCCGAGCCGTGCGCCGTCGGCAACAGCCCGACCTCGGCATAGAGCGGCCTTATGTCGCGCGGGCCGCGGCCGTCGATGCGCACGCCTTCGGAGACGATGCGCTTGCGGACGATCTTCTTGGTGTAGGCGCGCGCCGCGGAACGGATCTCCCGCTCGCGGTCGGGGAACTCGCCGAGGAGCTCGGCCACGACGGCGTCGGTCGCCTCGTCGAGGGCCGCGTTGCGCTCTGTCTTGGTCGTGATGGCGTTCGCCTGCTCGAGGCGACCGGCTCCGGCCGCGGTGACCCGCTCGTAGACGTCCTCGCCGTAGTCGACGAACAGCTCGAACTCGATCGTGTCCTTCGACCCAGCCGTGGCCACGAGCTCGCGCTGGAGCTCGATGGACTCGCGGATCCAGGTCTTGGCGACTTCGAGACCGCTCGCGATGACGTCCTCGGTCACCGGCGGCGCACCCTCTGCGAGGTACTCGAACGCCTTCTCGGTGCCGCCGGCCTCCACCATCACGATCGCCACGTCGGCGTCCTTGTCGTCACTCAGGGCCCGCCCGGCCACGACGAGCTCGAACGTGGAGGCATCACCCTCCTGGTAGGTGGGGTGCGGGAGCCACGTGCCGTCTGTCGAGTAGGCGATGCGGACGGCCCCGATCGGTCCCTCGAAGGGAATACCCGAGATCATGAGGGCCGCCGAGGCGGCGTTTATCGCCAGCACGTCGTGCGGGTTCAACAGGTCGGCGCCGAGGATCGTCCCGACGATGTGGACCTCGTTGCGGAAGCCCTCCGGGAACGAGGGCCGTAGCGGCCGGTCGATCAGGCGGCACGTCAGGATCGCCTGGTCGGTCGCCCTGCCCTCCCGCCGGAAGAAGGACCCGGGTATCTTGCCGGCGGCGTACATCCTCTCTTCGATGTCGACGGTGAGGGGGAAGAAGTCGGTTCCCTCACGCACCTTGCGGGCGGCCACGGCGGTGGCGAGGACGACGGTGTCGCCGATCCGGGCGACAACGGCACCGTCAGCCTGCCCGGCGAGCTTGCCGGTCTGGAACGACAGCGTCCGGTCGGTCCCGCTGATGGGGGCCGACACGGTGATGGCATCAGCCATGACACTCCTATGTGATTTGGGGCGCCACGCCTGCCAGTTCCCAGTCGGCGTGCACCGGAACCTTCCCTTTGGGACCGGACCCGGTAATCGGCGACTGGCAGCTGACACCTTGCGGCGCCGCTTGTCTCGTACGGGCGGCTCCCGCCGGTGCAGATGACCCCGACTGCCGCCCTATGTTGACCCGGCACGGCCTGGCCGTCCCGGGGGGTTCCTGGCTTCCTAGCGCCGGATCCCGAGCCGGGAGATCAGCGACCGGTACCGCTCGACGTCGTTGTCCTTCACGTAGTCGAGCAGGCGGCGCCGGCGGCCGATGAGCTTCATCAGTCCTCGCCGGGTGTGATGGTCACCCCGGTGGATCTTGAGGTGCTCGGTGAGGTGGTTGATGCGTCCGGTAAGTAGTGCCACCTGCACTTCTGGGGAGCCGGTGTCGGTCTCGTGAAGCCGGTGCTCGGTGATCGTGGCCGTCTTGTCGGGCATGCTTGAGTGGCGTGCTTTCTTGCTGTACCGGCCGGCCACGCCGACCCGGCGAGAAAAGGAAGGGTAAACAAACCGGTCCGGCGCACGCGCCGTGCCGCGCCGGCCTGGGCCGGCACCGATCACGATAGCAGGTCGTTCGACCCGCGACACCACCGCGGCGGGCTCACACCTGGTGCGGGTCGACCTCGATGCGGGTTCCCGGGGCGGGCTGGCCCGCCGAGGCGAGTGCGTCGGCGAGGGCGTCGGGCCCCCCCGCCCGGACGAGGAAACGCCCGGCGCTCGAGCTCCCCACCTCGACGGCGGGCTGCGAGGTCTCAAGGCGCGACGCGAACTCTTGCGCCCCCTCCCCGCTCAACAGCGCCAGTGCGGTGTCGGGGGGGAGCCTGAGCATGGCGCGGCGGGGCCGCTCGGAAGCCGCCAGCCGGCCGGGATCGGCGTGCAGGGCCGCGGCCAGGACCTCGTGGTCGGTGAGCCGCGTCCTCACCGCCACCCGCCCCTGCCTGCGCTTGCCACCCACGACGCGCGACGCCAGAGCGAGGAGAGCCAGTGCCTGCTCGCCCGAGCGGTAGCGGGGTGCCAGCAGCTCGTGGTCGAAGTCCAGGAACACGACGAGCGACGCCGATGGGACCCGGTGCAGCACAGCCTCGGTACCGACCAGCACGGGCGCTGAAGGGAGGCCTTCGGTGGGCCCGGGACCTGGGCGGCCGACCTCCGCCACGTCGAGACCCGTGAGGGCGGCGAGGTCCTCGCGGACGCGAGACACGCCGGGACGAACGATCCTCGGGCGCGTCGGCCCGCACGTGGCGCA
This sequence comes from Acidimicrobiales bacterium, assembly GCA_052148655.1. Classification (GTDB taxonomy): domain Bacteria; phylum Actinomycetota; class Acidimicrobiia; order Acidimicrobiales; family Bog-793; genus Fen-455. The sequence continues at coordinate 38,363 of JBKQHU010000159.1, forward strand.
CCGGGCCGGGGCCGAGGAGGCGCACCGTGGGCACTGCAGCACCGCCGGCGCGCCCTGGGCGGGCCGTTCGATCTGGACGAGGGCCGTGCCGCAGGACTCGCAGCGCAACAGGTTGCGGCAGCGCCCACAGGCGAGGAGCCGGGCGCGTCCGGTCCTGTTGAGCACAGCCAGGACGGGCCTGTCCGGCTCGGTCGCGACCGCGTCCCGGATCAGCGTCGCCAACCGGGTCGGGTACCCGCCTGCACGCGGGTCCTCGTCACGGGCGTCCACGAGCTCGATGGGCGCCCACCCGGCGCGTTCGGCATCGCGCGACAAGGTGACCAGGGGCCGGCGGTCGAGAAGGGCGAGCGTCGGGCAGGCGCTCACGAACAGGCACGGGGCGCCCGCGCGCCGGGCGCGCTCGGCCGCGAGCACTGTGGCCTGCCAGGTGGGGACGCGTTCTTCCTGGTAGGAGTCTGCATGGGCGTCGAGGACGACCACGGCCCGCAGTCGGGCAACGGGCGCGAGAACCGCCGAACGGGCACCGACGACGATGCGCCCGCCGGAGGCCGCCTCCGCCCACGCCTCGGGCTGGAGTGCCACGCCGTGGCCGGACCGCCCGAGGCGGTTCCCGAGCGTGACCGCGTCGGCCCTCGAGGCGGCGAGCACCAGCAGGTCTCCCTCCGTGCCGGCCGTGGCGGCGACGACGGCCTCCACTACCGCCAGCCTCGGCGCCGCCGGCGGGAGCCGCAACACGGCGGAAGGGGATGAAAGCGCCTGGAGGGTGGCCGCGGCTATCTCGCCTTCGGCGGTGGCGCCGCCCGCCCGCCCGCCACTGCCTGCCTGCTCAGCCCGGGGCGGCAGCGACCGCACGAGCCGTGGTGGCGAGGCCGCGACGAGAAGTGGCCGCAGGCGGCCCGAGTACCGCCAGGCCGCCCATCGGCTGAGCTCGACAACCGCCGGTGCGGGCCCGATCGACACGAGCTCGCCCACCGGGCGGAGACCCACCAGCGCAGGCAGCTCGGTCACCTCGGCGACCACCCATCCCCTCACCTGGCGTCCATGGAGGACGACGCGGACGATGCAGCCGACCGTGATCGCGCCGGCGAGGGTCTCGGGGACCTCGTAGGCGAAGGTGCGGTCGATCCCGCTCACGTCGGGCAGGACTTCGACGGTCCTGTTCACCGCTCACCGGCACTTCGTCCGGCGCCTGGGGCACACGTCGGGGCCGGACGGGGGGCGCGATCCGCCCGCGGGCTCGGTGCCGGGACGGCGCGCGCCTTTACAGGCCGAGGGTGGAGCGTAGGTCCTCGAGACGCGGTGTCGCCTCCCAGGGGGCCTCGGCGGCCTGCCTGCCGAAGTGGCCGTAGGCCGCGACCTGGCGGTAGATGGGCCGGCGCAGGTCGAGATCCCGCACGATCGCGGCCGGGCGGAGGTCGAAGAGCCCGTCGACGGCCTTGGCGATGTGGTCCGGAGCCACCGTCTCGGTGCCGAAGGTGTCGACCATCACCGAGACGGGATGGGCGACCCCGATCGCATAGGCGACCTGGATCTCGCAACGAGAAGCGGCGCCCGACGCAACCACGTGCTTCGCGACCCACCGGGCCGCGTAGGCACCGGAACGATCCACCTTCGAAGGGTCCTTGCCCGAGAAGGCTCCCCCGCCGTGGCGCGCCCAGCCGCCGTAGGTGTCGACGATGATCTTGCGCCCGGTAAGGCCGGTGTCGGCCTTCGGGCCGCCCAGCTCGAAACGCCCCGTCGGGTTCGCCAGCAGCTTGTAACCGGAGGTGTCTATCCCCGTCGGCAGAAGTGGGGTGATCACGTGCTGAACCAAGTCGCCGGGCAGGCGGTCGAGGTCGGCGTCTTTTGTGTGCTGGGTCGAGATGAGCACCGTTTCGAGCTCGACGGGCCGGCCGCCCTCGTATCGCACCGTCACCTGGGTCTTCCCGTCCGGCCCCAGATAAGGGATCGTCCAGGACTTGCGGACCTCGGCGAGGCGACGCGCCAGGCGGTGCGCGAGCCATATCGGCAGCGGCATGAGATCGGGGGTCTCGTCGCAGGCGTAACCGAACACCATGCCCTGGTCACCGGCGCCCTGGGCGTTGAGCACATCCTCGCCGCCCGTGCCCGTGCGGACCTCGAGCGCGGCCGACACTCCCTGGTCGATGTCGGGCGACTGCTCGTCGATCGAGACCAGCACACCGCAGGAGTTGCCGTCGAAACAGAGTTCCTCGCGGTCGTAGCCGATCTCACATACGGTCCGCCTGACAAGGCGGGGGATGTCGACGTAGGCACTCGTCGAGATCTCGCCCGCCACGATCACGAGCCCCGTCGTGAGCAATGTCTCACACGCCACGCGGCCCTGGGAGTCCTCCTCCAAGATGGCGTCGAGGATGGCGTCGGAGATCTGGTCGGCCATCTTGTCGGGATGTCCCTCGGTGACCGACTCGGAGGTGAATTGGAAGCTACGCAGCACAGAGGCTCCTCATTCTCGATCGCGACCTGGACCATCGTGGGGGGAATCGACCTCTGGAACCTCGCCAGCCGGGCCGCCCGAGCACCGCGGTGATTCCGGGAGCAGAGCGAGGGCGGCACGGAGCACCGCCTCGGCGACGGCTCTCTTGGACTGGAGCGGGACCTCCGTACGGGCGCCACCGCGGCTGAAAATCGTCACGGCGTTGGTCTCTGAGGCGAACCCGACACCGGCTGCTGCCACGTCGTTGGCGACCATGAGATCGGCTCGCTTGGCTTCCAGCTTGGCCGCCGCCCGCTCCGCAAGCGAGTCCGTCTCGGCGGCGAAGCCGACCAGCACCTGGCCAGGGCGACGGCGCCTGCCCAGCTCGGCAAGGATGTCGAGCGTCGGGACTAGACGGATCTCGGGCGCTCCGTCGGCCTTGTGGAGCTTGGTGCTCGCCACGACGGCGGGGCGGTAGTCGGCGACCGCCGCCGCCATGACGACGATGTCCGCCGCCGGCGCATGCGTGAGCACGGAGTCGGCCATCTCGGCGGCGGTCTCGACCGCGATCACCTCGACTCCGGCTGCCACGGGCAGGCCGGAGGCCGTCACCAGGGTGACCTCAGCTCCGAGTGCCAGGGCGGCTTCCGCGAGCGCATGGCCCTGGCGCCCCGAGGAGCGGTTCGAGAGGAAGCGGACCGGGTCGATGGGCTCGCGCGTGCCCCCCGACGTCACGAGCACGCGCCGGCCGGAAAGCGGCAGTGCGTCTCGAGCTGTGTCCCGCTCGGCGGCGAGGATCTTGGCTGCCTCAGCGACGATCACGTCGGTCTCCGGAAGCCGTCCCGCACCCACGTCGCCTCCGGCCAGGTGGCCGCTCTCGGGCTCGAGGACGTGAACGCCACGCCGGCGCAGGGTCGCCAGGTTCTCCTGCACAGCGGCGTGCTCCCACATCTCCGAGTGCATCGCGGGGCAGATCAGCACGGGGGCTCGCGTCGCCAGCAGTGTGGCCACGAGCAGGTCCGAGGAGATCCCGGCTGCGTAGGACCCGATCACGCGGGCCGTCGCCGGTGCGACGAGAACAAGGTCGGCGCGCCGGGCGAGATCCGTGTGGGGGATCGGGGCGTCGTCGCCGAAAAGCTCCAGGTGGGCTGGCTCACAGGCCAGTGCCGAGAATGTCGCCGCTCCGACAAAGCGCGTGGCGTTCTCCGTGAGCACCGCCACGACGTGGGACCCTGCGTCGACGAGACGACGGCAGAGCTCGACGGCCTTGTAGGCGGCGATCCCACCGCTCACACCGAGCACGACGGTGGCACCGGCGAGAACGGCGCCGTGGCCGACAGCCCCGCCTGCCTGATTCGGTCCGGACCCCGCGTCGCTCACAGCCGCAGCCTTTGCCGCTTTGCCGTGGGCTAGCTCGCCTCCCCGTTCTCGGGGGCGCCGCTCGTCTCGTCGGCTGACACCTCGTCCTCGGGCACGGCCTGCTCGTCCGCGGGCCAGACGGCCACGACCTTGCCGGCGGCGATCTCCTCGAGCGCGATCGACAGGGGCTTGCGGGCGATCGAGGCCACCTGCGGCGGCACGATGGCGCCGAGGCCCTCACCTAGCTGGCTGAAATAAGAGTTGACCTGCCGACCCCGCTTCGCCGCCAGGGTCACGAGTGTGAATTTCGAGTCGACCTTGTCAAGCAGGATCTCGATCGGGGGATCGATCATCGTGCTGCGCGGCTCAGCCATTGGGCTCCTTGTCGATCGGGTGCCGCCTCAGCGAGGCGACCTGCCGCACCAGGGACGCGTTCGTCTCTGGTGGCGGGACGACATCCACTATACCCGCGAGGTCGTGCGAGACCTGGCCAGGTTCGTCGGTCCGGCCGCCACGACCCGAGGCGAAACGGCAGGGAACGGCGCCGGCGCACCGAACGGCGCCGGGAATGCCCGTCCCAGCCCCGTCGCCACCGTCGCGTCGAGGACAGCGGCCTCGCCGTCCGCAGCTAGGGCCGTTTATTTGCGAAATGAACTACGGTGATGTCGGCCCGTTCCCGACGCACGGCGACGACCTGCCTCTGTCGCGATCGAACTGGTCGACAGCGCAAGAAGAGTCGAGGAGGTCAGGCGATCATGACCAAGGGGCGCAGGCCGGGCGCGCTCGCGACCGCGGCAACGGCGGTCGCGTCGGCGGCTCTCGCGCTCGCAGCCTGTTCGTCGACCCCCTCCGCCCCGCCCGCGTCCAGCACGACGACGGCGCCCAGCCATGCGGTCAGGGTCCCCGGCGGGACCATGACGATCGCCGAAGCTGCCCCCGGACCGGACTACATCTTCCCGATGATGAGTGGCCAGTACTTCCTCGATTCGAACTTCCAGCTGATCGACCTGTTGTTCCGCCCGCTGTACTGGTTCGGTGTCGGGAGCACCCCCGACTTCGACGAGCAGCTGTCGGTCGCCTTCGCGCCGGTGTACTCCGACCACGACAGGCAGGTCACCATCAAGATGAAGGGCTACAGGTGGGCCAACGGCGAGACGGTGGACGCCCAGGACGTCGTGTTCTGGATGAACATGGTAAAGGCCGATGCCACCTCGTGGGCCGGCTATGTGCCCGGCCCGGGCCAGTTCCCCGGCGACGTCACAAACGTTGTGGCCAACAACGAAAAGGACACCGTCACCTTCACCCTCGACGGGTCGTACAGCTCCTGGTGGTTCACCTACAACGAGTTGAGCCAGATCACGCCCCTGCCGGTCGCGTGGGACATCACCAAGTACCCCGCAGCCGCGGGTTCCGGAGGCTGCTCGACCGCCTCGTACAAATCGATAGTGACCTCGGTCTCGGCCACTGGGGTGGCTCCCGTCTCGGCCTCCGCCAAGGCCTGTTCCGCGGTGCACGCCTTCCTCACGGGCACTGCCGAGGCGGGCGATCTCGGAACCTACGCCTCCAACCCGCTCTGGCAGATCGTTGACGGACCGTTCCGCCTGACCCAGTACCAGCCGAGTGATGGCGGCGCGACCGTGGTGCCGAACCCCGACTACTCGGGGCAGGTCAAGTCGTCGCTCAAGGCGCTCGTGCTGGAGCCGTTCGCGACCGACGCCTCTGAGTTCCAACAGCTGCAGGGCGGCAGCGCGATCAGCATCGGCTACGTCACCCCGGAGGACCTGCCTGTCTACCGGGGCCCGGCCTTCGCCAGCGACGGGACACCGCTCACAGGGCCGAACAACACCTCCCTCGCCAGCAGGTACAACCTCGTGCCGGCCTACCCCTGGGGCGTCAACTACTTCGCCCTCAACTACACCAACCCCGTCACCGGCCCCATCTTCAAGCAGCTCTACATCCGTCAAGCGATGCAGTCGCTCGTGAACCAGACGCTTTGGATACAGCAGTTCGACTCCGGTTACGGCGCTCCCACCTACGGGCCCGTGCCCGTCTACCCGCCGACCGACATGGTCACGCCTGAGGAGAGCTCGGACCCGTACCCCTACAGCCCTGAGAAGGCGAAGTCGCTCTTGAGCTCGCATGGTTGGCAAGTCGTGACGAACGGGGTCACGACTTGTGTGAGGCCGGGCACCAAGGCCGACGAGTGCGGAGCGGGGATCCCAAAGGGTGCCACCTTGAGCTTCAACTACCTGTACTACAAGGATTCCGGCACCTTCGACGGCCAGATCAAGGAACTGGCCGTCTCCTGGGCGATTGCCGGCATCAAGTTGCAGCTCGTGCCCATGGGCTTCGATGCCCTCATCAGCGCCGCCGCGACACCGTGCGTGGCCCACAAGGCCTGCTCGTGGGACATCGCCAACTGGGGCAACGGGTGGTTCTACACGCCGGACTTCTATCCCACAGGCGAAGAGATCTTCGCCACCGGAGCAGGCTCGAACTTCGGCCAGTACTCCGACCCCGAGGCCGACCAGCTCATCAAGGCGACGTACTCGTCCTCGTCGCTCTCGGCCCTCCACACCTACGAGAACTACCTAGCGCGCCAGGTTCCCGACATCTGGCAGCCCGAGACGGCTGTGGCGCTCAACGAGGTCGCCAAGAACGTCTGCGGCTTCGCACCCGAGAACGCGCTGTTCACCTGGGTCGCCGAAGACTGGTACTTCTGCAAGCCCGCCTGACCGGTATCGGCCCGGCGCCGTCGACGCAGCGCCGTGACGGCATTGCGCACGCCGGCGGGGCCACCCTCAGGCCTGACGGCGGAGCTCCTCCACTATCTCCGCGAGGTCGTGCACGGCGCCGTCGAGGTCGTCGTTCACGACAACATGGGACGCGAGCTTGAGCCCCTCCGCCTCCTCCAGCCGGCCGAGGGCCATGCGGCGTCTTATGTGCTCCTCGGAGTCCCCCCTTGACCGGAGCCGCTGCTCTTGCACCTCGGGTGACGGCGCGCGGATGAGGACGCAGTGCGCGTCCCGATGATGCTCGAGCACCTGGCGAGCACCCTGGACGTCGATCTCCAGCACGATGTCACGGCCCTCTCCGGGCTCGGGCGTCGGTGTCCCGTAGTACTCGCCGAGGATCGTCGCCCACTCGAGAAAGCCGCCTTCAGCCACGCGACGCAAGAAGGTGTCGCGGTCGACGAATGTGTAGGCGTCCTCGGGCTCACCGGGCCGACGGGCGCGCGTGGTCCACGAAAGGCTCAGCCAGAGACGATCGTCGGTCGCTACCAGGCGCCGGACTATCGTCCCTTTACCGACTCCCCCGGGTCCGCAGACGACGAGGATCAGGGCCGGGCTGCAGCCTCGAGGAGCGCTTCGCGCTGCTTGGCTCCAAGACCCTGGAGCCGGCGGGTCTCGGAGATGCCGACGTGCTCCATGAGGCGGCGAGCCTTGACCTTGCCGGTCCCGGGAAGCGCCTCGAGAACGGCCAGCACCTTCATCTTGCCGACGATCTCGTCCGACTCCGCCTTTACAAGCAGCTCTCGCAGGGTGACACGACCACTCTTGAGATGGTCCTTGATCTCGGCGCGCTCGCGACGCGCTCGGGCCGCCTTCTCGAGCGCCGCGTGGCGCTGCTCGGGCGTGAGGCTAGGAGGTTGGGGCATGGGCGGTTACGATAGCGCAGTAAAGGCGGGATGACCAGGTATCGGGTTACAATCGTGGCGCGCGGCGGCATGAACTGTGCCCCGGTCGGCAGAGCACTGGGGTGAACAGTCCATGGCCAACGTTCTCGAGGTAGTGGACCTCCGCACCGAGTTCCACCTCCGTACGGCGACTGTCGGGGCCGTCGACGGCGTGTCGTTCTCGATCGCCGAGGGAGAGTCGCTCGGCCTCGTCGGCGAGTCTGGCTGCGGCAAGTCCACAGTGGGCCTGTCGATCATGAAGCTCCTCCCGAACGTCGGCCACGTCACCCGGGGCTCGGTGACGCTGGCGGGCAAAGAGCTCGTGAAGATGCCCGATAAGCAGATGCGCGACGTGCGGGGCAACGACGTCGCCATGATCTTCCAGGACCCGATGACCTCGCTCAACCCGACGATGACCGTTGGCCGCCAGATCGCCGAGCCGGTCCGGGTCCACAAGCACCTCTCCAAAAAGGAGGCGACCGACAGGGCAGTCGAGGTTCTCCAGCTCGTCGGCATGCCGCGGCCGGCGGAGCGGCTCGAGTCCTACCCGCACCAGCTCTCCGGTGGCCTCCGCCAGCGAGTCATGATCGCCATCGCGCTCGCCTGCGAACCGAAGCTTCTCATCGCCGACGAGCCCACGACCGCACTCGACGTGACGATCCAGGCGCAGATCCTCGACCTCATCGACGAGCTGCGCGACCGCCTCAAGATGGCGGTGCTCCTCATAACCCACGACATGGGCGTGATCGCCGGCCGCAGCGACCGGGTCATGGTCATGTACGCCGGCAAGATCGTCGAGAGCGCGGATACGCGCAGCCTCTTCTCCCAGATGCGCCACCCCTACGCCGAGGCGCTGCTCGACTCCATCCCGAAGATGAACGCGGACGCCAGCATCCCGCTCTACTCCATCCCCGGGGCCCCGCCCGACCTGAGCGGCGAGTTCGTAGGCTGCCGGTTCGAGCCGAGATGCCGCAACGCAACCGAGCGCTGTCACGTGGAGGAACCGCCGCTCGTCGACCAGGCAGGCCACCTGGTGGCCTGCTTCAACCCGGTCGGCAGTGCCTCGGCGCCTAGCCGCCCGGTGCGCGTCGTCGATGCCGCCGAGGCGGCCAGACTGGCGCTGCTGCGGGTGACCGAGCTCGCCTCCCGCAAGGTGATCGTCGAGGTCGATCAGCTCGTGAAGGAGTTCCCGGTGACGGCGGGAGCGGTACTGCAACGCAAGATCGGCAGCGTCAAGGCCGTCTCGGACGTGTCCTTCGCCGTCCGCGAGGGCGAGACGTTCGGCCTCGTGGGCGAGTCGGGGTGCGGCAAGACGACCGTCGGGCGGCTGGTGGTGGCGCTCGAGAAGCCGACCTCGGGAACGATCCGTTTCGACGGCGTCGACGTGACCAAGCTGCATCATGGGGACTTGAGACATGCCCGCCGCGACTTCCAGATCATGTTCCAGGACCCCTACGCCTCTCTCGACCCGCGCATGCGCGTCGGCACGATCCTTCGCGAGCCGCTCAAGGTGCAGGGCATCGGGTCGAGGAGCGAGCAATGGGAACGCGTAGGCGGCCTTTTGCGTGAGGTCGGACTGGCCAAGAACGCCATCGACCTCTACCCGCACGAGTTCTCAGGGGGCCAGCGCCAGCGGATCGGGTTCGCCCGCGCGCTCACGCTGAACCCTCGCCTCATCGTCGCCGACGAGCCCGTCTCGGCGCTCGACGTCTCGATCCAGTCCCAGATCCTCAACATGATGAAGGCGCTCCAGCAGGCCCACCGGCTCACCTACATCGTCATCTCGCACGACCTCGCCGTGCTCAGATACCTCTCCGACCGTATCGGCGTGATGTACCTGGGCAAGCTCGTCGAGGTCGGGGCAGCCAAGGAGATCTACGAGCAGCCGGTGCACCCCTACACCCGGGGCCTGATCGACACCATCCCGGTTCCGGACCCCGTCCTCGCCGCGGCCCGGCGGGGCCATCACATCACAGGAGAGCTGCCCTCGGCCATCACGCCACCTTCGGGGTGCAGGTTCCGCACCCGCTGCCCGCAGGCACAGGAGATCTGCGCCGCCGAAGAGCCGGCCCTCCAGTCCTTCGGCGGAGATCACATGGCGGCTTGCCATTTCCCGCTCCGCCAGAGCGTCGGCGCGGCCGTGGGCGCCATGGGATCGGTGGGCGCACCCGGCGCCTAGCGGTACGAACCCGTCCGGGCTGGGTCGTTCAACGACGCTGCAGCCGCACCTCGAAGGCGTCGCGCAGCGCGTCACCGATGTAGTTGAACGAGACCGTGATGAGGATGATGAACACGCCCGCCGGGTAGATGAGCCACCAGTCACCCGCTTGGGCGTAGGTGATGCCCTGGGAGAGCATCTGGCCCCAGCTCGAGCCGGGCGGCGGCACGCCGAAGCCCAGAAAGCCGAGCGCGGCCAGCACGCCGATCGCGTCCGCGAGCTGGAAGGTGGCGTTCACGATGATCGTCCCGACGGCGTTCGGGATGATGTGACGCGCCACAATTCTGGTCCCTCCCCCGCCCATCGCCCGGACGGCCTGCACGTACTCACGCGTGCGCAACGTCAGCGACTCGCCTCGGATGAGGCGGGCGGGCACAAGCCACGCCGCCAGGGCCACGATGACCACGATCAGCCAGAACGAGGGCTTGAGGATCGCAGCGATCACGACCAGGAGGAACAATGTCGGCACCGAGAGGATGGTGTCGACGATCCTCATCATGACCGCGTCCGTCACTCCGCCGACGTAACCGGAGACAGCACCGAAGCAGACGCCGAAGACTGTGGCGATCCCTGCCGCGAGGAGCGCTATCTCGAGCGTCGTTGCTCCGGCGAACATGAGCCGTCCCAGGATGTCGTACCCGTTCGGGTCCGTCCCGAGGGGGTACTGAGCGCTCGGGTGCGCCAGGACCTGACCGACGCTCGTGACGACAAGGGTGGTCTGGTTGGTCACGTAGAAGTGGGGGCCGACGAAGGAGAACAGCAGCATGAAAACCACGACACCGACGCTGACAAGAGCGAGCTTGTTCTCCGCGAAGACGCGCCAGATGATCTTGCCCAGACCTCCGACGCCACCGACCTGACCGGCTTCGGTGACCTCCATGGGCGTCCCGAGAACCGGGCCGGGCAAGAAGCCTTCCTGCAGCGTTCCCTGCCCGTCGGCGACGCCCGGCTTCGGCGGACCGCCGAGCGCCGTCATCGGACAGCCCCGCCGCTTATTGGCATGCAGAGTGTCTGAAACTCAGACATAGCGGATCCTCGGGTCCAAGACGGCGTACAAGATGTCGGCGAGCAGGGAACCGACGACGGTCGCCACCGCCGCCACAAGGACCGTCCCGATGAGGAGCGGGAAGTCGTTGTTGGTGGCCGCGTTGTAAAAGGCGAGCCCCATGCCCGGATAGTTGTAGACGTCCTCGGTTATGAGGGCTCCACTGACGATCGCGGGCAGTGTGAGCCCGAGCAGGGTGACGATCGGGATCAGCGCGTTGCGCAGCGCGTGGACGTAGTTGACCCGACGCGTGGAGAGGCCCTTGGCACGAGCCGTCCTGACATAGTCCTGGGTGAGCGCCTCCATCATCGATGAGCGCATGTAACGGCTGAAGCCCGCGATGAAGACCGCGGCGAGAGTGAGAACTGGCATCACCAGCGCCTGCCAGTCGGCGAGAATCCCTCCGACGCTAGCGGCCTGTGGCCCTTCCGGCGGGAAGACGTGCCAGTGAATCGAGAACAGCTGGATGAAGACGATGCCCAGGAAGAACGTCGGTGTCGCATAGAAGATGAACGAAAGCGTCGTGACCACGTAGTCCGAAGGCTTGTTGCGCCGCAGGACCTGGAAGATCCCGAGCGGGATCGCCACGATGACCGTGACGAGAACGGCCAGTCCCAACAGCAACACGGTCTTCGGGAGCTTCTGGGCGATGATGGTCGCCACCGGTTCGTTGAGCTTGTACGAGTAACCGAGGTTGAGGGTGAACACGTGCCCGATGAGGATCGCGAACTGCGTCCAGACGGGCTTGTTCAAGCCGTTCTGCTGGATCCACAGGTTGATGGCGGCGATCGAGGCGCGGGGCCCGAGGATGGCCCTGCCCTGGGCGAAGGCGCCGCCGGGAATCAGGTGATTGAGGATGAAGACGATCAGGCACACGCCGAGGACGACAATGACCGCCTGTATCACCCTCCGAATGAGGTAGCCGATCATGGCCTACTCCTTGACACACCAAGACGCATGCTTCTCTTACTTTTCCCGAGCCCGGATGCTAACAGTCCAGCTCGCTGGTGTTTTGTCTCGCCCGCGTCCTTACCGGCCGACGGCTGCCGGAATTCAGCCGGCCCACATACACCCCGGGCCACGACGGTTGTCGTGGCCCGGGGAAACGTGGCTTGGTCGCCAGTCAACGACGACCTGACCTTGAGCTGCTAGCTCGCCTTGCAGAAGTGCCAGTACTCGGGCGTCGGGGCAGCCATGATGTTGAGGGGGTCAGGGAGCGCTCCGCAGACGTTCTTCGCGACCTCCCAGAATGCCTCCACCTCAGGCTGATAGAGGACCGGCAGGTTCGTCGCCATGTAGTTCTCGTAGTTGTAGAGAGCGTTGATGGACGACGACGTGTTGGTCAAGTTGATGAGGCTGTCGGCGGTGGTGTTCGAGTAATCGCCCGCGTTCGACCCCGCTCCGGAAAGGAAGAGCGCCTCACCGGTCGGGTAGTAGTCCGGGGCGTAGATCCAGCCGCCGCCCCAGTCGGCAACCACCCACGGACAGGGCTTGTTGGCCACGCAGTGCGGGCCGAAGGCGTCCGTGAGGACCTCCTGGAAGGACTTGGGTTCCTGCTGGAGCTTGATGCCGGCCTGTTCCCAGCTCGCGGCCATCTCCCTCATCTGCGCGTCAAAAGAGGCAACACCGGTGACGTAGACGAACGGGAAGCTCAGCTGCGCCCCCTTGGCGATCCCCGCCCCGCACTCGGCAGCGCCTGATCCCGGCTTCGCGCAGGTGTCGACGCCGTTGGGCACGACCGTCCAGCCGTGGGACTTGAGCAGCGAGATGGCGTGCGTCGGGCTGTAAGGAAGCGGGTTCTTCTTCTCGAACGGCGAGGCGAAGTTGGTCGGCGGGTACACCGGCACCGGTCCGTAGGTCGGCGTGGCGTAGCCGCTGTCGTACAGCTGGGACCACAAGGCCTGGTTCTGCAGCGACTGCATGGCCTGGCGGATGTAGGGCTGCGAGACGATCGGGCCGAACGTCGGGTTCGTGTAGTTCAGGGCGAAGTAGTTGAAGCCCCACTGCGCCTCGGGGGCGAAGGTGTAGTTCGCCGCCAGCTGCGAGTTGTTCGGTCCTGCGCACGTCTTGTCTCCGCACCAGACGGGACCTTTGTAGGTCGGGACATTCTCCGGCGGGACGTAGCCGATGTCGATGGTGTGACCGGCGGCGAGCACGTCGAACTCGGAGGTGTCGGTCGTGAAGGGAAGGTAGACGAGCTTGGAGTACGACGGCTTCGGTGTTCCCGAGAACGTCGGGTTCGGGACCATGGTCGCGCCGCCCGTGGTGGCGTCGAACGCGGTCAGCACGAAGGGTCCGTCCACCGTCTTCCACAACGGGTTGGTCCCGTATGTGGCAGGCGAGGCGCCTTCGGTCTTGCTCGTGAGGAACGTCCACACCGCCACGCAGGCCTTGGCCGCAGCAGAGGTCGGGGTGATCACACCGGCGGACGACGTTGTGGCCGTCACCGAGCTGTACGAGGCACCCGAGCAACCGCCAGAGCCGGGCTTTGCCCCAGCGCTCGTGATGTCCCATGCGATCGGCAAAGGTGTGATCTGGGAGAGCTCGTTGTAGGTGTACCAGTACGAGCCGTAGGGCTTGTTGAGCGTGAAAGTGACGGTGTCGGTGGCGTTGTTGGCGACGGCGTTCACGACGTTGCCCGGGTACTGGTCAGGACCGGGGACATACTCTCCCCACTCGGGGCCCTCCACCTTCAGTATGTTCTGCCAGAACACGACGTCTTGGGCATCCACTGTCTCACCGTTCGACCACTTGAAGCCCTTCATCTTGATGGTGATCGTCTTGCCACCGTTGGAGTAGACCGGCATGTCGGCGAGAGAGACGTTTGTGTTGAGGTCCGGGGTCTGGCCCTGGCCGAACCAGTAGAGAGGACGCCACATGTTGTAAATGATCTGGAAGTTCGAGACGCTGAAATACGTCGGGCTCATCATCGGGAAGATGTAGGTCGGCGGTGCGCCCGGTGGCGTGGCGTAAGTCATTGTGCCGCCTGAGACTTTCACCATGTGGGTCACTTGAGCTTTGGCTGTGCTAGCGGAGCTTGCTGCGGCAGCTGCGACCACGAAGACGGCGCATACAACCGCCGTTCCCACAACCGCGAGCTTGGTCAGCATTCGCTTTCGTAACATGATCGTGCTGGACCTCCTGGACTCAAGTGCCCTATTGGCTGGTTCGGTTGAAAAAGCGGGTGTCGCCCCTTCGGCGAGAATTCACCAAGCCCACCGTAGCCCACTCGTAACATAGGTACAAGAACACCAGGTTCTTATGCCCGTTTTCACCGCCCCGCGGAGCCCTGCCCGAAGGCAAGAGCGGAGGCGACCTCGGCCGAGAGCCGCTCCGCCGCCAGCTCCGGGGCGCCCGAGGAGGTCACCGTCCTTCCCACCACGAGCAGGTCGGCCCCCGCCCGCACGGCACCAAATGGCCCGGCGGCCCGGGCCTGGTCATCATGGGGCGAGCCCTGAAGCCGGATCCCCGGCACGGCCGTCCAAAGGCCCGGCGCCCGTGAGCGCACGACCGGGAGATCCGTCGCCGCGCACACCACGCCGAGACAACCGGTCGCCGCCGCCAAGATGGCCCGCGTGCCGACAAGCTCGGTGCCCGCCTCCGGGTCGCTCGTGAGCACGGTCACGGCCAGAACCCCGGCGGACCCCACGTCCGGCTCGGGATGGCCCATCGCCACCGCGCCCGCCCAACCCTCCTCGAACCCCTCCACCGCGGCCCTCAGCATCTGTTCGCCGCCGGTGGCGTGCACCGTCATGTACGACGCCCCGAGAGATCCGATCCTGCGGGCGGCACGGCCGACCGTCGTCGGGATGTCGTGCAACTTCAGGTCCACGAACACTCGGAAGCCCTCGTCCAAGAGCGCGTCGACCGCGAGCGGGCCCTCGGAGGAGAACAGCTCCAATCCCACCTTGGCCACCGAGAACCACCGGCGCAGTCGCGTCGCGAGCTCGACCGCCTCGTCGAGGCTCGCGACATCGAGCGCGAGCGCGAGACGGTCCCGCACGTCCGGGAGAACCTCGTTAGTCATGGCTGACCTCGCTTGCCTTTGTCGTTGGCGCCCCCGACGAGCTCGCGCACCGCGCCCACCCCGTGGCGGGCGCACCAGTCGGCGAGCTCCGACTGGACGCGCAGGACCGCCCTCGGATCTGCCAGGGTCGCCGTCCCGACCTGGACCGCGTCCGCCCCGGCAAGCAGCATCCGCACGGCGCCTTCGCCGTCGCTCACTCCGCCGACGCCGACGATGCCGGCGTCGGGGAAGGCTGCGCGACAGTCGTAGACGGCGCGCAGGGCGACGCTGTGAAGGGCGTCGCCGGAGAGCCCCCCACCCCCCGCGCCGAGCACCGGCGCCCGCCGTTCGGTGTCGATGGCGAGCCCGAGGAGAGTGTTGGTCAACGTGAGGGCCTCGGCGCCCGCCCCGAGCGCGGCCCCGGCGACGGCGAGGAGATCGGAGGTGTTCGGCGAGAGTTTGGCCCAGCGGGGCCGCCCACAGGCCACAGACGCCGCCACGGCCGCTCCTGTGGCTTCGGGCGAGTGGGCGAACATGCGGCTGCGGTCCTCGAGATTCGGGCAGCTGACGTTCACCTCGACGGCCACGACGCACACCGGAGCGGCCGCCAGAAGTGAGGCGGCACGTTGGTAGTCCTCGACCCGGCGTCCCCAGATGCTCACCACGACCCGGGCACCGGAGGCTTCGAGGGCGGGCAGATCGTCGATGAGCCACGCCGCTAGGCCGGGACCCTGCAGGCCGACTGCGTTCAGCATGCCCCCCGGCACCGGGCAGAGGCGCGGGCTGGGGTTCCCCGGCCACGGATCGGCCGACAACGACTTCACGACGACGGCGCCGATGGCCGAAAGGTCGAAGTAGGCCCCGAGCTCGGCACCGTGGCCGGCGGTGCCCGAGGCCGTCATCACCGCGGTCGGCAACCGTACCGTCGCCACCGAGGTCGAAAGGTCGACCCCGGTGGCTTTCGTGCGGTTCCTCACGGCACCGGGACCAAAGCCTCGTTCATCGCTGCGCGGTGCCGTCTTTGACCACTACCTCGCCTGCAAACACGGTGTGACGGATCTTGCCGGTGAGCCGAAGTCCGCCGTAAGGGGTGTTGCGGCTCCGGCTGGCCTGCCGGCTCGGGTCCACGACCCACTGCAGGCTTGGGTCGAACACCGCCAGGTGCCCTCCGGCGCCGGGCCGGATCGGGCCGCCCTGGCCGCAAAGGCTGCCCCGGGGACCCCGGCCTTCCCGGTCGAGCCCGGCGATGCGGGCTGGTCGCCAGGAGAACAACGCGAACAGGTCCCTCATCGACAAGGGCGCCGCGCCGCCGCGGGGTACCCAGCCATGACCGTCACCCTCGGCCAGTTCCCCCGGGCGCGCGCAAAGGGCGTCGTAGGCAACCGAGAGTGCCGTCTCGAGCCCCAGCATGCCGGCGGGCGCCTCGTCGAAGGGGTCGTCCTTACGTTCGGGCGCATGAGGGGCGTGGTCAGTCGCGATGGCGTCGACGACGCCCTCCACGACGCCTTCGCGCACCGCGGCCACGTCCCGGGCGGTCCTTAAGGGGGGCTTCACCTTGAACACCGGGTCGAAGCTCGCCACGGCCGCGTCGCACAGCGCCAGATGATGCGGCGTCACCTCGGCGGTCACATCGAGCCCGTCGGCCTTGGCGTGCTTGATCATCTCGATGGCGCCCGCGGTGGAAAGGTGCAGGAAGTGCATCGGCGCGCCCGTGACGCGCACGAGCGCGAGGTCCCTAGCCAGCATCGCCTCTTCGGCGAGGGCGGGCATGCCCGCGATGCCGAGGCGGCTCGACCGGGCACCCTCGTGCATGTGGCCGCCGGCCGCGAGCTGCTCGTCCTCGCAGTGCTGGGCGAGCACGACGCCCAGTCCCGAGGCGTACTCGAGGGCACGGCGCATCAGGCCCGCGTGCTGCACACCGCGGCCGTCGTCGGTGAACAGCCGCACACCTAAGGCGGCGAGCTCGGCCATCGGGACGAGCCGCTCGCCACGACGGCCGATGGTGATGGCGCCGGCGACGGCGATCTCGGCCAGCGCCGTCTCGCCGAGCGCCAGCACGTCGCGGGCGGCCGCGGCCGAGTCGATTGCAGGTTCGGTGTTGGGCATGGCGACCACGGCCGTGTAACCGCCGAGGGCGGCGGCTCTCGACCCGGTCTCGACCGTCTCGGCGATCTCTCCCCCGGGCTCGCGCAGGTGGGCGTGCAGGTCGACGAGCCCAGGCGCGACTATGCAGCCTCCCGCGTCGAGGACCGTCGCTCCCTTCGGCGCCTCGATGGCTTCCTCGACGGCGACGACCCGCCCGTCCCGGACAAGGACGTCACCGCGCCGCTCGCCCGTCTCGTCCACGAGCGTCCCGCCGAGGACGACGATCTCGCCGATGCGTGTGGGTGCGTTCCGGCGCGCCATCAGATGACCCCCGATCCGAGCAGGTGGAACAGCACGGCCATGCGGACGACGACGCCGTTTCGCACCTGGCGCGTCACGAGCGATGCCGGTAGGTCCGCGACCTCCGGCGAGATCTCGACGCCGCGGATCATGGGACCGGGGTGCATGACGAGGGCCTCTTTCCTCAAGGCGTCGGCTCGCGCCCTCGTGAGGCCGTAGCGCCAGTGATACTCGTCCAGCGACGGCAGGAGGACCTCGCCGAGGCGCTCGGACTGGATACGCAGCAGGTAGACGACGTCGAGCTCGGCGAGAGTCGCGTCGAGGTCGCCGGTCGCCGTCACCGGCCAGCCCTCCAACGACGCCGGCATGAGCGTCGGCGGGGCCACGAGCACCACCTCGGCGCCGAGGGCGCTGAAGGCGAGCACGTTGGAGCGGGCGACCCTTGAGTGTTTGATGTCGCCCACGATGGCGATGCGCAGTCCCTTGAAGTCGGCCGGCACCTCGCCTTCGCGGCGCTGGGTGAGCGCCTCGCGGATCGTGTAGCAATCGAGCAGCGCCTGGGTCGGGTGCTCATGGGTGCCGTCCCCGGCGTTGATCACGCTCGCCCCCACCCAGTCGGTGACCCTGAGCGGCGCCCCGGAGGCGTGGTGGCGGATGACCATGGCATCTATGCCCATGGCGTCGATCGTCTCGACGGTGTCGCGCAACGACTCGCCCTTCACGGCGGCAGACGTCGAAGCTGTGAAGGTCATGACATCGGCGGAGAGGCGCTTGGCGGCGGTCTCGAACGACAGGCGCGTCCTCGTCGACGGCTCCATGAACACCGTCGCCACGGTTCGTCCCCTCAAGGCGGGAACCTTCGGGATCGGGCGCTCGGCGACCTCGGCGAAGGCGTCGGAAAGCCGCATTATCTCGGCGATGCCGCCGCGGCCGAGATCGGCGATCGACAACAGGTGTCG
>JBKQHU010000160.1:0-24996 GCA_052148655.1 Acidimicrobiales bacterium
CGTAGGCCTCGTTGCAGGCCACGTAGTGGAAGGTGACGTCGGTGTTGTGCACCGGGGCCGGGATCGCCTCCAGGAGCTCCTCTAAGAAGTGGGAACGCTCGCTGGCGACCTGCTCGGCCTGGCGCAGGGCATCTTCCGCGCGCCGACGCTCGGTTATGTCAGCGATGAAGCCAATGTTCGCGCTTCCGTCGCGGAGCCTGACAGGCCCGATGGCAATATGGACGGGGAACTGTGAACCGTCAACGCGCTGAAAAACGGACTCATGTTCTGAACTTACGGGAAGCCCGAGCGAGCGTCGTCGGGTGCGTTCTTTTTGGTCCTCCTGCTCGGCGGGCGCAAAGAATCGATGGATGGGGGCCCCGACAACCTCATCAACGCTTTCCAGCCCAACCATCTCGACAAGTTTGGCGTTGGCATACAACAAGGTCCCGTCACGAGTGACGCCTACGGCTATGGGCGCCTGTTCAACGAATGTCCTGAACTGCAGGTCGCCCTCTCGCAACACCTCGACCGCGCGCTTGTAGTCCGTGATATCAGTGATGAACCCGACGGTCGCCGGACCGTCGGCGAACTCCGCCCTCGTGAACTGCATGAGAACGGGGAAAGTGGTCCCATCTTTCCTTAGGCACTCCGCTTCGTAGCTGTCAAGCACCGGAAGACCCGCGGCGCGCCGTTGGATATTCTCCCTGATCTGGGCTCGCCACTGCGGAGCGAAGAGGTCCATGGACGAGACACCACGAAGCTGGTCCAAGCTAGAAAAACCGAACATCTTGAGGTAAGTCGGGTTTGCGTAGGTGATGTTCGTCCCACGCGTCACGTTGATGGCGAGAGGCGCGGACTCGAACATGAGCTTGTAGCTCTCCTCGCTTTGTCGGAGGAGATCCTCCGCCCTCTTGCGCAGGGTGATGTCGACCACGACGGCGCCGACCCCGATTATCTCGTCGTGCAAGATGACGGGGTAGTAGCTCTCCAGCCAGTTACGTACTTGCGTAGGTTCGCGAGTTGCTGTGCTCTCAGTCTCGATACTCAGCACGGGCTTGCCGGTCTTGAGAACCCGTTGATAGTGCTGCTCTATCTGGGGCCACAGCTTGGGTTGGACATCGGCGACACGTCGACCAATTTGTTCGGCGACCGGCAGTCCGTTCAACGCCGCGAGGGTCTCATTGATGCGCAGTATGCGGAAGTCGGTGTCGACAAGACAGAACCCGATGGGCACGTTGGATTGGAACGTCTCGAGCAGTACCAGGGCTTCCTCCGCCTCGTGCTTGGAGCGGTGGAGATCGGCCTCGGCGCGTTTGGCGTCCTCGATGTCGGTAGCGGTGCCGATCCATTTTTGGATCATGCCGTTGTCGTCGAGAAGCGGTCGGCTTCGCACGTCGTGCCAGCGGTACTGGCCGTCGAAGCGCCTGAAGCGGCACTCAATGCCTACCGAAGTCTGGGTTCTGGCCGCTGTCTCCCAAGCAAGTTGCACCCGATTGACGTCATCTGAATGAACGACCGAAAGCCACTTCAACCCGAGGAGGTCCTCCTCCGGCAACCCTGCGTAATCGGTTCCCTGGATGTTGACGTACTCGATCAGTTGGTCCGGAGTCGCCATCCACACGATGTGCGGCATCAACTCGGCCGCCTGCCGAAACCCGGCCGGCGAGAACTCTTCGCTTCTTATCGGGCCGTCGTGTCGCCGTCCAACATCCACAGCCATTCAGAGTAACTGGGTGCCACCAATGAATCGACACGGCAACGAGGCGTGCCGGCTTTAGCGTTCCGAACGCTGGTCGCAACACTGACGTCCTTCGGCTGGTCTCCGTCCGGTCGCGTTGAGGACCGAAACGGTCAAGCCCCGCCGCTACGCGTCTCGCCCCCCGACGCTGGACGATCGCTCGTCGGGTACCGCACCTCCGAAAGGCCACGCACCGGTGGCGATTCCTCCGATGATGTGGCTCGCCAGCTCCCCAACCGTCAGTTCGAAAGCGGGCGCAAGTTGGCCTGAGACTCGCCAAGTGTCTGGCGACCCCGGCTCAGGCCACCCGAAAGTCCACGTATGGTCATCCAGCCAGAATCCGACCACCGAGCCCGGCGTATGCACCTTCAAGAGAAGCAAAGAGGAAGCACCTCGAGACACGGCGAGCTCGATGGGAACGCCGGTCAACTCGCGGAGCAACCGAACGCCCCGATCGCCAACCTTGTCTTCACTGTCGTCGCCCTCCCATGTCTCCTCACCCACCAACAGATCGGCGTTGAGGTACCAAGCGACCTGCCGAGCTCTTCCAACCCAGTCGCCGGTCGTAGCCGCGAGATCCGCCTCGAGCTCGTTCCTCAAAGCTTCCCTCTCCTGCCAGGAAAGGCGATGTCGCCATTCGGTCCACAGGAGCGGTTCCGGGTTGCCAAGTGGTCTCCTGTCGGCAAAGAGCCAGGCGTGAGGATCCACCGGAGCAGGCTGACCCTGCTGATCAGGGATCAAGGCCTCGATGCGCTCCCTCAGGTACTGGCTCATCGGCGAATCCCCAAGAACCACGTCAGTCGCCAACCGCGGTAGCCACCCCGGCTCCTCATGCCCCCGGCCGAATCTGGACACCGGGCCCGCGAACGCTGACCACGAGAGCTTGACTATCGGATCAGGCCCCGCATTGGCCTCCGTGAAAACACCCTCGTCCCATAGCTGGAGCATCCGGTGCCATCTGTAACAAGACGCTGCTTCGAGCACACTACGTGCCGTCATCGCCGACTCGGCGCCCGCCAGAGCCCCGACAGTCACAGAACCGTGAATCGGGAGGTCTGGCCATGATGCGATGAGCGTGCGACCCTCCCCGGGGTCAGTCCGATAGATCGTCACGGCATCGCGCCCTTCCTGGGGCGCACCGTCCTTCTAGACCGCGGGGCCGTACAGCCACGAAGCGAGGCGGCGGCCCTTCCGAGCCACACCGCAGCATTGCAGGCTGGCCGACCGCCCGAAGCGATCTTGCCTGAGGTCGGTATCGGGTCGAGTTGGTCGATCACCTCTTGTGAATCCTTGTGGATCGGGAACCACGCCGGTCGTACGCGGGCCCCCATGTTGGTCTGGCGTTGCAAAAGCCTGGCTGGGCGCGGGACGGTTCTGCGCAAACCGACGAGTCGGTTTGCGCAGTGTAGCGGCCGCGCTCGCGACCTGGGCAAGGAAATCGCCGACTCCCGGCACCGACAAACCGGACGTGTCGCCGAATCGGGAGCGGTCTTGCACGCCCCAAACCGGACCACCGTCGGGGCGATCCGCCCAACCAGCCTTGCGCGCGCCTGGCAGAATCTCAGCTATGCCTGTGACTGCTTATCCACCGGGGTTGGTCCTGACGGAGCTTGAATTCGCCGTACCGCTGCGCTATTCAGATCCGGACGGCGAACGGATCACGGTATTCGCGCGGGAGGTCGCGGCACCCGACGGGCGCGACAGACCGTTTCTCCTGTACTTGCAGGGTGGTCCGGGCATGGAGGCCCCGCGGCCGACGGCCCACCCTTCGTCACCCGGCTGGTTGGCGCGTGCCTTAGAGGACTTTCGCGTACTCATGCTCGACCAGAGGGGGACCGGCCGGTCAACACCGGTTGCGACTCTCGGTGGGATGACCCCCGAAGAGCAGGTTCGCTACTTGGCGTGTTTCCGGGCCGATTCGATCGTGAAGGACGCTGAGTTCATCCGAAATGCGCTGGGCGTGGAGCGCTGGAGCGTGCTCGGTCAGTCCTTCGGTGGTTTCTGCGTGCTCCACTACCTGTCGGCGGCGCCGGAAGGGCTGGCCGAAGCCTTTCTTACCGGCGGCTTGCCGCCAGTCGGTCGCCATCCCGACGAGGTCTACCGCGTGACGTATGCCCGGATGCTGCAACGCTGTCGCCGTTATTACGAACGCTATCCGGCCGACCGGGAAAAGGTGCGCAGACTGCAGTCCTGGTTGGCCGAAGAAGAGGTCATGCTGCCTGGAGGCGACCGCCTGACACAACGGATGTTCCGCCAGCTCGGCTTGATGCTCGGCATGAGCGACGGAGCGGAGCGCCTGCACTATTTGGTAGAACTGCCCGAGGGTTCTCCGGGCTTCCTGCACGACGTCCAGGACGGCCTCCCGGAGTTTTCTCGGAATCCGCTCTACGCGGTGATTCATGAGTCCAGCTACTCCGACGGTGCGGTCACCAACTGGTCGGCGGCCCGAGTACAGCCAGAGGAGTACGAGAAGGAGCCTGAGCTCTTCACCGGTGAACACGTGTTCCCCTGGATGTTCGACGACTACGGGGCGCTGCGGCCCTTACGCGAGGCAGCCAACCTGTTAGCCGGCTACCAGTGGCCGAGCCTTTACGACGCCCAGCGCCTACACAGCTGTGAAGTGCCAGCGGCGGCGGCAATCTACGCCTATGACTTGTACGTGGAGCGGGCGTTCTCCGAGGAGACGGCTGACATGATTCCAACCATGCGCGCCTGGCTGACCAACGAATACGAGCACAACGGACTGCGCGCGGACGGCGGGCGAGTCCTTGACCGGCTGATCAGCTTGGCGCGCGGTCACTGAAGCTGGACCCCGCCGGCTTGATCTGGCCGACAGAGCCCGGGACGCGCGAGCCGTTGGTGACGGCATTTCGAAAGGGCATTCCTAAGGACTACCCGTCAAGTCTGTTGGGCCCATTGCGCATGTCAATCCGCCAGCAGACAAGACCGGGGCCCCCCCCCGGTGCCCGAGTCCTCAGCGCGTCGTGGCGTGCGACTATGACGTGCTCCAACTCGCGACCCAGCCCTCATGGTTCGCAAGCACGGCGGTGCGCTGGAAGCAACCCACCGTCGTCACACGGGCTCGCAGACCACGTGGCTCAGAGTTTCTCTGCCCATTTCGCGAGAGCCGCAAGCTTCGAGACAAAAAACAGGAAGCCGGTTCCTGTAATCCTCGGCTGAGGTCCGCGTGGTGGTCATATGGCGGCTCGGGGAACGTATCGTGGGGCATGACCTCAGGGGACGTCGCTCGGTGGTTCGATGACAACAAGTCATTCTTCGAAGATATGGACAAAGCGTCGGAGAGACTCCTCAGGCCGACAGGCAACCAGAGCCGGAGGGGTTTCGAGCTGGCGGCAACTTGGCTCCTGGCTGTGTTGGTGAGAGGCGAACAGCTGCCGCCGATACCAGACGAGGAGGCTCAACGGCACTTCGCCGCCGGACTAGCCAGTTACAAGGTGGGTGCCGAGACTCTCGCCAAGACGAACGACGAAACTGATGTCAATCGGGCGATTCAGGCCATCAAGGCGTCCAACGGAGAGTTCGCCCGCATGTACGAGGCGCTCGGCCGGACGAGCGGACCCGGTTGAGCGCTCGGTCGACGACCGGCGCGATGACCGGCGGCTGGTTGCTTGTGCGTGATCAGCCTGGCGACCACTTCGTAGTTGCCCGGTTCGCCGCCGGAGACGACCTCGGGCTCGGCGTCACAAGACTGGACTGAGCGTCGCTGCGGTCTCTGTGCTCGAGCTCTTACGCCGGGACCTTCGCCAGATAGGGTCCGGCCGGAGCGAAGTAGACCTTGGCCAGCTCGACGGGCCGATAGTCATGCTTGTACAGCGACCAGGGCGAGTAGACCATCCACCAACCCTGAGAGTTGCGGAATAAGGACTCCTCGCCAGGCCCACTGCCTTGAGAGTTCGCGCCGAGCCAAGGCCTCGCGGAACTGGGCGTGCACGGGCCCTCCGGACCTGCGCACCGGGCCACTCCGATCGAGTAACCGGGCCCGTTGAACCAAGATCCCGAGTAGAAGAGCCAATACGCGTGCACGGCGTAAACCATGTCGGGCGCCTCTATCAACCCGCCGTTCCAGACGCGCCGGCTGCCGCTCATGAGCAGGTACCGGGCTCCTACGAACCGTTCACCGTTTCTCGACAACTCCTGCGCCCACAGATGCGTCGGCGGCGAGCCGGGGTCCGCGTTGTCGTCCGATTTCCAGTCGAGATAGAGCCGGCCGGCCGGGGAGAGGAACGTCCGCGGGTCGATCGCACCGTGATGGTTGAACTGACACACCAGCGGAGGGCCGGCCACGGGCGTGAAAGGGCCGGCGGGCCTTCCTGCCGTGGCGACACCGATGCACTGGGCGCGCTGGGAGAACCCGGACTCGTCGGCGCGGAAGTACAAGGACTTCTCGGCCCAGGCGTCGAAGTACATCACGTAGCGCCCATCGATCAGGCGGACGTCAGGAGCCCAGGTGAAGCCGGTCTCGGCCCATGAAGGCACCGTCGCCATGGCCGTGCCCGTCCTTTCCCAGCGCAACAGAGTCGGACCGTCACTCGTCGTCAGCGATACCGGGGGCGTGTCAAAGCCGGTTTGACTCGCGTACAGGTAGTAGCGGCCGCCCTGCTCCACGACCACAGGGTCCGGCAAGTTGCGGTCGAGGATGAGCACTCCCGGAGCCGACATATCTGCATGCGGTGGGGAAAGCCTGGTCGCCGGATGAGCTGGCGGACGGCGGGCATCCGAGCTCGCGAGCGGAGCACCAATAGCTGCGTCGGCGAGGACGCGCCCCGTGGCCCCGTGACTCGCCCACGGAGCAAATGCGAACGCGCTGCCGATGCCAACCATGACGGCTCCCGCCAGAGCCGTCTTCCAAAGATCCGTCCGGCGCCCGGACGTTCCCCGCGAAGACATGGACCGCCCTCTCATACCACCGCCGATGTTAAGTGCTGCCCATCCTGCGACGTCACGCCGGCCGAGCAAAGGAAGCGGCACAAGGACACACCCGACATGTGCTCCGCACAGATGCGTCGATCCCAAGGAGCGCTGTGCGTGCTCTGGACGCGAAGCGGCGACCTGTGCGCATGCCTTGGGTTTCTGAGCGCGGCGGGAATCCTCGTGGCAGGCCTCGCGTGGAATGTTGTCGCTCCGGCCCCTGGAGCAGTCGGCTCGTCGGACCTTCCGAGTTCATCTGTTGCCGCAGAAAGCGCGCTGAGCGCCGTGTCTTGTCTCTCGGCCAGCTCATGCACGGCCGTTGGCTACCTCGGCGCCGGAACTTCGACCGAGTCTTGGAACGGCGTCGCCCGGTCCACCTGAGCCTGCCTCACGCCGCGGCGTCTCGCACCGTCTCCGCCTCCCGAGCCGGGTTCGTGGCAACCGGCACCATCCCCTGCGAGACCTGCCTGGAGAGGCGCGCAGGGGCGAAAGCGGACAAGACTGAGCGCATGCAAACCCGCGCCAGGGCATGGATGAGCTGGAGCAGCGGAAAGGACAGCGCCATGGCGTTGGAGCTCGCCCGCGTCGAAGGCACCGTAGAGGTGACCGCCCTCTTGTCCACGGTCAACGCCGACGCAGGTCGGGTGGCGATGCACGCCGTCCGGCGCACCTTGCTCGAAGCTCAGGCGGATCGCCTCGGTCTCAGGCTTGTAACCGTCGAAATACCTTCGCCGTGCTCGAACGAGATCTACGAGGCGCGCATGGCAGAGGCAATGGCTCTTGCACACGATGACGGCGTCACCCAGGTCGTCTTCGGCGACCTGTTCCTCCGAGACGTGCGCGCCTACCGGGAAGACCGTCTCGACGGAACAGGCATCTCACCGAGCTTCCCCCTCTGGGACATGGCGACGGACGTTCTCGCGAGGGAAATGCTCGCGAGGGGCCTGAAGGCCGTGATCACCTGCGTCGATCCGAGACAACTGCCCTGTGAGTTCGTCGGTCGGGCCTTCGACGCCGAACTGCTCGGCGAGCTTCCGGAAGGAGTCGATCCCTGCGGCGAACGGGGCGAGTTTCACACTTTCGTTTGGGACGGTCCGGGGTTCCGTTCGCCCATAAGCATCGAGACCGGGCAGGTCGTCGAGCGAGACGGCTTCGTCTTCTGTGACGTGACCGAAACCGGACAGGCGACCGCGTCGGCCGCAGGCGGTGGCTGACAACCGCCCGAGATGCCAGGCGAGCTCGGATAGCTCACCAAGTCCGGCGGTGCGGATTCGGCGGCCGGCGGTGCGGCGGCACCGAACCGGCGTGTCGCGCCAACAACCTCGACAGGCGCGTGCGGCCCGCGCCAGGGACGGGCAGCCGCGTTCGGCGCCGGCTCACCACACGGCCCGGAGCAGTCGCCCGGCCGCCTCGCGACTCAGCGCTTTCGCGCCTCGAGTGTGTAGCTCGCGGCCAGGCGCCAGGGCCTGTCGTCGAGACGCCACTCGCCTGAGGCGTCCATGCTCATCCGGCCGGGAATCGCGTTCCACGGGACGCTGTCGTGCTCGGCGAGACCTGTGATGTCCATGCCCGCCTCAAGGACGGCGGCGACGGTCTCGCCGAGGCCGTGGCTCCAGTAATGGGCGACGTTGTGGGAGAACTGCACCTCGGTATCGACATACGTGCCACCCTCTTCGAGGATGAGTGGGGCGTCGAGCTGGAAGTACGGGAAGTCGACCACAAGGCGGTCGAGATGGGTCTCGTCGATGGCAAACAGCATGGGATGGCCTTCTCGGATGAAGAGCCGTCCACCCGGCCGGAGCAGGGTGGCAACCACCGAAGCCCAGCGCGCCACGTCCGGCAGCCAGCACAGGGCCCCGATGCCCGTATAGACGAGGTCGAACGAAGCGGGCCCTAGCGCCTGAGGGGCACTGTAAAGGTCCGCCTCGACGAATTCGATCGAAGTCCCGGTGCGTTGCGCGAGTTTCCTCGCCTCTGCGAGCGACGCAGGCGAGAAATCGAGCCCGGTCATCTTTGCGCCGAGGCGGGCCAGTGAGATCGTGTCCGTCCCGATGTGGCACTGAAGATGGATGCCCTTGACACCGGTGAGGTCGCCGAGCCGAGGACGGTCGAAGCTGACCACCGAGGAGAGGAAGGAGGGGTCCGAGACGAAGCGCTCGACCGCATAATCGGCCGAAGCCGCATGCGCAGGAGCCCGCTCATCCCAATTGGCCCGGTTGACGTCGAGGTACTCCTCCATCGCAACATGATGTCGCAGGTACGCGCCACAAACCAGGGTGCTCGACGACCTTGGATCCAACTCAGTGCTCGGACGCGCACGGCGTTGGGACAAAAGAAGCCGGAGTTCGTGAGCGCATGGGCAGGGCCGACTCGGACACAACGGCGACGCCTCGGCCTCGAAGACCTGCGCCCGGGGCTACGTATCTCGCCGTCGACCCGGGCACCGGCCAGGGATGATGCTATTACCAACTCGCTGGAAATGCTCCGCCCAGTTCGCCGCGGCGGTACCGGCCGCTCAAGGGGAGGACGCGCGGCACCGATGGAATTGGTGGGTGCACGACCCGCGTCGCCTTGCGAGGGAAGCGATGAGCCGTGCACCCGACTCAATATCAGCTGTCACCTGCGGCGTTCAGCCGGAATCCGGTGGACGCGGACGTGGGCCCTCAGACCGGGAGCCCTCTGCTAGATCAAGCAGCTGCCCTTCGCTTCGGACTATCGAACCGGGAGACCCTCGCCCGCGTTCAGGTGCGTGGAAAAGCACTGGATCTCCGCATACCAACCGTCCGACCGCAGATCCCACGATCCGATCGGCCTGCCGATCAGGGCCTCCGCGCTGGCAGTGTCAGGCTCCGCATCGTCGAGACCCCCGACTATGCCGGGGACGCTGAGGATCGGGCCTTCCGCGCTGGCCAGCAGATAGAGATACCCGGCGTACTTGCCACCCTGCTCGTTCGGCACATAGGCGACCGTGGGGGTACGAACATCGTAACGGGCCCTCAGGGGTCGAAAGTCTGATTCGATCATTGGCACAAGCCCTTTCTCTCGCCAAGACGCCCGCCTGTCGACCCCGGCCGCGACATCATCGAGCCGGCGCTATCGGGCGGCGGTCTCTCTCCGGGCGTCCCGTGCCGGACGCAGGCCCGCGAGGTAGTCCGGGCGCGGCAACATCGCCTACCGTGCCGACCTCGACAAGCAGTACATCCTGGCTTTTGAGCATCGTCCACCTCCGAGCCTGCAGAAGTGTCCTCGCCATGCGCCACTACCCGGCCGGCGATGTTGCCGACGATCAGGGAACCCCCACGGCTCGCGCTGCAACCAATGACCAATTCTGATTTGACACCGAGGGCCACTGCAATGGCGATTCGGTTACAGGCCTGTGCCAGCAAAGGAACCTCCCGGACGGACTGCGACTGCTCGCGGCGCTCCCAGGCTCGTTGCGGGGCGCCGCCGCTCGGGGTTCTTTGAGGACACGGCCGATTGGCCCTCGGACGCGATCGTGACGGGGCGCCGGCACTCTCGTGGGTCTGCGACCTGGACCGCCCCACCCGATGGCGCGCAGGTGATCTTCGGCTCTGGCAAGAATGAGTCCTTCGGCCCTATGTGGGACCGACCAGCCGGGCGCATACTGCGTGTGGGTTGATAGTGATCGTAGATCAGGCCGCCGGTCCTCGGGGGTGACTGACCGATCGTGTCCCCTGACATCAGCACCCCGGATCCCCCCCCGGGGTGCTGTCGCGTCAGGACCTGAGACCTTGCCGACGCGGTGGTTCATGCCACCACCGGGACCTTCCAAAGAGCCAACCGGGTCGCCCGGAGCTCGCGAGCGGTGGGCAGCGAGGGCACAAGACCGCACCACCGCGGCGACTCAACTTGAAGGATCGCCGCCGTGGGTGGTGCCGCGGGAGCCTGACAGCGCTGAAGCAGACCGGGCGTCCCGGGACATCCCGGTCCTGTCAGGCCCGACGGCGGTCAGCTTTGTCCCCATACCATCGGCTCCTGACTTGCGGGAGCTAGGTTCGACCAACAAAGAGGAGCACTCGACATGCCATCCCCCGATCCCAGTGTCAAGGCCGGCTCACCTCGCGACATCGCGGCGCTGACCAGCGCGCTCACCCTGGAGGAGAAGGCCGCGCTCACCGTCGGGATCGACAACTGGCGAACCGCGAGCGTCCTTCGGCTCGCGATACCGTCGGTCAGAACGACGGACGGCCCGAACGGTGCTCGCGGCGACACTCGAAACCATTCCAGCATCACGCCCTCTGTATGCATCCCCTCGGCAACCTCGCTAGGTGCGACCTGGGACCCTGCTGTGGTCGAACGAGCGAGCGCCGTAGTGGCCCGCCAGGCCCGCGAGAAAGGTTGCAGAGTCCTCCTCGCTCCAACAGTGAACCTGCACCGCCACCCTCTTTGGGGTCGTAACTTCGAGTGCTTCTCAGAGGACCCGGTGCTGACCGGCAAGTTGGCGGTCGCGTACATCGGCGGTGTGCAAGACAGCGACGTTGTGGCGACGATCAAGCATCTCGTCGGCAACGAGGTCGAACACGAACGCAACACTTGTTCGTCGGATATAGACGAGCGGGCCCTCAGAGAGCTCTATCTCCTGCCTTTCGAGTACGGGGTCCGTATCGCCGGGGTGCTGGCGGTCATGACTGCGTACAACAGGGTCAATGGGCGCTTCGTCCCCGACGACGCCCGTCTGCTCGACGGCATCCTCCGCCAGGAGTGGGGATTCGCCGGGTTCGTCATGACCGACTGGTGCGGTATCGCGACGACGGTCGATGCAGCTAATGCGGGCCTCGACCTGGAGATGCCTGCCCCGGCCCGAGCGTTCGGTCCCACGCTCGTCGATGCCGTGCGCTCGGGCGAGCTGGACGAGACGCAGCTCGACAAGATGGCCCACCGCATGCTGACGGTCTTCGACCGAGTCGGGGCGCTCGACGACACGCCGGTCGACGAACACCCCGAAGACCGAGAGGAGGACCGTGCCTTCGTTCGCCGCGCTGCGGCCGACGGCATGGTCCTGCTCACAAACGATGGGCTGCTCCCCTTGGAGGAATCCCGGCTTCACCACCTCGCGGTCGTCGGTCCGAACGCCGCACGGCTCGCGATCATGGGTGGGGGGAGCGCAAATGTCACCCCCCACTACGTGCTGACGCCTCTGGGCGTGCTGCGCGAGCGACTGGGGAGTGCAACGGAGGTCACCTACGCCCCCGGTGTCACCGGCGCCGGTGTCGCGGACGAGGCGAGCATCCAGGAGGCGATCAAGTCCGTCGAGGGAGCCGACGCCGTCGTCGTCATCGTCGGCACCGACGAGGTGTGGGAGAGCGAAGGCTACGACCGCGAGTCGATGGAGCTCCCGCGCAACCAGGACGAGCTCGTGAGACGGGTGCTCTCGGCACATCCGCGCGCCGTCGTGGTGGTGAACTCGGGCGCTCCGGTCACTCTGGGCTGGGCGGACAGCGCAGCGGCGGTGATCCAGGCCTTCTTCGGCGGTCAGGAACTGGCGAACGCCATCACCGACGTGCTCCTCGGCGAGAGCGAGCCGGGTGGACGACTCCCGACAACGCTGCCGATGTGCCTCGAGCACACGCCGGCGTTCGGGAGCTTTCCGGGCGAGTCGAGCCGTGTCCGTTACAGCGAGAGCCTGCTGGTCGGTTATCGCTGGTACGAGACGCGCCGGCTGCCGGTGCGCTTCGCTTTCGGCCACGGGCTGTCGTACACGAGCTTCGAGATGGGGGCACCGCGCCCGTCCACTTCGAAGCTGCAGCCGGGCGGGAGCCTCCGCGTCGAGGTACCGGTGACCAACATCGGCCAGCGCCGCGGTGCCGAAGTGGTCCAGCTCTATGTCGCGGCACCGGGAGGAGGACGGCCCCGGCCGGGTGGCCGCTTCCGCCCGGTGAAGGAACTGCGGGCTTTCGCCAAGGTGTGGCTCGACCCGGGTGAGACGACGACGGTGTCGCTCGCGCTGAACGAGCGCTCGTTCGCCTACTACGACATCGCCGACACCGAGTGGCCAGCCCTGCGTGCCCGGATGCCCGCCAGTGTGTTCAACCACGGTCACGAGCCGTCATCACTGCACCGGTCCCGACCCGGGTGGTACGTCGATCCCGGTACCTACCAGCTCTGCATAGGACGCTCCTCCGCCGACATCGCTCATGTCGTCGATGTGGAGGTGACCGGCAACGACTCTCCTCTTCCCGACTCGCTCCTGCCGCAGTGAGGCTACGGCGAGCACCCCTCGGCGAGCTCCGAGGGAGACTGCTGCCGTCGGACAAAGCCCGACGCTTGGTGAGACCTGATCCGCGAGGTGAAGCCGCCGCCCTGTGCCATCCGGTGGCCCCGTGAACGAGCTCTTCGCCCCCCTG
This sequence comes from Acidimicrobiales bacterium, assembly GCA_052148655.1. Lineage (GTDB taxonomy): Bacteria > Actinomycetota > Acidimicrobiia > Acidimicrobiales > Bog-793 > Fen-455. The sequence goes on from JBKQHU010000160.1 coordinate 13,015, forward strand.
AGAAGCCGGGCATTCCGCTGGCTGGAGGCAACGGCCCTTTTCTCCAGCACCGGTATCTGGATGATCACCCTCGTCGGCGGCTACATAATGGAGCGCCTCACGACCTCGCCGGTCCTGGTCACCCTGGCCACGGCGATGGGTCCGCTCGCCGGGATCTGTGCCGTCGTGTTCTCCGGTGCCGCGGCGGACTCCCGCGACTGCCGGGCCGTGCTGCTGCTCGCCAAGATCCTTCTGATCAGCTCGGTGGCGTTCCTCGTCTTGATGTCATCGTCGCACTTGCTGACGCCTGCGACGCTCCTCATAGGACTCGCAGGCATGGGGGTGGCAAGCGGGACCTCGTCGCCGTCGTGGTGGACGACGGTCAGCAGGCTGGTGCCACCCGAGATGGTCCCCGTCGCACTCAGCCTGGACAGCTTCCAGTGGAACATCGGCCAGGTCGTCGGACCGGTTCTCGGAGGAGCGGTCCTGCGGAGCGCGGGCACGACCGTGTTCTTCGCCCTCTGCGCCGCTGTCATGGTCCCTCTCGTCTGCTTCCTCGTGCTTTGGCGAGGGCGCAACGACCTGCGCCTGTCCACACCCGGCGGATCCGCGGCCGAGAGCCTTCTCGGGGCAATATCCTCCGGCTGGCGTTACTTCTCGAACACGCCGGGCCTGAGAGCGGTCGCCGCCCGCACGGCTGTGTTCGTAACACCCGCGGCGGCGCTAGGAGCGCTGTTCCCGCTCTTCGCGGCGCATTACCTGCACACCTCGGCACTCGGCTACGGCCTCCTGCTGGCACTCAGCGGAGTGGGCGCCATGATCGCCGCCCTCCTTTTCCCTCGCCTGCAAGGTCGCCTGCGCCTGGACACCGTCGTCGCCGTCGCCACGTTGGCCGACTCACTCGCCGTGGCCGTGCTCGTCATCTGGCCTACCCGGTGGGCCACAGTGCCCGTGCTCCTCACCACCGGCGCCGCCTGGGTCTGGGCGACCGTGTCCTTCATTGTCGCGGCGCGCCAGGTGACCCCGGAGTGGGTGCAGACGCGGTCCCTGTCGCTCTACTACGTCGTGCTGCAAGGGCCGTTCGTGCTCGGAGGGCTCGGGTTCGGCGTCATCGACACGTTCCTGCCCCTGCGCGAGACCCTGCTCATCGCCGCCTGCGCCTTTGTTCCCGGCATCCTGCTCATCCCCCGCTACCGCCTGCCGGTCGTGGACCGTTCTTCGCTGCAGATCGTCGCGAGCCCGTCGTTGCCCATCGGGGAGCACGTTCGTCCTGACGACGGCCCGGTCCTCATCCTCATCGAGTACCGCGTCGACGGCGAGGACGTGGATGACTTCCTCGTCGCCATGGCGGAGCTGCGCGTCGTGAGAAGACGCCTCGGCGGGACGCGCTGGGGCGTGTTCCAGGACGTGACGGCACACGGCAAGTTCTTCGAGACCTTCCTCGTGCCTTCCTGGAACGGCTACCTGCTCCAGCGCGACCACTACACCAAGGCGGACCGGGAGATCGAAGGTCGCGCCTTCGCCTTCCACCGGGGCCCAGACGCGCCCAAGATCACCCGTTTGGTGCACCCCGAGACTGTCGAGGCCGCCCGTGCCCGGTCCGCCTGGCGACGTGAGATGCTCCGTCTGCTTAAGCCCCAGTAACGCGGTCACATGCGCACCACGTCGGCGCGTGACCGGCGCGGCCGGAACTTCGCCGGCGCCTGCGCCAAGAACGCGGGAGCGCACCAACACCTTCCTGTTTGCGATTTGCCGTCCTTGCTCAGCTGAAGGCCGGCATCAATGCCGATCGGGCTCCCATCGCTGGCGGTGGTCAGGGCACCGGTCCTCGTGATCGTGAGCAAGCGCCGGGCGCCCTGAAGGCCAGGCGAGCCGGCAGGTTCAAAGACCCGCGGTACTAGCGGCGCACCGCGACGGCGCCGGGTGCGGGCCGGTCAGTCCTTCCGGCCGGTGACGGCCAGCCTTACACCGACGGCGATGATGGCCAGTCCACCGATGCCACCTATCAGCTCGACGCGTCTCGGTGATTTTGCGAACCATGTTCTCACTGCCCCTGCGAACAGACCCCAGGCGTTGTCGCAGAGCAGGGCTATGAAGGAGAACACCAGACCCAGCACCAGGATCTGACCCGAGAGGCTCCCGTCGGCCCGATCGACGAACAACGGGAGGATCGCCACCAGGAACACGACCGTCTTGGGATTGGTGGCCCCGACGACGAAGCCTTGCAGCAGGAAGCGGCGCTGTGAGGGGGTCTCTGCCGGCTGAAGAATCTTCAGCAAAGACCGGCGTTCCCGGATCGTCTTCAGGCCGAGGTAGACAAGGTAGGCGGCGCCGAAGAGCTTGAGAGCTGTCAGCACAGCCACCGAGCGTTCCGCCACCGCACCGATCCCGAATGCGACGGCGATCACCTGGATGTACTCGCCGAGCGTATTGCCGACGACCGTGAGCACAGCGGCCTTGCGGCCATAGGCCAGCGCCCGGCCGACGATGAACATGACGCTCGGTCCCGGGATGAGGATGATCACTACGGCCGTGAGGGCAAAGGCCGTGATATGGCCGGTCGTGGGCATCGCCGAAGGCTATCTCGCCGCCCCGGAAATGGGCGCCTCGGTGGCCCGGGCGTAGGATTGGGCGATGCTGGGAGACGGGCCGAATGTGAGCTTTGCGCCGTATGAAAGGCCTGTGCGCGCCGCGTTCGTGGGCTTGGGACGCATCTACGACCTCAACGTGCGCGCCTATGTGGACAATCCCGATGTCGAAGTCGTGGCGCTGGTGGATCCGAGCGAGGAGCGACGCGCCCAGCGTCAGGCGGACTGGCCGGCCGCGCGGAGCTTCGCCTCGGCCGCCGAACTTGCTGCCAGCGGTCTGGAGCTCGACGCCGTCGAGGTGCTGCTGCCCATTCCTTTGCATGCCGACGGCGTTGCCGAGCTCCTCGGCTACGGCTGGCACGTGAACCTGCAAAAGCCGATCTGCAACGACCTCGCGGAGGCCGCGAGCATGGTCGCAGCAGCCGAGGCCAACGGCCGGCTGCTGCGGGTGATGGACAACTACATCTTCTACGAACCGCTTGTGAAGCTCAAAGAGATCGTCACCTCGGGCGCGCTCGGCGAAGTGAGCGGCTACCACATGAAGATGGTGGCAAGTGGCCGCGGCGGCTGGGACGTCCCAGGGAGCACCTACGAGTGGCAGTTCCAACAGATGCGGCGTGGCCGTGGGACTCTCGTGTTCGATGACGGCTGGCACAAGCTCTCGACGGCAATCTGGCTCTTCGGTCCCGTCAAGGAAGTGCGGGCGTGGGTCGGCAACACCGAGGTCTTTCCCGGCATCGACGTCGACGCACCCACGACCATCGTGTGGGAGCACCAAAGCGGGATCCGCGGCGTCTGGGACATCACGCTTGCCGTCGACATGTACCTGCGCTCCGACTACTACACCAACGACGAGCGTTGGGAGATCACAGGCCGGCGCGGCTACGCGCGGGTGAACCGGTGCACGGGCCGCGGCGTCCAGCAGCCGAGCCTGGAGGTCTACCTCGACGGCGAAGTGCGCTCGTACCACGCCCTCGACGACGACTGGGCCAGCAGCTTCAGGGATTCCGGCCACCATTGGCTGCGTTGGCTTCGCACAGGTGAGGGCCCGATGCTGTGGAGCGCCAGCGAAGCGGTCGACATCCTGCGATTCGCTCTGGCCTCGTACGCGAGTCACGCGGCCGGGGGCACAGGCGTGGACCCGGGTTCGCTCGACTAGCCGGCCCGTTCGGGCGCCCGCCAGGGCAACCTCGTGTGTGAACAGCCCACCGACCGCCTGGCCGGGGAGCCGGCCGGCGTGTGGCTGGCCAGCGACGATAATCAAGGGATGGATTCTCTCCTCGAGCTCTTGACAAATGCCGCCGCCCGGGCCGCCGGCCATCGTGCAAAGGTGGCCGCGCAACCCGTGTTCCCGAGCGATGCCGACCTCGTTGCCCTGCGGAGCGCGCTGGGGTCGTTGCCCGACGGGCCCACGCCGCCTGAGGTCGTGATCGACGAGCTGGTAGGAGCCGTCGAGCCGGCCCTGGTCGCAACGACGGGTCCTCGCTACTTCGGTTTCGTCGTCGGTGGCGCCCTCGACGCCGCGACTGCGGCGGACATGCTCACGGTTGGATGGGACCAGCCGGCATTCAACGCGGCCACCTCGCCCGGTGCCGCAGTCGTCGAGGACATCGCAGGAGGTTGGCTGAAGGATCTGCTGGGCTTGCCGATCGGGGCGTCGTTCGGTTTCACGACCGGCGGGCAGGGCGCCAACACTGTTTCGCTCGCCGCGGCCCGCCACCACGTCTTGGCCGCGGCGGGTTGGGACGTCGAACGCCAAGGGCTTAGCGGCGCCCCACGGTTGCGAGTCGTCGCCAACCGGGAACGCCACGCCACGATCGACCGGGCCTTGCGCCTGTTGGGGCTGGGCACCGAAGTGCTCGAGCCGGTGGCCACCGATGCCCAGGGGGCGATCGATGTCGCCGATCTCGCACGCGTGCTTGCAGCTGGCCCGGACGGTCCGACGATCGTGTGCCTGCAGGCCGGCAACGTGAACAGCGGCGCCTTCGACGATCTCGCCGCGGCGAGTGCACAAGCGCATCGACACGGCGCTTGGGTCCACGTCGACGGTGCCTTCGGGCTGTGGGCCGCGGCCAATCCGGCCACCCGCCATCTCACCGCCGGAATCGAGAATGCCGACTCGTGGGGGACCGATGGCCACAAGTGGCTCAACGTCCCCTACGACGTCGGCTACGCCTTCTGCGCCCATCCCGACGCGCACGCGGCCGCCATGTCGGTGACCGCCGCCTACCTGACAGGACAGGGCCAGGGCGGATTGCGTTCGCCGGGTGATTACGTGGTCGAGTCGTCTCGCCGGGCCCGCGGGTTCGCCACCTGGGCCGCCTTGCGCGAGCTCGGCCGCAGCGGGGTCGCGGACCTGGTCGAGCGGTGCTGTGGTCTGGCACGCCGGTTCGCCGAACAGCTCGGCGCTACGCCGGGCGTCACGATCGCCAACGACGTCGTGCTCAATCAGGTTCTGGTCAGCTTCGGCGACGACGCCCGCACCAACAGGGTCGTCGAGGCCGTACAGCGCTCAGGCGAGTGCTGGATGGGGGCCACCAACTGGCACGGCCGGCGTCTCATGCGCATCTCGGTGTCGAGCTGGCGTACGACCGAGGCCGATGTCGACCGGTCTGTGGCCGCCATCCTGGCGGCGACGACAGCGCTCCGCTAAGCCCAGGACGCGGAGTACCTCCGGCTGGAAGACCTCGCGCCGGGCCGCGTCATGGCCGCCAAGCTGGAGGTGGACGGGTTGGACCGCGACCAGCGCTGCCTGACGCGCCGGCGGCTGTGCTCATCGACAGTTCGCGACAACTCGTCTTCGAGGCCCGAAGCGAACGCCGACCGTGAGAACTGGTCGCGCGCGGTCGCGGTGACTTAACGTCTCGGTGCTGCGGCGCCTGTGGGGCCAGCACTGCTTGCCACTTGCAGAGCTTCTCGACTCGGGGGAACCGGGGGACGGTTTGACTTGAATCCTTACATCGTGCTGGGTAGTGCCGTCGTCGGCTTCCTGGTCGGCATGACCGGTGCAGGGGGTGGCGCGCTCATGACGCCGATGCTGATCCTGCTGTTCTCGGTCAAGCCAACGACGGCGATCTCGAGCGACCTCGTCGCCGCCGTCGTGATGCGCCCATTCGGAGCTGCGGTCCACCTCCAGAAGGGAACGGTCAATCTCCGCCTCGTCGGGTGGCTTGTCCTCGGCTCGGTTCCGATGGCCTTTCTCGGCGCTTATCTCCTCCACCTGATGGGCCAGTCCCACCTCGCTCAGGACAACGTGGAGCGGGCGCTCGGCGCAGCACTCCTCGTGGGCGCCGCCGCCATGACGCTGCGTTACCTCCTCGACCGCCGTGGTGGCCACCGACGCAGCGGCGCCGTCCACGACATCGTCGTCCGTCCCCTCCCCACGATCGCCATCGGGATGTTGGGCGGGATCATCGTCGGGATCACCTCTGTCGGCTCGGGGTCGTTGATCATCGTCCTGCTGCTCTTCGCCTACCCGCTTCTCGGAGCCAACCAGCTCGTCGGCACCGATCTCACCCAGGCCGTTCCGCTGACCGGTGCGGCGGCACTCGGGGCACTGGCGTTCGGCCACGTGGAATTCTCGGTGACGACCTCCATCATCGTCGGCAGCGTCCCCGCCGTGCTCGTCGGGTCCTTTCTCTCTTCGAGGGCACCGGACCGGATCGTGCGCCCGATCATCACGTTCGTGATCTTTGCCTCCGGCCTCAAGTACGTCGGGGTGAGCACGACGACGCTCGGGTGGGTCTTGTGCGCTGCGGCCCTCCTCGTCGCCGCCAGCTGGACCGTGAGAGCGCGACCCTGGAGAAATGTGACCGAATCCTCGCCGGTGGAGATGACCCCCGGAGCCACGGCACCTCTCGGTACCACGGCACCTCCGTTAGAAGAGCCACCGCGAACCTGAGAGACTCCTCGCATGGAGACTCCTGCGTCGCCGGGGCCAAACCGGGTTCCTGTCGACAAGTCGCCGGTGCTCGCCTTCCTCCTCACGCTGTTCCTCGGTCCGCTGGGCCTGTTGTACGTGAAGGTGGTACCAGCGCTGGTCCTCGTGCTGGTGGCGCTCACGGGCTATTACACCTTCGGCGTCACCACGGCGGTGGCCTGGATCGTCTCGATCGTCTGGGCTTGTGTCGAGGCCTCCCGCCGGCACCAGGCCTCGGAGTTGTGGCGTGCCTCCACCGGCAATCAGGGCATAGCAGTCCCGGGTTACCGCCAAGCGGCCGCGCTCGCTTACCACCAGGGTCAAGACGCCCCCCTTCCGGCCGCCGGCTGGTACAGCGACACCGCCGACCCGTCCCAGGTGCGGTGGTGGGACGGCAGCCAGTGGACCGGTGACACGCGACCGGCCTCGGGGATGCCCCCGCCGGGCGCGGCGCCACCGGATCAGACCTTGCCTCCAGCTCGCGCCTAGCGCCGCCCTCGCCTCCGAGCGGATCTCGCTACGCCCGGCCCGGTGCGCCGCAGGCGTTGTTCGACCATGAGGTCATTCGGTCCTCGGCAAGACTCCCGATGATCCGCCGGCGGTGAGCTCGCCGGGATCCCCGTCTCCCGGGGCCGCCGCGTTGGCCAGGTCCATCTCCGCCAGCTTGCCCGGCCACCAGTTCCATCGGCCGAGCAGCGACACCGTCGAGGGCACGAGCAGGCTGCGCACGAGGAACGTGTCCATCAAGATGCCGAGCGCCAAGCCGATGCCGATGTCGCGGATCTGGCTCCCGCCGGGCTGGCCCCCCGCGGTGACCGCTAGGACGAGGAAGGTCCCCGCGAGAACGAGTCCCGCCGAGGTGATCGTCGGCCCCGACGCGCCGACCGCCGTCACCACGGCATCACGAAGACGTCTTTTGTGCGCCTCTTCCCGGATCCGCGTCATGACGAGGATGTTGTAGTCCTCGCCGAGGGCTAAGAGGAAGATGAACATCAAGAACGGTAAGAGGAAGGTGAGTCCACCGCTGTTGGCGAGCTTGATGAACACGATTGACGCGAGGCCAAGTGCCGCCAGGTACGACAGCATCACGCTCGCGATGAGATAGAGGGGGGCCACGAGGCTGCGCAGCACGAGCGCCAGCAGGAGGCCGATGGCGAGGATAGCGATCGGGACAATGTGGACGAGGTCGCTGTCGGAGATCGAACTCACGTCGTAGAGCGCTGGAGCCTCGCCGGCCACGCCGCTCGCGTCGGCCCCGATGCTGTGCTGGACCGCCGTCAAGGCCCTGCGGATGCTGGGCACCGCATTCAAAGCCGGCGTGGAGGCGGCGTCACCGGCAGTGAGCCCCGCTTCGAACTGGATCGTGCGCCCGTCGGGGCTGACAAAACGCGCCGTCGCGCGGTACAGGTCGTAGGTCAGGATCGGCACCTTCGCGGCCGGCGAACCGGGCGGTGGCAGGGCCGGGAGCAGGGCGGGATTGCCGAGCGCGGCGTGCAGGCTCACGTAGAGCGCCGGTGAGACCCCCGTACCGGCGGGATCGAGCGGGCCCGGCAAGGCGTTGAAGAGCCCGGTCGCCTGCAGCTCCTTCCCCGCTTTCACCACCGCGCCGGGGTCCTGCCACATTGGGGCGGCGAGCCGCAAGATGAGGTTCGTCGGGTTCGAGCTCGCCTGGGGGAAGTACTTCATCAAGGCCGCGTTCCCAGCCGCGGCATCACTGCCGTTCGGTGCCGCGGTGGCTCCGCCGAATCCCGCCGGCGCGTAGAACAGCGCCCCGAAGGCGAGCGCCCCGAAGACGATCACACCGGCAGCGAGGGTGTGCCCTGGGCGGGCGATGACGCGCTGGGCCACTTTGCCCCACCAGCTCTCGTTGGCCTCGCCAGCGACGATCTTGGCCGGCCAGAACACGGCGCGCCCGAGGATCGCCAACAAGGCCGGCAGGAGCGTTATCCCGGCGACGAGCATCACGGCGATCCCGATCGCGAGCGGGACGCCGAGATCATGGTATATCCCGAAGCTGGCGAAAAGGAGGGTCAAAAGTGCCAGGATGACTGTCCCGGCCGAGGCGCTGATCGACTCGCCGACTCGGGCGACGGCTCGTGCCACGGCGTCGTTCGCCGCCAGGCCCGATCGCAGTCCTTCCCGGACACGGAAGACGAGGAACAACCCGTAGTCCGTCCCGGCCCCGAGGATGAGCACGATCAGGAGCAGCTGGGTGATCTGAGAGATCTTGAGCCCGTGGGATCCGAGCTCGCCGATGACCGAGCCCGACAGCTGGAGCACGATCGCGGCCGGCAACAAGGTGACCAGAGGAGCCAGCACGGAGCGGAAGACGAACAGCAGGAGAACGATGATGAACAGGATCGACAGCAGCTGGGTCTTGTTGCCGGTCGAGTTCGACTCCTTCTGCTGGGCGACGTTGGTGGCCACGACGCCGGCGAGGTGGAACCGGATGCCAGGTGGAGCATCGGCTGTCGCGAAGGCCGCGGTCAGCCCGTTGACCACGTCCGCGGATGGGCCGGGGCTGAACCCGGCGATGCTCGCCTCGACGAGGAGCTGCACCGCGCGCCCGTTGGCGGAGGTCCCGACATACTGCACGAAGGCGACGTTCCGGACCTTCTTGGCGTCAAGGGCTAGTCGGGTGACCGCCTGGGTGTCGGCGGCGTTGATCGGGCCGTCCTGGCTGACGCCGATGATGATGACCGGCACGAGCGACGCCTTGCCCACCAACGGTTCGGCGAGGTTGCCTGCGACCGTGCTCGGCGCGCTCGCAGGCAGGAAGGCCGAGTTGTCGTTGTTGACCTGGCTTGCCAGTGAGGGCAGGAAGTGGACCGATGCGGCCGTCCCGACAATCCACACGACGACGATGAACCAGCGAAACCGGACGGTGAAGCGTCCGAGGCCATTGAAGAACACGTTCATCCGCTGGGGGTCTCCGTCTCGAGGCTGGGCGGCGTTCGGACCGCCTCCGGTCTTATGTCGCGACCCCCGGAGCGCAGCATGAGCGCGTTCGGTCCAGCGGACTGCACCGGAAGGCCTTTGACGGATAAGAAAGCTAGCCTCTCCCGGGCACGGGCCGCACCGCGGCCCCGAGGCCGGGACTTTGAGAAGCCCGCTTCGAGGAACGGCCACGCGGGACGGGCGTCGTTGTCAGTGGAAGTCCCGCGACGGGCTGAGCGCCATCTGGAGGTCGATCTCCTCCAGGTACTCCGCCACGACGTTCGAGGACGATGGCGCCTCAGGGTCGGCCCCCTCCCCCCGTTCGAGCCTCCCCCGTACGAGCAGGACTACCGCCGAGCGCGCCGCCGAGCGATAGCGGGTCCAGCATCCCGGAGAGCAGATGACGTTCACGAGCCCTGTCTCGTCTTCCAGGTTGAGGAATGTCGTCCCCCCTGCCGTAGCGGGCCGTTGCCTGTGGGTTACCACCCCGGCAACGATGACCTTCGCGCCGTCAGGCACCTTTACGAGCTCGGCGTTGGGGACCACCCCCCGGCTGGCGAGCTTCGCCCGTGCAAAGGCGATCGGGTCCAAACCTGGTGACAGCCCGAGTGTCTGCAGATCGGCGGACATCTCCTCGAGATCGTCCATCTCGGGAAGCGGTGGGGCACCGGTCCCGACCACGGTGCCAGGAAGACGGTCGGGACGCGCTTGGGCGGCTGCGCCCGCCGCCCAGAGCGCCTCGCGACGACTGAGCGGACGGACAGCGGACTCAATTGTGCTCAAGGCATCCGCATTACGGCCGGCGCCGACCAGGGTCGCACCGAGCCAAGCGAGTGCACCCGCAGTGGCGAGGGCCTCCAGGCCCGGGCGGCCGATGCCGCTTTTACGTACGAGATCCTCCATGTCCGCATATGGCCGGGCCCCCGAGATCACGCCGGCAAGGTCGGACCCGATCCCCTTCACCGAGGCGAGCCCTAGCCTTACAAGAGGACCGGGAGTCCCGGGCTCGAGCGATGCCCCCGCCTCGCTCTTGTTCACGTCCGGGCCGAGGACGACGACCCCGTGGCGCCGGGCATCGGCGACAAGGGTGTGCGGCGCCCAGAAGCCCATCGGCTGGGAGTTGAGCAGCGCGGCGAGGAAAGCCGCCGGGTAGTGCAGCTTCAGCCACGCGCTCACGTACACGAGGTAGGCAAAGGACACCGAGTGGCTCTCGGGAAACCCGAAATTGGCGAAGGCGGCCAGTTGCTCGAAGACGGCGTCCGCGGTCTGTCCGGTGATCCCCCGCTCGGCCATCCCCGTATACAGGCGGGAGCGGAGGCGTTCCATGCGCGAAGCGGAGCGCTTTGCACCCATGGCCTGACGGAGCTGATCGGCCTCGGCAGCCGAGAACCCGGCGGCGTCGATCGCCATCTGCATGAGCTGTTCTTGGAACAGCGGCACCCCGAGGGTCTTGGCCAGGCTGCGCTCGAAACACGGGTGCAGGTATGTGACCGCCTCTGTCCCGTTGCGCCGGCGCAGGTAGGGGTGAACCGATCCTCCCTGGATCGGGCCGGGACGGATGAGGGCGACCTCGACGACGAGGTCGTAGAAGCAACGCGGCCGCAACCGGGGCAGTGTGGCCATCTGCGCCCGGCTCTCCACCTGGAAGATCCCCACCGAGTCGCCACGGCACAACATGTCGTAGACGGCCTCTTCCTGGGGGATCCTCGCGAGGTCGATCTCGTCGTGGTGATAGGTGCCGACGGTGTCGACCGCCCGGTGGATCGCCTCGAGCATCCCGAGGCCGAGGAGGTCGAACTTCACGAGGCCGACAGCCGCGCAATCGTCCTTGTCCCACTGGAGAACGGTCCGGTTCTCCATGCGGGCCCACTCGACCGGACAGACCTCCGAGACCGGGCGGTCGCAGATCACCATGCCGCCGGGGTGGATGCCGAGGTGGCGGGGGAAGCCCTCCAGCTCGGTCGCCACCGCCAGCACGCGGCCCGGGATCCCGAGCTCGCTCGCCGGCTCCTCCGGCCCCGGTTCGTGAGCGACGTCGTCGCGGCCGGGACGCCCGTCGCCGCCGATCGCTCCGGCTGTCGTGGCCGCACGGGCGCCGCCGCGCCGCGCCGCCTCGTCCTCGGCCGCCGCGCTCCACCAGCTCCAACGGTCCTTGCGGTGCGGCGCTGTCGAGCGGTGGCCTCCGCCGAGCGATCCCCAGCTCTCGATACGCCGGGCCCAGGCATCGATCTGCCCGGGCGAATGACCGAGAGCCTTGGCGGCGTCCCGCACCGCGGAGCGGGCCCGGTAGCTCACGACGACGGCAACGAGGGCCGCACGCTCGCGGCCGTAGCGGCCGTAAACGTACTGGATGACCTCCTCGCGCCGGCCGCTCTCGATGTCCACGTCGATGTCGGGGGGGCCGTCTCGCTCGGGCGACAAGAAGCGCTCGAACAAAAGACCGAGGGCCACGGCGTCGGCGTTGGTGATCCCGAGCACGTAGCAAACGGCCGAGCTCGCGGCGGAGCCCCGGCCCTGGCAGTAGATCCCCGAGCGGCGGCAGAACTCGACGATGTCCCA
>JBKQHU010000161.1:0-5187 GCA_052148655.1 Acidimicrobiales bacterium
ATGTGTCGGCTCTTTCTCCCTTACTGTCCTTTATCCAACCAATGCTTCGCGGAGCATTTCCGAAGCAGACATGGCATCGCCGCTTGCGATCACGCCGGCAATGCGGTCTCGACCGATCCTGTCCAACATACGGTGCAGTCCCTGGATCCACTTGATACTTTCCGTGGCGGCTCGCACCCCGTCTTCCCTGTAGGGGAAGATGTCCAGCGCATACCAGCCGGTGTAATGCACCCTGTCCAGCCAATAGAGCAATTCGAGAAGCTCGATAGTGTGCACCGAACCAGCAGTCATGTCGTCGTCCCATAACCGCCAGTTGTCGTTGAAGTGCATGTAGAAGAGCTTCTGCCCGAAGTGCTGCAGCAGTGCCGCCGACTCCGCTACATCCTCATAGGCCATGAGGGCGTGCCCCACGTCTATCATGCCGCCAACATTTGGCTTGTTGACCTTCTCTATGAGCAACAAGGTATTGCCCACGGTGCCGATGAAGCAGTGAGTACGCGGCTCCTTGGGCTTGTACTCCAGCACCAACCTCACGTCGGGCAAATACTCGGCGCACTCCAGTGTGCCCTCGATGATCCGGTCCCAGACGGCGTAGTAGTCCGCTTGAAACGGATAGTCGTACCCGTCCTGGCCGAACCAGAGGTCGATCACTTCGCAGTTCAACTGCTTGGCCCACTCCATGGACTTCTTGACCTCGTGGATGGCATCGTGCCGAACTCCTGGGTCGTTCGCGGCAAACGAGCCCCAACCCCACTTGCTCGAGGCCCAGATGTCAGGCGTGACGCACGTAACCTCCAGTCCAGCGTCTCCAATCTGTTTGCGCACCTGCTCGACGTTCGAGTCGTTGACGTGCCAGGTGCCGACTACCTCTACGCCGGATAGCCCTTCGACGTGGCTTGCCGCGTCGATAAGTTGATCCGTCGTCAGCCGCTCGCCGTAGCCCGAGAGGACGTAGCGGTCGGCGCAGGCGTTGAAGGTGTTGATATTTGCGGAGAAACGGAGTTCGTCCGACATATCTGTGGTCCTTTCTCATTTATCTCGCGTGGACCGCCGTGACCCTGCCGACAGGCTCGGCGTTGCTCCAGTTAGTCCGGTGGTCGTGCCAGGGCCACCTTAAAGTCGTATCGATCTCCCCGCCAGACGGCTTCCAAATACTCGACCGCCGTGCCTGTTGATGTATAGGTGACTCGCAGCGCGGACATGACGGGGGTTCCCTTGCGAATTTCCAGCAGTCTGGCCTCGTCCTGAGTCGCGCCCCGTGCCCGCAAGATCTCGCTTCCGGACCAAAGCCGCAGCCCGTACCGGGTGTCGAGTAGCCGGTAGAGAGAACTGGTGAGATCATTTTCCTCAAACCCAGGACAGAGGTGCGCTGGTAAGCACGCCGTCTGTACGCTGAGCGGCGCGTCCCCCACGGTTCGGACGCGGCACAGCTCGTAGATGTAGTCGTTCGGTCCGAGTTCAAGCGCGTGTGCCACAGAGGCAGGCGCCTTCAAGTAATTCAGGCTGACTACCCGGGAGGCCACAGTCCAGCCCCGTTGACTCATGGCCTCCGTGGTGGAAACTAGGTGCGTCAGCTCCTGCTCGACTCGCCGAGTTACAGCGAACGACCCTCTACCCTTCTCGCGGTAGATGTAACCCTGCCGCTCAAGTGAGTCCAAGGCGTGCCTAATCGTGGGACGGCTCACCCCGTGTAGCGCGGCCAGCTCGTTCTCCGACGGCAACTGGAAGAGGCCGGTCGGGGGCTTGTTCTGCTGGATTTCTCGCCTCAGCAGCTCCGCTAGCTGTTCGTAATAGGGAACTGTGCTGCGCTTGTCGATCGTGCTCATCGTGTCACTCGGCTGCTATAAGGGACAACGAAACACCATCACCACCATTGGCAACCCTCGCGGGATGCCCATGAAACCTGTATACTTGTGTTTACATGAGCATAGCAGACACTGAACCTTTGTCAAGTGCCGCGCAAATAACCTCAAATAACGCGGTCGCTGCCTCCGTCAACCGGTATCTGTGCCCCGGTGATCTTTTCGAAGAGTGGCCCGAGCATCTCGGCCACCAGTTCGCCCACGACGTGACTATTCAGTTCCACACCCAGAACGTTCCTGGTCTTGTACTGTTGCACCGTCATCCCATAGTGCGCTGCGCGCGCCTGCAGCACATCTTCTGTCCAGATGCCGGTGTCGAAGATAGCGTCGGGATGGACCTGGTTGACGCGAATGTGATCGTTGCCCCATTCCAGGGCGGCAACGCGCGCCAACTGGGTCACCGCAGCCTTGGAGGCAGAGTACGCTGCCGCCCCAGCGCCTGGTGCCAACACATTCTTAGAGGCGTTCACCACCACCCGCCCGCCCCGAGGTGAGTGCTTGAGCAGCGCGTATGCCGACCGCATCACCACCAGGTTGGAGTCGAGGTTGATGCGCATCACCTTCTGCCAGTGATCGAGGGTCAGCGACTCTATTCTGCAGCTGCTTGGGAAGATGCCAGCGTTCAACACGAGCATGTCTAGTCCGCCATACCTTCGAGTCAGAGTCTCGAAACATCGTAGAACTGCCGCCTCGTCGGTGAGATCGCAACGTAGGCCCAAGTAGGCTGGCCGATCGAAGAGAGTCTCGACGGATTGGTTGATATCCAGATTCACAACCGCCGCGCCACGCGACAGCAGCGACTGCACGCAAGCTTTGCCGATGCCCGAGGCCCCGCCCGTAACCAGCGCGATTTCGCCCGCGAAAACCATCAGTTCCGGCGCGCAAGTCGTCGCGACCTCCGACCGGGCAGACGCCTCCGCGACGAGAGCCTCGCCTAGAGGCAAGCCGCAATATTCTTCCATGGCGGTTGCGCAGAGCATAACTTCCATAGCGTGGCGAAACTGACGGCCGGCCAGCATGGATTCACCGGCGTCGCGGCCGAGCGCACACATACCCAGGTCCGGGTCCAAGATGATCCTCGGAGCCGCATCGTGTTGGACTGCCGATGACCCTGCGCCGACTTCACCTGCCGGTGGCTCGGTGAACGACTGCCAGGCGCCCAGGTCTCGCCCGAGCATTGGCACGCGTCCGGCCAGCCTGATCTGCCCGGCCACAACGGGACCGGCCTGGCTAAGAACCGCGACGTCGTCGCGACGACAAAAGCCCCGACTCGCCGGGTCGGCGTGCATGGCAACGATCAGCGGCCGGCCCGCGGCGGCAGACGCGGCTCGGCGCAGCATCGCGAGCTCCGAGCCTGAATCTCGACACCCGTCAGTCGATGCCGTGGCTTGCGCCGCAACGGTCCGGTGCTCGTTCAGGTACTGCTCGGCGCGCGTTACCAGGTCCACCGTCCGTCCGTAAGCTACGCGCGCAGTGTCGCCAAACGTGAGCAGTCCCTGATGAAGGACGACGATTCCTGCCAAGTCCTCTGCAGCACGATCCTGGAGTGCAGCGACACACGCTTTGGCCATCGCCAAACCTGACGCCACATAAGGCAGAACCAACACCGCGCCCGCGTAAAGCTGATCCAGGCGCGAGGCGCCGCCAGGAGTGCAGCCTATAGCCAGAACGGCATCGGGCTGGGTCTCAAAAACGCATCGATAGGGCAGCGCGGCGTGCAACACTGCGTCAATAGGGGGAATCGCCGAGGTGGCCAGCGTCCGGCTGCACGCTATCTCGTTCGCCAGCTGTGCCGGAGTCGGCAGGTCCAGACCGATCAACCGTACCAGCGGCTTGCGGCGCAAGGCCACCAGATCAGCGGCTTGGAGTGAACCGGGCAGATGTCGCGAAGAGCTAATGAAGAGAACCTCTTCCACTTCGTCCAACAGATTCTTGACGATCTGCTTGACCGAAGCACCACTGCCATCAAATGCTGCCAGTGCCTCTTCCTGGCCTAGCAGCCGAGCCGCGTAGGCCATCGTGTCCAGGTCTGTCTCGGCGGTGGCCGCCCCGAGATCGTCCCATCGGTCCCTCATCATCTGCTCCGCAATCAGCCACGCGAAGGCGAAGCCGGTCGGACAATCAGGTAACCCTTCTCTATCAGCCAGTGATGGAACTCATACGTGCTGTGAATACAGTCACTCTGGCATATGCCGCGAATGAGCGCGTACTCGGTTGACCCCTCCGGCGCGGCATCCAGCAACACTTGCACGGGACAGGGCAGATCTTTGCAGAACTCGCGCCGCTGATACTCGATGTAGCCTTCCATGTATCGTAGGACTCCTTCTTCCCCCGCTCATGTTCGACGCTCGCTAGGCTACTGGCTCCGCGATCTTGTGTACTTGTGTACTTGTCTTTACAAGATGAGAATAGCAGCAACGGAGGCCCTGTCAAGGGGGCTCACTGTTCTCGATCGCTTCGTGCCCGAGATGGCGACCGTTTTGCGCTCTAGGTCCACGAAGAGTGACTCCTGCGACGTAGCCTCCGCTGGTCGGGGTCGCCGGCAAGCAGCTCGCTGGGCTCTTCTCGACGATCCTCCCACTGCTAGCGCCGAGGCGTGAGCCTCGTCTCGCGGACAGCTCTTTGTGAGCCGCAACACGATGAGCACTGGAACAAGCAGTCCGCCTCCAAAGAGACCAGCCCGCTGGTGCGTCGAGACCGTGTCGACCGCAAGGCGTTGACGGACACGGGCCCCACTCTGCTCGCGGCGCTCGACGACCTCGTCTCGCCCGAGGCACGGGGAGATCCGACGTCACCCCTTCGTTAGACGTCCACGTCAACCTACAACGTCCGCGGGGCCCCCAAGGCAAAGGCGTCGATCCCTCACGGGAGCCCGGCAGAACGGTGTCGCCGTCGTTTCCGTCGCGCGTCCGGCGGGCGCCAGCGCAACGTTGATCACCTCCGGCCAGTTTGCAATGCCTGGGCACAAGCAAGGCCGCCCTTCGTGATCCTTCCCCCGAGGCCACAAACTCCAATCAGGTAATCTGTGCCCCAGTGATCCTTTCGGAGCACGGCCCGAGCATCTCGGTCACTAGCTCGCCACGTCCTTATCTTAGCTAAGCAACTTGACAACGGCTTAGCGTCTGTTACGATGCCTCCTGTAAACACAAGTACACAAGTACACAAGCTAACTGCTAGACGTCTTTGCGAAGAGGACCAGTTGGACAGGATCGGTCGAGACCGCATTGCCGGCGTGATCGCAAGCGGCGATGCCATGTCTGCTTCGGAAATGCTCCGCGAAGCATTGGTTGGATAAAGGACAGTAAGGGAGAAAGAGCCGACACAT
>JBKQHU010000162.1:0-12434 GCA_052148655.1 Acidimicrobiales bacterium
GGCTCGAGAAGAGCCTGCCGGAATGGTACAAGAACACGATTCCAGAGGACTGCATCAGCGCCAGCCCGACCGTCAGGTAACGAGTTGCCTGCGTCAGCTTCTTCTGTCCGACGGCGCCCTGGTCCCGCCACTGCTCGAACTTCGGGATGACGCCCGAGAGGAGCTGGATGATGATCGACGCCGTGATGTACGGCATGATCCCGAGGCCGAGGATGGCGGCCTTGGACAGCCCTGTGCCGGCGAAGAGGCTGAGGTACCCGAGGACACCGTTGCTCTTCTGACCGGCCGTGATCGACTCGATCTTTGCGAAATCGATCCCCGGGAGCGGCACGTTCGTACCGACCTGGTAGATCGCAATCACGAGCAGGGTGAACAAGACCTTGTTGCGAAGGTCCGCCACCCGGAACATGTTGCGAAAACTGGCGAGCATGTCTCTCCTTGGAGGCCTCGGCCCCCGATTACGGCCCCGGGTGCCAGCTCAGGGGCGCTCGTACCCTAGCGGTTGGCGAGGGCGTTGCCTTGGGCAGGTGGCCGGCGGTCACCGAAGGGCTTGGGGACAACGGTCGTGGTGCCGCCTGCAGCCTCTATGGCCGCCACGGCAGAACGCGAGAAGGCGTGCGCCGAGACATCCATCTTGCGGGTCAGCTCGCCGTCGCCGAGCACCTTCACGAAGCCCTTGTGGTGGACGATCCCCGCTGCCTTCAAGCTCTCGGGCGTGACCTCGGTAGCTTCGAGCTCCTCGAGCACGTTCAGGTTGACGACGTTGTACTCGATGCGGAACGGGTTCGCGAAGCCGCGCAGCTTCGGGATCCGCTGGGTCAGCGGCAACTGGCCACCCTCGAACCCGGGCTTGATGTTGTTGCGGGCCTTTTGACCTTTGGTCCCCCGTCCCGCCGTCTTGCCGCCCTTGCCCCCCGTGCCCCTGCCGACGCGGCGCTTGGGGCGGTTGGAACCGGGCGAAGGTGCGAGCTCGTGCAGCTTCATGCGGTCTTTGCCTCCGAGACGGTGATCATGTGAGGGACGCGGGCAAGCATGCCGCGGATCTCCGGCCGGTCGGGGAGATCGTTCGACTGGCCGATCCGGCCGAGCCCAAGGGCCCGCAGTGTCCCGCGGTGCTTCGGCTTGGAACCGATGGCGGAGCGGATCTGGGTGACGTGGAGACGCCCTTCGACCTTGGGTGCGGGCTCGGGAGCCTTGCTCGCGGATGGGGACGGCGCCTCGGCCCGGGGTGCAGGCGCAGGAGCCTTCTTCGCGCGGGGAGCCGGAGCCGCCGGGTGAGACCCGGGCTCAGCCTTCTTCGTGCGGGGAGCCGGAGCCTCGGTCTCTGACTCGGGCTCAGTCTTTTTCGTGCGGGGAGCAGCCACCTCAGCTCACCTCCCCCGACACGCGCCCGAGACGGCGGCGTTCCTCGTAAGCGCGCAGCACGCCGGTCGGCGTCACCTCGTCGGCTGTCTTGCCCCTCAAGCGGGCGACCTCGTCGGGACGCCGCAGTTGGCTCAGGCCGTCGATTGTGGCGTGGGCGACGTTGATGGCGTTCGAGGTGCCGAGCGACTTGGCGACGACGTCACGGATCCCTGCCATCTCGAAGATGGCTCGCGCCGCCCCCCCGGCGATGACGCCGGTACCGGGAGCAGCCGGCTTCAGGATGATCCGCCCGGCGCCGGCGTGGCCGATCACCGGGTGGACGATCGTCGAGCCAGCGATCGGGACGTCGAACATGTTCTTGCGAGCCTCTTCGATCCCCTTTTGCACGGCGAGGCCCGCTTCTTTCGCCTTGCCGTAGCCGAGGCCGACCCGGCCGTTGCCATCGCCGATCACCATGAGCGCGGTGAACGAGAAGCGCCGCCCGCCCTTTACGACCTTGGCGACGCGGTTGACCTTGATCGTGCGCTCTTCGTACTGCGACTCGGCCATTACAGCTCCAATCCGGCTTCACGTGCGGCCTCGGCGAGTGCCGCGACCCTACCGTGGTACCGGGACGCACCCCGGTCGAACACGACCTTGGTCACTCCTTTCGACAGAGCCCGGCTCGCCACGAGCTTGCCGATCTCGGTCGCAGCAGCGATGTTGCCTGTGGCGCCCCCGCGCAGCCCGTCCTCCAAGGTGGAGGCGGACACCAGCGTGTGGCCGGCACCATCGTCGATGATCTGGGCCACGATGTGCTTGTTCGAGCGGAACACGGTGAGGCGAGGCCGTTCCGCCGTGCCGATCACGTGCTTACGGACACGCCGGTGACGCCGGGCGGCCAGCTCGTGGGTACGCAGTGTCTTGCTCATGGTTACTTCGCCGCCTTCCCGGCCTTGCGCTGCACGACTTCACCCGCGTACCTCACGCCTTTGCCCTTGTAGGGCTCGGGCTTGCGTACCCTGCGGATGTCGGCGGCGACCTGGCCGACCGCCTCTTTGTCGATGCCCTTCACGATCACGCGCAGCGGGGTGGGGACCTCGAAGGAGACCCCCTCGGGGGCGTCGATGAAGACCGGGTGGCTGAACCCGAGCGCCAGCTCGAGCTGGGTGGGGCTCTTTAGCGTCGCCCGGTAGCCGACACCTACGATCTCCAGCTCCTTGGTGAAGCCGGCCGTGACGCCCGTGACCATGTTCTGGATGAGGCTGCGCGTCAGTCCGTGCAGGGCCCTGTTGGCCCGCTCGTCGTCGGGTCTTTCCACAAGGAGCTGGGCATCGGACTGGCGGACCGTGATGGCACCGGGCAGGTTGCGCTGCAGCTTGCCCTGGGGGCCGGACACCGCCACGCTCCGGTCGCGCAGCGTCACCTCGACACCGGAGGGCACCTCGATGGGGCTTCTTCCGACTCGGGACATCAGATCTTCACCTTCGGGTCACCAGACATAACAGAGCACCTCACCACCGACACGCTGCTGGCGTGCCTCCCGGTCGGTCATGAGGCCCTTGCTCGTCGACAGCACGGCGACCCCGAGCCCACCGAGGACGCGTGGCAGGCCGTCGGCGCGGCAGTAGATCCGAAGGCCAGGCTTGGAGACGCGCTTCAGGCCTCCTATGACCCGGACGCGGTCGGAGGTGTACTTGAGCGAGATCTCGAGCACATCACCGGGATGGCCCTCCCGCGGGAGTGTGGTGAAGCCCGCGATATAGCCCTCGCGCTCGAGGATCTGTGCCAAGGCTTCTTTCACCCTCGAGCTGGGCATGCGGACCGTCTCGTGCATCGCCACGTTCGCGTTGCGGACGCGGGTCAGCATGTCCGCGATGGGGTCGGTCATTGTCATGGACGATCCCCTCCTCTCACCAGCTGGCCTTGGTCACGCCCGGCACCTCGCCGGCATGCACGAGCTCGCGCAAACAGATACGGCAGAGCCCGAACTTGCGGTAGACCGAACGCGGGCGGCCGCAGCGGCGGCACCGTGTGTAGCCGCGCACTTTGAACTTGGGCTTGGCCTGCTGCTTCTCTATCAATGCCTTCTTGGCCATGGGTCGGCTCTACTGCCCTTCACGTCGGAACGGGAACCCGAAGGCGTTGAGCAGCGCCCTGCCTTCGGCATCGGTGCGGCCGGTCGTCACAATCGTGATGTCCATGCCTCTGGGGGTGTCGACCTTGTCGTAGTCGATCTCGGGGAAGATCAGCTGCTCGGTGACGCCGAAGGTGTAGTTGCCCCGGCCGTCGAACGACTTCGGCGAGAGGCCCCGGAAGTCGCGGATGCGTGGGATGGCGAGACTTATGAGGCGGTCGAAGAACTCCCACATACGATCGCCACGCAAAGTCACCATGCAACCGATCGACATGCCCTCGCGGAGCTTGAAAGCGGCGATCGAACGCCGCGCCTTGGTGATGACCGGCCGCTGGCCGGCGATCAACTGGAGGTCACCGACGGCGCCTTCAAGCAGGGACTGCTGCTGGGTGGCCCTGCCGACGCCCATGTTGATGACGATCTTGGACAGGCGCGGCACCTCCATCACGTTGGAGAGGCCGAGCTCGGTCGCGAGCGCCTGGCGGATCTCGCTGTCATAGCGCTGGCGGAGACGAGGGCGCTCGATGACGGTTGGGCTCACAGGTCACCCCCGCACTTGCGGCAGACGCGGATCTTGCGGCCCTGGTCGTCGACCCGAAAGCCGACGCGCGTGGGCCCGCACTCCGCGCAGACCACCGCCACGGTCGAGGCGTGGACCGGCATGTCCTTGTCGATGATGCCGCCCTGCATGGTGCCGCGCTTGGCCTTGGTGGAACGCTTGGCGACGTTGACGCCGTCGACGATCACGCGGTTCTGGGCCGGGATGACGCGCATGACCTCGCCGGTCTTGCCCCGGTCCTTACCCGTGAGCACCCTCACGCGGTCGCCCTTTCGGATACGCACCTAGATCACCTCCGGAGCCAGCGAGACGATGCGCATGAAGCGCTTCTCGCGCAGCTCGCGCCCCACGGGGCCGAAGATCCGGGTGCCGCGTGGCTGCAGCTGGTCGTTGATCAGGACGGCGGCGTTCTCGTCGAAGCGGATGTAGCTGCCGTCGGAACGGCGGTTCTCCTTCTTCGTACGTACGACGACGCAGCGCACCACGTCGCCCTTCTTGACCGCAGCCCCGGGCACGGCGTCTTTGACCGTGGCGATGAACACGTCACCGATGGAGGCGTAGCGCCGGCGCGTCCCGCCCAGCACCTTGATGCAGAGCACCTCTTTGGCACCGGAATTGTCGGCGACGCGCAGGCGAGATTCTTGCTGGATCACCGTGCACGCTCCAGGACCTCGACGAGGCGCCAGCGCTTCAGCTTCGAGAACGGGCGTGTCTCGGCCACCCGGACACGGTCCCCGGTCGCGGCCTCGTTCTTCTCGTCGTGCACGTACAGGTGGCGGGTCCGCTGAACGGTCTTGGCGTACTTGGCGTGCCGGACCCGCTCCACGACGGCGACGACCGCGGTCTTGTCCATCCTGTTCTCGACGACCGTGCCCTCGCGGACCCGGCGCCTGTTTACCCGCCCTTGCTCCTCGGTCGGCGGCGTACCGATGGCGGCACCCGCCTCGGCCTCGTTCTCGGCCATCACTGCTCCTTCGTCCCGGCCATGGCGCCACCCACGACGACCTCCGCCGACTCCGCCAGCTCGATCTCATGTGCACGCTGCACGGTCAAAAGGCGCGCGATCTCCTTGCGGACCTCGCTGACACGTGAGTTGTTGTCCAGGCGGCCCGTGGCGGCCTGGAAGCGAAGGTTGAAGAGCTCCTTGCGGGCCTCGACGAGCTTGTTCTCGAGCTCGGTCTCGTCCAGTTCGCGCAGTTCTGCAGCGGTCGTCATCAGACGAGCACCTCCGGATTGGAACCGAGACCGGGCCTTGCGATGACGCGCGCCTTCATGGGCAGCTTCTGGATCGCTCTTTCGAGGGCCGAATGGGCGAGGGCATCGTCCACACCGGCCAGCTCGAACAGGATTCGCCCGGGGCGCACGACGGCGACCCAGTGCTCAGGGTTGCCCTTGCCGGAGCCCATGCGCGTCTCGGCGGGCTTCTGGGTGACCGGCTTGTCGGGGAAGACGCGGATCCAGACCTTGCCACCGCGCTTTATGTGCCTGGTCATGGCAATTCGGGCGGCCTCGATCTGCCGGGCCGTGAGCCAGGCCGGCTCGAGTGCCTGGATCCCGAAGTCGCCGAAGTTGATGGTCTCGCCGCCCTTGGTCATCCCGGACATGCGGCCACGCTGTTGTTTGCGGTGCTTGACCTTGCGAGGCATCAGCATGGTCAGTCAGCCTCCCTGCGGAAATGCGGGACATCGTGATGCTGCTCGCGCGTCCGGCGCTCGATCTCTTCTTCCTCGGCGAGGAGCTTCTCGAGCGGGTCCTCGGAGACGGCCGGTGCCGCCGGCTCCACGGCCGGATCCGTGACAGGCACGGCCGCGACCGCCACCTCCACCTCCGGCTCGGCCTCGACCACGACCTCGGGCACGACCGAGCCCGGCTCTCCGAGCTCGGGCCTGCGGCGTCCGCCTCCGGCGGTGACGATGCGCCTCGGACGTGCCTGGCCGGAGGTCTCCCCGACCGCCATGGCCGCCTCACGTGAGATCTTCTCTTCGGCCGAGGTCTTGTAAGGCAGGATGTCGCCCTTGTAGATCCAGACCTTGATCCCGATCCGGCCCGTCGAGGTCTTCGCCTCGCGAAAGCCGTAGTCGATGTCGGCGCGCAAGGTGTGCAGGGGGACCCGGCCCTCGCGGTAGGACTCCTTGCGGGCCATCTCAGAACCGCCGAGGCGGCCCGAGCACTGGACGCGCACGCCCTGGGCGCCCGCCTTCTGGACCGTCTGGATGGCACGCTTCATGGCGCGGCGGAAGCTGATCCTGCGCTGGAGCTGGTCGACGATGCCCTGGGCGATCAGAGCCGCGTCCAGCTCGGGCTGCTTGATCTCCTGGATGTTGAGCTGCACGTTGGCGTTGTGGGTGATGCGCGCCAGCTGGCGCCTCAGGCGGTCGGCCTCTGCCCCCCGGCGCCCGATCACGATGCCGGGCCGGGCGGTGTGCACGTCGATCCGCAGGCGGTCCCGGGTGCGCTCTATCTCGATCCGGCTCACGGCGGCGGCCTCGAGCTGGGTCATGAGGTAGTCGCGGACCTTCCAGTCCTCGACCACCGAGTCCTGGTAGTTCCTGTCGTCGAACCAGCGAGACTTCCAGTCGGTCGTGACACCGAGGCGGAACCCGTATGGATTGACCTTCTGGCCCATCAGTCGCTCGTTTCCTCGTCGCCCAAAGCGCCATCCGCGCTCTCGGCGTGCTCGTCGTCTTCGCCCGGGGCGTCCTCGGTGCTCTCGGCTTGCCCGTCGTCCTCGTCGGCGAGCGCCTGCTCGACCGCGGCGTCGAGGTCCGTCGCGTCCGCGGCGTCACCCGCGGCCACTATGTCCAGGACCTGCTCGTCGACCTGGGGCGCCTCGGACGTCCCGGCCTTGGCGGCCGCGCCGGCACGTCCCTGACGGCGCGCCCCGGCGACGCGGCGCGCCCGGCGGTCGGCTTGCTCGGCCGCCACGCGGGCCCGGCGCCGGTTGAGCTCGTCCTCGGGCAGGCGCGAGACGATCAC
The DNA here is from genome assembly GCA_052148655.1 of Acidimicrobiales bacterium. Taxonomy (GTDB): domain Bacteria; phylum Actinomycetota; class Acidimicrobiia; order Acidimicrobiales; family Bog-793; genus Fen-455. The sequence continues at coordinate 7,017 of JBKQHU010000162.1, forward strand.
GGTGATGTGACAGGTGCGCTTGCGGATGCGACTGGCGCGCCCGCGGGCGCGGGGACGCCACCGCTTGAGGGTCGTGCCCTCGTCCGCGTAGCAGGCGGACACGAACAGCTCCTCGGATTCGATGCCCCCGTCGTTGTGGAAGGCGTTCGCGGCGGCCGAGTGCAGCACCTTGCCGATGACCGTCGCCACCTCCCGGTCGCAGTACTCGAGGATCTCCGACGCCCGCTCGAAGTCCTTGCCACGGATGAGGTCGAGCACCTCGCGGGCCTTGTAGGCGGACACGCCAGAATGCTTGAGGACGGCGCGGGTGCCCGGCCGCTCATTGGTCTTCACACCGGTCACGTCAGCGCCTCGCTGCTCGTTCTTGGCCCGCGTGGTAGCGGAACGTCCGGGTGGGTGCGAATTCTCCGAGCTTGTGGCCCACCATCGACTCGGTCACGTACACGGGCACGTGCTTGCGCCCGTCGTGCACGGCGATCGTGTGACCCACCATGTCGGGAATGATCGTCGAGCGACGCGACCAGGTCTTGATGACACGCTTCTCGTTCGAGGCGTTGAGCGTGTCGACCTTGCGAAGCAGGTGATCATCGACAAAGGGTCCCTTTTTCAGGCTACGAGGCATGATGGCTCCGCTCGGCGGTCAGCGGCGGGCGCCGCGGGTGCGGCGACGACGGATGATGAGCTGATCAGACAGCTTGTGGCGGGGACGGGTGCGACCCTCGGCCTGGCCCCACGGCGACACCGGATGGCGGCCACCCGAGGTCTTGCCCTCTCCCCCACCGAGGGGGTGGTCGACGGGGTTCATGGCGACCCCGCGGGTCTGGGGCCGGATGCCCTTCCAGCGGTTGCGTCCCGCTTTGCCGATGGAGATGAGCTCGGCCTCGGAGTTGCCGACCTCGCCGATCGTGCCGCGGCAGTCGATCGGGACGCGGCGCATCTCGGTCGAGGGGAGCCGCAAGGTGGCGTACATGCCTTCCTTCGCGACGAGCTGCACGCTCATGCCCGCACCACGGGCGAGCTTGCCGCCGCCGCCCGGTCGGAGTTCCACGTTGTGGATCACCGAGCCGACGGGGATGTAACGCAGCGGCAGGGCGTTGCCGGGGCGGATCTCGGCGCCGGGCCCGGACTGCAGCATGTCTCCGACCTCGACGCGGGCCGGGGCGATTATGTAGCGCTTCTCGCCGTCGAGATAGTGCAAAAGGGCGATGCGGGCGTTGCGGTTGGGGTCGTACTCGATCGCCGCCACCTTGGCCGGGATGGCGTCCTTGTCCCGGCGGAAGTCAACCAGGCGGTACTGCTGCTTGTGGCCGGCACCGCGATGGCGTGCGGTCTTGCGGCCGAGGTTGTTCCGGCCGCCCGAGCCCGGCTGGGGGACGAGGAGCGACTTCTCTGGAGTCGTCTTCGTGATCTCGGAGAAGTCCGAGACGGACTGGAACCGCCGTCCCGGGCTGGTCGGCTTGCGCTTACGGAGTGCCATGACGATATCCCTCAGCCCTCGAACAGCTCGATACGGTCGTCGCCGACAAGTCGCACGATGGCGCGCTTGGTGTCGGGTCGTTTCCCGTAGGTGGCGGCGCGCCTTTGGCGCTTGCGCTTTCCCTTGCGCACCATGGTGTTCACACTCAGGACGCGTACGCCGAAGGCGTCTTCCACCGCGGCGCGGATCTCGACCTTGGACGCGCGTGGGTCGACGACGAACACGTAGGTGTGCTCATCCATGAGCGCGTAGGACTTCTCGGAGATCACGGGGCGCAACAGGATGGAACGGCCGGCGCTCACTTGTCCTCTTCCTCATCGTCGTCGTCGGTCTCGGCCGCTTCGTCGTCGCCAGCCTCGTCCCCCGCAAGGTCGTCCACCGGCTCGGCGACGGTCTCGGCGGCCTCCGGCTCGCCGGCCTCGCCGGCCTCCACGACGGTCTCGTGGGCGACCGGCCTCGGGGAGCCGGCCACGACAGAGCCTTCCGGTGCGTCACTGACCTCGCCGGGGATCGTCTCGTCGGTGAACACGACCCAGTCGGACACGACCACGTCATAGGCGGTGAGCTGACCTGCCTCGACGATGTTGACATACGGCAGGTTGGCGAAGGAACGCTCTGCGACCACGTCCTGGCCGCCGATCACCACGAGCACGTTGCCGTCGACGCCTAGGGCGGCGAGGGAGGCGACGGCGTCCTTGGTCTTCGGCACCTCGAAGGACCAGCGGTCGACAAGGCAGATACGACCTTCCATGGCCCGGTCGGAAAGGGCCGCCCGCAACGCCTGGCGGACCATCTTGCGGGGCGTGGACTGGCTGTAGTCACGCGGCTTGGGGCCGAAGGCGACGCCTCCACCTGCGAACTGTGGCGCCCGGGTGGTGCCCTGGCGGGCACGGCCGGTGCCCTTTTGGCGATAAGGCTTGGCGCCACCGCCCGCTACCTCGGCGCGCGTCTTGGTGCTGTGGGTTCCCGAGCGCTTGGCGGCGAGCTGGGCGGTCACGACCTGGTGCAGGAGAGGCACGTTGACAAGGGCGCCGAAGTACTCCGGGTCGAGCTGGACGACGCCCAGGAGCTCGCCCGAGTCGTTGCAGCGCTCCGCGAGCACCGAGGGCCTGGCTTCAACCATTGTGCCGGTCATCACTTGCCGCCCTTCACGGCGTCGCGGATGAAGACCAGGCCGCCCCGTGGTCCCGGCACGGCGCCCTTCACCAAGATGAGCTCACGCTCGGGGTCCGCCATCACGACCTCGAGGTTCAGCGTCGTCACGCGCTCGGAGCCCATGTGGCCCGCCATTCTCGTCCCCTTGAACACCCGGGCCGGTGTGGCACAGGCGCCGACCGAACCCGGTGCCCGGTGCTTCTTGTGGGTGCCGTGGGCGGCACCTTGGCCCTTGAAGTTGTGGCGCTTCATGCCGCCGGCGAATCCCTTGCCCTTGCTCACGGCGGTGACGTCGATCTTGTCGCCGGGGGACAGGATGCCGGCGTCGATCTCCTGACCGACCGAGTATCCGCTCGTGTCGTCGAGGCGCAGCTCGACGAGGCGCACACCCGGCTCCACGCCCGCCTTGGCGAAATGGCCTGCCTCCGGCTTGTTGAGCTTGCTCGCGGCCCGTACGCCGTAGGTGACCTGGAGGGCGGAGTAGCCCTCCTGCTCGGGGGTCTTCACCCGTACCACACGAAGAGCCGCGACCTTGACCATGGTCACGGGTACGACGCGCTGCGCTTCGTCCCAGATCTGCGTCATGCCGACCTTTTCGCCGACGATCGCCTTCGTGGCCATGTGTTCTTTGCCTCTGCTCGTTTTCGCGTCGGGGCTCGCGGACAGAACGGATGGCGTCACCCGTCGCCGTTCGCGCCCGACCGACTGTGGATGACAGTCCCTTGTCGTGCGGACGCTCCGCCCGGGCATCCGGAGCGGAGCGCACATCATTTCTTGCCGGAAGGTCCCCCACCCATTGGACTGGGGCGCTCCCGGACGTCGTAGTAATGGACGCGGCGGACAACGTGCCCGCCGAGTTCGAAAGCATAGCACTCGCTCGCCTGGCGGCCCAAAGCCGCAGTCAGGCGACCGGGACTAGGCCGTCTGGATCTTGATCTCGATGTCGACCCCCGCCGGAAGGTCGAGGCGCTGGAGCGAGTCCACGGTCTTCGGCGTGTGCTCGACGATGTCCACGAGGCGCTTGTGGATGCGCATCTCAAAATGCTCGCGGCTGTCCTTGTGCTTGTGCGGCGACCGGATCACCGTGTAGCGGTGCATCTCGGTGGGAAGCGGGACGGGGCCGCGTACCTTTGCCTGGGTGCGCAAGACCGTCTCGACGATCTTCTTCGTCGACTGGTCGATGATCTCGTGGTCGTATGCCTTGAGCCGGATGCGGATCCGCTGGCGGGGGCCTTCTGCCATGTCGCCTCGCTTACTTGAGAATCTTTGTCACGGCGCCGGCACCGACGGTGCGGCCGCCCTCGCGGATGGCGAAGCGGAGCCCCTCGTCCATCGCGATCGGCTTGCCCAGCTCGACAGTCATGACGGTGTTGTCACCCGGCATGACCATCTCGGTTCCCTCGGCGAGCTGGATGGTCCCGGTCACGTCCGTCGTGCGGAAGTAGAATTGCGGGCGGTAGTTGGAGAAGAACGGCTTGTGCCGCCCACCTTCCGCCTTTGTGAGCACGTACACGTTGGCTTCGAAGTTGGCGTGGGGCGTGATGGACCCCGGCTTGCAGACGACCTGGCCGCGCTCCACGTCTTCCTTCTTCGTGCCGCGCAGCAGCAGCCCGACGTTGTCGCCGGCCTGGCCCTGGTCGAGAAGCTTGTGGAACATCTCGACACCGGTGCAGACGGTCTTCTGCGTCGGGCGCAACCCGACGATCTCGACGTCGTCGCCGACCTTCACGATGCCCTGCTCGATGCGGCCCGTCACGACGGTGCCGCGACCGGTGATGGTCATCACGTCCTCGACCGACATGAGGAAGGGCTTGTCGGTCTCGCGGGCGGGCTCGGGGATGAAGTCGTCCACGGCGTCCATGAGGGCGAGGACCCCGGCCGCAGCGTCCGCGTCGTCGGTCTCGAGAGCCTGGAGGGCGCTGACCCGCACCACCGGGGTGTCGTCGCCGGGGAAGCCGTACTCGGTGAGGAGCTCGCGTACCTCGAGCTCGACCAGGTCCAAAAGCTCCTCGTCGTCGACCATGTCGACCTTGTTGAGCGCGACCACGATCGAGGGCACGTTCACCTGGCGTGCCAGGAGCACGTGCTCACGCGTCTGGGGCATGGGGCCGTCCGCAGCGGAGACGACGAGGATCGCGCCATCCACCTGTGCGGCACCGGTGATCATGTTCTTGATGTAGTCGGCGTGCCCGGGCATGTCGACGTGCGCGTAGTGGCGCTTGTCGGTCTCGTACTCGACATGCGCGATGGCGATCGTGATGCCGCGCGCCTTCTCCTCCGGGGCCTTGTCGATCTGGTCGAACGCCGTGAAGGCGACGTTCGGGTTCTTCGCGTGGAGAGCCTTGGTGATCGCCGCGGTGAGGGTCGTCTTACCGTGGTCGATGTGGCCCATCGTTCCGACATTGACGTGGGGCTTCGTCCGCTCGTACTTCTTCTTGGCCATTGTTGCCGACCGCTCCGTTTGATCTGGGCTGCGCCCGCTGGGCGCCTCCATGCTGGTGGACTGCGTTCTCGATTGTGCCGTGTTCGTTGTTGCTCAAGTGGGGCCTTAGGACCGGGTCACCCCGGTCCGACGGCTCCGACCAGTGGATCACCTGGCGATTCGACTCGCTTCGGTGTTGACCCCTGGGCCGTTCACTCGCCGGTCACACGGGCGATGATCTCCCGGGAGACCGACTCCGGAACCTCCTGATAGGAGTCGAACTGCATCGTGTACGTCGCGCGACCCTGGGTGCGGGAACGCAGGTCGGTAGCGTAGCCGAACATATCGGACAGTGGGACCTGAG
>JBKQHU010000163.1:0-4241 GCA_052148655.1 Acidimicrobiales bacterium
TCGCGGACCGGACGCTTCTGGTCGTGTCGCCCTCGGCGCCGCCGGTGGCGGTGATCACCGAGCCGAAGGCGCTGAAGAGGATGTTCGGGAGCGAGCGTCCCATCGCCTCGCTCATCTTCTGGGTGAGCAGCGTGCCCGAGGCACCGACGAGCGTGCCCGCAACGACGAGCACGACCGAATGAAGCACAAAGCCACTCGCCGCCACGGCGAGACCGGTGAATGAGTTAAGCAACGAGATCAGGACCGGTACGTCCGCCCCGCCCACGGGCAGGACGAACGCCACGCCGAACGCCAGCGCCAGGGCGACCACGATCGCGATGAGCCAGGTGTGGGAGCTGACGCAAAGCGTGATCCCGAGACCGAGGACGGCGACGCCGACGATGCCGTTCCAGACCTGCTGGCCAGGGTAGGTGATGGCCCTGCCGGTCATGAGCTCTTGGAGCTTGGCGAAGGCGATGCAGCTGCCGGAGAACGAGACGCAGCCGATGACAACTCCGAGAAGGACCTCGACCACCTGGTAGACGGCAAGTGAGCCGGCCGGAGCCCGGAGGAACGTGGCCAAGGCGATCAGCGCGGCTGCACCGCCGCCGACGCCGTTGAACGCCGCCACCATCTGCGGCATGGCGGTCATCTTCACGAGGCGTGCCGCGGGGACCGCGATGACGGCCCCGATGAGCATTGCCCCGACGATCAGGAGGAAGTGGGTGAGCCCTGGGGTGGCAAAGGTGATCCCGACGGCGAGCGCCATGCCTGCTGCGCCGAGGAGGTTCCCGTAGCGGGCCGTCTTCGGCCCCGTGAGGCCGCGCAGAGCGAGGATGAAACAGATCGCCGCGATCAGGTCGGCGAGGCGGATGCCGGTCCCGAGGCTCACTTGGAACCCCCTTCGGCACTAGGCGCGACCGCGTTGGCGGGCGCTTCGACCGCCTTTGCCGGCTTGCGCACCTTGAACATCTCGAGCATCCGGTCGGTGACGACGAACCCACCGACAACGTTCAACGTCGCCAGGACGACGGCGAGGAAGCCGAGCACCATCTGGCCTGTGCCGTGGGCCGTACCCAACACGAGCATCGCGCCGACGAGCACGACGCCGTGGATGGCGTTCGTGCCCGACATCAGCGGCGTGTGCAGCGTGCTCGGCACCTTGGCGATCACCTCGAAGCCCACGAACGCCGAAAGTACGAATACGGTTATGAGCGAGAGGATGTCCCCGCCGTTCATTGCGTCCCTCCTTCAAGCAGGTCGCGGGTGGGGGCATGGCGGACTTCGCCCCCATGGGTGACGCACGTGCCGGCGACGATCTCGTCGTCGAAGTCGGGGGCGAAGGCTCCCGCCTTGATGACCAGCGTCAGGAACTCGGCGATGTTGCGCGAGTAGAGGAAGCTCGCGTGGAGGGGCATCGAGCTCGGGAGGTTCTTCACTCCAATGAGCGTGACGCCGCCCTCGTCGAGGGTCTCCCCCGGTCGGCTGAGCTCACAGTTGCCGCCCGTCTCGGCGGCAAGGTCGACGATGACGCTTCCGAGGGCCATCTGGTGCACCATCTCAGCGGTGACCAGGACAGGTGCTTTGCGCCCGGGGATGGCCGCGGTCGTGATCACCACGTCGGCGCTGGCGACCTCTTTGCCGATGAGCTCACGCTGGCGGCGCAGGAAGTCCTCCGACTGCTCCCGTGCGTAGCCGCCCTCTCCCTCCTGGGCCTCGAGATCAAGCTCGACGAAAGTGGCACCGAGGCTCTTCACCTCGGCGCGGGCGGCTGTGCGCACGTCGTAGGCGCGTACGTTCGCGCCGAGGCGGCGTGCCGTCGCGATCGCCTGGAGGCCGGCGACCCCCGCCCCGAGCACGAGCACCTTGGCGGGCGGGACGGTGCCGGCTGCGGTCATGTAGAGGGGGAAGAACTTCGGGAGGTGCTCGGCGGCCAGCAGCACTGCCCGATAGCCCGAGACCAGCGCCTGGGACGAAAGCACGTCCATCGACTGAGCCCGTGAGATCCGAGGCAGCAGGTCCAGGCTGAACGCCGTGATCCGGTGGTCCACGAGCGCACGGACGAGCTCGAGGTTCGCTCCGGGTTGGAGGTAGCTGACGACGCCGGAGCCCTCGCTCAACAGGCCCACCTCCTCCAGGGTGAGCGGTTGAACCTTGCAGATGAAGCCTGAGGTGGCGAACAGCGTCGCGGCGTCTACCAAGGTGACACCCGCGGCGGTGTAGGCCTCATCGGCAAGCAGGGAGGAGGCGCCGGCGCCGGCTTGCATGGCGACTTCCGCGCCCAGGGCGGTGATCCTTGGGACGACGCTGGGGACGAGCGCAACCCGACGCTCGCCGGGCGTTGTCTCGCTCGGTATTCCCAATCGCATGAGCTCGGTCTAGCAAACGCGGACGCTCCAGGTCTAAACGGGGCTGCCGGTGCGCCGCGCCCGGTGCGGCGAGGGTTCAACTCCTGTCACCGGGGTGGTCATCTTCGCTCGTGCCGGCGATACCGATGCCTGGTTCGGGACTCGGATGAGCCGTCGGCCGGGCGTTGGTAACCTCGCTCCGGTGGCCAGTGATGTGATCGGAGATCCAACCCGGGAGCGGCCGGTCCGCGTCAGGATCGCCCCATCGCCGACGGGTTACTTCCACGTCGGCGGGGCCCGCACCGCGCTTTACAACTGGTGCTTCGCGAGGCGCCACGACGGCGTGTTCATCCTCCGGATCGAGGACACCGACGCTGAGCGAAATAAAGAGGAGTGGGTCGACGGGATCGGTTCCGCCCTGAAGTGGCTCGGGATCGACTGGGACGAGGGCCCCTACCGTCAGTCCCAGCGCGGGGAGCACTACCAGGTTGCGCTCGACGAGCTCTGGGCGAACGGCCACCTCTACGCCTGCGACTGCACGCGAGACACGGTGCTCGAGCGCACGAAGGACAACGCGACGCCCGGCTACGACAGTTTCTGCCGTGACCGCGACCTTGAGCGCCAGCCCGGGCGCGCCCTGAGATTCAAGGTCCCCCGCGAAGGCGTGACTGTCGTGAACGACGTGATCCGTGGAGAGGTTCGCTTCGTGAACTCGACCATCGACGACTTCGTCGTGGCGAAGTCGAACGGCAACCCCCTCTTTGTCCTCGCCGGCGTGGTGGACGACCGGGAGATGCGGATCAGCCACGTCATCCGGGCGGAGGAGCACCTACCGACGACGCCGAAGGCGGTTCTCCTCTGGGAGGCGCTCGGGACCGACGGGCTGCCGCTGCCTACCTATGCCCACCTGCCCGTGCTCGTCAATGAGAAGCGGCAGAAGATCTCCAAGCGACGCGATCGCGTAGCCATCGAGGACTTCCGAGCGCAGGGCTTCCTGCCCGAGGCGATGGTGAACTACCTCGCTCTGCTCGGATGGAGTCCCGGGGACGGGCGCGAGTTCTTCAGTCTCCAGGAGCTGGTCACGGAGTTCGACCTCAGCAACGTCAACCATTCGCCTGCTTTTTTCGACGAGACGAAGCTGCTGCATTTCAACGGCGTCTACCTTCGAGAACTGCCGGTCGAGAGCTTCATCGAGCGCTGTCGTCGGTGGTCCGCAGAAGATGCGCCGGCGCAGGTGGCGGCCGATTTTGCGTCGCCAGAGTTCGTCCGGCTGGCTTCAGTGGTCCAGGAGCGGGCGGCCACTTTGTCAGAGGCTGCAACTCTCGTCGAGTTCCTCTTCGCGTCTGAGTTCGAGGTCGACGAAGAGTCGTTCGAGAAGGCGATCTCCCGGGATCCGGGCGCGGGCTCGATCCTTGTCGAGGCCCGGGCACGGCTCGAGACCTGCGCCTTTGAGGCAGCGTCGCTCAAGGCCGAGATCTCCGAGCTCGGCGAGAAGAGGGGGCGCAAGCTGGGCAAGGTGCAGGCGCCGATCCGGGTCGCCGTGCTCGGGCGTGGGGTCGGCCTACCCTTGTTCGAGTCGCTCGAGGTCCTGGGACGGGTCAGGACTCTGGAGCGCCTTGATTCTGCCATCGCGCGACTGTCCGGGCCGAAGACCGGGGCATCGAGCGCCTGACCGTTCCACTTCGGCGCTGCTCTCAATCCAGCGGTCAGGTGGGTCGGGCACAAGTCTGCAGGTGTCTGAGCCTCCCGTAAGCCGGTCCGTCGCGCCTGTTACGATGACGCCGCCCATTCGGGGGTGGTGTAATCGGCAACACGGCAGGTTCTGGCCCTGTAATTGGGGGTTCGAGTCCTCCCCCCCGAGCTTTGTGAGCACATGAGAGCGCGTTTGATGACCACCTGGCGCGACGGGCACTC
>JBKQHU010000164.1:0-63936 GCA_052148655.1 Acidimicrobiales bacterium
GCACGCGCGATGGAAGGTTCGGACAGTGCCCCAGACGCAAAACCAGCCGGGGCATAAACCCCGGCTGATCAGGTCTTTCTTCTAGAGCGGGCGACGAGAATCGAACTCGCGTTCTCAGCTTGGGAAGCTGATGTTCTGCCGCTGAACTACGCCCGCGTTGCTGCCCCAGATTAGCCGCAGGTGTCCGCGACTCGGAAGCCTCGCCCCGTCGTCGCTGCGCCGGCTGAAGAACACAACCCGGTCCCTCCGGCGATTGCCTTAGGGTGGAGTCGCGACTAGAAGCACCTCACCCTGGGAATAGGTGCTACCCAGGCACCAGCTAGGGGCCGTGAAAGGCATAGATGAAGATGCACGAGCCAGTAGAGCACGACCACGAAATGTTGGTGCATACCCATGAGCACTTCCACGTAACTCACAACCACAATCTGCTGTCAGGTGGCTTCGAACACCTCAGCTTTTCTCACGAGCACGAACACGACCATGCGGCCATCCGGCATACACACATCCCCCACCAGGAATTCGAGCAAGAACACCGGGGCGAGGCGCATGTTCACGACCACGTGGTCGCCGTCAAGCGGGCCCGTGCGGGCGCGAAGGCGAAGTCTGGCTCCTAGTCCCGGTTCCGAGCCGGGAGCCCGTTCGGACGGATCACCCGGCCCGTCTACCGTAGGCGGGGACCACTCGCGTTCATACACGCCGAGGCCTCCACGTCCTCGGCAGGCGCTCAACGGGCTACCTCTGGAAACAGCGACGGAAAGTGTGCCATTTCAGGATCTCTCACCCTTGCCCGGGCGCTCGTTTGCCGGCCGACCACCCGCATTTCGCCGCCCCCGCAGAGATCAACACTCGCATGTCTCCCGAGTTGTCACCCCCGGGTTGGTCAACGAGGCTGGCTAGCGTCACGGCCATGAGTCGCCCGACGGAAAGTCCGTGAGATGACGAGGCCCGTACGGACTCCGACGCTCGAGGACGTTGAGCTGGCCTGGCAGACCGTGCACTCGGTCCTGGAGCCCACACCTCTCGTGACGAGTCCGATCGCAGCCGGTGGCTCGCTCAAGCTCGAGACCTTCCAACCCACGGGGGCGTTCAAGGTGCGCGGCGGGCTCGCGGGTGTTTCCGCCCTGGGAGAAGATCAGCGGGCCGTGACCGCCAGCGCCGGGAACCACGGTCTCGGCGTCGCCTGGGCGGCGGCGCGTCTAGGCCGCCAGGCGACCGTCGTCGTACCGGAGCGCTCTTCGGCCGCCAAGCTCGCCGCCCTTCGCACCTACCCGATCGAACTCGTCGAGCACGGCGCGGACTACGAGCAGCCGAGCAGCAAGCGCTGGAACTCGCGGCCGCGGAGGGGGCCTCGTTCCTCTCTGCGTACAACGACCCGACCGTCATCGCCGGACAGGCGACGATCGGGCGCGAGCTCGACACCCAGGCGCCTGGCGAACTGACCGTCGTAGTCCCTGTGGGAGGGGGCGGGCTGCTCGCTGGGCTCTCCCTTTGGGCGCGGTCACGCCCGGGCGTGCGTCTCGCCGGCGTCGAATCGAGCGAGTCCCGTGGGATCTCTGCCGCGGTGGCTGCCGGTCACATCGTGCGCGTACCGGTCGGCGACACGATCGCGGACGGGCTGGCGGGAAACCTGGAACCCGGCTCGGTGACGGTAGGCCTCGTGGCGGGAGCACAGCTCGTCGCCGTCGACGACGACGAGCTGGGTGCAGCGATGTGCTGGCTCTTCGCCACGCACGGACTTGTCAGCGAGGGCTCCGGAGCGGCTGGGATCGCGGCGGTGCTAGGCGGCAGGATCGACATCGTCGGGCGGCTCGTGGTCGTGGTCACAGGCCGCAATATCGCCGCCGATCGTTTCGCCAGGATCCTGCAGGACAACTGAAGCTGCCAGCCGCTCTCACGGCCGTGAGCCGCTCAGTACCGGTAGGCGTCCGACTTGTACGGGCCCTCGACAGGCACGCCGATGTACTCGGCCTGCTCTGCGGTCAAGGTCGTGAGGCGCACGCCGAGAGCGTCGAGGTGCAAGCGAGCGACCTTCTCGTCGAGGTGCTTGGGCAGCACGTAGACCTTGGTCTCGTAGTCCCCGGGCTTGGTGAAGAGCTCGATCTGGGCCATCACCTGGTTGGTGAAGGAGTTGGACATCACGAAGCTCGGGTGCCCTGTGGCACACCCGAGGTTCAAGAGCCTGCCCTCCGCCAGGATGATCACGGCGTGCCCGTCGGGGAAGACCCACTTGTCGACCTGGGGCTTGATGTTCACGCGCTCGATGCCGGGCACCTTCGCTAGGCCCGCCATGTCGATCTCGTTGTCGAAATGGCCGATGTTGCCCACGATCGCCTGGTGCCTCATCCGGGCCATGTGCTCGGCGGTGATGACCGCCTTGTTGCCGGTGGCGCTGACGAAGATGTCCGCCGTCGCGACGACGTCCTCGACCGTCGCGACCTGGTAACCGTCCATAGCCGCCTGCAGGGCGCAGATCGGGTCGATCTCGGAGACGACCACTCGGGCGCCCTGGCCGCTCAGCGACTCGGCGCAGCCCTTGCCGACGTCGCCGTAGCCGCAGACGAGCGCCACCTTGCCGCCGATGAGCACGTCGGTGGCACGATTGATGCCGTCGATGAGCGAGTGGCGGCAGCCGTACTTGTTGTCGAACTTCGACTTGGTCACCGAGTCGTTCACGTTGATCGCCGGGAACAGAAGCTCGCCACTCTCCTGCATCTGGTAGAGCCGGTGAACACCCGTCGTCGTCTCCTCGGTCACGCCCTTTATGTGGTTGGCGATCTCCGTCCAGCGCCGCGGGTCCTCGGCGAGCGACCGCTCGAGCAGGCGCAGGATAACGGTGAGCTCCTCGCTCTCCGCGCCGGCCGGGTCGGGCACCGCGCCCGCCTTCTCGAACTCGACGCCCTTGTGCACAAGCAAGGTGGCGTCCCCGCCGTCGTCGAGGATCATGTTCGGGCCGGCGCCGTCGGGCCAGCGCAGCATCTGCTCGGTGCAGTGCCAGTACTCCTCCAGCGTCTCGCCCTTCCAGGCGAACACCGGCACGCCGCGTGGCTCGGCCGGCGAACCGTCAGGGCCCACGACGACCGCCGCGGCGGCATGGTCCTGAGTGGAGAAGATGTTGCAGGAGGCCCATCGGACCTCGGCCCCGAGAGCGACCAGCGACTCGATCAGGACCGCCGTCTGCACCGTCATGTGCAAAGAGCCGGAGATCCGGGCACCCCTGAGCGGCTTCCCGGTAGCGAGCTCGCGCCGGATCGCCATCAGGCCGGGCATCTCGTGCTCGGCGAGCTCGATCTCCTTGCGGCCGAACTCGGCCAGGGAGAGGTCGGCCACTTTGAATTCGAAACTCATGCGATCTCCTTGCTCTGGCCGGCCGTTGTCGCGACCGGTTCTATGCCCCAGCCGGTCGCGTTGGCGGCCAGCAACTGAGTGTGCTTTTGCTGCTCGAAGGCGAGCCATTCACCCGGGTCCACCTCGGCGGGCCGGACGGCCTCGGAGCTGAACCAGGCTTCGAGGCCGTCGCGAAGCCTGGCGTCGTCGCGCAGGCGAAGGGCGAAACCCACGTCGCTCAGCTCGATGCCGAAGGACACGAGGAGCTCGCGCAGCGTCCGCAGGCGCTGCAGCTCGGCCGGGCCGTAGAGGCGGTAACCGGAAGGCGAACGCCGCGGTGCCACGAGGCCCGCCTCCTCGATGTAGCGCAGCATGCGGGCCGACCAGCCGCTCGTTACCGCAGCCTCGTGGATCGTCAGGCCATCCGGAGCCATCCCGACAACCTTACCATGACTGTGGCAAGGTTGTCACGGGACTTCTCCGGTTCGGACGACTAACCTGCTCAGGGCGATGATCCTCTCCGACCAGACGATCCGTGAAGAGCTCGCCAGCGGCCGGATCGTCATCGACCCCTTGGGGGAGGGCTGCATCCAGCCTTCGTCCGTCGACCTGCACGTCGACCGCTACTTCCGTGTCTTCCGCAACCACAATCTGCGTGCCATCGACGTCAAGGAAGACCAGGAGGAGCTGACCGAGCTGGTCGTGATCTCGGAGGACGACGTCTTGATGCTGCACCCCGGCGAGTTCGTCCTCGGCTCAACGGTCGAACGGGTCCGCCTCCCCAACGATCTCGTCGGCCGCCTCGAGGGCAAGTCGAGCCTCGGCCGGCTAGGCCTGCTCATCCACTCGACGGCCGGCTTCGTGGACGCGGGGTGGGACGGTCATCTGACCCTCGAGCTCTCCAACGTGGCGAACCTCCCCATCACCTTGTACCCCGGCATGAAGATCGGCCAGATCAGCTTCCTCAAGATGACGACCCCGGCCGCCATCCCCTACGGGTCCGCAGGTCTCGGTTCCAAATACCAGCATCAACGCGGGCCGACCCCGAGCCGCTATTTCGAGAACTTCCGCGACCGCCAGGCCTGAGCGGCAGGAGGCCGTGTGCTCACGAGGTACCCGATCGGCCTTGCTGCCACAGCGATCGCACTGGCGGTAACGGGCCGGCGGCTCGCGTTCGTCTTCGGTCTCGTCTCCTCTGGCAGGCCGGCCCCGGAGCGTCTCGCCCAGAAGTCGGGCCGAGGCAGGCTCGAGCTCGAGGAGGTGGTCGAACAGCGCCGGCTGCTCCGCTGGAGAGTGCCCGGCCTCGCGCATGCGTTTACCTTCTGGGGTTTTTGCGTGCTGATGCTCACGATCGTCGAGGCCTACGGTGGGCTCTTCCGGCACAACTTCTCCATCCCCGGCATCGGCCACGCGGCCGTCGTCGGCTTTGCCGAGGACTTCTCCGCCTGCGCCGTTCTCATCGCCGTGTTCGCCTTCGGCGTCATCCGCCTGCGCGCCTCGCCGAAACGGAACGGCCGCGCCTCGCGCTTTTACGGCTCGCATACCGCAGTCGCCTGGACAACTCTCGGAATGATCGTCCTCGTGGTCGTCACGCTCCTCGTCTACCGCGCGGCGCAGACCGACACGGGCGACTTCCCCTACGGCTGGTGGGCCTTCGCCTCCCACGGGCTCGGTCGGGCGCTGGCGCCACTCGGGGTACCCGCCAACAGGACCGTCGAGACCGTCTTCATCGACCTGAACGTGGTCGTGGTCATGGCCTTCCTGGTGCTGGTCGTCTACACCAAGCACCTTCACATCGTCATGGCACCGTTGAACATCGCCTACACCCGCCGGCCCTCTCGCCTCGGCGCTTTGGACAAGACACCCGCCATCGACCTCGAGACGATGGACGAGGACACCGTCTTCGGTGCCGGAAGGATCGACCAATTCACCTGGAAGCAGCTCTTGGACTTCGTGACCTGCACGGAGTGCGGGCGCTGCCAGGCCTCCTGTCCGGCCTGGAGCACCGGCAAGGCCCTGTCGCCCAAGCTCGTCGTCATGGACCTGCGCGGGGAACTGTTGCGGGGAACGCGCCAGGCGCTGGTGCCGAACGTCATCTCGGACGAGGTGCTCTGGGCGTGCACCACATGCGGTGCGTGCGTGGAGGAGTGCCCGGTCGACATCGAGCACGTCGACGCCATCATCGACATGCGACGCCACGAAGTACTGAACGAGGCCCGTTTCCCCTCCGAGGCGGCTTCGATGCTGCGCAACGTGGAGAACCGGGGCGACCCGTGGGGCATCGGGGCCGCCAAACGCCTCGAGTGGACCGGGGACCTCGGCTTCGAGGTCCCCGTCGTGGACGGTTCGATCCCCGACGGCGTGGAGTACCTCTTCTGGGTCGGGTGCGCCGGGGCGCTCGACGAACGGGCTCGCGAGACGACCCGGGCGATCGCACGCCTGTTGCACCGGGCGGGCGTGAGCTTCGCGGTGCTCGGTCCCGCCGAGTCGTGCACCGGGGACCCGGTGCGCAGGCTCGGCCACGAGTACCTGTTCCAGACGCAAGCCCACCGGAACATCGAGACCCTGACCGCAGCGGGGGCGCGCAAGATCATCGCCTCCTGCCCTCACTGCTTCAATTCGCTCTCGAAGGAGTACCCCGCCCTCGGCGGCCACTTCGAGGTGATCCACCACACCGAGCTCTTGGCACGGCTCGTGGCGAACGGGAGGCTGCCCGTGGGCCGCCTGGAGGCGAAGGTGACCTACCACGACCCTTGCTATCTCGGCCGCCACAGCCGGATCTACGATCCCCCCCGCTCGGTCATCGCTTCTGTACCCGGCGTCAGCCCGGTCGAGATGGACCGCTGCCGAGAACGCGGCTTCTGCTGCGGGGCGGGAGGCGCCCGCATGTGGCTCGAGGAACGCGGCGGTACCCGCATCAACCTGGAACGCACCGACGAAGCGCTCGCCACGGGTGCCGATATCGTGTCGACGGCCTGCCCTTATTGCTTGATCATGCTGGACGACGCCGTCAAGGCACGCGGACGGGAGGAGGATGTCAAGGTCCTCGATGTCGCCCGGCTGCTCGAGCGCTCGATGGACGTCGCTGCCGAGAGGTAGTGCGGTCAAGGCTTCGCGCCGTCAACAGGAATAACTCGTCTCCACGGTAGGTGGCACGAAGCTCCGCCATGTAGCGACGCATGGATGAAAGCTGCGCCGTTGGGCACGCCGTCTTGCGGCAGGCGTGATCGTCAGGCGGGCCCGACCATGTGCTGCAGAGTGTTGTCAGGCGGCGTGCACGGCTCGGCTGAGCCTGCCGGTCATGGGCGACAGGGATCGCGCGAACTCGGCGCCGAGCCGCATTCCATCCCCTCCGCATTCCAAAGCACGTCCACGGCGCGTCCGTCCATCGGGTTGGGCGGCCGCTCAAGGAGGCCACGGCGCTCAGCGCGAACGACGGGGCGAGCTCAGATGTCGTCGACGTGACGCCGATGCCGACCGCATCGAGGACGCGCCACCGCGTCACGCGATCTGTGGCGTCATGTAGGTCCCGTCAGGCCGAGGCGTCCGCCTCGGGATAAGGGGGTGAGAGCCGGCACCGCACCTGTCGACCTGACCGGTGACAGGGCCCGGTCTACGAACCATCAGTGGGCGCGGGAAAGGCCCCCCGCCCGTTAAGTTCCTTCGGCATGGCTGAGCAAGGGCGGGTCTTTGGAATGAACATGAGGAGGACCGTCAGGTGAGCGGAGACCGTGCAGCGGTGGAGGATCTCGTCACAACCGACGAGTACCGGGCCTTTTGTCGAAGTGAGCTCACCGATCCCTACCCGTTGCTCGACGAGCTGCGGCGCCGTGACCCGGTGCACTGGAGCCCACTGCTCGAGTCCTGGGTCGTCACCAGCTACGCGGACGCGACGGCTGCATTGCGAGACGCTCGGCTGTGCAACGATCGCGTCGCGCTCAACGCCCGTGCCCTGCCAGAGGAAATCCGGCCGACATACACGGCGCTCATAACGCACCTGTCGAACTGGCTCGGGTTCACGGACCCGCCCAAGCACACCCGGCTACGCGAGGTCACGCGCAAGCTGATCAATCCCGGACTTGCCGGAAAGGCGCGTCCGCTGATCCAGGCACACGTTCGGCGCATCGTGAGCGAGCTCGAGGAGAGCCGGCACGTCGACCTCATGGACCAGCTCGCCCTCCGGCTGCCGCTTACGGTGATCTGCGAGCTGCTCGGCATACCCGAAGAGCACGTCGTTGACTTTCACACCTGGGCGTCGGACGTCAGCCAATTCGCAGGCCTGGTCGACCCGAGTTGGACCCCGGAGGCCCAGAAGCTGGTCGAGCAGGCGAACGACAGCTGGTTCGAGCTCGAGAAGCTATTCGACGAACTCGTCGCTACGAAACGCCGCGCCGGGGAGGACGACTTCCTCACCGAACTCACCGCGGCGGCGGACGCGGGCATTCTTTCCCATGACGAGTTGATCGGGCTGGCTGTGTTCTTCCTCGCGGCGGGGCACACCACCACGCGCGACCTACTCGGCAACGGCCTGTATCTCTTGGTCAGCCACCCGGACGAGGCGGGCAAGATCCAGGCGACTGAGGGCGGCGTAGCCACGGCCGTCGAGGAGATCCTCCGATACGAGAGCCCGATCCCGATGGCCTCGCGCCTTGCCGGGGAAGAGTTCACCTTCGGCACGAAAACGATTCACCCGGGTGAGCCGGTGATCGTGCACCTCGCCGCCGCGAACCGGGATCCGGCAAAGTTCGAGCGTCCCGAGACATTCGACGTGCTGCGACACCACAACCGGCAGGTGGCATTCGGATGGGCGGCCCATTCGTGCCTGGGCGCTCCCCTGGCGCGCGAGCAGGGAGCAGTGGTGCTCGAAGAGATGCTCCCCCTCATGGCACGCCTGGAGCTCGACGCGCCCGAGCCGGCATGGCGCAGCGGTGACATGAGCGTGCGAACCTTGATCGAGCTGAAGGCATCGTGGACGGTCGACTAGGCCCGACGGGACGTTCCATCTAAGCCGCACCGCTGCTAGTCCCTGGGGACATCCCCGCCCGTAACGCCGGGGACGTGTGCTCACCTCCGCCTGCAACGAAGCGACGCCAAGCGTCGCGATGGTTGTCTCCGGGATCGGACTGTCCGCGTGAGGACGTGTGCGGGCCGGCTGTTAGGCAGGTCGGGCCGCTGGTACTCCTCAACCCGAGCGACGCCGACCGGCGCCATGACTGCGGCTCACGTGCCTTGGCCTTCACTCCGCCGGCCTGAGCTTGTAAAGCGGCGGCTTGTCCGTCTCCCGCCGTGTGGCAGAAAAGGCGTTGCCCAGTTGCCCGGGAGCTAGCCGACGAGCAGTTTGAACCCGTGGTCCCACGAACCCCTCTTGCCGCCGATCTTCACCCACGCGATGCAGATCGCCTCGAGTTCGCGTGATCCCTCGATACCGCCGATGTCGACCACATCGGACCACCCGAAGTCAGCCAGCACGTCGCCGACCGTGGCCTTGGCTCCCTTGTCGTCCCCGGCGATCAGCATCGTCGGCCGGCCCTCGCTGAAGCTCGGGTCGACGTAGTAGGGGTTGCCGATGATGTTGAACGCCTTGACCACCTTGGCTTCGGGCAGCGCACGCTGCACGCGCTCGCCGAGCGAGTCCTCGCCACTGATGGAAAGTCTGGGAGGAAAACCGGCAGAGAAGTCGAGGGGGTTCATGGCGTCGATGACGACCTTGCCGCGGAAGTTCTGAGAGCCGGCCTCGGCTATCACTTCCTCGGCGGCGTTACCGAACAACGCCAACACGAGCAGTTCCCCGTGCGCGGCGACCTCCCTGAAGGTGCCGGCCGTGACCCCCGCCCCGTCGCCGGACAGCCATTCGCGTAGCTCTGGTTTGTCCGGGTCGCGCGAGCCGATCATCACGTCGTGGCCACGACTGCGAAACCCGCCGGCCAGGCGCCGGCCAACGTCCCCGCTCCCGAGCACGCCCACCCGGCTCGTTGCCAGTCGGCCGTTTTCCACCCCGACTCCTCTCTAACTCTGCTCCGCTCTCCTTGTGTCGCCGCAATCTAACGAGCACCCGCTCTCCAAGACGCGCCGGGGACGAAGACGGCGCCGCAGGACTGCACCGGAATATCTTCGACAGCCCCCAGCTTCTAACGTCCTAGTTGTGAACAGAAGCAGACAGAGCTGAAGGAGGTCGCTTGCCCGCCGTCTCTGTCGACCATCTTGCAAAGTCCTATCAGGGGACCGAAGCCGTGAGGGACGTCGCCTTCGAGGTGAACGAGGGCGAGGTCTTCGCGCTGCTCGGGCCGAACGGAGCAGGCAAGACCACGATCATCGAGATCCTCGAGGGTTTTCGGAAGCGGGACCGTGGTCACGTTGTCGTGCTCGGATTCGACCCGGCGGAGGCGGCGACCAGCCGCCAGCTGCGCGAACGCATGGGGGTTGTGCTTCAGGAGCTCGCCGTCGAGCCCTTCCTGTCGGTCCGCCAAGCGCTCACCCGTAACGCCGGGTACTACCCCAACCCGCGACCAGTTGACGAGGTGATCGAGCTCGTCGGGCTCGCGGAGAAGGCGGACGACCGGGTGAAGTCGCTGTCCGGTGGTCAACAGCGCCGCCTGGATCTCGGTCTCGGCATCGTCGGGAACCCGCACCTGCTCTTTCTGGACGAGCCCACCACGGGTTTTGATCCCTCGGCACGACGAGGAGCTTGGGAGGTGGTCCGCGCCCTGACAGGCGGAGGGACCACTGTCGTCCTCACGACCCACTACATGGACGAGGCCGAAGCACTGGCGGACCGCGTGGCGGTGATCAACGCCGGCCGGATCGTCGCCGAGGGCGCCCCGGAGTCAATAGGTGGCCGCGACGTGGGTGAGTCGACCATCCGTTTCCGCCTGCCGGCGGGTACGGCGTCGACGCTTCCCATCCCGGCGAAGGTCTCGAACAACGGTGTCTACGAGTTGAAGACTGACAAAGAGATCGAGGTTCTGGCCGCCCTCACGAACTGGGCCCTGCGGGACAAGGTGGAGGTGGTGGGTCTGACCGTGGAGCGTCTCACCCTCGAGGACGTCTACCTGCGACTCACGGGCTTCGAGTCCGATGATGGGGCCCCCTCGCTGGCGAGCGGGAATTCGTAATGGCGGGTCAGAATCCTTCGCGCCGCTTCCGCGGAATCGGCGACCTGAAGCTCGCGGGCCGCCAGGTCTACTACGAGCAGCTCAACTTCTGGCGGAACCCGATCGGCGCCGCCTTCACCGTCGGGTTCTCCGTCGTCTTCCTGGTCCTCGTCGGCTCGACCGCAGGACAGCAGCGCAGCAGTGCCATCGGCGGCGGCCTCCTCATCGGGTACTACGTGCCGGGGTTCATCGCTTACGGGGTGATGGCCGCCTGCTTCAACACCTTGACCATCAATCTTGTCGTGAGGCGGGAGATGGGGCTCTTGAAGCGCGTGCGACTTTCGCCGCTTCCCACCTGGGCCATGATGGCGGCGATCTCGGCCAATGCGCTGATCATCTCTCTCGTGCAGGTGGTTCTCGTGTTGTTGATCGGGCGGTTCGGGTACAACGTCGCCTTCCCCCACAACCCCGCCGCTCTCGTCGTCGTCCTCGTCATCGGCGCGGCCTCCTTCACTGCTCTCGGTCTCGGAGTGAGCACCTTGATCCCGAACCAGGAAGCCGGGGCGCCTGTCACGAGCATCGTCTTTTTCGTCCTGCTCTTCTTGTCCGGACTGTGGTTCCCCCTGCGCGCGAACTCGGGGCTGGCGAAATTCTCGTCTTATCTGCCCGTCCGGCACATGATCGTGGCTGTCTACGACACGTCGATCGCTCAACAGGGGGTGTCGAGCTGGCCGTGGCACGACCTCTTCGTCATGGCGATCTGGGGCGCCGGAGCGGCTTTTGTGGCTGCGCGGCGCTGGAGCTGGGCTCCGCGCCAGGCCACGCGTGGCCGCGGGCGGGGCTTGTCGGGCTTCTCCATGATGAGCCGTCAGCGGCCCGTGTGAGCGGGAGCCTCGACGACCGCCGAGGCTCTGCCTCCGGACGAGGTGACGGATCAGCCGAGAGGTGGAGGAGCACCGCGCCGGGTCAGGCGACGCCGGCTCGCGCCGCTGTGACCACTACGGTGGCGCAACCCGCCGTGAAGCTGCCCCCGACCGCGTCGATGGCGGCCCCGACGCCCGCCAGTAACCCGGTGAGCTGCGCCGGCGGGAGCTGGGCGTGCCCGCCGGTCGTAGGGAGCTGCTCCAGCCAGTCCTCCCGGGTGTAGGACCGTTCCCAGTCGAAGCGCCACTGCTCAAGATCGCCGAACGCGCCCACCACCTCCATCGCGTCAGCGGCCCTGGCGCTCATGGCCGCGTACCCGTCCCCGGCGGGCCGCGCCCAGGGGTTGAACGGCAAGTCGGGCATGACGCGGCGGTAGACGGCGGCGAAGGCCTCCGCCAGCTCAGCCGGAGGCTGGAGCACGTTCCAGAACACTGCCAGGCGGCCCCCGGGACCAAGCACCTGTGCCGCCTTGGTCGCCCCGGCGACCGGGTCCACCCAGTGCCAGGCCTGGCCGGAGACGACCGCGTCGAATGAGCGGCCGGCGGCGTCCCAGGCCTCGAACGCCGCCACCTCGACCTCGAGCCCGTTGTGGCGTGCGAACTCGGCCATGCGCGCGTCAACGTCGACCCCGAGCACCCGGCAACCGGCCTCCTGGAACTGGCGGGCGGCGATGCCGGTACCGCAGCCGACGTCGAGGAAGTCGGGTCCCGGACTGGCGGCGACGATGGCGTCCACCATGGCACCGGGATAGCGGGGCCTGGCGCGGTCGTATCGTTCGGCGTCCGAGCCGAACGATTCCGCCAACTGTCGGCGTTGATGGGGCTCAGGCCCGGACGAAGGTGCTGTCCGCACAGTTCAGTATCGCGCCGGGCCCCGGCTGGCCGGCCCGGAGCCCCCGACGCGCCAGCGCACCGGCGGCTACTTCGCGGTGACCGGCCCGGCCTGAGCCGCGACCGCGGCTGCTGCTGCCGCCACCGCCTCAGGGTCGCCGAGGTAGCGTCCCTCGACGAAGTTGAGCCGGTCGTCCAGCGTGATGATGCGGGGCCATCCGGTCGGGATGTCCAGGCCGACGATGTCGTCGTCGGAGATGTGCTCGAGGAACTTCGTCATGGCCCGGATGCTGTTGCCGTGGGCGACGACGAAAGGCGTGAGCCCTGCGAGCAGTTCCGGGCCGAGGGCGTCCTCCCAGTAGGGCACCATCCTGACCACCACGTCGGCCAGGCACTCCGCCGCGGGCAGCGCGTTCGGGGGGATGTTGTGGTAGCGGGGATCGTGCACGGGGTGGCGCGGGTCGGTGACCTCGAGGGACGGTGGCGGCGTGGCGTAGCTCCGGCGCCAGAGCTTCACCTGCTCAGGGCCGAATTTATCCGCCGCCTCCTTCTTGTTCCCGCCCTGCAGGGCGCCGTAGTGGCGCTCGTTGAGGCGCCAATGCCGGCGCACCGGGAGGAACGAAAGCCCCATCTCGTCGAGGGCGATGTTCGCCGTGCGCACCGCCCGGGTCAGCACCGAGGTGTGGACTGTGTCGATGCGCAGCTCGGTCTCCTCCGCCAACAGCTGCCCGGCCGAGCGTGCCTCGGCTTCGCCCTTCTCGCTCAGGTCGACATCGGTCCAGCCCGTGAAGCGGTTCTCGGCGTTCCAGGTACTCTCACCATGGCGTAAAACGATCATCGTGGGCATGGCCCGAGGCTATCCCCGACCCGTTTCACGACACGAATCCGTGCCGCCTCGCACGGCGGGCCGGGACTCCGGACCCTCCCACCAGGTGTTTTGCCAATTCTCCTGGCAGGGAACCGCCTCAGACGAGCTTGACAATCTAACACTCAAGTTTGCTATACTTGTGCCTGTACGAAGGACGTGCGGGTGCCGACGGTGGCATCCCTAGAAGTGGAGGCTTTCAGAATGTCCAAGGCCGTCGGAATCGACCTCGGCACGACTAACTCGGTGGTCGCATTCCTCGAGGCTGGCGAGCCCACGGTTATACCGAACGCAGAAGGTGGGCGGACAACTCCGTCGATCGTGGGGTTCGCCAAGTCAGGCGAAGTGCTCGTCGGCGAGGTCGCAAAACGACAGGCGATCACGAACCCGGACCGGACGGTCCGCTCGGTCAAGCGACAGATGGGCACGAGCTGGTCGATCGACATCGACGGCAAGCCCTACAAGGCTCAGGAGATCTCCGCGAGGATCCTCCAGAAGCTGCGGCGTGACGCCGAGGCCTTCCTCGGCGACACCGTGAACCAGGCCGTCATCACCGTCCCCGCCTACTTCGATGACGCCCAGCGCACCGCTACGAAGGAAGCCGGCCAGATCGCCGGCCTCGAGGTGCTGCGCATCATCAATGAGCCGACGGCGGCCGCGCTCGCCTACGGCCTCGACAAGGAGCGCTCCGACCAGACGGTCCTGGTGTTCGACCTCGGTGGCGGCACCTTCGACGTCTCGGTCCTCGAGATCGGCGAGGGCGTCTTCGAGGTGAAGTCGACTTCCGGCAACACCCATCTCGGCGGCGACGACTGGGACCAGCGCGTCATGGACTGGCTCATCAAGACCTTCAAGGACACCGAGGGCGTCGACCTCTCCAATGACAAGATGGCCCTGCAGCGCCTCAAGGAAGCGGCCGAGAAGGCCAAGATCGAGCTCTCCGCCGTCCAGGAGACGACGATCAACCTTCCCTTCATCACCGCCACCAACGAGGGCCCGAAGCACCTCGACTTGAAGCTCAGCCGGGCGAAGTTCCAGGAGCTCACGTCCGACCTCGCCGATGCGTGCAAGGGGCCCTTCCAACAGGCCATCCAGGACTCCGGCCTGACCGCCAAGGACATCGACCACGTCGTCCTCGTCGGAGGCTCCACCCGCATGCCGGCCATCTACGACCTGGTCGTGGAGCTCGCCGGCAAGGAGCCCCACAAGGGCGTCAACCCCGACGAGGTGGTCGCCGTCGGCGCCGCCATCCAGGCCGGCGTCTTGAAGGGCGAGGTGAAGGACATCCTGTTGCTGGACGTGACCCCGCTCAGCCTCGGCATCGAGACCAAAGGTGGCATCACCCACCGGCTCATCGAGCGCAACACGACCATCCCCACCAAGCGCTCCGAGATGTTCACCACAGCCGACGACAACCAGCCGTCGGTGGAGATCCACGTCCTCCAGGGTGAGCGCGACATGGCCATGTACAACAAGACGCTGGGAAAGTTCCAGCTCGTGGACCTGCCGCCCGCCCCGCGCGGCGTGCCCCAGATCGAGGTCGCGTTCGACATCGACGCGAACGGGATCGTCCACGTCTCCGCCAAGGACATGGCCACGGGCAGGGAGCAGTCGATCACGATCACGGGCCAGACGTCCCTGCCGAAGGACGACATCGAGCGCATGGTGCGCGACGCCGAGCAGCACGCGGCTGAGGACCGCCAGCGCAAGGAGGAGGCCGAGACGCGCAACAACGCCGACGCCCTCGTCTACCAGACCGACAAGTTGCTGAAGGACCAGGGCGACAAGGTCCCCGCCGAGGACCGCGAGCGGGTCGAGAGCGCCCTCAAGGCACTGCGCGAGTCGGCTGCCGGGACCGATTACGAGCGGATCCGTCGCGACACCGAGACGCTGCGCACGGCCTCGCAGGCCTTCGGCCAGCGCCTCTACGAACAGGCCTCCCAGCAGCAGGCCGGCGGTGGTTCCGCTGGCGATGGCTCGGCGGCAAGCTCGAGCGGGCCCTCCGATGATGAGGTCGTCGACGCCGAGATCGTCGACGACCCGGGCACGGAGGCTTCGTGACCAGCGAAGCAGACGATCCCCGCTCAGCATCTGAGGAGACCGGACCGGCGGGGTCGGAGGATTCCGCCGGGCCGTCCAGCGAGGACGAGAACGCCCGCGATGTCGACGGCGAGGGGGCGGCCGGGCAGCTCGACCTGCCCCTCGAAGCGATGCTCGACTGGGGGTCCGGTCCCGACAACGCCGAATCCGAGCTGGAGGCCCAGAGCGCCGAGGCCCTCGTGGCCGCGGAGCGCGACGAGTACCTCGACGCGCTGAAGCGGCTCCAGGCCGACTTCGACAACTTCCGCAAGCGCTCCCTGCGCCAGCAGACCGAGCTCCTCGAGCACGCGACTGAAGGACTGTGCATGCGGCTGCTTCCTGTGCTCGACGCCCTCGACCTCGCCATCGCCCACGTCAAGAGCCAGGCCGAGCCGAGCGACTCGGACAAGGCCCTCGAGCAGATCGACGCCCTCTTGCGCGACACCCTCGCCCGCGAGGGCATCGAGAAGATCGATGCCGTGGGCGTGGCGTTCGACCCCACCATCCACGACGCCGTCGGTACGCTCCCGAGCGAGCCGGCGCCGGCCGGGGCGCCCGCACCGGGTCGCAGCGACGCGGCCAGGCACGCAAAACCCGCCAAGAGCGCCGTCCCCGTTGCGGGCGACGAGGAATGCGGCCAGGGCGAAACGCCCAGGCCTGCCAAGACGGCGAAGGCCGCCGGTCACAACGGGCCGATCGTCGTTCAGGTCATGAGAGCCGGGTACAAGATGAAGTCGAAGGTGCTCAGGCCGGCGATGGTCTTCGTCACAGGCTGAGGCTGCGCGATGGCACCCCAGCGGGACTGGTACACGACCGACTTCTACAAGGTCCTCGGCGTCTCGGAGAAGGCGACCGACAAGGAGCTTCGCCGCGCCTATCGCAAGCTCGCCAAGGATTACCACCCGGACTCTCACCCCGGATCCGAGGAGAAGTTCAAGGCCGTCTCGGCCGCCTACGACGTCCTCGGTGACCCCGAGAAACGTAAGGAGTACGACGAGGTCCGCCGGCTCGGTCCCCTGAGCAACCTAGGCGGCTTCGGCGGGTCCGGCGGTGGCGGCGGTGGCAACTTCAACTTCCGGATAGACGACCTCTCCGACATCTTCGGCGGCCTGTTCGGAAAGGCGCGGGGCTCCGCGCGCACGGCACCGGGGAGCGGCCCCAGGCGCGGGCACGACCTCGAGGCCGAGCTCCACCTCTCGTTCCAGGAGGCCGTCGAAGGCGTCGTCACCACCGTCAACGTCGCGAGCGGGACCCGCTGCTCCACCTGCGGAGGGTCGGGCTCGCGTCCCGGGTCGGCTCCGGTCACATGCCCGCGCTGCAACGGGATGGGCGTGCTGAACGACAACCAGGGCATGTTCTCGCTCTCCTCGCCTTGCCCGGACTGCCAGGGCCGGGGGACCCGCATCGTGGATCCCTGCCCCGCCTGCAACGGGACGGGCCTCGAGCAGCGCCAACGCCAGGTCAAGGTCAGGATCCCCGCCGGCGTGGAGGACGGCCAGCGCATCCGCGTGAAAGGGCGCGGTGAGCCGGGGGCCAACAACGGGCCGGCCGGGGACCTCTATGTCGTGGTGCACGTCGCGCCCCACCCGCTGTTCGGGCGCAAAGGGCGCAACCTCACCCTTACGGTCCCGATCACCTACCCCGAGGCGGCGCTCGGCGCCGCCATCAAGGTGCCCTCGCTTACAGAGCCCGTCACCTTGAAGATCCCGCCCGGCACGCACCAGGGCAAGACCTTCCGGGTCAAGGGCAGGGGGATAACAAGCGGTTCGTCGACCGGTGACCTGCTCGTCACGGTCGACCTCGTCGTGCCGTCCCATCTGACCGATGAGCAGCGCCATGCCGTGGAGGCGCTCGCAAAGACCTTGAACAGCTCACCCCGGCACCACCTGGGGGTGTGAACATGGCCGACTCGTCGCCACGGGACTTCGGCGAACGCTCGACGCGCGCCGTCTATGTGATCTCGGTGGCAGCCGAGCTCGCCGGCGTCCACCCCCAGACGCTGCGCATCTACGAGCGCAAAGGGCTGCTCGACCCGGCGCGCACCGGTGGCGGCAACCGCCGCTACAGCGAGGCCGACATCGCCCACCTGCGCCGTATCCAGGAGCTGACCGCCGCCGGGCTCAACCTCGAGGGCGTCCGGCAGGTGCTGAGGCTCGAGATAGAGATCGCGCGACTTCGCGCCGAGCTCGAGCTCACCCGCGCGGCTGCACGCGATGCGATCGAGCAGACCCACCGCCAGTACCGGCGCGATCTCGTGCCGGTCTCGACCACCCGCCTGCCCGCCCGGCGGACGACCGGCAGGTGACCGGCCGGACACCACCCGGTCGCGCACACGGACATGAACAGACAAGAGGATCACAACAGAAATGACGCTTGACCCGAACCGTTGGACCTTGAAGACCCAGGAAGCGGTGAGGGACGCGATCGCCCTCGCCAAGGAGCTCCACAACGCGGAGGTCGCTCCGGACCATCTCCTCTCAGCCGCCCTCTCCCAGGACGGCGGGGTCGCCATCCCCCTCCTCGACGGTCTCGGGATCGCCCCGTTGGCGGTGCGCAACCGAATAGCCGAGTCCCTCGCCAAGATCCCCAAGGCCTACGGCATCTCCGAGCCGTCGCTCAGCCGCGACCTGTCCCAGGCCTTCGACCGTGCGGACCTCGCCCGCCAGGAGATGGGCGACGAGTACCTCTCCGTCGAGCACCTGCTGCTGGCCCTCACCGACCGCCTCGGGGTCGGGCGCGACGACCTCCTGCGGGCGCTGCAGGCCGTCCGGGGCAGCCATCGCGTCACGTCGCAGAACCCCGAGGAGCAGTACCAGTCGCTCGAGCGCTACGGCCGCGACCTGACCGACCTCGCCAAGCGGGGCAAGCTCGATCCTGTCATCGGGCGCGACGACGAGATCCGCCGCGTGATCCAGGTCCTCTCGCGCCGCACGAAGAACAACCCGGTTCTGATCGGCGAGCCCGGGGTCGGAAAGACCGCCATCGTCGAGGGCCTCGCCACCCGCATCGTCGAGGGAGATGTCCCGGAGTCACTCAAGAACAAGCGGATCATCGGCCTCGACATGGGCTCGATGGTCGCCGGCGCCAAGTACCGAGGCGAGTTCGAGGAACGCCTGAAGGCGGTGCTGAAGGAGATATCGGACTCCGAGGGCGAGATAGTCACCTTCATCGACGAGCTGCACACGATCGTCGGCGCCGGCGCCGCCGAGGGCGCCATGGACGCCGGCAACATGATCAAGCCCATGCTCGCACGGGGCGAGCTGCGCCTCATCGGGGCCACGACCCTCGACGAGTACCGCAAGTACGTCGAGAAGGACGCCGCCTTGGAGCGGCGCTTCCAGCCCGTCGTGGTCGAACCGCCCTCGGTCGCCGACACGATCGCCATCCTGCGCGGGCTGAAGGAGCGCTACGAGGTCCACCACGGCGTGCGCATCCAGGACGCGGCGCTGGTCGCCGCCGCGGTGCTGTCGGACCGCTACGTGACGGGCCGCTTCCTGCCCGACAAGGCCATCGACCTCGTCGACGAGGCCGCCAGCCGCCTGCGCATCGAGATCGACTCCATGCCGACAGAGATCGACGTCGTCACGCGCCGGATCCGCCAGCTCGAAATAGAGCGCGTGGCCCTGCAGAAAGAGACAGACGCCGCCTCGGCGGGCCGGCTCGCCAAGCTCGAGGCCGAGCTCGGCGACCTGCGCGAGGAGCAGACCGCTATGACCGTGCACTGGCAGGCGGAGAAGGACGCAATCGCCGCCATCCGCCAGCTCAAAGGTGAGCTCGAGGCCGCGCGTTCGGAGGCCGAGCGTTACGAACGCGGCGGCGACCTCGCCCGTGCCTCGGAGATCCGCTACGGCCGGGTCCCCGACCTGGACAAGCGCATCCAGGCGGCGACCGACAAGCTCGCCGAGCTCCAGTCCGAACAGAAGATGTTGAAGGAGGAGGTCGACGCCGAGGACGTCGCCGAGGTCGTGAGCCGAGCGACGGGAGTCCCCGTCTCACGGCTCATGGAAGGCGAGGTCCGCAAGCTCGTGCAGCTCGAGGACTCGCTCCACGAGCGCGTCGTCGGCCAGGACGAGGCGGTCAAGGCAGTGGCCAACGCCATCCGGCGGAGCCGTGCCGGGCTGTCGGACCCCAACCGGCCCATCGGGTCGTTCCTGTTCCTCGGCCCGACCGGCGTCGGCAAGACGGAGCTCGCGAAGACCCTCGCCGAGGTCCTCTTCGATGACGAGCGGGCGATGATCCGCATCGACATGGGCGAATACCAGGAGAAACACAGCGTTTCCCGCCTAGTCGGTGCCCCGCCCGGATACGTCGGCTACGAGGAGGGCGGCCAACTCACCGAGTCGGTCCGCCGTCGCCCGTACGCGGTCGTGCTGCTCGACGAGATCGAGAAGGCGCACTCGGACGTGTTCAACATCCTCCTGCAGGTGCTCGACGACGGCCGCCTGACAGACGGGCAGGGGCGCACGGTCAACTTCACCAACACCGTGCTGATCATGACCTCCAATCTGCGCGGGGAGCCCATCAACACCTTCAAGCCGGAGTTCATCAACCGCATCGACGAGATCGTCCGCTTCCGCCCGCTCGGGCGCGAGGACCTGTTCGCGATCGTCGGGATCCAGCTCGCCCAGCTCAAAAAACGCCTCGAAGCCCGCAGCATCGGGATCGAGGTCACCCCGGAGGCCGAGATGTGGCTCGGCGACCACGGCTATGACGCGGAGTTCGGGGCGCGACCGCTGCGCCGGGTCATCCAGCGCGAGATCGGCGACCCGCTGGCGGTCGCCCTCCTCGAAGGTCGCTACAAGGAAGGCGAAACGGTCACCGTGGACGTGGCGGGGAACCGGCTCGTCCTCACCTAGGCCCCGTCGCGGTCCGAATTGTGCACCGCGTGACATCGAGGACTACAGTTACTGTCAGCCCTCCAGTCGTAATGCGACTGGGCGTTCGGAGCCGTCCGTATGGACGGCTCCCTGCGCGTCAGGAGCCCACCGGCCACTCCCGCGAAGCCACACGGTACCGGCTCGCCCGCGAGATGGTTCGATAGTCGAACCATCTCGCTAACCTGGGCGGAGTGACCTCACGCGCCCGACCCGTTGCGGTGCCGAGCACCGAGATGGCGCTGCTGGCGGCCGCACGGCTCGCGCGGGTGCTCGACAAGGCCGCGGCGGAGCTGGGCCTTGCTCACTACCGCTTCCTCACCCTCGTCGCCGCAGGCGACGAGCGGGCGTCCCGGCTGGCGGAGCGCCTCGCCCTCGGCAAGCCCGCCGTGAGTGCCGCCGTCGGAGCGCTCGTCTCACAGGGCCTTTTGACCCGCGACGACGTGGCCGGCGATCAAAGGGCGATCCGCCTGCGCCTCACCGACGAGGGGCGCGCGGTCCTTGCACGGACCGAGGCCGCCATGGCGGCCCGTCTTTCTGAGCTGGCTGATGGCACCGATGACCCCGCCGCGACGATGCAGGCGCTCGTCTCCCTCGGCGAAGCCATCGACCGCGACCTCGCCGAGCGGCGGGCGGCGAAAGGCCACCCGTGAACCCGGCGGCCGTCCCGGCTGTGGTCCCGGCGGAGGATCGCCGTCCGGGCTGGGTGCGGCGCCTCTGGCCGTACCTGATGGCGCACCGGCGCAACCTCGAGATCGCCCTCGGCGGGGCCCTGGTCGGCAGCGGTGCCCAGGCCGTGGTCCCCCTCGTCGAGCGCCAGATCGTCGACAACGTCATCTTGCACCACCGCTCGCCTCTGGCACCGTGGCTGGCCCTGCTCGTCGGCCTCGGCGTGGTGACCTTCGCGGCCGCCTACCTGCGCCGCTACCGGGGTGGCCGCGTGGCCCTGGACGTCCAGTACGACCTGCGCAACGCCATGTACGAGCACCTCCACGAGCTCGACTTCGCCCAGCACGACGAGATGCCGACCGGCCAGCTCGTCGGGCGGGCGAACTCGGACTCGACCCTCGTGCAGGGGCTGTTGAGCTTCTTCCCCATCATGAGCGGCAACATCCTGCTCCTGTTGGCGTCGCTCGCCATCATGCTCGTGCTCTCGCCCCTGTTAGCCCTCGTGACCATCGTCGTGACGCCGAGCCTCGTCGTGGTCGCCTACCGGATGCGCACCCAGGTGTTCCCGGCGACCTGGGACGGCCAGCAGAAAGAGGGCGACATCGCCCAGATCGTCGACGAGGACGTGAGCGGCGTCCGTGTCGTGAAGGCCTTCGGCCAGGAGGAGCGCGAGCTCGACCGGATCGTCTCGGCGACGAAGACCCTCTACGGCTCGCACATGCGCGCCGTGCGCCTGCAGGCGCGTTACCAACCCCTCCTGCAGGCGATCCCGACCCTCGGCCAGGTCGCCGTGCTCGCGCTCGGTGGCTGGCTCGCCCTCGACCACCGCATCACCATCGGCACCTTCCTCGCCTTTTCCACCTATCTCGCCCAGCTCGTCTCCCCCGCCCGCATGCTCGCCGGCATCCTCACCACGGCCCAGCAGGCGCGGGCGGGCATCGAACGGATCTTCGAGCTCTTGGACCTCCGGCCGGCCATCACCGACAAGCCGCAAGCGCCGGAGCTTGCGCCCCTCAGGGGCGAGATCACCTTCGACCACGTGGGCTTCACCTATCCCGACGGCGGCGAGGCGCTCTCGGACTTCGATCTTCACATCGCCCCGGGCGAGACGGTCGCCCTCGTCGGGCCCTCGGGATCGGGCAAGTCGACGGTGCTAGCGCTCGTGGCGCGCTTTTACGACGCGAGCTCGGGCGCCGTCCGCTTGGACGGTCACGACGTGCGGGACGTCGCAAGAGCGTCGCTGCGCCGCCAGGTCGGTGTCGTCTTCGACGACAGCTTCCTGTTCTCCGCCTCGGTGCACGCCAACATCGCCTTCGGCCATCCCGACGCGACGCCGGCCGAGGTCGAGGCCGCGGCGCGCGCCGCAGGTGCCCATGAGTTCATCGAGGCGCTGCCCGAGGGCTACGAGACCGTGGTCGGCGAACGGGGGCTCACCTTGTCGGGCGGCCAACGCCAGCGGATCGCGCTCGCCCGGGCGGTGTTGGGCGGGCCGCGGATCCTCCTCCTCGACGACGCCACGAGTGCCGTCGACGCCAAGGTCGAACAGGAGATCCAGACGGCGCTCCACGACGTCATGCGCGACCGCACGACGCTGCTCGTGGCCCACCGGCGCTCGAGCCTGCACCTCGCCGACCGCATCGTCGTCGTCGACGGCGGGCGCGTCGTCGACCAGGGCAGTGACGCTGAGCTGCTCGAGCGTTGCGCCCTCTACCGCTCGATGTCGTCGGGCAAGGACGAGACGCCCGCCGAGGTCCTTGCCGCCCGGGTGGGTGCCGCGAGCGCGGCGATGGTCAAGGGCGCGGCAAGTGCCGGGGCGGCTGCAACCGCGCCAAGGGTCTCCTTCGGGCCGGCCTCCCTCGGGCCGGGCCTCGGCGCCCGCAGCCCGAGCGGCCGGGGCGGCTGGCGGGCGAGCCTCGCCCCCACGCCGGAGCTCTTGGCGAGGGTGGCGGCCCTCAAGCCCGTCCGCGACGTCCCCCGGTTGGACCTCGCGGCCGAGACTTCCCCCGAGTCCGAGTTCTCGCTCTGGCGCTTCCTCGGCCGCTTCCGGGGCGCCCTTGGCCTCGGGCTCGTCCTTGTCCTGTTCGATTCGCTCGCCTCACTGGCGGGCCCGTACCTCGTGCGCGCCGGCATCAACGACGGCGTCGTGGCGGGCTCGCGCTCCGCTCTCATCGCGGCGTCGGCAGTCTTCTTGGCCGTGGCGCTCGCCGACCTCGTGGACTCGGTCGCGGAGACGTTCGTGACCGGCCGCACCGCCGAACGGTTGATGCTGGCGCTGCGGATCAGGATCTGGGCCAAGCTGCAGCGGCAGTCGCTCGACTACTACGAGCGGGAGATGGCCGGCCGGATCATGACGCGGATGACCACCGACGTCGACTCGTTCGAGACCCTCCTCGAGACCGGGCTCTTATCGGCGGTCGTGAGCTTCTGCACCTTCAGCGGGGTCGGCGTGGCGCTGTTCTTCCTCAATTCGGACCTCGCCATCGCGACCCTCGGCGTGATGGGCCCCCTGGCGGTGGCGACCGTGGTGTTCCGGCGCAAGGCGGCCCGGACCTACGAGCAGGCACGGGACCGCATCGCGGCCGTGAACGCCAACTTCCAGGAGAGCCTGTCGGGCATCCGCGAGACCCAGGCCTTCGTCCACGAGGAGGCCAGCATCGCCCGCTTCCGTCGCCTCGGGCGCTCCTACCTCGAGGCACGGGTCCGCGCGCAGCAGATGGTGGCCACGTACTTCCCCTTCGTGCAGTTCCTCGGCGACGCCGGGGACGCCATCGTGCTCGGCGTCGGCGCCGGGCTCGTCGCGAGCGGCCATCTCACAACCGGCGCCCTCATCGCCTTCATCTTGTACCTCGACCTGTTCTTCTCACCGATCCAGCAGCTCTCCCAGGTGTTCGACTCGTGGCAGCAGACACGGGTGTCGGTCGAGCGCGTCGGCGAGCTGATGGCGCTCGAGACGCTCACACCCGAAGCCCCCGCTCCGGTCACGCCCGAAAGGCTCAAAGGAGCGGTCAAGCTCACTTCCGTGCACTTCTCCTACCCGACGGGAAGGCCCGGCAACGACACCGCCCCGGTGCAGGCGATCGAGGCGCTGCGCGGCGTCGACCTCGAGATCTCCCCGGGCGAGTTCGTGGCCCTCGTCGGCGAGACGGGGGCCGGGAAGTCGACCGTCGTCAAGCTCCTAGCCCGCTTCTACGACCCGACCGCGGGAGCCGTCCTCGTCGACGGGGTCGACCTACGCGCCTATGACCTGTCCGCCTACCGCCGCCAGCTCGGCTACGTGCCCCAGGAGGGCTTTTTGTTCACGGGCACGATCCGGGACAACATCGCCTACGGGCGACCCGACGCGAGCGACGAAGCTGTCGAGGCGGCGGCTGTGTCGGTCGGCGCCGACCAGTTCATCTCCGAGCTCGCGAACGGCTACGGGACCGCCGTCTCCGAGCGGGGCCGTTCCCTCTCCGCCGGCCAGCGCCAGCTGGTCGCGCTCGCCCGGGCGGAGCTCGTCGATCCGGCCATCTTGCTCCTTGACGAGGCGACCTCGAACCTCGACTTGGTCGCCGAGGCGCACGTGGCCTCGGCAACGGGCCGTGTCGCCCGCGGCCGCACGACGGTGGTGATCGCCCACCGCCTCCAGACCGCCCGCATGGCCGACCGCATCATCGTGCTGGCGGACGGGGTCATCGCCGAACAGGGCACCCACGAAGGGCTTATCGCGGCGGGCGGGCGCTATGCCGAGATGTGGAAGGCGTCCGACCTCGGGCTCGTCCGCACCTGACGGCGGTGCAGACTTGTAGCGTGCCGCCTTTGCGCAAAGCCCGCCCGGTCCCGGCCGTCGCCGCGGCCGTGCTCGCCGTCGCCGCCCTGGCTGGCACCGGGCGCCCCGCCACGGCCGCCACCGGCGTCGCCCATGCCCGTTTCGCCATCCCCGCCTCGGCGCGCCAGCTCATCGTCGTCTCGAGCCCGACCTACGATCCGGCCGACTACCTCGCGACCTTCCGGAGCTTTCGGCGGGCAGGCGCCGGCTCCGCCTGGGAGCCCGTCTTCCCCGCCTGGCGGGCCGAGATCGGCTCGGGCCACATCGTCGACGTCCGCCACGAAGGCGACCACGCCACCCCGACGGGGGTCTACGGCTTCGGCCCCATCATGTACGGCACGAGGCCGAACCCGGGAGGGTTGCACGAGCCCTACCACAGGCTCGTCTGCGGCGACTGGTGGGACGAGGACCCCTACTCGAGTGAGTACAACAGGTTCGTGCACGTGGCCTGCGGGACCACGCCGCCCTTCGCCGCCTGGTCCGAGCCGCTCTGGACCGAGACGCAGGGCGACAGGGGCTACCCCTACCTGGCGGTGATCGACTACAACGACGACCCGACCGTCTCCGGGCCAGAAGCGCCGGGATCAGGGATCTTCCTGCACGCCTGGATGGACGCCCCGACCGAGGGGTGCCTAGCCCTGCCGCTCCCCGAGCTCCTGCAGGTCCTGCGCTGGCTGGAGCCTTCCGACCATCCCGTCATCGAGATCGGCACGGACGCCGAGGTCGGACGCGTGCCTTGGGCACCGGCGTAGGGGCGCGACCTCTGAGCTCGCACCCGAAGCTCGCACCAGGCGCGAAGGCCGTCAGGACTTGACGTAGGGCTGGCCGTCGGCCTTCGGCGCCCGGCTGCGGCCCACGAACCCGGCGACGGCGATGATCGTCGCCACATAGGGGAGCATCAACAAGAAGTCGGAGGGGATGGGCGCCCCGATGGTGCCGAGCACGTTGGCGCAGGCGACCGAGAAGCCGAACAACAGGGCAGCGCCGGTCGCCCCGAGCGGCGTCCAGCGGCCGAAGATCATCGCCGCCAGCGCAATGTAGCCCTGCCCGGAGGAGATGTCCTTGCCGAAGGAGCCGACCGAGCCGATCGTGAGGGAGGCACCGCCGATGCCGGCGAGCAGGCCGCCCAGGACCACGTTGCGGTACCTCGTGAAAAGCACCCGGATGCCCACGGTGTCGGCCGCCGTCGGGTGCTCTCCCACGGCCCTGACGCGAAGTCCCCAGCGCGTCTTGAAAAGGCCGATGTGCACCAACGCCACTGCGGCGTAGGTGATGTAGAGGAAGATCGTCGAGTCGAACAGGATCGGCCCGATGATCGGGATGTCGCCGAGGACGGGGATCTTGATCGGGGAAAAGGTGTTGGGGGAGTTCAGCCTGTTCTGGTAGGGGACCAGCGCCTGGTCGTAGAGATAGCCGGTGAGCCCGGACGCGAAGACGTTCAGCACGACACCGAGGATGATCTGGTCGACCATGTAGCGGATGGCGAACACCGCCAGCAAGATGGCCAAGAGACCGCCTGCGATCGACCCGGAGAAAAGGCCAAGCCAGAGCGAGCCGAACGAGCTGGCTATCACCGCACCGGCGAAAGCGCCGAGGAGCAGCTGACCCTCGATGGCGATGTTGATGACGCCCGAGCGTTCGCACAGGCAACCGGAAAGGGCGCCTAGGACCAGCGGGATCGAGGCCAGCATCGTGGACTGCATGAGCGACACGAACGGGAGCGGGATCCGCCCCGCGTCCGACCAGCACAGGAACGACACGACGAACCCGAGCGTCACCACGCCCCCGACAAGGCGTTTCGGAAGCTTCCCGAGGTTGCGCTCGGCGTAGAGGAAGCCGAGCAAGATCGAGAGGGCACCGAAGGCCTCCGAGACCGGACCGGGCGCCAAGCTCAGGTTCGGGACGCTGACCGCGGCGCCGGTGAGAGTGAAGGTGAACACGGCATCGCCCTTGTCGGCGAGAAAGCCGAAGACGAAGATGTCGACGAGGCCGAGCATGACGAAGATGCCGGCGACCGCACGTTGGCGGTCGAAAGTCATCCGTTCTCGGGCTGCGACGGGAATGGCCGTCATGATGCGCTCCACCCCTTCGCAAGTACCTGGGCGCCTTCTTCGAGGCGGCGGCGGCGCCGGAGGTGGAACACCTCCCGGACGAACGGCGGTGAGGCCACGAACAGCACTATCAGCGCCTGGATGACCGTCGCTATATCGACGGGGATCTGCGTCTGGGCCTGCATCGTGACACTTCCGGCGTCGAGGGTTCCGTAAAGGAGGGCGGCGAGCACGACGCCGAAGGGCGTGCCGCGCCCGAGCAGGGCGACCGTGATGGCGTCGATGCCGTAGGTGCCGTAGATCTGGGGAGTGAGCGCGAAGTCCGTCCCGAGGATCACGCTCGCCCCGGCGAGACCGGCGAGGCCACCGCAGATGACCATCACGATTATCCACGTGCGTTCGGGGCTCATGCCGGCACTGCGCGCCGCGCTCGCGTTCGCGCCGACGGTTCGCAGCTCGAATCCCACCGTCGTGCGGTTGAGCAGCCACGACACCGCCACCGCGGCCGCCAATGCCACCAGGAAGCCGGCGTTTATGCGCAGGGTGGCGCCGGCGAGATGGGGCAGCATGGCGTTGTTGGCGACAGGCGGGCTGACAGGGTTCGGCAGGCCGGGGGCACGGAACACCGCCAGTCCGAGCAGGAACAGGATCAGGTACTCCATCACGTAGTTGGTCATGATGGTGACGATCACCTCGTGGGCGCCCGTGCGCGCCTTTAAGGTCCCGACGAAGCCTCCCACGATGGATCCCCCGACGAATCCCCCGATCACTGCGACGACGACGTGGATGATCATCGGCAGGTGGACGGCGAAACCGATCCAGCCTGCGATCATGGCCCCGCCGATGAACTGGCCCGTGGCGCCGATGTTGAACATGCCCGCCCGGAACGCGAGCGCGACGGCGAGCCCGGCGAGGATGAGAGGCGTGGCGTTGACCGCCGTCTCCGACAGCGGGTTGAAGATGGCCGCGATCGAGCCGCCGTGGAAGGCGGCCGTCACCGTGTGCGGGTTCACGATGGCACCCTCGAACATCGCCGAGTAGGCCGAGGAGGCGACGTCCCAGGCCCGCGAGAACGCCGCTCCGGGAGCGGAGAACAGGTGGCTCCAGGCATGCAGGACGGTCGGGCTCGTGAAGGCGATGAGCAGCCCCCCGATGATGATGGCAAGGACGATGGCGAGGAACGTCACGACGGCCGAGCTGCCCTCCAGAACGGCGTTCAGGAGGGAGATCGCCGTCTCGGCCCCCCTCTTCGGGTGGGCGGTGCCCGCCGACGCCTGCTCGCCGGCCTCCGGCGGGTGCTCCGCGCTCTCGGGCGACCCGGTCGCGCCGGTGGGCTCGCTCCCCTCCGGACCTGCATCTTGATCGCTCATGCTGGCTGTGCCTCCACGACGCTGTCGGCTGTGCCGGCGCCGGCCATCAACAGGCCGAGCTCATCGATCGAGACGGTGGGCGGCCGCTCGCCGGCGATCCGTCCCTCGTACATGACGATGATCCGATCCGCGAGAGCGTAGATCTCGTCGAGCTCGGTCGAGCAGATCAGCACGGCCGCGCCATGGTCGCGTGCGGCCACGATCCGGTTGTGCACGAACTCGATGGAGCCAACATCGAGACCGCGGGTGGGCTGGTTGGCGACGAGCAGGGTCACGTCGCGGCCGAGCTCACGGGCGACGATCACCTTTTGCTGGTTGCCTCCCGACAACGTCCCCGCCGTCATGTCGATAGATGTCGCCCGGATGTCGTACTCCTCGGTGAGCCTGGCGGCGCTCTTGCGGATGTCGTCGAGGTGGAGCGCGAGACCTGACGCGTAGGGGGCACGGTTGTAGATGTCGAGCACGAGGTTGTCCGAGAGCGAGAAGCGCTCGACTATGCCGTCCTCCTGGCGGTCCTCGGGGATGTAGCTAACGCCCGACTCGAGCACCTCGCGTGTCGAAGCGCCCGTCAGGTCGTGGTCGCGAACACTGATCGACCCCGCCTCCACGGGCACGAGCCCCATGATCGTCTTGCAGAGCTCGGTCTGGCCGTTGCCCTGGACCCCCGCCACACCCACGATCTCACCACTGCGGACCTCGAAGGAGACTCCGTCCACGACGGCTCGTCCGGCCGAGTTCTTGACCCGCAGCCCGTCCACCTTCAAGACGACGTCGCCGGGACGGGCGGGGTCCTTGTGCACCGTCAGCTCGACTGCGCGCCCGACCATGAGCGAGGCCAGCTCCTCGTCGCTGGCGCTCGGCGGAGGCGAACCGACAACCCTGCCGCGACGAAGGACCGTGATTCGATCCGCGATCTCCTGCACCTCTTTCAGCTTGTGGCTGATGAAGATGATCGACTTCCCCGAGGCCTGCAACCCGCGCATGATCTCGAACAGCTCGTTGGTCTCCCCCGGGGTGAGCACGGCGGTCGGCTCGTCCAAGATGACCATGCTCGCCTCGCGGTGCAGGGCCTTGACGATCTCGACACGCTGCTGGATCCCTACGGGCAGGTCCTCCACGAGAGCGTCGGGGTCGATGGCGAGCCCGTAGCGGCTCGAGAGCTCGAGGACTTCCTTGCGTGCCCGGCGCCGGTCGAGCAAACCGAGGAATTTCGTTGGTTCCACGCCCAATATGACGTTCTCGGCGACGGTGAAGACCGGCACGAGCATGAAGTGCTGGTGGACCATGCCGATCCCGGCGGCGAGCGCCTCGCCGGGGTTGTGGAACCTGACCGGCTTGCCGTCGATGAGGATCTGGCCCTCGTCGGGCTGGAGCAGCCCGTAGAGGACGTTCATTAATGTCGACTTGCCGGCTCCGTTCTCTCCGAGCAAGGCGTGGATCTCGCCCGGCTCGACGGTGAGGTCGATGTTCTCGTTGGCGACGAGACTGCCAAAACGTTTCGTGATCCCCCGCAACTCGAGTTTCAGCGCGACCTCCCTGCAGGACATGCCGCGTTCCAGGGCGGTGCCGGGCCGCTACCACCCTGGAACGAGTCTTGGTGTGCCTACCCTAGGTGCCACGACCAGGGTGGTGCCACAAGGGCACCACCCTGGAACAGGCCTTGTTTACACGGGGCTCTTCGTGGGCGTCTTGATCGTGCCGTTCTCGATTCCGGCTTTGATCTGGGCGATCTGGTGCTGCAGAGCTGCCGGGACCTTGCTCGCGAAGTCGTGGTAGGGCGACAGCGTGACGCCGCCGTTCTTGAGCGTGCCGATGTAGTTGCCGCCCACGAACTTGCCGGCGGCCGTGGTGACGATGGCGTTCTTCACCGCAGCCTGGATGCCCTTGGTCACGCTCGTGATGAAGTACTTGCAGTACTGGGGCGCGCTGATGCAGCCGTCAGTGTCGACCCACTCCATGTTGACGTCCCCGCCGGAGTTGTCGACAGCCTTGACCGCAGCGGCGGCACCGAGGCCGACGTTGCCCGCCACCGGGAAGATGATGTCCGCGTCCTCGGCGATGAAGGTCTGCGTCAGGTGCTCGCCGTTGGCCTGGTTCGTGAAGTCACCGGTGAACGAG
Source organism: Acidimicrobiales bacterium (assembly GCA_052148655.1). Lineage (GTDB taxonomy): Bacteria > Actinomycetota > Acidimicrobiia > Acidimicrobiales > Bog-793 > Fen-455. The sequence goes on from JBKQHU010000164.1 coordinate 30,004, forward strand.
CCGTTCTGCGTCTGCTCGTTCCATCCGATGACCTTGGTCGTCGGGAGCTTGGGGTTCATCTTGTTGTAGTACTGCACACCGTCCCAGAAACCGTCCATGTAGATGGTCACCGTGGGCAGCTTCTCTCCACCGAAGGTCGCCACCACATGCGTCTTGCTCATGCCGGCGGCGAGGTACCCGCCGAGGAACCCGTCCTGGACCGTGTTGAACACGAGGGCGTCGATGTTCTTGATCGCCGGCGAGTAGGTGTAGTCGACGATGGCGAACTTCTGGCTCGGATTCTTCTGGGCGGCAGTCTGGGTGTCGTCACCCATGAGGAAGCCGACGGTGACAATGATCCCGCACTTTGCTGCGATGAAAGCGTTGATGTTGGGGATGTAGTCGCTCTCGGTCGTCGACTGCAGGTACTTGCCTGTGATCGTGGCCGACTCGGCCTCTTTGACACCTTGCCATGAGGACGCGTTGAACGACCGGTCGTCGATACCACCGGTGTCGGTCACCATGCAGGCGAGGAACTTCGCGGCATGCGGTGCCTTGCTCGTTGCTACGTGCACGACAGCCGTCCTCGGCGTCGTAGCGCCCGACGAGCTGGCCGCGATCGGGGCCACCATCGCCCCGACGCCTAGAACCAGGACCGACAACCAGAGCAATCGCTTCATTTTTTTGCGCCTCCCAAGATGGATACTGATTAATTGCCATCACGTTACAGGTTGGGTCGTCGGCGAGGAGGGCCAAATCGCCCCCCGGCTGAGCCAACCGAAACTCAGTATGACATCGTTTCGCAACATTTGCTCGACCCAGTTTCGGCGCGACAGCTCGCCGGCGCCCTACCGCGTAGCCGAGCCCCAAAGCCGGGGCTTTTTCACGCGGGACACCTAAAGGCCCCGGGTAAACTGCATCGCCCGAGCCCGGAGCGGAGATCGCCAAGGCGACGGACCAATTCTCTGAGGATTCGGAGGCATCACGTGCCCGCGACCGTCGTTGTCGGAACCCAATGGGGCGACGAAGGAAAAGGCAAGTTCACCGACCTGCTCGCCAGGGACGCTGACGTCGTCGTGCGCTACCAGGGCGGTCACAACGCCGGCCACACGATCGTCGTCAACGGCGAGACCTTCGCCCTTCAGCTCATCCCGAGCGGCGTTTTCTACGACCACGTCGTCCCGGTGATAGGCAACGGCGTCGTCGTCGAGCCGACGGTGCTCCTCTCCGAGTGCGCCGCCCTCGAGGCCCGCGGCATCGACACGAGCCGCCTCGTCGTGTCCGGCAACGCCCACCTCGTGATGCCCTATCACATCGAGCTCGACCGGGTCACCGAGCGCTATCTGGGCAAGGCCAAGCTCGGGACCACCAAGCGCGGTATCGGGCCCGCCTACGCGGACAAGGCCGCCCGGATCGGGCTCAGGGTGCAGGACCTGCTCGACGCCAAGATCTTCCGCCAGAAGCTCGACGTGGTCCTGCGGGAGAAGAACGCCATCCTCGCCAAGGTGTACAACCGCCTCCCGCTCGATGCCGATCGGATCGCCGCCCAATACCTCGAAGAGGTTGCGCCCGCCCTAGCGCCGATGATCGGCGATTCCGTGAGGCTCGTGCACGAGGCCCTCGACGCCGGCCAACAGATCATGCTCGAAGGTGCCCAGGCCACCTTCTTGGACCTCGACCACGGGACCTATCCCTTCGTCACGTCCTCCAATCCGACCGCGGGTGGCGCCTGTGTCGGAGCCGGGATCGGGCCGCGGGACATCGACCGGGTCGTCGGCATCGCCAAGGCCTACGTGACCCGCGTCGGATCGGGCCCAATGCCCACAGAGGTCGACGGCGAGGAAGGGGACATGCTCGTCGATCTCGGCCATGAATACGGCACCAACACCGGCCGCCGGCGCCGTCCGGGATGGCTCGATCTCGTCATGCTCCGCCATGCTGTGCGACTGAACTCCCTCTCGGAGATCGCCATCACCAAGCTCGATGTTCTCTCCGCCTTCGACACCGTAAGGATCTGCGTCGGCTACCGGGACGGGGACGAGCTGTACGAGCACATCCCCTACCACCAGTCCGTGCTCCACCGGGTCAAGCCGGTCTACCGCGAGTTGCCGGGTTGGCGCACCGACCTGTGCGGGGCGAGGACGGTATCGGATCTCCCCGAAGCGGCGCGTGCATACCTGGACGTAGTCGCCGGGTACACCGGGGTGCCGGTGACCTATGCCGGAGTGGGACCCGGCCGGGAACAATACGTACGCTTGGCCGAGTGAGCAGGGCAATGCAGAGTGACTTCACGGTCGCAACGGGGAAGGAAGAGGGGGCGCCATGATCCCCCGTTACTCAATGCCCGAGATGTCGGCGATCTTCGCGGAGGAGACTCGCCTTCGCCTATGGCTCGAGATCGAGCTCCTGGCTGTGGAGGCATGGGCCGAGCTCGGCGTGGCGCCAATGGCACACGCGGCGGCCTGCCGCGCCCGTGCACCCGAGATCGACGCCGGCTTTCTGAGGCGGGTGGCCGAACGCGAGGCGGTGACCGACCATGACGTCGCTTCCTTCGTCGATGTCGTGCAGGAGGCGATCGGGGAGCCCGAGGGGTCCTGGATCCATTACGGCCTCACCTCTTCGGACGTGGTCGACACGGCTCTTTGCGCAACGCTCGTGCGTGCCGCAGACCTCCTCTTAGTCGCGGTCGGGGAGCTGGTGTCGGTCACAAAGCGCCGCGCCTTGGAGCTCGCGGCCGTGCCGACGGTCGGGCGGACACACGGCATGCACGCCGAGCCGACCACCTTCGGCGTCAAACTTGCCCTGGCGTGCCTGCAGGCAGATCGCGACCGGACAAGGCTCATGCGTGCAAGAGAGGCGATCAGGGTCGGGAAGCTCTCGGGAGCCGTCGGCACCTATTCGAACATCCACCCTTCGGTCGAGCAATACGTGTGCGACGCCCTCGGGCTTAAGGCTGTGCCCGCCACACAGGTGATCGCCCGGGACCGACACGGCGAGTACCTGTACGCCTGTGCGACCCTCGGCACCACGATCGAGGCCCTTGCGACCGAGATAAGGCACCTGCAGCGGACCGAGGTCGGCGAGGTGGAGGAGCCTTTCACAGCTTCCCAGAAGGGCTCGTCCGCAATGGCCCACAAACGAAACCCGATCACCGCAGAGCGCCTTTCCGGTCTCGCCCGCGTGTTGCGCGGCTATCTGCTCGCGGGCCTCGAGGACATCGCCTTGTGGCACGAAAGGGACATCTCGCACAGCTCGGTCGAACGCATAGTTCTCCCGGACGCCAGTCTGGTCGCTTATTACGCAACAAGGAAGATGACCGCTCTGATCGAGGGTCTGGTGATCCACGCCGATCGCATGCGTGAGAACCTGCTGGAAGGCTCGCACGGGCTCGTGTTCTCCCAACCCGTGCTGCTCTCCCTTGTCGCATCGGGCATGGCGCGCGACGCCGCCTACCGGATCGTGCAACGCGACGCACGGATCGCTCAGGACAGGCGCCGCCCCTTCCGGGACGTGCTCGCGCAGGACCCGGAAGTTGTCGGGGCACTCGGTGGCACCGATAATGCGGCGAGATCGCTGGACGCGGCCTTCGACCTTACGCGGTCACTTGCCAACGTCCAACGAACTTTCCTCGCTCTCGAGAACGTCTTCGGTTAAGTCGTCAGCGCGGCTGCCACACTGTGAGCGCGTACCCACTTCGGGGCGGCTGCTTATCTACTACGCGCCATTGCCCGGGGTCGCCGACCACGAGCACCGACCAGACGACTTGCAACACCGGTCCGGAAGCGGTTCCGCCATCCTGACCGGCTTTCGGCTAGGACCGGCGACTCCAGTGGATTCCTGCCTTCTGGAGCACCTCGGCCGTTACTCCGGCCTCGCGCCAGGTGGCGTAGTCGATCCCCTTGCGTGACCCGTAATCGGCCGCGACCGCTATGAACGCCTTCTCGAGCTCGGGAAGGTCGTCCTCGGCCTCGGCACTTGCACCTTCGATTCGCCGCTCGAGGTTGCGACGCTCTTGGATCAAATGGATCCGCTGCAGCGGGTCCGCGGCAACAAGCCTCAACTCGAGGTCCGCAAGACGCGCTTTCAGGGCATCCGCGCTGGTCGAGCGACCACGACGTGGCTTCGACCGTTCCAGCGCGACCAGGTACCGGCGCACTGCATTGCCCTGGCGCCGGCCTTCGGCGAGCGCGTCTTTGTGCGACGGGGACAGACCCGGCTTGGTTGGCTTTTTTCTTGGTGGCATACAACCAGTATTGCCGATAACGCCGAGTTAATCCAATACCACTTAGTCGTCATCCTCACGCGGCCTTATCACAACGACGACGTGTGCTTGAAACCGGGCACTTCACCGGTCGGTCCCGTTGGTCGAAGAGGCTTACGAAACGACCAGCACGCCGACACCCGAAATGCCAGAACCGCTTGAAACTGGCGTCGTTCCCGGCGATGCGGGGCGGGCATTGCGCGTTGGTCGCCGACCGCCTACAGGGTGGAAAGCGGCCCCTCAAAGGCGACCATGCGGTCGAAGGACGCGGGGCGATCGCACCCGATTGACGAAAGCGCGACGGGTCGATCCGGACAGTTGATTGCACTTGGCGCCGCTCTAGTCGGCGCCCGCCAAGCAGCCGTACTCAGCCGCGCTGCACGAGAAACGTGCCCGTCGAACGGCTGACGAGACGGCCCTTGGAGTCCTCGATACGGGCCTCCGCGAAGGCGACCTGCTTCGCCTGGCGCATCACGGCCCCGCGCACTGCGAGCCGCTCACCGGCGTTGGCGGGCCGCATGGTCTCGGTCTTCAACTCGAGTGCGGCTCCGGTGCGGTCCTTTCCGGAAAGGCCTGCATTGACCGCGAAGCTCATGGCCGCATCGAGCACCACCGCGTGCACGCCGGCTTGCACTATGCCTTGCGGGTTGCACGCCACAGGCGTCGGTTCCCACGAGGCGGTCGCCCAGCCCGCACGGTCGTCGTCCTCGATCCCGTAGTCGTCAAAAGCGACGCCGAGGGCGGCGAGGATCGGCGTGCCTTGATCGCCGAGCCAGCGGCTCATGTCCTTGGTGGCAGGTGGTCCTGGCGGACCGGTAGGGCCTTCGGATTGACTCGGCACGGTCCTCACCGTACTCCCACGACCGTTCCGGGCCGTGTCGCTCCGGTGCGGGCACAACCCGTGCCCTTAGGCTCAAGGCAAATGACGGCCCTGCAGTGAGGTTGCCCGCCCGCCGCACGCGGGGCGGCCCTACGGGCGCCTATCGGGGCGAATGAAACGGGCCGTGCCCGGTCAGTGGTACTGGGTGGCCATCATGGCGCCTATGACGATGCCGACAAGGCCGCCGATGAGGTACCAGTTGCTCGTACCGCCGGGCATGATGCCCACGTAGTTGCCGACGATCAGGAGCAGCCCGACGACGAGGAGGGCGAGGAGCACCGGCCCGAACCAGGGAGGACTGTGCCTGACGCTCTTCGGGATCGGGGCGGTGTAGCGCTTGTTGACGTCGCGGCCGCCCGATGGTGTGGCCCGGCCCGATGGTGCGGCCCGGCCGCCGGGTGGGGTGGCCCGGCCGCTTGTCGCGGTTCGCTTCTTCGATGAAGTGCCGTCGTCTGATCCTGCACGCGTCCTGGCCACGACCTTCGAGGATAGCCACGATTCGCGCGGCCGGTAACCTCGGCGCCTGTGGGCATCAAGGTGGCGGTCGTCGACAACTACGACAGCTTCGTCTACAACCTCGTCCAGTACCTCGGCGAGCTCGGGGCCGATCCCGTCGTCGTCCGCAACGATGCCGTGGCCGTGGCCGGCCTGCGGGCGCTGCAGCCCGCTGCTCTGCTCGTGTCTCCGGGCCCGGGCCGGCCTGAGCACGCCGGCGTCAGCTCGGCCGCGATCGCCGAGCTGGGCGGCGAGGGACTGCCCGTCCTCGGTGTCTGCCTCGGTCACCAGTGCATCGGCCAGATCTTCGGCGGCGCCATCGTGCGCGCGCCCGAGATCGTGCACGGCAAGGCTTCGCCCATCCATCACGACGGACGCGGGGTCTTCGCGGGCCTGCCGGAGGTCTTCGAGGCGACCAGGTACCACTCCCTCGTCGTCGACGCCGCCTCGGTCCCCGACTGCCTCGAGCTGACAGCCTGGACGGCCAACGGCCTTGTGATGGGCCTACGCCACAAGAGCCTGCCCATCGAAGGTGTGCAGTTCCACCCTGAGTCGATACTCACCGGCGCCGCCGGGCACGACCTGCTCGGGAACTTCCTCGAGCTCGCCGCCGCGCATGAGGTCGCACGAAACTGACCCCTGACGGCCACAGTGCGCGCGGGCGCCGCGGCCCACGCCGGCGGTGTGTGGCGACCCGCCCTACTGCTGGGGAGGGCCCCCTCCGACCCCCGAGATCCCCGATACCGACGGCAGGGTCGTGGTCGACGTCGATGTCGACGGGTTGGGCTGCTGGACGTAGATGACGACAGCGGTGCCCCACTTCTCCGGGGTCCCGGGGGCGACGGACTGGCTCTGCACCCAGCCGGGCTCGGCACCCCCGATGTTGACCAAGCTGACAGTGCCCGTGAGGTGGGCGTTCTGGAGAGCGGTCATCGCCGCGCCCTCGGTCCTGTGAGTCACGTTGGGCACGACGGCGGCGGGGCCCTGCGAGATCTCGAGAGTGATCGTGTCTCCATAGGGCTGCTTGGTCCCGGGCGGGGGTTGGGTCGTGATGACGTTGCCGACCGCCACGGTGCTCGAGAACTCGTTGACCGCGTTGATGATGAAGCCGTCGGCGGTGAGCAGGGTACGTACCGGCTGGACCGCCTGGCCGACGATCGCCCTGGGGAACGGCAGCCTGACCAGCTTCGGGCCGTGGGCGACCGTGAAGGTCACATTCGTGCCGTAGGGGTAGTAGCCGCCCCGCAGGCTCTGGTCGAGAACCGTCCCCGCCGGGACCGCCGCATTGGGCGAGACCTTGTAGACGACATGGGGGCGGAAGCCCTCGGACTTGATCCTCAATTCGATCGAGCTGAAGCTGTAACCGACGAAATAGCCCAGAAAGACGGGACTCGGGCCTCTCGAGACGGTCAGGTGCACGACGTCGTGCTTCTTCACCAGGGTGCCCGTAGCTGGGAACTGGCCGGTCACCAACCCTTCGTTGGCGACGCTGCCGGTCTGGAACTTCACCACGGGGTCGAGACCCTGGCCCTTTAGCTGCGACACCGCCAGGTGATAGGGCTTGTTGATCTCGTCGATGGGGTGGAACGAGACGGCCCCGCCGAAATAACCGAGCGAGCGACCGCCGTAATAGACGATCGCCGCCAGCGCCACACATAGCAACACGGCCGCGAGCACCCAGGGCACGAACCGGCGCTTGGGGTACTCGGGTTGGCCCGAGCCGGAGCGGGGAGGCGGCACGCGGTCTTGGACCTCGGTCGGTGCCACGGGCACGCCCGCCGCGGTCAGGACAAGCGTCGGGTTGACCGGGATGGCCATCGTCTGGGCAGCCGCCTCCGTCAGGGTCGGCGGCGGTGCCAGGACGGGCAGTCCGCGCATGAAGCGCTCGAGATCGTCGTGGAAGTCCTGTGCTGTCGCATAGCGGGCCTGGGGCTGCTTGGCCATGGCGTGCATGATGATCGCCTCGAGGTCACGCGGCACCCGGGGCTCGATGGCACTGGGGAGGGGAGCCGTCTCGGACACGTGCTTGTAGGCGATCGCGACGGGCGTGTCGGCGGTGAACGGAGGACGCCCCGTCACCATCTCGTAGAGCACGACACCGAGGGCGTAGACGTCGCTGCGTCCGTCCACGCCGAGTCCCTGGGCCTGTTCGGGCGAGAAGTAAGTCGCCGTTCCCATCACGAGACCGGTTTGGGTGACACTCTCGCTGGCGCCGATCGCCCGCGCGATGCCGAAGTCGGCCACCTTCACCTGGCCGTCGGAGGTGATGAGGACGTTGCCAGGCTTCACGTCACGGTGGACGACACCGTGGCGGTGCGCGTAGCTGAGGGCCTTGGCGATGTCGGCGGCTATAGCGGCTGCCCGCGTCGGTGACAGCGGCGCCTGGGTGCGGATGATCGAGGAGAGCGGCTCGCCGTCCACATACTCCATGACTATGTAGTAGGTGCGGTCGGCTTCCCCCCAGTCGAAGACCGGGACGATGTTCGGGTGCGACAGGTTCGCAGCGGCCTGGGCTTCCCGGCGGAACCTCTCGACGAAGGAGTGGTCCGACGACAGTTCCGGGAAGAGCATCTTCAGGGCCACGGGGCGGTCCAGGAGCAGGTCATGGGCGAGATAGACCTGGGCCGTCCCACCACGTGCGATCTGGCGGCTCAGCTCGTAGCGACCGTTGTACACAGGAGGTGGGGTCTCGGGCATCGTCGGGGACAGCCTATTCGTCGGGCCCGTCTGTCCGGGCAAACGGTCTGGGGGCAAGGTTCCGCTCATTGCTGCATCTCCAATGCCTTTTGCATGACGGCTCTTACGACCGGCCCAGCTTCGAGAGCACCGGTCACGTCCACGCACGCCGAGCCCGGCGGCACCGGTACTATCGCCGCCACCGCCACGGTCGGCGTCTGGCCGGGACCGGCGGGCGCGGTCGCGATGAGCCAGTTGTAGGTGCCGCAGCCTTGCGCGTTGATCTGTGCGGTACCTGTCTTGGCGGCAACCGGTGGGAACAGGTATGACGGGAACACGCCGGCTGCCGTCCCATACTCGGTGACGCCCAGCATGAGCTGACGGACGGCCACGGCGGTGTTTGCCGAGGTGGCGCGCCGCCAGGGGTGGGGGTGGTATGTCTCCACGAGGTTGCCCTCGTCGTCGATGATCTTGTCCAACAGGTGGGGGGCCATGACGACGCCGTTGTCCGCGATCCCCGCCGCCACCAGTGCCATCTGCAAGGTCGTCGCCGTCACGTCCTCCTGCCCGATGGCGGACTTCATGAGGCCGGGCGTGTCGCCGGCGAAGTCCTGCGGCGTCGGGAAGTTCGACGCCGCGGCCTCACCTTCCGGCAGGTCGATGGGCGGGACGGCGTCGAAGCCGAAGGCGGAAGCCTCCTGGTAGAGCTTCTCGGGACCGAGCTGCTCGCCGATCAGTGCGTAGGCGGTGTCGCATGAATGCGCAAGGACTTCGGCCAGGGTCCCGCCGCAGGCCTCGTAGTCGAAGTTGGACAGAGTCTGGCCGCCGGTCTCGGGAAGGACGATGTCGGACTTGTAAGGGAAGACCTGGGTCTCCAGCTGTGGCGCCCGGTCGTAGATGGCGGAGGTGTCGACGACCTTGAAGGTCGATCCGGGGGCCTTCGCCTGGGCCGTCGCGTAGTTGATCAACGGGTCGCCGGGCGAGCCGAGGAGCTTGTTGTAGCTGTTGATGACGGCGTCGTAGGCGGACTCGCCTTTCGGGCCGCCGTGCACCGCGAAGACATTGGGGTCGAAGGTCGGGTTGCCGTACATGGCGAGGATGGCGCCCGTACGCGGGTCGATGGCGACCACCGCACCGGTCCGGCCGTCGAGGGCCTGTGCGGCAACCTCCTGGAGGGCGACGGAGACCGTCAGGCTGATGTCGTCTGTCGTCTTGTGCTGGGTGAGCAGCTGGCCGAGCGTCGACGACGGCGTGTTGTGCTGGGTCAGGAACTGGTTGTACTCGAGCTCGAGCCCTGTGGCGTTGCCGACCGCGACGGACTCGTAGCCCGTTATCCCCGCGAACAACGTGGCCGTAGCCGATGGGTAGATCCTGAGGTCGCCGTAGCCGTCGTTGGTGGGCTTCGACATGGCCAGCACGACGCCGTCCGAACTGTAGATGTCCCCTCGGGGGAGTGTGTAGGGGTCGGGCAGAAGCGTCTGATTGTGCGGGTTGTTCACGAGGGCCTGGGCCTGGCGGACCTGGAAGTTGTTCAACTGCAGGAACAGCACGACGAAACACGCCAGGAGCACGAAGCCCAGCCAGCGGATGCGGCGATTCACCATCGGGTCCTCACCTCTTTTGGACCGTCGTCATCGTGGTGCGGACCGTGGTCGTCGTGGTCGACTCGCTCGGGATGATCACCAGGTGCTCGAGCGCCAGGCTGTGCACGAGGTTGCGGGCCGCCTGGTAGGAGCTCTCCTCCATCCCCTGCCTCAGGTAGACGACGTTCGAGGCGAGCAACTCGGCCGGGGTGATGGTCGTCCTCTCCACGACCGAGGGCTCCATCCACAGCAAGCCACCGGGGCGGCCCTGGAAGATCGTCACATAGCCGTGATCGAGGCCGACGAAGAACGACGCCTTGTCGAACCAGACCACCACGCCCGCGGTGCTCCCGAGTACTCCGACGAAGACGAGCACGAACAGAGCCACCCGAACCGTGAAGATCCGGTCGCGGTGCTGCTTGCGGCGCTCCGGGGCCGGCACGAGGACCATCGGCCGCCCGTGAGGCCCCCTCGGGGCTGCGCCGGCCGGCGTCGGCGCGGCGGTGTGCGTGGGTGCCGCCGCTGCTGGAGCAGCCGCAGATCCCTGACTCCCGCCGGCTGCGGCGTTGACCCCCGTGGGCGGCGGTCCCGTCCCCGGATCGGCCGGCGCCGGGGCGATGGTTGCCGACGCCGTGGCAGTGACAGCCGGTGTGACGGCAACCACCGCGGTGATCGGTGCCATCTCAGCCTCGCCCGCCTGCAACGGTGCGCCCGGGACGACCACCGGGATCACGATGACGTCGTCGGTCGCTCCGGATGACTCGCCTTCGAGAACGTCGAGCACGACCACGGTCACGTTGTCGATCCCGCCGCGCTCGAGAGCCAGCCGCACGAGCTCTTCCGCGGCCTTGTCGGTGTCGGCCTCGTCGAGGAGCACTCTGGCGATGTCCTGCTCGTCGAGCTCGTTCGTGAGGCCGTCGCTGCACAAAAGGAGACGGCTCCGGGGCTCGAGATCGAGCTCCCAGCAGTCCGGCTCGACGACGGGCTCGACACCGAGCACCCGCGTCAGGATGTGCCGGTGGGGGTGAACGGCTGCCTCCTGGGGCGTCAGCTCGCCGCTGCGGACCATCTCCTCGACGACGCTGTGGTCATCGGTCAACTTGTGCATGACGCGTTCGCGGCCGTTGACGAGGTACGCCCTCGAGTCACCCACGTTGACGAGAGCGAGCCGGAGCGTGCCGTCAGGCTCGTCTCCGATGAAGGCCGCCGCGGTCAGCGTCGTGCCCATCCCGCGGACGCTGCGGTCGGACTTGCTGCGGCGGTACACCGCCGCATTGGCTTCACGTACCGCCGCGAGGAGACCGTCGGTGCTGCGATCCCGCCGGTATGCCTCGAGCAGCTGCTCGACCGCGATGCGGGCGGCGACCTCACCGCCGAGATGGCCCCCCATGCCGTCGGCGACGGCTGCCAGGTCGCTGGTTGCCAGCGCGACGTCCTGATTGGTGACCCGCAGGTAACCGGTGTCGGTCGCCGCCGCCATCCGCAGCCGGCTCATCGGGCGACCTCGAGGATCGTGCTCCCGACCTTCACCCGGTCCCCGCGGCGCAGCCGTGTGGGGGCCTCCAGGCGCTCGTCGTTGAGGAAGGTGCCGTTGGTCGAGCCGAGATCCTCGATCCACAGCTCGCCGCTGCGCCTAAAGACGCGGGCATGGATGGAGGAGGCGAATGTGTCGTCATCGAGGGGCACCGCACAGCCCGGTGAGCGACCGACGGTGACTTCCTCGCCGAGCTCGAAGACGCGCCCGCGCCGCTGGGGAGGATCGACGACGCGAAGCCGCAGCACCAAGGACTTGTCGACAGCCACCGGAGCCGCCGCAGGAGCCTGCGGTTGCTCGGCACGCGAACGGCGTACCTCGACCCAGACCATGCGGGCTGCGTAGACGAAAAAGAGCCAGATCGCTGCGAGCAGCGAGTACCGGAGGAGCTCCAGGAGGGAGTGAGGCATGTACCGGCAACTACCTAGGAAGGCTCGAACCTGAGCGCTGTGGTCCCCACGGAGATGACATCGCCTGGATCAAGTCTGTGCTCGCGGACCGGGTTTCCGTTGACCCTGGTCCCGTTGGTGGAACCGAGGTCGACCACGAAGACGGCGTCGCCCTCCCGGCGCACCTGGGCGTGGCGGCGCGAAACGTTCGGGTCGTCGAGGACGACGGCGCACTCGGGCAGGCGTCCGATCGTCACCACTTCGGAGCCGATCCCGACGCGGCGCCCGTCGGGGAAAACGAGCCAGTCGCTCGGCCGGTCCTCGCCCTCGACCAGTTCGCTCTCGATGGCGAAGGTGCTGGCCGACAGTTCGGGGTCGGCGTGCAGTTCCAACTTGACGGGGCCGACGAACTGGTAGCCCTCACGGCCGGCATGCTCGCGCACTGCCGCGATCAGCTCGCGCTCCAACGAATCGCCGAAATCCTTGAATCTTTCGAAGTCCTCCGGCGCGAGGAAGACGCTGAACTCGTTGGGCACGATGAAGCCGTGGATTCCGATGGCGCGGCGCAGGTCCATCTCGCGAGTCAGCCTCCGGCCGAGCTCGATCGGCTGGAGCTGGCCGCGGAATGCCTTGGCGAAGGCACCTTCGACCAGACGCTCGAGGCGACGCTCGAACTGCTGCAATCCCATGGTGCAACAAGACTACTTGTGGGTTGATCTGGCCTGATGGCGCGACAGCATCAGACCGGACCCAAAGCTGCGGCCGTGAATTGCGGTGCCGTCGGCGGCTATCGTCTCGGCAACGGGCGAGTGGCGGAATTGGCAGACGCGCAGGATTCAGGTTCCTGTGTCCGCAAGGACGTGGGGGTTCAAGTCCCCCCTCGCCCACCGTGTGAACTCGGGCCCTCCGGACAGGCTCGGGCCTGTCCGGAGGCGGTGTCCGACTGGGCTCAGCCGTCCCTGCGCGTGACCATACGGTGCCTTCCGTCGACTCGTTCAACTTCCATGGCGAAGTCGAATCGGTCCACTGCTGCGGCATAGGCAACGTCATCGGGGTGGGCGTGATCTTCACCTATGGCCAGGATGCGCCTGGCTGAAGGACTGCCCGTGACTGCCGCGGCGGTCGCGGGCGCGTCGAGCGGTTGACCGCAACGAGCACGCTCGATCAGCCTGGCCGCGAGGAGGTCCTCCTCGCCGTCGTCGGGGCTGGCTTCGAACCGCCCCGTGATGACATAGGTAGGTGCCCCCAGCCCGGCGTCCGCGATCGCCGCCGCGGTCGCGGACGCACAGACAAGGCCTGCGGCAAAGAGCCGTTCTGCGCCGGTTGCCGCGATCACCCCCTGCGTGCCTGCAGATGTGCGCTGGACTAGCGCACGCCCTTCCAGATCGGCGCGGGCGAGGGCGACCGGTGAGTTGGAGAAGTCGAACCCGGGCGGACGCCGGCCATGCTCCTCCCCCATCGTGAGAGCACCCGGGATCAGCTCCGCCAGCTCGATCGCCTCCCGGACCGTGGCAACGAGCCAGATCGACGACGCCCCGGCCGCAAAGGCGTAGGCGGCCGTGGTGAACGCCCGCAGCACGTCCACGGCGACCACAACCCCGCCGACCCCCTCCAGTTCCCAGCGCGCCACGAATCTGGGCTGCCCGCTCACGGCGCGAACATAGACCAGCAGACCGTGACTCCTCGGTGTCCGACCGGTCGCCCCGCCGGGCCGGCACCGGCCTTGCGCGCAGGTGTCGGTCGCAGGCTGCGGCCTATGGTTGGCTCCTATGGCGGCGTCAGTGTGGGACCGGTACAGCAACTTCGTACAGGAGCGGGCGGCGGAGCGGATCAGAACGGTGGCGGACGCCCGTCGTCTTGCAAGGCGGCGGTTGCCGCGTGCCCTGTTCGACTACATCGACGGCGGGGCGAACGCCGAGGTCACCATCGGGGAGAACCGCGCCGCCATCGAAGCCGTCCGGTTCCGGCCCCGCATGGGTGTCACTACGGGCGTGCCCGCGCCAGAGCTGCGCACCTCTGTCCTCGGCTTGCCCGTGGACATGCCGGTACTTATGAGCCCGGTCGGTTACACGCGCACGATGGATCCCCTCGGCGACGTTGCCGGGGTCAGGGCAGCAGACAGGGCCGGGACGATCTTCACGCTCAGCTCGATGTCGGGCCACACCATGACCGAGGTCATGGCTGCGGCGGCCCGGCCGGCGTGGTTCCAGCTCTATTTCCTCGGTGGCCGCCCGGGAGCGGAGAAGCTGGTCGCCAGGGCCCAGCAGGCAGGCTTCAGCGGGCTCGTGCTCACGCTGGACACACAGGTCACGAGCAACCGTGAGCGCGAGCTGCGCCACCGTATCAGTCCGCCGGTCAGGGTTGACATTCCCACCATGAGGAAGATGGCGGCGCAGGTGGCCGTTCGGCCCGGATGGCTGGCCGGTATCGCCCACGACCGCTTCCAGCTGAGCATCATCAACACCGAGACCCTCGGCGTTGCCGGGCGTCCGATTTCGTCCGAGGAAGCCTTCCGTCAATGGGTCGAATCGCCCATCCGGTGGGAGGACTTCACCTGGCTACGTGAGCAGTGGCGCGGCCCGATCCTCGCCAAGGGCATCGTCACCGGCGACGATGCGAGGCGTGCGATCGACTGCGGCGCCGACGCCGTCATCGTCTCGAACCACGGTGGCCGGCAGCTCGATTCGCTGCCAGGTTCGCTGCAATGTCTCGTCGAGGTCGTCGCCGCCGTCGGGACACACGTCGAGGTGCTCGTGGACGGTGGGTTCCGGCGCGGCCCGGACGTCGCCAAGGCCCTCGCGCTCGGCGCCCGGGCGGTGATGGTCGGCCGCCCGTGGGCCTACGGGCTCGCCGCTGCCGGCCAGCAGGGCATCGAGCGAGTCCTCGAGCTTTTCCGGGAGGACCTGGACCGCACCCTGCGGCTTCTGGGCTGTGCCTCGGTGGCGGGCCTGGACCGCAGTTACGTGCGAATTCCGCGGGACTGGTAGAACGGTCGCGGCGAACCTCGTCACGGGTGCAGTGAGAAACGGGGTATCATCGCCTTGCACCAGTCTCCGCCACGCAGGCTGAGTGCTGTGCTGGTATCCGTCATTGGACTCCCGCTCTAATGTGCGTGGAGCAAGAGGAGTTCCAAAGATGGCCGTAGGTACTGTGAAGTGGTTCAACGCCACCAAAGGCTTCGGGTTCATTGCACCTGATGGCGGTGGCGAGGACCTCTTCGTTCACCAGTCGGAGATTCAAGCGCAGGGCTACCGCGAGCTGCTCGAGGGCCAAAGGGTCGAGTTTGAGGTCACCCAGGGCAAGAAGGGCATGCAAGCCAGCAGCGTCCGCGCAATCTGAAGTCTCACGCCCGCAGCGTTGAGCTGCGGGCGTGAACCGCAGGCAAAGGAGCTCGACGTGGCCAACAAGTCGCCACAGAAGGACTCGGGCAAGAAGCCCGGGAAATCGCTGAAGGAAAAGCGCGCGGCCAAGAAGGCGAAGCAGGCCCCGGTGAAGATCGGAACCACCAAGCCCTCCTGAGCTTGTTGAGCCTCAGAAAGACATGAGCGCCCGACCTCTCCACAGTCGCGGCTCGACGCTCGTGTGACACGCGGATCTGCCAGGATGTGGCGATGAGCGACGTGTACGGGGACAGCCCAGTCGTCGAGAGGCCCGACCCATTTCTCGCGTCGGACGCCGGCGACGCCGTGTCGCTGGACAGCGAGATCGACTACGACGACGAGCAGGAGGACGACCAGTTGCCTCTCGATGTCGTCGAGGCGATCGAGGCTGGCGTCCTTCTCGACGATCCCGAGACCGTCGACGACGACGAGACCGGCTGACAACTTGACCCTCGCGCGGGCGCTTGGTGCCCGGGCAGATCGACCCGTGCCGCCGCCCCGGACACGTACGCCGTCGTGCCAGGGGCGAAGTCCGCGCTCGCCAGTACGCTCCCGCCGCTCAGCACCGAAGCGGTCCGGACGCGCCCTGTCCCGGGCGCGAGCGTGACACCCCAGGCCCCGTAGCCGTTGTCGAGCCAGAAGGTGCCGAGCAGTATGGTCCTGCCGCCGGCCAGACGCACCTCGCAGCTGGCCTCGCCGGACCATGACCCGTCGTCGAGGCTCATGAACAGCCACGTGCTCCGGCCCGAGTACACCGTGACGTTGCCGATGCTGCGGCCCGCGGCCATGAGTGACGCCGTCTCGGCCCGTCCCCCGGGCGCCGTCCCGAACGAGGACCGGCTGGGCTGAGGCCCACCGCGCACGAGCCACCCGGCGCCGACTCCCGCTCCGAGCGCGACCAGCATTGCCACGGACGCCAGTGCCAGTGACGAGCGCCACGCGATCCACCGCCGGTGCACGCTGTGGCGGGGGGCGCGTCCGGGCCCGAGCCGTTCCATGAGACGCACCTCGAAACCGAGGGGCGGCTCGATGCCGGGCACGACCTCAAGCAACGAGTCGGCGGCGAGGGAGAGCTGCTCCATCTCGGCGTGACAGCGTGGGCACGCCTCGACGTGGGCGAGCGCCCGGGCGCGTTGCCTACCTGTCGAGATCCCGAGAGCGAGCTCGGCGATCTCCTCGGCGTAGCGGCCGCATTCCGGCCCGGAGCGCAGGTCGTCGCCGCTCATCGTTGGCTCCCCTCACTCGTCATTGTGTCGCGCAGCTTCGTAAGCCCGGCGCGGATGCGCGTCTTCGCGGTCCCGAGGGGGATCTGCTCCGCCTCGCTGATCTCGGCGGCCGTCATCCCGTAGAAGTAGGCGAGCACGAGGGCACGGCGTTGCTCGGCGCTCAGGCTTGCGAGGGCCCGGTGCAGCCCCCTGGCGGCATCTGAGCTCACGGCCGCGTCGTCGGGCGACACTTCGTTGCTCGCGAGGCCGAGATTGACGAAGTCGTCGGGATCGGTCGGCACCGCGCGGCGCATGCGCAACGCGTCGATGGTGAGGTTGCGGGCGATGGTCAGGACCCAGGTGGACACCGCGCCACGTCGGGAGTCGTAAACCGGCGCGTGGCGCCAGGCCCGCAGCAGGGCCTCCTGGGCGATGTCCTCGGCAAGAGCCGCATCGGCCACCATGCCCAACGCCAGCCCGAACACTCTCCCCTGGTACCTCCTGACGAACGCCAGCCCGGCCCGCTCGTCGCCGTGCGCCATGCCCGCCAGCAACGACTCGTCGGAAAGCCCGCTCGAGGCTTCGCGCGTCCGTCGCATCAGAGGAGGTACGTGTGAGGAGGGCGCCCGGATTGCCCATCGGCGCTGCGGGATCGCCGGGCGCCTGTCACGCGGATCGGTCCGGCATGGAGGGGACAACACCGCGAGCCCCGATTGCCATCCACAACGCGGCGAGGCAACAGCGTGCCAGCCGCTCACATGAACCGGCGGGGAGCGCGAACGCCCCTGGCACAGTAGATTCCCGCAGGTGAGCGGCGCCTACAGAGCTGACCGGCGGCCGAGCGCAAGGCGTCTCGACCCTGCCGTCTACCGGCGACGGCGCGTCGGCGTCTGCCTGGTGGCCCTTGTCGTCATCCCCTTTTTGGTCTGGGTCATCTCGTTGATCGGAGGCGGGGGGCCCTCCAACCAGAACAACGGCCTGCACACAACCACGACCACTCTCCCCCGGCTCCGCCCGACCGGGATCGGGGCCAGGACCGTCACCTGGACCGACACCAACCCGAGCGCCGGTCTTGTCGTGAACCCGGCACCGGGAGGCAGCGCCGGACCCCGGACGCTCGTCACCGAGATCTGGTACCCGTCGATCGGTGGTTCGCCGAAGGCGCCGACCGCGGGCGCCAAGCCCGACTACCGGGGCGGCCCCTTCCCGGTTGTCGTCTTCGCGCACGGTTTCGACACGGTTCCAGCCACCTACACACCTCTTTTGGCCGCATGGGTGAAGGCCGGCTTCGTCGTGGTGGCGCCGCTGTTCCCTGACGAGAACGCCAACAGGCTCAACTCCCTCGGGGCCCGCACGGTCGCCCAGAGCGAGCTCGCCGAGTCCGACGTGGTGAACGAGCCCTACGACGTCGCCTACGTCGCCGCACAGGTCGAGGCGGGGGCCGGTGGGGCCGCCTCGAGCGGGGCGGCCTGGTTGAAGGGCCTGGCCGAGCCCGGCAAGATAGCCCTGGCGGGCCATTCCGACGGCGCCCAGGCGGTGGCGGCCCTCGTGTATTCGGAGAACTACGCCTCGAGTTTCGCAGGCATGGCCGCCCGCCCCTTCGCGGTGCTCATCCTTTCGGGCTCGGAGCTCGCCGGCGTCTACGCGCCGCCGCCCAACCCGCCGCCGGTGCTCTTCGTCCAGAGCGGCGTCGACAGCTGCAACCTGCCCCAGGACGCGGAGACTCTGTTGCACGATGCCGGCGGCGGCTTCTTCTTGAAACTGGTGGGGGCGCATCATTTCTCGCCGTATGTGGGCATCGGCCCCGCCGCGCCGGTCGTGGAGAGGCTCACCGTCGCGTTCCTGGACCAAGCGCTCGCGGGCGCAACGAGCCTGTCCGGGCTGTCGCCATCCGGTGACTCACCGGGGGTGGCCGTGCTCTACGGGCCGTCGAACCCCCCCTCTTTGACGGCACTCCCCGAGCCCAGCGAGGCAGAACGCTCCGCGGCGTGCACTGTTCCCACCTGAGTTCTTCGATGGCGCCCGCCGGCGGGTGCTAGCCCGTAACCGCCCCCGGGCGTGAAGCGGCCTGTGCGTCGTCGGGCCCGTCGAGATCGGCCCGCTCCACGATGCCGTCGCGCAGCGTGATCGTCCGGGAGTGCTGGGCCGGGACACGAGGTCCGGGAAGGATGACCCCGGTCAGGTTGAGCGGGTCGGTCGCCGACAGCTGCACGGTGACGCCCTGAGGTGCCGACTTGGCGACAGAGCGCAGCTGCTCGACGGCCTCGGGGAGCGCGAACTGCTCGCCGCCGAAGCCGGCCACGTGACGCCCGCCCAGCACCACACCGCGGGCCTCCAAGCGACGTAGGGCCCAGAGCACCTCCCGCCACGCCACCGCGAGCGACTCGCGCACGAACAGGTCACGGAAGACCACGCCCCAGCGCGAAAGGAGCTGGCCCGCGACCGCTTCGGCGAGCTCGTCGGGGTCCAGGTCGTCCCCGAGGACGCCGTCGCCGAGCAACGACCATCTGCCGCCTGAGACCGCAGGCCGCACACGCGGCCGCACACGCCCGGGGCGAACCAACCTCGGCCGGGCCGCCGGTCCCGGTGGCGCCGTCCGGAGGGGGAACGAGCTCGCCCGAGACCTGGCCCCTCGCCCGGCCAACAGCGCCCGGACGGCCTGGAAGCCGTCCGCGGTGAGCAGCCCGCGGGCCATCCCGTCCCAGAGCGCCTCGACTACCTCGCCCGGCAGGCGCCCGGTCAGCTGGCACAGGTCGGTGACGAAGAGGGCACCGTGGCCCTTGAGTGCCTCGACGACCTCCAGGGCGGCACCGACCGCCGGCGCCTCGGGCATGGCCCCGCCCCGGGTGGCGGTGAGGAGCCAGTCAAGGTCCTCCCGCCGGTAGAGACTGACCGGGGTCGCAGGCGAGGGTGTCGCGCCGCCGCGCCGGGGAGGGCCGCCCAACCGGTCCGTGACCCTCAGGCCGAGCCTCGCGAAGGCGACCTCGCCCCGCGCGCACCATTCGTCGAGGAGGGCGGCGTGATAACCGGCTACACGGGCGGGCAGGATCGCCGACTCCCAGGCATCGACGGCTGCCTCGTAGCCCTGCAGCTGCTCGATCACCTCTACCACACCTCCCGAGCCGAGCAGGCGGTGCCCGGGCCCGACGTGCTGCCAGCACAAGAGGAAGCGCATGAACTGCTGCGGGCTCGCCGCCACGACCGAGCGCCGGGAATTGTCGCGCATGGCGGCGTGGATGCGCGCTAACAGGTGCCTGGCGCAGAACTGCTCCGTGGGTCCCGGCGTCGCCGGCCGGCCGCCTTCCGCCACGCGACAACCCAGCACGGATCCCTCCGCCTCGAGGCGGGCAACGGCCGAGCGAAGCTCAGCGACTGTCCCGGCGCCGATCGACGCCGACAGCTCCTCGAGCGTCACCGGACCGAGGATCCCCATGTGTCCGCGGGCGGCGACGACCAGCGCCTCGTCCCTTGGGCAGGCGCCCTCCTCGGGCCGCCCCCGCTCCAGCCGGTGGTCAGGGCGAAAGCGCGCCCCGCCCACAAGTGCGGTGGCGAGCCCGCGGCACTCGGTGGCCACCCAGCGTGCGCCGGTGACGGGGAGCTCTACGGCCATGGCCCGGCCCGAGCGCTCCAACGCGGCCATGAAGTCGCCCCAATCGGCGCGCGGCCGAGCCAGCACGAGCGTGCAGAGGAGGTCGTGCAGCTCCTCGGCACTACGCGGCTCCGGGCGGGCCTGCTCTGTGATCCGCTCCACGACACCCGGGTCGAGGGCGGCAAGATCGTGCGCCTCGAGGGGCAGTCCCCGCCTGGTCGTGACCGCCCGCGTCCGGCGTTCCTCGAGGGGGGCATCGTCCAAGAAGGTGTAGGGACGCCCGTTCAGGATCTCCTCGGCCAGGACCGAGGGGACGACAGTGTCGACACAGCGCGCCTTCACCTCGCCGGAGCGGATGCGGGCGAGGACGCAGGTCAGGCCCTCGAGGTCCATCGCCTCCGTGCAGCAGTCGGCGAGTGTCTGGCGCACGATCGGGTGGTCGGGGATCTCGATCGGGCCGGAGACGTTCTCCTGGCAGGCGGCAAGGGCGGGGAAGATGGCGGCCATGAGGTCGTCGGCCTCCATGCGCTGGATGGCGGGCGGGACCCGCCGGCTCCCGCGGTAGCGGGGGGCGACGAGCGAGCGCGAGAGGTTCCACCGCCACCGCGACCCGAACATCGGCGTCGGGAGCACCGCCTGGATCAATGTGTCGCGCACGGTCGCCGGCGACAGGAAGCCGAGCACCTCCTCCAAGGGGAACGAGTGCTGGGGCCCGAGCGAGAGCACCACGGCGTCGTCGCTGGCGGCCGCCTGCAGCTCGAAGTCGAAGGTCCTGCAGAACCGTTTCCTGAGGGCCAGCCCGAGGGCGCGGTTCACCCTGGCTCCGCGGGGCGAGTGGACGACGAGCTGCATCCCGCCCGTGTCGTCGAAGAACCGCTCGATCACGAACTGCCCCGTCGTGGGCAGGACGCCGAGCTCCCGGTAACCGGCAGCCAGGTAGGCGACGACCTGCTGGGACACGGCGCGATCGACTCCGGCAAGGGTCTCGACGACCTCGCGCGCCGCCTCGGTGGCCCCCTGCGGCACCAGGCCGTCCCCGGCCCGCAGGGCGGACTCGACGGCGCTGCGCAAGGCGGAGACCGCCTCCGACAGCTCGGCCGTTCGCGCGGGCGCCTCACCTAGCCAGAAAGGCACCGTAGGTGAGGCGCCTCCGGCGTCGACCACGCGGACCGTTCCCGGCTCGATCCTGCGGATGCGCCAGGCGGCGCTGCCGAGAAGGAACACGTCGCCGGCCATCGACTCGAGCGCCCAGTCCTCGTTGACGGTCCCGACGAGAGTGTCCTCCGGCTCGAGCACGACGCGGAAGTCCGCCACGTCCGGGATCGCCCCGCCTGAGGTCACAGCGGTGAGGCGGGCACCGCGTCGCGGCCGGAGCACCCCGTTCACGCGGTCGCGGTGCAGCTGCGCGCCCCGCCGGCCGCGCCCGGTGACGACACCCTCGCTGACGAGCTCCACGACCGACTCGAAGTCGTCGGCGCTGAGCTCGCTGTAGTGAGCCGACCGGCGGGCAAGAGCGAAGAGGTCCTCCTCGCGACAGCCCTCGGCGTCGGAGGCGGCGCACTCGGCGACCAGCTGTTGGGCCAAAACGTCCAGTGGTGCGACCGGCGGCGTGACGGCGTCGAGAACACCCGACGAGACCGCGGCGCAAAGCGCCGTGCACTCCACGAGCTCGTCACGCGTGAGCGGGTAGAGGCGGCCGACCGGGACACCGCCGACATGGTGCTGGGCCCGCCCGACGCGCTGGAGGAATGTGGCGATGCTGCGCGGCGAGCCGAGCTGGCACACGAGCTCGACGGGGCCGACATCGATACCGAGCTCCAGGGACGCCGTCGCTACGACGGCCCGGAGGCCGCCCGCGCGAAGGCGCCCCTCCACCCGCAGGCGGCGGTCCATGGACAGACTCCCGTGGTGGGCCTGGACGCTGTCCTCCCCGAGCCGCTCCGCCAGCTGGTGGGCAACCCTCTCGGCCATCCTCCGCGTGTTGACGAACACGAGCGTGGTGCGGTGCCGGCCTATGTGCTCCGCGATCCGTTCCAGCACCGAGGCCATCTGCTCGTGGGTCGACACGGCGCCCAGTTCGTCGTCGGGGAGCTCGATGGCGATGTCGAGCCGGCGCCGATGGCCGACGTCGACGGTGAGGCACCTGGGATCGCCACCGGGCAGGGTCCGCTCCGGTCCGGCACCCACGAGAAGCCTGGCGATGGTGCCGATCGGGCGCTGGGTCGCCGAGAGCCCTATACGGACCGGCCTTCCTCCCAGCACCAGCCGGTCCAGCCTCTCCAAGCTCAGGGACAGGTGCGCGCCACGCTTGTCGCGCGCCAGAGCGTGGATCTCGTCGACGATGACGGTCCTCACCGTCGAGAGCATCTCGCGGCCGCGCGCCGAGGTGAGCAGCAGATAGAGCGATTCGGGCGTCGTCACGACGATCTCCGGGCGGTTGCGCAACATCGCCGAGCGCTCCGACGGGGGCGTGTCCCCGTTGCGGACCGCCACCTGCACCTTGGGCGGTTCCAGGCCGAGCTCGACGGCGACTTCGGCGATCTCGGCGAGGGGTTTTCGCAGGTTCTCGCTCACGTCGACGGTCAGGGCACGAAGCGGCGAGACGTACACGATATCGGTCCCGCGACGCGCCTGTCCCGACTCGGCCGCCCTGTAGCAACGGTCGATGGCCACGAGAAAAGCGGCCAGCGTCTTGCCGGACCCGGTGGGTGCGGCGATCAGGGTGTCGAGGCCCGAGGCGATGGCCGTCCAGCCTTCGGCCTGCGCCTCGGTCGGCCCTTGCGGGTAGCGCCTGGCGAACCATTCGGCGACGGCGGGGTGGAATGTGCCGAGCGCCCCGACGCCTCCCCGGCCGACCCCGTCCCCCACCGGCTCCATGGTCGCATAATATCCGAACACCTGTTCGACTGTCGCGGGCACGGCGCCAGCTGTGGGCGGCCTGGTCCGCCCGTCTCGGCGCGAAGAGCGTCCCGGTAGGCAAACATGTGCCATGGACCTGCTCGTCGTAGTCGGAACCGGCCAGCCGCCCGAACGCCTCTCGGCCAAGGCGCACCACATCCTCACGGTCCCCCTCGCGGAGGTCACCCCGAGCCTGGTCGCCGAGATCAGGGCGCGAATTCCCCGCCACGTCGCTGTCTTCGGTCCGGGCGCGGACGCCGTGGCGGCGACCCTTCGCAAAGCGGGGATCCCCACCGAGCTCCACACCGACGAGGAGATGTCCAACCGGCCCGACCTGAAAGGCGTGGAGGTGGTGCCGCTGACCGACCGTGGGCCCGAGATGGAGGTGGCCGATTCGCTCCTCGACCTGGTCGGCAACACGCCGATGGTGCGCCTCGACCGGATGGGCCGGGACCTTCCCTGCCCTCTTGTCGCCAAGCTTGAGATCCTGAACCCCGGGGGGAGCGTCAAGGACCGCCCGGCCGTCGCGATGCTCGACGCGGCCGAGCGCTCCGGGCTGATCCGGCCCGGCTCGACGATCGTCGAGGGCACCTCCGGCAACACCGGCGTCGGGCTGGCGATCGTGGCCGCCCGGCGCCGCTACCGCTGCGTGTTCGTCATGCCCGACAAGATGGCCCCCGAGAAGGTCGCCCTGCTGCGTGCCTACGGGGCGGAGGTGATCCTGTGCCCGACCGCTGTCTCACCGGACCACCCCGACTCGTACTACTCGGTGACGGCGCGTCTCGCAGAGGAGATCCCCGGCGCCTTCCACCCGGACCAGTACCACAACCCCGCCAACCCGGCCTCCCACGAGGCCAGCACCGGGCCGGAGATCTGGCGCCAGACCGCCGGGCGCGTCAGCCACTTCGTGGCCGGCATCGGCACGGGCGGGACCATCTGCGGCATCGGCCGCTACCTGAAGTCGCAGAACCCCGACGTCCAGATCGTGGGCGCCGATCCCGAGGGCTCGGTCTACTCCGGGGGTTCGGGGAGGCCCTACCTCGTCGAGGGCATAGGCGAGGACTTCTGGCCCACGACATATGACCCGGGCGTGGTCGACCGCGTCGTGATGGTGAGCGACACTGACTCGTTCCTCACCGCCCGGCGCCTGGCCGTCGACGAAGGGATCCTCGCCGGGGGCTCGACCGGCACCGCCATCTGGGCGGCCCTGCAACTCGCCCCCGAGCTCGGCCGCGACGACGTCGTCGTCGTCCTCGTCCCCGACTCCGGGAGGGGCTACCTGTCCAAGCTCTACGACGACGGCTGGATGGCGGACCACGGCTTTTTGAGGACGAGCGGGCACACCGTCGCAGACCTGCTCGTACACAAGGGAGGGCGCCTGCCCGGCATGATCCACGTGCACCCCGACGAGACCGCCCGCCAGGCCGTAGCCGTCATGGCCGAGTACGACGTGTCCCAGATCGCCGTCATCAAGGCCGAGCCCCCTCTGGCGGCGGCCGAGGTGGTCGGGTCCGTCCAGGAACACCACCTCATGCAACGGGCGCTGCATGACCCCGAGCTCCTGGACCGCTCGGTGGCGGAGATCATGGGGCCGCCGCTCCCGTCGGTGGGCAGTGGTGAGACCGTCGACAACGCCTTGGGGCGCCTCGAGTCCTCGCCGGCGGTGGTCGTGCTCGACAACGGTCACCCTGTTGGCATAATCACCCGGTCGGACGCGCTCGCGTTCCTGGCCCACGAAGGCTCGTCGAGGGAGGCGCGTTGAACTCGCCCATTGACCGGGAGGGACAAGGCCCCGGGTTCTCCACACGCGCCGTCCACGCCGGCCAGGACCCGGACCCGTTGACGGGCGCGGTGGTCACACCGATCCACCTCGCCACCACCTTCGCCCAGGAGGCGGTGGGCAGGCACAAGGGCTTCGACTACGGGCGCACCCGCAACCCGACGCGCCTGTCGCTCGAGACCACGGTCGCCTCCCTCGAGGGGGCTCGCCACGGCTTCGCCTTCTCAAGCGGCATGGCGGCCTGCGACGCCGTGCTGCGCCTGCTCACGCCCGGCGAGCACCTGGTGATCCCCGACGACGCCTACGGCGGCACCTACCGGCTCGTCTCCAGCATCTACGCCCGCTCCGGCGTCAGCTTCTCGCCCGTGGCGCTGCAGAGCCCGGAGGCGCTCGCCGGCGCCTGGCGCGACGGGACGCGTCTTGTGTGGGTGGAGACGCCGAGCAACCCGAAGCTCAACGTCATCGACATCGAAGCCGTCTCCGCGGCCGCCCACGCCCATGGCGCCCTCTGTATCGTCGACAACACCTTCGCTACCCCTTACCTGCAACAACCGCTCGCGTTGGGCGCCGACGCCGTGGTGCACTCGTCGACCAAGTACCTGGGCGGGCACTCCGACGTGGTGGGCGGCTTCGTGGCCACCAACGACGACGAGCTCGGGGGCCACCTCGGTTTCGTCCAGAACTCGGTGGGAGCGGTGCCGAGCCCGTTCGACTGCTACCTCGTGCAGCGCGGTCTCAAGACCCTCGCCGTGCGCCTCGACCGCCAGTGCGCCAACGCCGCCGTCATCGCGGCGCACCTGTCGGCCCACCCGGCCGTGCAGGACGTCTACTACCCGGGCCTGGCGGGCCATCCCGGACACGGGCTGGCGGCACGGCAGATGCGCGGCTTTGGCGCCATGGTCTCTTTCACACTGCGGGGGGGCGAGGATGCCGCCCTCGAGGTGGCGGCCGGCACACGGCTGTTCACGCTGGCGGAGTCGCTCGGGGCCGTCGAGTCCCTCATCGAGCTGCCCGCGAGGATGACCCACGCCTCGACCGCGGGCTCGGAGCTCGAGGTCGACCCCTCCCTCATCCGGTTGTCGGTCGGCCTCGAGACCCTCAGCGACCTGCTGGAGGACATCGACCGGGCGCTGGCGTCGGCGGCGCGCTGACAGCCGGCCCGCGCCGCGGCCAAGCCGGCGTCAGGCCCGGGGGCCCCGGGGCGCAATGGAAAAGCAGCGGTCCTCGAGCCTCCCGAGGGCGTAGGAGGGATACATGCCCCAGAACAGGCCACGGCACTTCTCGGACCAGGCGAGCGCTGCCGACGAGGACAGCCGCCTGTGGATCTGCAGGATCCCTCCCTCGAAGACCCGGTATTCGGCCCAGCTGCCCGGGAAGTCCTTCACGCACGCCACCTCCACGTAGGGGACCTCACCGGTCTCGGCGAAACGCCGCACGCGGTTGCGGTGCGTGTGCCCGGCGAAGTACCCGCACAGGGCCGGTCTTCGTGCTATCACCTCGACGAGGCGCTCGGAGTCGTTGGGGTTGATCCCGAAATAGTCCGCTGCCCTGTTCGCCGAGTCCGGCTTCCACGGGTGGTGGTGGCCGAAGACGAGCACGGGCCGGTCCGCCCTGGCGCCGAGCTCGTCGAGCCACTCGAGCTGCTCGCGCCGGACCTGGCCCGAGTCCCTGCCCTCGATGACGGTGTCGAGAAGGGCGAGAGTGACGCCGGGGAGCTCCATCTCCTGGCAGGGCTCGGAGGCGAAATGGCGACCGGAAAAGGCGTCATGGTTCCCGCGCACGTGCAGGAGACGGTCGGCGAAAGAACCCAGGTAGCACTGCAGGAAGGCGTCGTACTCGCCGACCTGGCCCGAAGCCGTGAGGTCGCCCTTGACCACGACCGCCGCCGGATCGATGGCGGCGATCTCCGTCACCGCGGCGCGGCTCATCGCCTCCGGGTACGGCGTCGCCCCCTCCTCCGACGAGATCTCCAGGGCCGGGCCCAGGCGATCGAACAGGGCCTGCAACCTGTCCTTCGCGTCCGCCATGCCAGCTGAGTCCGTCCCGCCCGCGGTGAGATAGCCGACGGCATCGGAGATGTCGGAGATCCGGCCGCACTCTTTCTCACCGAAGTGGACGTCGTTGACGGTGGCAAAGCGGCAGAGGAGCTCGCCCTCGGGACGCTCCAGCGTGCGTGTCGCGATCCCGTGGCGCATTACCGGCGTGCCCGGCCGGAGAGCGGTGACGACCTCGTAGCCCGGCCCCGACCAACTGGCCGGCCTCCCGGTCTCGAGGCTGTCGGGAGAGTGGAGGTGGAAGACGACCTCGTCCTCGGCCACGGTCGTCAAGTCCCAGACCTCCGGGACGGCGCTCATCACCACCCCCGCCCCGTCGGTGGCCTCTCCCGGCGCAACGCGACGGGGTCGTGCCAGGAGCGCCCCGAAAAGCGCCACGCGAGGCCGGACCCGGGGCCGGGCCGCCCGCTCGCGCCCCGGCGGGCATCGACCTCAGCGGCGGCGCCCGGCCAGCAGATCGCCACGGCGGCGGCGATCGCCTGGGCCACGTCCGCGGGGGCATCGAGGGGACGAGGCGGTATGGGTCTGCGGGTGCTTCCGGCGTCGGTCAAAGCGGCACGTTCCCGTGTTTGCGCTTGGGCAGCTCCTCGCGCTTTGACGCCAGCAGCTGCAAAGCCCGCACGAGCACGCGGCGGGTGTCGGCCGGGTCGATGACGGCATCCACGTAGCCCCGTTCGGCGGCAACGTATGGGTTCGCGTAGCGCTCGATGTAGTCGTCGACGAGCTCGGCCCTCCGCCCGGCGGGATCGGGCGAGTCCACGAGCTCACGGCGGTAGACGATCTCGACCGCCCCCTGCGGGCCCATGACGGCGAGCTCGGCCGAGGGCCAGGCGTAGGCGAAGTCAGCGCCTATCGACTTCGAGTCCATGACGATGTAGGCGCCGCCGTAGGCCTTGCGGATGACGACCTGCACCCGGGGCACCGTCGCCTCGCAGTAGGCGTAGAGGAGCTTGGCGCCGTGGCGGATGATGCCACCGTACTCCTGGTCGGTCCCGGGCATGAATCCGGGCACGTCGACCAAGGTCACCAGCGGGATGTTGAAGGCGTCACAGGTCCGCACGAACCGGGCGCCCTTCTCCGACGAGGCGATGTCCAAGACGCCCGCGAGCACGCTCGGCTCGTTGCCCACGATCCCGACGGCACGGCCCCCGATCCGGGCGAAGCCGCACGTCAGGTTCATCGCCCAGCGCGGGAAGTACTCCAGGTACTCACCCCCGTCGACCACAGCCGTGATCACCCGCCTCATGTCATAGGGCTGGTTCGGGCTGTCCGGGACTATGTCACGAAGCTCCGGCACCTGCGCGTCCAGGTCGTCGGGCTCGTCGAGATCCGGAGGCGTCTCGAGGTTGTTGGAAGGCAGGAAGGACAACAGGTAGCGGACCTCGTCGAGGCAGGCCTTCTCGTTCGGCGCCACGAAGGTCGCGACACCTGAGCGCGTCGCGTGGCTCATGGCCCCGCCGAGCTGCTCGAGGGAGACCTCCTCGCCGGTGACGGTCTTCACGACGTCGGGCCCGGTGATGAACATGTGGCTCGTCTCGTGCACCATGAAGATGAAATCCGTCATCGCCGGGGAGTAGACGGCGCCCCCGGCGCAAGGACCGAGAATGACGCTGATCTGGGGCACGACTCCCGACGCCCGCACGTTGCGGTAGAAGATCCCGCCATAGCTGTGCAGCGAGACGACACCTTCTTGGATGCGCGCCCCGCCCGAGTCGTCAAGGCCGATGATCGGCACCCCGACAGACAGCGCGAGGTCCATGACCTTGTGGATCTTCTCGGCGTGCGCCTCACCGAGCGCCCCCCCGAAGACGGTGAAGTCCTGGCTGAACACGCACACCCGCCGGTCGTCGATCGTCCCGAAGCCTGTGACGACCCCGTCGGTGTAGGGGCGGGAACGCTCGAGGCCCATGCCGTGGGACCGGTGCCGCACGAGCAGATCCATCTCCTGGAACGAGCCCTCGTCGAGCAGATAGTCGATCCGCTCACGGGCCGTCATCTTGCCCTTGGCCCTGTGGGCCTTGACCGAGCGTTGCGATCCCGCGTTGATCGCCTCCGCGCGCCTCGCCTCGAGGGCGGCAAGACGTGCTCCCATCGAGCGATCCGGGTGCCCCGCCATGGCGCGAAAGGCTACCGGTCGCCGGGTCGGCACAGAACATTTCGCCCCGGCTCGTCGCGGAAGGGGGCCTGGCGCGAGACACGGGGCCGGAGCGCGCCATACGCTGCGGACGTGAGTGACGACGACCTGGTGCGCCGGCTGCGCTCCGGCGACGAGTCCGCCTTCGTGGAACTGGTCGACACGTACCAGTCGGCAATGGTCCGCCTGGCCCAGGCGTTCGTGCCGAGCCGGGCGCTCGCAGAGGAGGTGACCCAGGACACCTGGCTGGCGGTCCTGAAGGGCCTCGACCGCTTCGAAGGCAGGTCGTCGCTCAAGACCTGGATCTTCCGCATCCTCGCGAACAGGGCCCGCTCGACAGGCGCACGCGAACAACGCACGACGCCCGTGGACGTCTCGGACGAGACGGCCGTGGACAGGCGACGCTTCGACGCCGGGGGCGCCTGGTCTGACCCGCCCGCCCACTGGGCCGACGAGGTCGTGGAGCGTCTCTCGAGCGGGCCGCTCGTCTCGAAGGTGCGCGCCGCCGTCTCCGAACTGCCCGAAAACCAGCGCGCCGTCGTAACGCTTCGTGACCTCGAGGGACTATCCAGCAAGGAAGTATGTGACGTGCTCGAGATCAGCGAAGCCAACCAACGCGTGCTCCTGCACCGCGGACGCAGCCGGGTGCGGGCGCGGCTCGAAGAGGAGTTGGCGACGCGATGAAGCTGCCCACGCTCCGCAGGGACATCGTCTGCCGGCAGGCCGTCGAGCTCGTGACCGATTATCTCGAAGGAGCCCTCTCCCGGCGCGACACCCGGCGTTTCGAAGCTCACCTCCGAGGCTGTGACGGCTGCGAGGAGTACCTGCGCCAGGTCAAGATCACCATCAGCATCCTCGGGCGGGTCGAGCCCGAAGACCTCGCGCCAGAGACCCGCCAGGGCCTGATCGAGCTCTACCGCCAGTTCCTGGAGGCTTGAGCACCGGGACGGGACTGGTCGTCCGGCCGCGTCTCGACCAGTTCGATGAGGGTGCCGAAAGCGCTGCGGGGGTGCACGAAGGCGACGGTCGTGCCGCGCGACCCGGGCCTCGGCCTCTCGTCGATCAGCACCGCGCCGGCCGCTCGCATCTGCTCCATAGCGGCGGCACAGTCTGTGACCCGGTAACCGACGTGGTGGAGGCCCTCGCCTTTACGATCGAGGAACCTCGCCACGGGGGAGCTGTCGTCGGTGGGGCTCAGCAGCTGGATGAAGGACTCGGCCACTTGCATGAGCGCCTCCTCCACCCCGTCGTGATCGACCCGTTCGCGGTGGGCGACCCGGGCGCCGAGCGCCGACTCGTACCAGGAGATCGCGGCGTCGAGATCCCGCACGGCGATGGCGACGTGATCGATCTCGGTCAGCCTCGAGGGTTCCGATCGGCTGTCGTCCACTTGGCCAGGCCTCCTCAAGCTGTGATCCCGTCGAGATGTCCGCGCCGCAGGCGCGGCCACCGCACCGCCTCCATCGAGGATCAGCCGCTCACCTCGCGCCGGCCCTCGAGGGCGCGCCCCAAGGTGAGCTCGTCGGCGTACTCCAGGTCCCCGCCGACGGGCAAACCGCTCGCTATGCGCGTCACCTTCACTCCGAGCGGCAACAAAAGACGCGCGAGGTACATCGCCGTTGCCTCTCCCTCGAGATTCGGGTTCGTGCACAAGATCACCTCGGCAACGGACTCGCCGCCGAGCCGCACCAAAAGCGGGCGCACGCGCAACTGTTCGGGCCCTACCCCGTCGATCGGGCTCAGCGCTCCGCCGAGCACGTGGTAGGTACCGCGGAACTCCCGGGTCCGCTCGACGGCGACTATGTCGCGCGGGTCCTCGACCACGCAGATGATGCTGCGGTCACGACGCGGGTCACAACAGATGGTGCAGAGCTCGGCCTCCGCGACATTGAAACATCTCTCGCAGAGCCGGATGCGGTCCTTCACCTCGACGATCGCCTGTGCTAGGCGCAGCGCCGCGTCCCTGTCGGCCTCGAGCACGTAAAAGGCGATGCGCTGCGCCGAGCGGGGCCCGACGCCGGGGAGGCGTCCGAGCTCGTCGACCAGCTCCTGGATAGGGCCGGCGAACACTGGACGATCAGGCCTGCGGCTCGTCGCCGGCGCCGCCGGCAGGGTCCTCGTTGCCGTCATCCTCGTCTTCGCCCTGAGCGAGCGCACCGAAGCCCGACAAGGCCCCGAGATCCTGGCCCATGCCCAGGTTCCCCATCAGTCCCTGGATGTCGACACCGGCGAATAGCCCCCCGAGATCGAGATTGCCGACGAAGCCGCCGAGATCGAGCCCGCCCGCGGCATCGGCCGACGACTGCACCGACGATCGGAGCTCGGTGATCCTGTCGAGGGCGTCCTGCAGGGCGGCGAGCACAGCGTCCTCGAGGAGTGTCGGGTCAGTGGGGTCGACAAGCGATGGGTCGATGTGCACGGACTCGGCCTCGAGCGAACCGGTGAGCCTGATGACAACGGCACCGCCGGCGGCGTGGCCCTCGACGCTGGTCGCCTCTATCGCCTCGGCCTGCGCCTCGAGGTCGGCCCGGGCTTCCTCGAGCCGGGCGAACAAGTCACCCAGCCCGCCTGTCGCAGACGACTCACCCCCGGTCACATCAGACCTCCTCTGCCCCTGGGAATGCCTCCATCACACGGTCCTGCGCCCAGGAGATCCTGTCACCGGCGACGATTTCGGCATCCGGGTCGAGATCGTCCGGGTCGAGCATCTCGTCATCGGCGCCTTCGGCGCTAAAGCCGGCCGCCATGCCAGGAGGAGGTGCAGCTCTGCCCCGCCCACGAGAAGCACCGGACGTGCCGGGAGGGATGCCCCCCGCAGCCGACCGCGGAGCTTCAGTCCGGGCGCCGGCCGGCGGCGCCGTCGGGCTGTGCGCATCGCCACCTTGTTCCGGTGATCGACGTCCGCTCGATGCCGCTGGTGGCGCCGAGTAGCCGGTCCCGAAACCGGTCTCGGCGACTAGCCGTAGATCGACCGGGCGGCCGAAGTGCCGGCTGAGCGCCTCGGACACTTCCCCGCAGTCGAAGCTTGCGCGGTCCACGTGAGCGGAGTTCGGCAGCGCGAGAACCGCCGCCCCGTCCTCGCTGGCGAGAAATCGGCCCACGGCGAACACCGCCCGAACCCGGGGACGAAGTTGGCTGAGCACATGATCGCCCCAGGCAGCGACGAGCTCGTCCCGGGTCGGTGGGGGAACGGTGCTCGCCGTCGACGGTTCGGCCGTCGGACCGGCGGTCACGGGGTCCTGGGGCGGAATGGGAAGCGGCCGGGGAGAGGCGAGCGGACCCGGGCGGGACCGGGCGTCGCCGAAGGCACCGAGGGCAGGCTGCGAAACCACCTCCGGTTGAGCTTGCGGAAGCGGGGCGCCCGGCTCTGAAGCTCGGTCGGCTGGCGCCGCAGGCCGTGGGGAGGGTCCGGGAGGCGGGGGCGGCGGGGGAGGCGGGGGCGGCGGGGAAGGCGGCGCGGCGCGGTCGGGCGCCGCCAGGGCCTGAACCCGGCGTTCCAGGCGCTCGATCCTTTCGAGCAAGGCGCCTGCATCATCGTCGGCCTCGGGGTGGGTGAGGCGAACGATGGCAACCTCGAGCGTTATCCGGGCGTCGATGGCATCGCGCATCGCCACCAATGCCGTTCCCAGCACCTCCATTGCGCGGACGCTGCGTGCGGGCCCGAGCTGGAAACCCTGCCCTCGGAGAGAGCGTGCCGATGGGGTTTCCTGTGGTTCCGGCGGTTCACCCTCGCGTAACAGGCCGGGTGCCACGGCCTCGAGGAACTGGCCGCGTAGCTCTTCGAGCAGCTCAGCAGCGATCCGGGGGGCGTCCCGGCCCGATACGAGTGCTCCCTGGACCGCCTTGAGGGCGCGGGCCGTGTCACGTTCCGCCAGCGCGGCGACCAGATCGCGTAGCAACGCTGTGTCGTCGTCCACGACGCCCGAGGCGACGACCTGGTCCAGGGCGGACAGGGCGTCGCGCGCCGAGCCGCGGCCGCGGCGAACTGCCGACTGCACCGCGGCGTCGGGCAACTCCAGCTTGGCCTCCCTCACCACGTCTGTGAGCAGCCGTGCCAGCACCTCGGAGTCGAGCAGATGGAACTCGTAGTGCTGCGTCCGGCTGCGAATCGTGGGGAGGACCTTTTGGGGATCGGTTGTGGCGAGCACGAACACGACGTGGTCCGGGGGTTCTTCCAAAGTCTTCAGCAGCGCGTTCGAAGCCGACGCAGAGAGCATGTGGACCTCGTCGACTATGTACACCTTCCAGCGCCCGGGCGTGGCGAGGGAGGCCCTGGCGACAAGGTCCCTCATGGCGTCGACGCCGTTGTTGGAGGCTGCGTCGAGCTCATGCACGTCGAAGGAGGCACCCCTGGTGATGTCCACACAGGAGACACACACCCCGCAAGGTTCACCGTCGAGGGGGTTCTCGCAGTTCAGTGCCTTCGCGAGGATCCTTGCGGTCGAGGTCTTCCCGGTCCCACGCGGTCCTGAGAAGAGGTAGGCGTGCGCCACGCGGTTGTCCCGCACCGCATGGCTGAGAGCCGTGACGACGTGGTCCTGGCCGCGCACCTCGGCAAAGCGCTGGGGGCGGTAGCGCCGGTAGAGCGACTGGTAATCGGCCATCGGTGCGAGCCTACGACTTGGCGACGTGACCGACCGCGGGGCGGACCGGAGTCGCGGAGGGCGGTTGTCGTGGCAAGGGGAAGGCTCCGCTACGGCGTCCTTTCACCGGAGGGAACATCCGGCGCTGCCGTGCGCAGCAGCCAGGTCCCCTGCGGCACACAGGCGAATCCGCTGAGAGCTGCTGCCTTCCGGCCCTGACTCGGTTCACGGTCGTCCGTTGCGCAGAACCCGGCTACTGCGCACGACAGCGCCAGTAAGTGCAACGATAGCGGCCTGAGGCTTGTCGGAGGAGTGCGAGAGCGGCCGAATCGGCACGATTGGAAATCGTGTGACCTGCAAGGGTCCGTGGGTTCAAATCCCACCTCCTCCGCTGTGTGAGGTCTTCACGTTTAAACCTCACCCATATTCACGTTTTGGTTGTAACAGAGGGCTGTAACGCCGGGCTTTTGCCGCCCGGCTGACCCCTCGTTCGCCGGATGCCGGTCCGCGATC
>JBKQHU010000165.1:0-24480 GCA_052148655.1 Acidimicrobiales bacterium
GATCGCGGACCGGCATCCGGCGAACGAGGGGTCAGCCGGGCGGCAAAAGCCCGGCGTTACAGCCCTCTGTTACAACCAAAACGTGAATATGGGTGAGGTTTAAACGTGAAGACCTCACACAGCGGAGAGGGAGGGATTTGAACCCTCGGACCCGGTCTCCCAGGTCAACTCATTAGCAGTGAGTCCGATTCGGCCGCTCTCGCACCTCTCCCAGGGCTTTTGCACTTCAACGCCGGACGCCTGTCCATAATTGCGTCCAGAATCGTCACGCTCAACCCGTTCCGGAAGCATACGCGAACGACTGACGGGCGCGTATAGGGCGCGACGCACGAGGCACGCGCCAGTACGGAACTCCTAGAGTTCCTCGGCCTCGGCACGGCGGAGGACGTAGTCCGCAAAACCAGGAACGGAGAAGGCGATGACTCCATGTTGAGGTGAATGGAGGATGCCTTTTCGGATGAGCCGGTCTCGGACAGGTCCGACAGCGGTGAGCGACTGCCCGAGCTCACGGGCGACTTCGCCCGAGCGGACGCGCTCAACGGAGCCGGCGAAGTCCTCGAGACGCCGATCGGATGTGACCGAGGACCGGGCTTGTAGCCGCCACAGGCTAGCCATTGCCTGCAGGTACTTCTGCTCGGTTGCCGTCGCACGGTCGTATCGAGCCGCGTACAGGCCGACGTCCACACGGGACCGGACTCGTGGTTCCGCCTCGCGGACGTCCTCCTCGGTGATCTCTGCTCTCTTGGCAAGTTCAGCGCGGCCCCAGGCTTCAGAGGCATAGAGCTGGACGAAGTAGGGGTAGCCGTGTGAGACCTCGTAGACGCGCCGGTACCCGTCTTCGCTCCAGGTGTGCCCGCTCTGATCCGCTGGCGTGACGAGAGCTTCTCGGACGTCGTCGGGAGGTAGCCAGTCGATCACGGTGTAGTCGAACCGCTCAGCGTAGGTGCTTGCCGAAGCGAGTTCCGCCGGCAAGTAGGGGAGCCCAGCTCCGACGAACATGATGGGCAAGCCCCTCAGGTGATTGAGCGTGCGGATAAGGATCGCAAGGTCGCGCCGTCGAAGCGTCTGCAGCTCGTCAAGGAAAAGGGCGAACCCACAACCTTCTTCTCGGGCGGCTTGACCGAGAAGACGAAGAACCACGACCAGGTTCTGGTCGGCAACCTCGTGGTTGGAAACCTGGCGCTGCACACCGGCTGCGCCTGCAGGACCTGCCTGGACTGTAAGACCCGAGACAGATGAGAGGATCCGGCGTGTGGAGCGGACCAAGGGTCGACGAGCGGTCAAGTGGGACTCGGCTTCGGAAACGAGCAATCGGGTCGCTTCGTCGACATCAAGCGACTTGCGTCCCTCGAGGTAACCCGTTCCCCAGCCGCGCCTGTCTAGCCGAGTCAGGGCTTGGTGGAGCAGCACTGTCTTTCCCATGCCCCGGAGCCCGGTAAGAATGAGCGGGGTGACATCCATTCCCCCTTCGGCTCGTTCGGCTGCCGTCTGGATCAGCGCGAGCTGCGAGTCGCGGCCGGCGAGAACGGGAGGATCAGTTCCTGCCCCTGGAGAGTACGGGTTGATCGACATAGTTCTAAAAGTATAACAAACTCATATAGTGCCGAAAGTATACTCCACGACGCCTCGACTCTGACCCCTTTTGTACTCACGTGCCGATGCGCTGGTAATGGCAGCAGGCCCCGCGGAGCAAGGCGGCGTACTCGAGCGGTGAGCTGCCGCGCTGTCCTCCTGGGCCTTGCCGCTTCATGGCTTGGACGGACTCGAACCGCCGACGCCGCCGACCTTGTCCATAATCCTGTCCGTAAACTCCAGCGAACTGGGCGGGACGCAAGACCACTCCGTGGACAAACGAGCAGATCAGAATGGTCTGGCTGGACCGAGGGTTTCCCGCTGGACGGATTCCGGCCCATTAGCAGTGAGTCCGATTCGGCCGCTCTCGCACCTCTCCACCTGGGCTTTTGCGTTCCAACGCGGGACATTTTCTCACACTCTGTCCATATTTCCGACGCTCAGCCCGTGCAGGAGAGCATACGCGAACGCACGACGGTCGTTTGGCAGGTGCGACAGAGTTGCGATCCTGCTCTGACTGATCGGGCGATGAGCTGGTCAACTTCGGCGTCCTTTCGGTCAGGCTCGAGCGCGGAGCCACCGAGCAGTCGTGCCCTCGTGCGGTAGCCGCGTCCGCTCCCAGCGAGTCCTTCACTTCGGCTCCGGTCTCAACCGCGCGCCCGAAGGCTCATGGAATAAGCGAGCTTTGACGAGGACAGGAAGTATCGCCGGCCGACAGACCGAAGTCGGTCAGCGCTGACCGGCGCGGCGCTGTATGGCCTGAGGATTGAGCAGGGTGAGCTCCCGGGCGTCGACCGTGAGCCAGCCGAGGCTCCTGAGCTGTCGTAGGCCCTTCACGACAGCCTCTCGCGACATCCCGGCCCACTCGGCGAGCTCCTGTTGGTTGATGGGGGCATCGACTTGAACATGGTCACCGAGTGGGCGCCCGTAGCGTTCGGCTAGCTGTGTCAGGCTTCCGCACAGGCGGCCAAGCGTGTCGACCGTGCCGAACTCGACTTGTCGCAGCGACGCGTCCCGGAGCCGGGCGACGACCAACTGCAGAAGCTCACCCGCCACGCGGGGGTGCTCCTCGAGGAATGCAAGGAAGTCGGCCGCGCTCGTGGCGTCAACCTCGACCGGCTCGAGGGCCACGACGGTCGCCGAGCGCGGGCCGCCGTCGATGGCACTCACCTCACCCAAGAGACTCCCGGGGTCGAGAACAGCCAGGATGACCTCTCGGCTGCGGCGCCGCGCACTGACTTTGACGCGACCGGCGCGGAGCACGAGGGCTTCACCCCCTGGGTCACCGTCGCGAAAGATGATCGCCCCTCGCGCGAACGACTTCCGCCGGCTGCGGGCCTCGAGGCTCTTGGCCTCGGTGTCCGTCAGCCGGCGGAGGAAGTCACCTTCAGCCGACTCGGCCGAAGGCACCGTTGTCAACGGTTGGTGTGAGCACCCCTGAGGTGCGCTGCCCGAATATGCGCCGCACCGGTGTGCGAACTCTCGATGTGCCCCCCGGTGACCTGCTCGGCGCTCTCGTCCTCGACGGTGAGGTCCTCGTCGAGGCGAGGCTCTGCAGGTGTCGTGTCCTTGTCCATCACTATGCCCCCTTGTAGTCTCCGGTTCCTCCGGAACTAGCTAAACAGTACGGCCTCTTACTCATGAATACGAGACCCCAACCATGAGCATTCGTACTCACCCCGTTTTGCATTGTAGTAGCCGGCGGTTCATCCATCGGTTCTGTCAGTGAAGCGTCACGTCGCCGAGAGCTGCTGGGTGTAGAGGTAGAAGTAGACCCCCTTGCGGTTCAAGAGCTCGTCGTGGCTTCCCTGCTCGACGAGATGGCCTCGCTCGAGCACGACGATGAGGTCCGCGTCGCGAATCGTGCTCAGGCGGTGGGCGACAACGAAGGCCGTCCGACCCTCCAAGAGCCGGTCGATGTTGCGCTTTACGACAGACTCGGACTCGGTGTCGAGCGCGCTCGTCGCTTCGTCGAACAGCAGCACCGGCGGTTTGCGGTAGAGGGCCCGGGCGATCGCCAGGCGCTGCGCCTGACCCCCCGACAGGGGCAGGCCGCGATCGCCGACAGGCGTGTCGTAGCCGAGGGGGAGCCGCTCGACGAGCTCCGCCAGGTCGGCGACCTCCGCCGCCCAGCGGACGGCGTCGGCGTCCGGTGGGTCGTCGCCGAGGGAGATGTTGTCCCCGATCGTGGCCGCGAACACGTACGGCTCCTGGAGGACGAAGCCGACCTGCCGGCGGAGATCGCCGTAGCGCAGCCGCCTGGAGTCGGTGCGGTCGAAGAGGATCGTTCCGGACGTCGGCTCGATCAGCCCGGCGAGGAGGCGCAGCATCGTCGACTTCCCCGATCCCGAGCGTCCGACGATCGCCACCGTGGTGCCGGGAGCCACGTCCAGGTTGATTCCGGCCAAGATGGGCTCGTTGGCTTCCGGCGGCTGGTAGCAGACCTCCTGCAGTTGGACTCGTCCCTCGAGCGTCGGGACGGCCAGCAGCTCCGACTTGTCGGAGCCCTGTTCGGGCTCGTGGTCGAGCACGTCCGCGATCCTGTTGAGCAACACTGTCGACACCTGCACGTCGTCCCAGATATTGAGGAGAGTCACGAGCGGGCCGGTCACCATGAGCACGAGGACTGTGAAGGCGACGAACCCTCCGACGCTGAGGCCGCCAGACTTGACCTCGAGGGCGCCGACGGTGACGAAAACGCCGTACAGGACCAGGGATATCAGCTGCACGGCCGATCCATACGCCGCGATCGTCCGGTACGAGTCGACGGTGCGGCCCGTGAGGTCGACAAAGGCGCGCTGCAGCCGGTTACGGAGGGCAGTTTCCGTGCCGGTCGACTTCACCGTCTCGATGCCTTTCAACAGATCTATCTGGTCCGAGGTGTATCGCCCGAAACTGTGCTCTACGCCCGCGTAGAGGGGGCGGAGCCGGGTCGAGGCGTAGCGCATGGCAAGCGCGTACACCGGTGCCGTGACGAGAAACAAGAGCGCGAGAAGCGGCGAGATGACGAACATGATCACCATGCCGACAATGACTTGCGTGGCGGCCGAGAGCGCCTCGACCCCCTGCTCGATCACGATCCGGCGGATCTCTCTCACACCGCTCAGGCGGCGCTCGATGTCGCCGATGCGCCGGCTTGCGAAGTACGACATGGGTAGTCCGAGCAGCCTCGTCGTGACGAAGTCCAGCGTGTCGGTGTCGAAGCGCGCCGATGCCCGCACGAGCACCAGCCTCTGGAAGAGAACCGCGATGGTGCCTCCGACGGCGAGGCCGAGCATTGCCAGCCCGAGGATCTCGATGGTCGAGGTCGAGTTGTGCGCGATGACGGCGTTGACGACGTGCTCGACGACGAGAGGGAGCGTGACCTCGCATGCCGCTGCCACGAGCGCGAGAACGATGGCGCCGGTCAGTGCCCGGCGGTGCTTGAGGAGGAACGGAACGAGCCACTGGAGATGAGGTTGTCCCGCGGGGACCTCCGGTGTCGCCCCGGTCGGCGTCACCCGCGCCGCGTACCCGTCCCAGTGCCGTTCGAGCTCGTGCTGGTCTATCTGCTGCAGTCCGAGGCCGGGATCGGCGATCTCGGCATGACGCTCGTCGATCCGCACGAGCACCACCCAGTGTTCGGCGTCCCAGTGCAGGATCGCCGGAAGCTGAATGTCGAGCCGGTCCCGGGACAACTTGACGGGTTCCACGTCCAGGCCGATTCGCCGGCCCGTTACGGCGAGCGCGCGGAGCGTCGTGCCGGACCGATCCGTTCCGGCAATCTCCCGCAGCCAGGAAAGCGGCACCTCGATGCCGTGCCATGCGGCGATCATCGCCAAGCAGGCGACACCGCAATCGGACTCATCGACCTGGCGGATGACAGGAAAGTGTCTCGGGCGCCGACTCTTCCGCTTGCGCTCGGCGCTCGGGGCGGGCATGTTCGGCTCCGGTAAGCCTGCGGTGGGGGCTTCGCCGATCGCGCCGGGGAGGATCTCTTTTGCAAAATCGAGCGGAACTCGTGCTTCCTCCAGGTAGTTGCGACCCGCCGCCTCCTCGTTCACCCGCCGGGCGAAGGCGGGGAAGCGGCCGGCGACGTCCTGGAAGGCTTCGCGATCGAGTGCGAGCAGCCGCGCCTCGGTGACCGAGCGGACGGTCGCGACACGAGGCTCCCCAGTCACGAGCGACCTCTCACCGAAGATGTCCCCGGTCCGCATGAAGCCGATAGTCTTCTGCGCCTCTCCCGTCCCGGTTGTCGCTTCAAGCCTGCCCTGCTCGACCAGGTACATCGTCCCGCCGGGCTCGCCTTCACGGACCAGGACCGTCTCGGCCGGCACCTCGAGAGGCCGGAACTTGGGGTACATGGCGGCGGCGGCCTCCAGCGAGAGGTCGTCGAAGGCTGCGTGGGTGCGAAGAAAGCGGTGCAACATCTCCACGCGCGCCTGATTCCCGAAGGCGCCGCGGATTTCGGGATGGAGCTCGAGGAGGGTGTCGAACACCACGCGGTCGAGCCACAGCGCCGACACGGGCTCCGAGGCTCGAACCGTCGCCGTCCTCGTGGTCCGGTCGAGCAGCGCCGTCTCGCCGAACCAGTCGCCAGCTTTCAGGCGCGCGAGGGTGATCTCTTTGCCTTCGTGGACCACGAGCGCCCTGGCGCTCCCGCCGGCGAGCACGTACATGCCGTCGGGGGCGTCGCCCTGGGCCACGATTGTCTCTCCGAAAGCGAAGGAGCGGAGTTGGAACAGCCCCATGACGAGCTCTCTCAGTGACGGTTCGAGCTGGGCGAGGAAGGGCAGGCGTTCGAGGACGGGGTCTCGGTCGTTCGCCCGTGTAGTCACAGCAGGCCTACTTCCCGGACAAGTCCCTTGGTGGCTCGCAGGAGTGTCTCCTCGAGCAGTTCGGCCGATGCCGCCGCCCGCGTCGCATCGTCTTGGATAGATGGCCGACGTCGTTCGCGTAGCCAGAGCACAGCCCACCGCTCGTCGAGAGCGACGGGACCGAACGGCTGGTCCAACAGGGCGCCTTCGAGAAGCGAGGCCGCTTCGAGCGGGAGGGCGTCGTGACGGGCGCAGCGCTGCCGCAAGGGGAGCTGCGCCCGTGTGGCTAGATCCGCCGCGTCGACGCCGTCGTCGCGCGCACAGAGGAGGGCTTCGTTAGCTGCTTCGCGGGAGGGGAGGAGGATCTCGTCGAAACGAAGCTCGGTCCACTCGGCGGCGTGCTCGAGTATCCGGGCTGCGACAGCCTCGGCCGTGGCACAGCGCCGGGTGGTCTCCTCGAGAGCACGCTCGCGCGATCTGACCCTCCGGAGCGCTTCGGCACACCAGGGCTCTCCGAGGGTGGCCAAGGGCTCGAGCATGGCCATGATGTGGCCCGGTTCATCACCTGTATGGTCTTCGTCGAGATCGAGATCGTTCTCGACGAGCCGGGACGCCGCCCAGAGACGTCGCGCCAGATCAGCGAATCGCCGCCACCATCCACCGCACACGAGATCGACGGCGAAGGCACGGCAGTCGAGGCCGATCTCGGGCGCTCCCTCCGGGATAGCCGAGGCCGCGAGCTTTCGAACTGCGAGGGAGCGGAGGAGGTGGGCTTCCCAATCGTCCATCGTGAGCACTCGAGCCTCCAGCCAGGCCCGCAGGTCCTGGCCGCTCTCGAGCCTTCTTGCACGACGGAAGGCCACGGCCTCCTCTCGCAACCTCTCGCGGGACAGGTCCGCGTCCACCTGCTCAAGGGCCCAGAGACCCCTTCGCGTGAAGCCGATTGCTTCCTCGAGGAGACCGGTCGCGATGCCGAGGAGCAAGAGGTCCGCGAATGTCGTCACCTCGTCGCCCAACTCGAGTGCCTCGTCGGTCAGTCTCGGCCACATCGCGCACAGCGTATTGTCCAGCGACGATCAGGCTGCCACGCTCGCCCGCGAGGGAACTCCTCAGGGCCGCCGTGGCGCCCAGCAACGATGCGGGAAGCGTTTCTCGCCGGAGCGTCTCAGCCGCCGGGAGCAACTCCTGACCGGCCCTGAGGCGTCAGGTGCTTCGTCTGGTTTCTCCTCGTCCTCCTCGCGGGATCACTCTTCCTCCTCGTCGGCGAGCGTGGCGACCATCAGTGCCTTTATGGTGTGGAGCCGGTTCTCGGCCTGGTCGAAGACGATGGAAGCCTCCGACTCGAACACCTCTTCTGTGACTTCCAGGGCGGCGAGACCCCGCTTTTCGAAGATCTGCTGGCCGACCGCGGTCTCGGTGTTGTGCAGTGCGGGAAGGCAGTGCATGAATTTCACAGCCGGGTTACCAGTTGCTGCCATGAGCGGCGCGTTGACCTGGTAGGGGAGCAGCTGGTCTATGCGCGCGTCCCACTGGTCGGCCGGTTCCCCCATCGAGAGCCAGACATCGGTGTACAGGAAATCGGACCCCCGGACCGCTTTTCCCGCGTCCTCGGTGAGGGTGATGCGCGCACCGGACTCCGCCGCAAGGCCATGAGCCATGGTTTGGACGTCCGAAGACGGCCAGAGCGCCTCGGGAGCGGCGACACGGACGTCCATGCCGAGGAGCGCCCCTGTGACGAGCAAGGAATTCGCCGTGTTGTTGCGGGCATCGCCGAGGTAGCAGTACGCGACCTGCCCGAGGGGCCGGGCGGCGTGGTCCTGCATCGTGAGGATGTCGGCCAGCATCTGGGTCGGGTGCCATTCATCGGTGAGACCGTTCCAGACCGGCACGCCCGCGTACTTGCCCAGGGTCTCGACATTGGAGTGCGCGGAGCCGCGGTACTCGATCCCGTCGTACATCCGCCCGAGCACGCGGGCCGTGTCCTTGATGGATTCCTTGTGGCCTATCTGCGATCCGGTGGGCCCCAGGTAGGTGACGTGCGCCCCCTGATCGTAGGCGCCCACCTCGAAGGCGCACATCGTGCGCGTCGAGGCCTTCTCGAATATGAGGGCGATGTTGCGGCCGGTCAGGTACCGGCGCTCGTGCCGCGCCCGCTTGTCCTCGCGCAGGCGCCCCCCGAGGTTCACGAGGTAGAGGAACTCGTCCCGGGTGAGGTCGGTCTCTTTCAACAGATTTCGTCCGCGCAGGTTGGTCATAGCTCCATCTTGGTACGTCGCACAGCCCACGATGCAATCGAGGCTGTCGCCCTGGGAGACCGGGACGAAGAGGCCTCGCCTCGCGGCGGGCCATATGGTGATCCGGATGGGCGCCATCCACCCCGAGGTCGACCCGCCCGAGGTGGGCCTCGACCCGACCAGGCTCGACTTCATCGGCCGGCACTTCGAGCGATACGTGGCGGACCGGAAGATACCGGGCTTCCTCGCCGTCGTCACCCGCTGGGGCCGCGTCGCCTACGTGGGCCGGGGGGGCTTTCGCGATCTGGAGATCGGGGCGCCGGTCGAGACCGACACACGTTTTCGCATCTACTCGATGACCAAGCCCGTCACGTCGGTCGCGGCGATGATCTGTTGCGAGCAGGGTCTGATCGCGCTTGACGACCCGTTGAGCAAGTTCATCCCCGAGTTCGGCGAGACACGGGTCTTTGCCGGTGGTTCCTCGCTGCGGCCTGTCACCGTGCCGATGTCGGAGCCGATCAGGATCTGGCACTTGATGACCCATACGGCCGGCCTCACATACGGCTGGATGTTCAGGCATCCGGTCGACGCCATGTACCGTTCCGCAGGTTTCGAGTGGGACCCGCCTGTGGGCCTCGACCTGGCCGGCTGTTGCAGCCGGTTGGCCCAGATCCCGCTGCGTTGCCAGCCGGGCACGGAGTGGAACTATTCGATGGCGACCGACGTCCTCGGCCGCGTGGTGGAGATCGCCTCCGGGCAGTCGTTCGAGGATTTCCTCAAAGAGCGCGTGCTCGCCCCGCTCAATATGACCGAGACGGGCTTCTACGTCGAGGGCAGGGGGGCCGAGAAGCTGGCCGTGCTGTACATGCCCGATGCCTTCACCGGCCGCGCGACCCGCGCCGCCCGCATGGGCGAGTCGGTGCTGAGCCGTCCGAGAGCGCCCTCGGGCGGGGGCGGGCTGGTGTCGACCGCCGCGGACTACCACCGGTTCGCCCAGATGCTGTTGCGTCGCGGCGAGCTCGATGGAGTGCGGATCCTCGGCCCGCGGACCGTCGCCTACATGACCCGCAACCATCTGCCCGGCGGCGCGGACATGGCCCACTTCTCCAACCCGATTGGGGCCGAACCCGAGCCCGGGGTCGGCTTCGGACTGGGTTTCTCCGTCGTCATCGACCCGGCGGCGCTCAAGGTGCCTTGCAGTGCCGGGGAGTACGCCTGGGGTGGCGCCGCCAGCACGGAGTTCTGGGTCGACCCGGTGGAGGAGCTGACCGTGCTGTTCTTCACCCAGCTGCTCCCGTCGGGCACCTATCCGATCCGCCGCGAACTCCACCAGCTCGTCTACTCGGCGATCGTCGATTAGGAGGACCTGTGCAGGAAGCGTCCATCGCCATCATCCCTGTCCCTGTGCGCGACCCGCAGCGCGCGAAGGAGTTCTACGAGCCAGTGCTCGGTTCCGAGTCGAGCACGATCAAGTCATGAACGCAGGCATGCGATGGGTCATGCTCCGGCCATCGGAGGCGGAGCTGCCATCACCCTTGTGACATGGTTCGACACGATGATCCCCGGCTCGATGAGGGGCATCGTCCTCAACGTCGCCGACATCGAGGCGGCTGTCACCCGGCTCCGCTATGCGGGCCCTGCCGATAGGGACGCAGGTCAACGAGGCACCTTGGGGCCGCTGGGTGAGCGTTCGAGGATCCCGCCGGCAACATCTGGGTCATCCAGCAACCGACCTGAGCTCACCTCCGGGTGAGAGCTCCTAGGCGACGACCTCGTAGCCGTTTCATAGGCGTTTCCGACTGCTTTCCCAGAGTGGGGGACCATCCTCTGCTGGTGCAAGGGATGGGCCGGACAGGCTCAGGTTCGGTCCATCCCTCCCCCCAAGACTCGAGAAACGGGAGTGAGAGATGAGTGAGTGGACTCCAGGACCCCAAGAGAACTTCAGCGGCCCGATCGCGCCCCCGCCGGCATCCGGCAGGCGCTCGCGGGCCTCGCTGTACCTGCTGGTCGGGGCAGCGA
The DNA here is from genome assembly GCA_052148655.1 of Acidimicrobiales bacterium. Taxonomy (GTDB): domain Bacteria; phylum Actinomycetota; class Acidimicrobiia; order Acidimicrobiales; family Bog-793; genus Fen-455. The sequence continues at coordinate 10,622 of JBKQHU010000165.1, forward strand.
CCCTGATCGCTGGCGGTCTCGCCGCAGGAGGTTATGGCATCGCCTCGGCCGCTTCAGGCCATGGCCCCGCCCCGCAGTCCGCGAGCCAGGCCCTTGCCACGGCGTCGGGACAGTCGAAGTCTGCACCCTCCAGGCCGCCTTCGGGCGAGCCGGCCGGCCCCTGGGGCTTCGGACCAGGCGGGTCCCTCGGTCAGGGTGGCACCGTCACGCAGGTGACGCCGACAACCATCACCGTCGAGACGTTGTTCGGCACCACCCTCACCGTGACGACCGACTCGTCGACGGTCTACAGCGAAGGGGCCAAGACGGTGGCGCGGTCTGCGGTGGAAGTCGGCGACGAGGTCGCCTTCGGTTCGCCGGGCTCGGCACCGAACGCCGGAAGTGACACGCAGGCTGTCACCCGTGTCGAGATCGTCCAGCTGCAAGTGCTCGGCAAGGTCATCAGCACGAGCGGGTCCCAGCTCGTGGTGACCCAGCAGGATGGGCTGAACGTCACGGTGAACACTTCGGCCTCGACTACCTACGCTGAGGCCGGGCAGTCCGTGCCGGCCACCGACGTCGGGGTCGGCACGGTCGTCTTCGTCACCGGGACGGTGTCGTCCGACCACAACCAGGTCGATGCCACGACCATCGAGATCGTTCTGCCCACAGTGGCCGGCCGCGTGACAGATGTCGCCGGTACGACCATCACGATCACGGGCTTTGACGGGAGCGTCGAGACCGTCACCACCGACTCGGCAACGGTCTTCCGCAACCAGAACGGCACGACGACGATCGCCTCGGTGGCGAAGGGTGATCTCCTCCAGGCCTCCGGCAGGCCCGGGTCGGGCAATACCTTCGCCGCGGCGACTGTCTTCGTCGCTTCGGGTATGCCGTCGGCACCGGGCGTGTTCGCCGGACCGGGCGGCGTTCGCGGTCGCCCCGGCGTGGGGCCGCTGCCTGGCACCGGTGCTTGGCCCGGCAGCTTCAACCCCGGCGCCGCTTACGGATCGACGCCCCTTTAGGGGACCGATATCGCGGTGGCTCAGAGGTTGACGACCTCAAAGGTGACCGCAAGCGGCACACCCGCCTCCTCACCGGCCCGCTCGGCGTTCGAGCGCAGGAAGCCCACGAGATCGAAGTCACCGCCGAGATTCTCGAGGTAGACCCTGTGCTCGGCGAGCGAGGCGACGCCTTTTTCGAGGAAGTCGGTCACGTCGACGAAGTGGTCCGCCACGGGCGAGGCGTTGAAGGCTGCGAAGCGTAACCCGTGCCACGGCTCGAACCCCTCGGCGACGAGCTCCGGGAAGACCCAGCGGTTGGCGGCGTCACGCGTAGCGTCCAGCAGTGCCCCACCGAGGGCACGGTGGTCCGCGTGATTGAGCGAGCCCGGCCCGAACGTGGAGTGGTGGTTGATCGACACCAAGATGTCCGGCCTGTGGCTGCGGATCACGCGGGCGAGGTCGCGGCGAAGCTCCAGGGAATGGGTGAGCACTCCGTCGCGGTAGTCGAGGAAGGTCACGTCCTCCACCCCAACCGCGCGCGCGCTCGCCCTTTGCTCGGCCGAACGCATAACGGCGCACCGTCCGGGGTCGAGCGAGTCGATGCCGGCCTCGCCTCGGGTGGCGAGCACGTAGTCGACCGTCTTGCCGGCGGTTGTCCAGCGAGCGATTGCCGACGAAGCACCGAACTCGAGGTCGTCGGGATGGGCGACTACAGCCAGCGCGCGATCCCAGTCCTCCGGGAGGGGGAGCAGGGCCACGGGGGCGACCCTATACACGTCAGCCCGTCGATCGGGCGTGGCGGTGCCTGTGAAAGACTCTCACGTCAGTGGAGCTGGTCGCGGTTCGTGCAGCGGGGACGAGCAAACGGGCCCGTGAAGCTCCCCTCGGCGTTGGGCGTCCTTCCCGATCCGAGCTGCTTTACGTAGGTGCGCTCACCGCGGCGTCGGTGGCGGCGAACTTCTTCGACCTCGGGTCCCGGAGCCTGTGGCTCGACGAGATCCACAGCGCGTTGATCGCCGTTCACCACGCCACCAGCCTTTGGTCGGCAATCACAGCCGATGGCGGCAACATGCTTGTCTACTACGGGTTGCTCCACGGCTTCGTTTCCCTCTTCGGGGACGGGCAGTTTGCTCTCCGGGTCCCGTCGGCGTTGGCGGGTGTCGGCCTCACGCCGGTCACCTTCTTTCTCGGCCGGCGGATGTTCAGTGCGCGCACTGCCGTGATCGCAGCGGCGATTGTGGCGGTGAGCCCAGCTTTGGTCGTGTGGAACCAACAGGCTCGCGGCTACGGCTTCGGGACGCTGCTGATTGCGCTGAGCTTGCTCTTGCTGTTTCGTGCCATCGAATCGTCTAACTGGCGGCGGTGGTGCCTTTACGGGCTTTTTGTCGTCCTCTCGATCTACACGGTCTCTTATGCTGCGATGTTCCTCGCGGCACAGTGGTTGGCAATTGTTTTTTGGCCCCGGGCGCTCCGTCCGGCAAAGCCGATGTTGACGGTTGTCGGCGTCGCTGCGCTGGCCTATGTGCCGCTCACAGTCCTCATGCTCCGGTCCGGCGCCGCCGGAGTGTTGCGCACCAATCCCGCCCCTTCCACGAGCGAAGGCGTCCACCTCCTCGAGGAGCTCACCCTGGGGGTTGCGCCGGACTTTGTCGGCGTCACGCTGATCTCGGCCACTGTCACGGTTGTAGGCCTGCTCACGTGGATTGCGGCCAGCGCCGAGCTCTTGTCGCGGGTTCGGAGGGCGCCCGGCGACGCCGAAACGGCGTACCTCGGGATTGCACTGTCGTGGTTGGTCGTGCCGCTGATCTTTGATCCGGCCTTCTCGTTGACCCATAGCTCAATCTTCAACTCGAGCTTCCTGCTTCCAAGTGTCCCGGCCGGAGCCCTGGTCGTGGCTTTTGTCATAGGGGAGCTGCTGCCCAATGGCCTGTCGCAGGCCTGCGCGATCGGCTTCATTGCACTGCTCCTGGCAGCGCTCCTTCCGACCTACGGTGTTTCATTCGAACAGTGGGCACAGGCTTCCCGCTACATCCGCACCGCGTCCCAACCGGGCGACTGCCTCACGGTCAACAAAGAAGAGTTGGCGTCCAATCTCGCCTATTACTTCGCCGCGGAATCTGGAGCCAGCGAAGCACCACGACTGGTGCTACCCGCGTTTACGTGGTCAGACGCACTGGCGGGCACTTATGGTGATGCAGCGCGCAGCGAGTCCTTTACGACCGTCGCGGCGAGCTGTAGGCGACTGTGGATCGTCGTGAACCGCGCCAGCCCCGGTCAGCTCGTGCTGGTCAACGGCGAGGTGAGCTGGTTCTACCAGCACGGCTTCAGGCGCACGACGGTGTCTCATTTCACGCCCCGCTTGGGCTTTGGTATCAACGTGGCCTTGCTGGCCAGGTAGGCGACCTGAGAGTTGACTCGGAGTAGTGCGTTCCTGAGATCCCCAAGCAACTCTTGTCACAGGGGCGGTGGTGGCTTGGGGAGCTGGCTCGGGATGGGCGTTGCCCGCTCGAGCGCACCCCAGCCGGTGTCGCGTTCGCGCAGGACCTGGTCCACACGTCCGCCGCCCCGGAAGCCGAACAGGCGGTGTGCCCACAGTAGGTAGGCCATCACCACGACGTTGATCACAAGGGCGGCGATCTTCAAGTAGCTGATCTTGAGCACGAGCTCGTAGATCTCAAGTGGAAGCAGCACGGTGACCTCGACGAGGGTGAGGTATTCGGCCCAGCGCTTTTCTCCCCACAGCCCCACGGCTTCGATCGCGTTGATCGCCGCGTAGGCCGAGAAGGCGCACCCGTAGAGATAGAGCTTGGTGGTGGAGAGCGAGACGAGGTGGGTGATCTCGCGGAAAAAGCCGTTGCGGCTTGAGACGAAGCCGACGCTTGCCTGCAGCGAGTTCAAGATACGCGTGTAGTCGCCGCTCAACTGCTTGTGGTGGGCGGCGAACATGATGATGGCCACTCCCAGGGCAGCCAGGATGAGGAAGTGGACCACCCTGTCGAGAGCGATCAGGCGCAGAACGTAACGGTTCCTCAAAGGTCTGCCCCGAAGCGGCAGTTCGATCTCGTCTCGCCCCGGGGGGAATCGGTTCGCCGGCGACTTTGGCGGTGCCAGCGGCAACCACGAGTCGCACCGCAGGCACCGGTACCAGCGAAGGCCGTCAGCCTCGCGGACGAGGAGGTGATCCTCGAAGCGCACCTCTGCCGCATCGGTGCCGACCAGCTCATGGCCGTGAAAGCCGCAGCCGATGAGCTCCCAGCGCAGCCTGGGTCGGAAGCGCTTGGTCCGTTCGGTGCCCGGCAACCTGGCGAGTACAGGCGGCACACCCGGCATGCGATCCGCGGGCTTTTGTGACAGATCCGCGCCTGGGTCGTCGCCGGTCACCACGGCGATTAGTCTCGCAGCTGAAGCGACGATCCGGAGGACTCGTGGCTCACGGGCGCGCGCGGCTGGAGACGCGGGCTTCGAGGCCGTAACCTGGCGGCGGTGAGCCAATCCACGATCGTGCCGGGCGCGAGACCAGCCGGTTCCGCCCGAGCGCCCGCGGAGCGCACGATGCGCCGTCTTCTCCGCGTCCCCGAGGGCCCGCCGTCAGCCGACGAAGCTTCTGCCCACCGGATCTTCAGCGCTTCGATCATGATCTCCGGGCTGCGGTGCCTGCTCGGTTACGTCGTGCTCCCCATCCTGTCACCGATGCTCGGGGCCGCCGCCGGAGCCGGCCCGGCGATAGGGCTGCCTATCGGCATCATCGCCCTCGTCTTCGACGTGCGGGGGATCAGGCGGTTCTGGCTGGCCGACCACCGCTGGCGCTGGCCGATCACGGCGCTTTACGGCGTCGTGATCGTGCTCGTCATGACACTGGTCATCTCCGACATCGTCCACCTGACGCATTAACTGCCTGCGACACCTCGACAGGCCGTAGCCGCCGCCGGACACGGCCCGGCGCGGGTGCACCGTTAGATTGTCGACGTGTTGAGCCGGGACACAGCCGCCGCCGAGACTGTCGAGGTGTCGGGCCGCAGTGTCGAGATCTCCAGCCCCGACAAGGTCTACTTCCCGGGTCTCGGGGCAACGAAGCTCGATGTTGTGGCCTACTACCTCTCCGTCGGCGAGCCGATCCTGCGCGCGACGGGCGGCCGGCCCGCGATGTTGCAGCGTTTCCCGGACGGCGCGCTCGGGAACTCGTTCTTCCAAAAGCGCGTGCCCAAGGGCGCTCCGGAGTGGCTCCAGACAATCGAGGTCTCGACGCCGAACGGCACGACTTCGAGGGCCCTAGTCATCGCCGACATGGCTCACATTCTCTGGGCGGTCAACCTGGGCTGTCTGGGGTTCCACGTCTGGCCGTTCCGCGTCGAGGATCCCGGCCATTCAGATGAGCTGCGGATCGACCTCGATCCCCAGGCCGGTGTCGTGTTCGACCAGGTCCGCGAGGCCGCCTCGTGTGTGAAGGCCCTCCTCGACGAACTCGGCGTCTCCGCTTACCCGAAGAGCAGCGGCAACCGCGGCTTGCACATCTACGCCCGTCTCGAGCCGCGCTGGGACGCGGTCGAGGTCCGCGCGGCCGCTGTGGCGTTGGCGCGCGAGCTCGAGCGCCGGCGGCCCGATCTCGTCACGGCGAGCTGGTGGAAAGAGGAGCGAGGGCGGCGTGTCTTCGTCGACTTCAACCAGAACGCCCCCCACAAGACCGTTTTCGGAGCCTGGTCGGCGCGCGCCCGCAGCTACGGCCAGGTGTCGACGCCTCTTTCGTGGGACGAGGTGGCAGTCGTCGAACCCGACGAGCTGACCATTGCGACCGTGCCGGACCGGCTCCGCCGCCTGGGCGACCCGTGGGCGGTCATGCCCGACGAACCACAGTCGCTCGAGCCGCTCCTGCAACTCGCCGCGCGTGACCGCGAGGCGGGGCTTCACGACGCGCCCTGGCCGCCGCAGTACCCGAAACAGCCCGACGAACCCAGCCGTGTCGCCCCGAGCCGGGCACGAAAGAGCTGAGGGACCGGGGAGTGGATCCCGCCGCTGCGCTCCGGCGCATCGCCTACCTGCTCGAGCGCGACGCAGCCGCGACCTACAAAGTGCGCGCCTTCCGCCAAGCTGCGATCGCCGCCGACGAGTTAGGCCCGGTACAGCTCGGGCTGCTCGCGTCCTCGGGCCGCCTGCGGGCGGTTCCCGGTATCGGGGATACGACGGCGCGGGTGATCGCCGAGTCTATTGCGGGCGGGACGCCGAGCTACCTGGCCGAACTGGAGGGGGCAGCGGCGGCGTCGCTCAGCCCCGATGCGGCCCGGCTCAGGGCCGCACTGAGGGGTGACTGCCACAGCCACTCGGACTGGTCGGACGGCGGCAGCCCGATTCCGGAGATGGCCGAGGCGGCTGTCGAACTGGGGCACGAGTACATGGCCCTCACCGATCACAGTCCCCGCCTCACCGTCGCGCGTGGGCTGAGCGCCGACCGGCTCCGCAGTCAGCTGGAAGTGGTCGCGGAGCTCAACGAGCGATTGGCTCCGTTTCGCATCATGACCGGCATCGAGGTCGACATCTTGGAGGACGGGTCGCTCGACCAGGACGAGGAATTGCTGGCCGCGCTCGACGTCGTTGTCGCCAGCGTGCACTCGAAGCTGCGCATGGAGGCTCCCCAGATGACGAGGCGCATGGTGGCGGCTGTGGAGAACCCTCACAGCGACATCCTCGGCCACTGCACGGGCCGGCTCCTGACCGGGAAGGGCCGCGAGCCGTCGAGCTTCGACGCCGGGGCGGTCTTCGGCGCCTGCGCGAATACCGGGACGGCGGTCGAGATCAATTCGCGTCCCGAAAGACGCGACCCACCGGAGGACCTCTTGAGACTCGCGGTCGAGCTCGGCTGTTGGGTCAGCATCGACACCGACGCCCATGCCCCCGGTCAGCTCGAATGGCTCGGCTTCGGCTGCGAGCAGGCTGTGCGGGCCGGGGTACCTGCGGGCTCGGTCGTGAACTCGTGGCCGGCCGTCAAGCTCCTCGAATGGACGGCCCGCCACGGCGTTGGCCGCCGTGGCAGGAGACCCTGACCGTTACCATCGTGCGGTGCGACTTCCGGTCATGCCGCCCGTCTCCCCGATGCTTGCCAAGCTCAGCCGTGAGATGCCCGCGGGCGGCGGGCTCGTTTACGAGCCGAAATGGGACGGCTTTCGTTGCATTGTCTTCCGTGACGGCCCGGAGGTCGAGCTCGGCAGCCGGAATGAGCGGCCCCTCACGCGCTACTTCCCGGAGCTCGTCGAGTCGCTGCGGGCAAATCTGCCCGAGCGTTGCGTTGTCGACGGCGAGATCGTCATCGCAGGCCGGTCGGGACTCGACTTCGACGCCCTGTTGCAACGGATCCATCCGGCGGCGTCGCGCATCAAGCTCCTCGCGTCGGCGACCCCGGCGTCGTTCGTCGCCTTCGACCTGCTGGGCCTGGGCGAAGACGACCTGCGCGGCGAGCCGTTCGGCTCCAGGCGCGCGGGGCTGGAGCAGGCACTCGGCAGTGCCGAGCCACCCGTGTACGTGACGCCCGCCACCGCCGATCCCGTCGTCGCCAGGGACTGGTTCGAACGTTTCGAAGGTGCCGGCCTCGACGGCGTCGTCGCCAAACCCATCGGGCTCGCCTATCGCGAGGGCGAGCGCGTCATGTTGAAGGTGAAGCACGAGCGCACGGCCGATTGCGTCGTGGGTGGATTCAGGTGGCACAAGGAGAGTGGAGGCGTCGGCTCCCTCCTGCTCGGTCTGTATGACGCGGAGGGAGCCCTTCACCACGTCGGGGTGGCGTCCGGCTTTGCCGTGACCTTGCGAAACAGCCTCGTGGGCGACCTCGCCTCGGTCCGCCTGGAGAGTCCCGAGGGCCATCCCTGGCAACAGATGACAACCGGCGCCGACAGCACGCGCAGGCCGGGGGGACAGAGCCGTTGGAATGCGGGGAAGGACCTTTCCTGGGAGCCCGTTTCACCACGGCTCGTGTGCGAGGTCGGTTACGACCACCTGCAGGGCGACCGATTCCGGCACGCCACCTCGTTCCGCCGCTGGCGGCCAGACCGCGAGCCTGCTTCTTGCACCTATGCACAGCTCGAGGTAGCCGTGCCGGAGGAGCTCGGGCGCGTGTTCAAAGCTGGCGGTTAGCCGGCCGACGGCCGCATGGCCGCGACGCGGTCGGCAAGGGAGGGGTCACGGAGATACCGGCACATGTCGGCGAACCCGGGTCCCGCGCCCCGCCAACGCAGCTCGTCCACGTCGCCGAGCAGCGCGGTCTCGACGCGCAGCGTGGCGAGGACCCGGAACAAGAGCGCCGAGTCCCGTTCTGCCGCCAGCCGGGCGGCAAGCTTCGCAGCGCTCCGCACGGACCTCGTGACCACGGGGTCCCAGTCCGCGACGTCGTCCGGGATGGCATCGATGTGGAGGTAGCGCGCGAGGACCGCGGAGGTCGACTGGCGACCCCAGCCGGAAAGCCCCGGAAACCCGTCGGCGCTGTCGCCGACGAGGGCGAGCCAGTCAGGAATCGACTCCGGGCCGATCCCGTAGCGGGCCCGGACGCCGTCCTCGTCGGTGACCACACCTGTGCGGCGGTCGAACTGGACGACCCGATCGGCGACGACGCTCTGCGCCAGGTCCTTGTCGGGCGTGCAGATCAGCACCTGCTCGACCCGGGGGTCGTCTCGCGAGACAGCGGCCGCCGAGGCGAGGGCGTCGTCCGCCTCGAGCTCGACCATCGGCCAGACCCTCACTCCGAGCGAATCCAACGCTTCTTCGAGCAGGGGGAACTGGGAACTGAGCTCGGGAGGCACGGCGGCGCCGTTCTTGTAGCCGGCCCATAGGTCGTTGCGGAACGACTCGATGACGTGATCGGTGGCCACTCCGATGTGGGTGACGCCCTGGGACAGGAGCGAGGCCACCGACCAGACCACGCCCCGGGTGGCGGCCATCTCTGTTCCGTCCCCGGCCGTACTGGCCGGCCGGCCGAAAAACTGCCGGAAGAGCTCGTAGGTGCCATCGATCAGAAAAACACGCACAGTCCCAAGCCTGCCAGCTGCAAGAGCGCGGTGGCGCGCTTATGCCAGGAGGGCGCTGGGTGCCATCGGACACCGAAAGTGGTTGGGTGCTCACCGAGGGCGCTCGTATCGGCTATGATCTGGACATCTGATTGATGAATTCTTTGTCCAGGAGGAAAGGTCATGCACACGATCGCTCCGGTGGAGGATCGGCAGGTCTTGGCGCGCCCTTGCGACGAGGGCTTCACGCTCATCGAGCTCCTCGTCGTCCTACTGATCATCGGGATCCTGCTTGCAATAGCGATCCCCACGTACTTGTCCACGACGAAGAACGCGAACAACACAGCCGCCCAGGCGGACTTAAAGACGGCGCTCACCGGAGCGGACACTTACTTCATGACCGCCGGGGCACAGTCGTACTCGTACCTCGACTCTTCCTCAGGCGGGACCTCGACGATCAGCTCGGTCGGCACCGGTCTCACCTACGTCTCGGGCGGCTCCTCGTCCGGTCCCCACGTGATAAGCGTGTTCGTCTCCCACAATGGCAACGCCCTTGTGCTGACTGCGTTGGCTCACGGGTCATCGGACTGTTGGGGGATCCTGGACTTGAAGGCGGCGGTCAGCGTCACGAACTTCACCGGTGAGACAACCCCGGGCACGTACTACTTCGTCTCGAAGCCCTCGAGCGCGTCGGCGTGCAATGCCCAGAGCGTCACGCCGACCACAGTCGCCCCGTCTGCTTTCCCGTCGGGCTGAGCCCCGCTCCCTGAGCGTCCCCTGCCGCGCCGCGATTCGCGCAAGAGTGGCTATCGGCTGCGCCTGCCGGCGCACCCGGACACAAGGACGGGAGGACAGCATGATCGCGGCGTTCTCGGTGAGCCCTGCCGGCACCGACGAAGTCGGTCCGGCGGTGGCAGAAGCGGTGCGGCTGGTCCGTGAGAGCGGGTTGCCGAACGAGACCAATGCCATGTTCACGAACGTGGAAGGCGAGTGGGACGAGGTGATGGCACTCATCAAGTCGTGCGTGATGCGCCTCGCGGAGGATTCGCCCCGCGTCTCGGTTGTCATCAAGGTCGACTACCGGCCGGGCGTGACGGGAGCGCTGCTCGGAAAGGTCGAGACGATCGAGCGTCTCCTGGCCGAAGCGCGGGAGTAGCCCGCAGGCCCTTGCCAACGGCTGTGTCGCGAGCTTTTCCGCGGGCACCTCCAGGGCCGGAGGACTAGGTGTTCGCGGCGGGCTCGGCGCCCTCGGCGTATTCCAACGCCCAGCTCGCGGCGGTTTCGGAGACGCGTTCCTCGGCCTCGCGCAGCTTCTGGATGAATGGACCCCGCGGGTCCTCGATCACGCGCTCGACCAGCGCCTGATATGCGGCGGACGCTTCGCGCAGCGCTTGTTGAGCAGCTTGAGCTTTGTCGGAAAGGTTCACCATGGTGCGGCCATGCTACGGCCGTGTTCGCGTGGGCGAGCCCGCGGTCGTCAGCTGTGAGCCCGCACGGGCGGTCGGCCTACTGGCCCCGGCGCCGCCCGCCGAAGGGGCTGCGTTTCTCACCGGGAGCGGCACCCCCGAACGGCCAGGTGCCGTTGGCGAGTCTCTCCGTGATGTACTCGGCGAGGTTCCCGATGCTCGTGTCGGTCGGCAACGTGCCCGCGTGGCGCCAGACCGTGGACTCGCTGTCCGCCGAGTCGGGGTCCGGCCACCCGTTGTACCAGCAGTCCGGGTCGAGCCAGAACCCGACGACGGTCTTCGGCGAGTAGACCCGCAGCAGCTCCTCGTTGTCGGGGTCCCACTCGACAGCGGTTGACTCGACCCGGAGGCCGACGAGGTCACCCAGCAACCGGACGAGTGTCGCCTGGAAGGCCTTCAGGTGCTTCTCGCCCTCGTCGCCCTTTTCGAAGGGGACGAGCCTCGAGTGGTCCTCGTCGATGAGGAGCTCGGCGCTCAAGTACCAGGCGATCTGTCGCCCCCGGCCGGTCAACGGATCTGTCATCGCCGCCAGCTCAGCGTCGAGCTCAGCCGCGAGCCGATCGTGCTCGGCGGCGCGGAGGTGAGCGCACCAGTCCCGCCACAGCAGGGGTCGCAGGTTCCCGATCGGAACGCGGTCGGTGAAACCGGCCGCGTCGGCCTCGGGGGGCACCGGTTCCTGGCCCGCGGCCGGGAGAAGCGCTTCGATGCGTGCCGCGAGGTACTCATTCATAGGCGAATCACCGAGGATCACATCGGTGGGCAGCCTCGGCAACGACGCCAGCCGGGCGGACATGACGGCGCCTTTCGGCGGCTGTGCGCCCGCCAGGGGATCCGCCGGGTCCGGTCCCAGCCGCTCCTCGGTGAAGATGCCCTGGCCCTGGAGCTCGACCCACCGGTGCCACCGGTACCGGGAAGCGGCGTTGAGCACGCTCCTCGCGACCGTGGCGAGCTTGAGCTCTTCGAAGGTGGCGACCGGGTGATTTGCCCGTTCGGGGAGGTCGGGCCAGGAGGCGGTCAACTGGTGGCCGGCCCCGTCGCTTGTCACCTGGTATGTCGTCATCGTCGGTCCACCTGGCACTCAGGCGGCGGCACTGTCAGTCGGCGACGCCGACCCGGTCCCGTCCGCTGGCTTTTGCGAAGTACATCGCCTTGTCGGCGCGTTCCACCAATCGTTCGAAGCTTTCCCCCTCCGTCCGCAGGGCGACGCCCACGCTGGCGGTGATGTTGGGGCGATCAACGTTGGGTTCGGCCACCGACGCCCGGACCCGCTCCGCCACGGCGCGGGCGGCAGCGACGTCGACCCCGGAGAGGAGAATGACGAACTCCTCGCCGCCGTAGCGCACGACGATGTCGCCGGCGCGCGCTCCTTCGACTATCGACCTGGCCACGTGTCGCAGCACCTGGTCGCCGACGGTGTGACCGAACGTGTCGTTTACTCCTTTGAAGTGGTCGAGGTCGATCATAAGTGCGGCGACGGCCGGCCTGGTGTTCCGGTCGTCTAGCGCGCAAAGCCGCCGCGCCGCGTCGCTGAGGTACTGCCGGTTGTACAGACCCGTCAGTGGGTCGTGGATGGCTTGCTCATAGAACGCAGTCCGATCGGTGTCGGCGACGTGGCGGAACAGCTCCCGTTCGAGGCCGACTTCGACGAGATCGCAGATCTGGTCGACGAGGGCCGTCGTTCTCCTGCTCAAGGTTGGAGTGTCGGGGAACGTCAACACGGCCACACCGCTCACCAGTCCCGAAGACGGTGACCGCAGGGCGACCAGCAGGCGGGGCCCGGACGCATCGATGGCGCCCGAGAGGGCACCGAGAACGTCATCGGGGGGATCGGCCACCTGCCCGGAGAACCCGTCGGCGTCGTGGAACCGCAGCACCGTGGTGCCGGTACGGGCCCACAGCTCCAGTCGCTCGGAACCGAGCAGTCGACCGGCCGTCTCGGCAAGGTGCCGCACGACAACGGAGAAGTCCCCCTCGCGCACGAGCAGGTCCACAAGGTCGCGCACCGCGCGGTTGGCGGTCAGCAAGAAGTCCAAGCCGGTGTCGTCGCGGGCGAGCAGGTAGATCCCGCACTCGAGCCCGGTGAGCCGCTCCAGCAAGGGCATGGCGAGGTCTTCGGGGATCACCAGACCGTGTTGGGGCGCGATGCGCCGCAAAGCAAGGGGACGGAACTCCTCGAGGGCGTGGGCGAGGATCTCGCCGCTCGGCATGTAGTGCTCGTGGAAAGCACGCATCTGCTCGAAGTACTCCATCGAGGTGGCGAACAGTGTCTTGTCGTCAGCAAAGCCGCCGAAGAGATCGGCCGAGAACAGCGTGCCCGAGGTCTCGTCGAAGGTGCAGAAGGCCCCGGCGAAGTGGGCGTAGGGCGTGAACAGGAACCTGAGAGCCCTGTCCTCGAGCTGAAGCTTCCAGTCATGCTCCTCGACCAGCCAGTACGGCAGCTCGACCCCGAAATGGCGGATGAGCGCCTTGTCGCGCCAGTGCGTCACGATCACAGCTTCGGGATGCAACCCGCGAGCGACGAGCTTCGGCATCGCCGAGATGATGTCCGGGTCCGAGTGCGAGCAGACTAGCCAGCGCAGGTTCTCGACGCCCACCACCTCGTCGACCTTGCGGACTACGGCGTCGGCGATGAGGGCGGAGCCAGGATCGATCAGGACGGACTGGTCTCCCTGTTCAACCAGGTAAACGTGGCACTGGAACTGGTCGCCTGGGATCAGCGCGCCAACCCACCAGATCCGCGGGGCGAGCTCGATCGCGCGCGAAGTGTCCAAAGCCACGGCGCCAATCATCCCATCTTTCCGTTTCGCCTCCTGTCCGTACAAACGCCCCGGTGGGCGGCTGGTCGCAGCCTCCCGCGTGGCGACGGCCAGGCTGGCGGGCCGGCTCGCCGGCGAGGATGTGCCGTTCGACTCTGGAGTTGATGGCCTGGATGGCCGTTCAATGATGGCGGGTGCTCGAAAGGAGGTTCCGTGCAAGTTCTGATTGCTTACGGCTCCAAGCGTGGCGGCACGGCCGGGCTGGCGGAGATGATCGGCGACGAGCTGACAGCCGCCGGTCTCTCGACCGTCGTCAAGCCGGCCCGGGACGTGCGCAGCCTCGACGGCTTCGACTCTGTCGTGATCGCCGGCGCACTGTACGCGACACGCTGGCACCGCGACGCCCGCCACTTCGTAAGCCGGCACGCCGGCGAACTGCGCGGGCGACCCGTGTGGCTCGTCAGCAGCGGCCCGCTCGACGACTCAGCGGCCGCCGGTGCCGTACCACCGGTCAGGCATGTCGCGAAGGTGATGACGGAGATCGGCGCCCGGGGCCAGGTCACTTTCGGTGGCCGTCTCGAATCTACTGCGAAGGGTTTTCCCGCCAGTGCCATGGCCAAAAAGCGCGCCGGCGATTGGCGCGACCGGGCGCAGGTGCACGCCTGGGCG
>JBKQHU010000166.1:0-3503 GCA_052148655.1 Acidimicrobiales bacterium
TTGTCCTGCTCGGGTTCGAGTGCGAGCAGGCGATCCCAGACCCCGCGAGCTTTGAGGATCTCCACCGACAGGTCGTACAGGTTGATCTCACGGACCTCGATGCCCTTGTTGGCGAGCCGGTTCTTGATGCGCTTCTTGGACCCCGCGACCGCGAGGGCGTCCTCGGGATCGTAGGGGTAGATGAAGAATGGCACCTCGTTGCTCAGGCCCTCCATCTGGAGGAACCGCTTGCCGCTGAGCACGGCGAACAGGTGCTCTTCCTGTCTCGACAGCTCGGTGGGTGTCACCGCACGGCCCTCCATGCAGCGTCATCGTTGGTTGGAAAGAACCGCAGGTCACTCGGAATGCGCGCGGCCAAGACACTCGCGACCCGCTGGGACAACACGGCCTGGAGCAGGTGCCCACCATCAGACAGAAGGCCCGCCTCGTTCAGCATCCGGAACACGTTCGCGCGCAGCTTGCGCAGCGTCGATTCCTTGAGTTCAGCCAGTTCGCTATGCCACAAGGACTTGCCCCGCACGAAGCTGTCGAAGTCTTCGTAACTAAGGGTCGGAGTCAGCAAGAGGAATCGCTCGCGCACGACCTCCTCGGCAAATTCGCCGATCAGATCATAGCGGCGGCATGCAGCCGCCCACAGCAGGTGCCCGCGCTCGGTGGCAGTAGCCTCTATGAGCAGCTCGATCTCGTCACAGGTAAGCACGGCGAGTCGCTGCGCGACCTCGCGCGCAAGGCGGGACCCCGAGGCTGCAGTGCGGGTTTGCAGGAGGTTGTCGTCGGCGATCAACGCTCGAACCTTAGACCAGTCACGTTCGCGAAGGTACAGCGGCGCAGCGATGACAGCCTCTCGCATGAGGAGGGCGCCACTAGTGAACGAGAGGGCATAACGCGGGGCGGGCGCGATCTCCTCGGCCATAGACGCCTCCCCTTCAGGTTTTCAGGCAAGCGGTTCAGAATACGCCGCCTACCGACACTCGCACGTTCTACAGCGCCGGATGTCAGTTGTTCAGCTCGGGCTTCGATGCGTGGGCAGCACGCTCCAGATATGGCCCAGCCGTCTCGGATGGGTCAAGGAGAGTCGGTCCAAGTAGCGCCATGATCACATCAACATCTTGTGACGGGAGCAGCAAGATGGAGCGTCGCATGCGAGCGCTCCATGCGTGAGGGTTTGGCTGGAAAACTTCGAGTAGTTCCACGATGTCTGCGAGCACCACACCCTTGCCGAGCGGCGCCAAGCCTGTGATCTTCAACTCGCAGCCGCTCGTATAGACTCGCCCGCCAATCTGGCGCTGAGACGCAAGTGATGCGACCGGCGACGCAATCTCAGCGGTGCCCACCACCCGCCCCAGGTCGCGGGACGGGTTCCGAAAGATAGCACGGGTCGTGTACAGCAATACCTGGTCACCGACCTCTAGTTGGATTCGCTGGGTTGGAGGGAAGGCCATCTGGCGCTCGCGCAGAACGTATGCAAGTCCTTCCGGCGTCCCGAGAAGCAACAAGAAGGTTGAGCACGACATGCTGCGACTTTACTGGTTTTGGTAGCGGAAGTCCTTGCTGGTGACGGCTAGCAAGTGGCGGATAGGCACGGTGCTGTCGTCAAGCGGAACGCAGGTGCCGCCGACGTCAGCAAGCGAGCTGACTCGCCTCTCACCGCGGCGCAGTCTCCACCGCCCTAATTGTCGGACTCGCAGGATCGACAATGTTGCGACCTGCGGCTGGAGGGTCGGTACTCGGACACGATGATTCCGGCCAGCGACGAAGGCCCGGACCAGGCCAAGGCGATCCAGCCCACCGTGCCGGAGCGGCTGGACCTGGGGCCTGGGCCGGTGGATAATAGCTCGCGGGACCCCCACCGAGTTCTTCACAATCGGCGCGCTGGCCCGCGCGCTGAACCGTAAGCCGTCACCTTGCGCAAGATGGAGGCCCTGGACCAGCTACCCAAGTCCGGCTGGCACGATGCGTGCATCCGGGCAAGGGCAAGCAGTGCCTGTACACCCACGCCCAGATCGAGGCCGCCCTCCGGATCGCGGCCGAGGAGGACATCCTCACCGAGACCTGGGTCCGGTCTCCAGGACCAATTTCCGCGACCGCCTTACCTGCCGTGGAGGGAGCTGGACAAGCGATGGCGGCGGAACCTGCCCGAGGCCGACTGGCAGGCCCGGGGCGCGCCTGGAGAGTCGGCCTGGGAAGTCTCACTAATTGCTCATCCGAGGCAACGTTGCGGCAACCGACCATCTGGCGACGGTTCGTTGCGTCTGCGTGTTGCTACCCGCGACCAAGCTGGACGAGGGGCTCCGCTGGCCGACCTGGACCACGGAATCCGGGCGGGTGGGCCGCCGGTGCTGACGCTGGAGCAAGTGACTGCCACGAACGAGGACGCCCGCCCCAGGGTTACGGCCTTGGCCCGGGGCGGGCTGGAGGAGGTTCCAGGAGGAGATCCGCCACCATTTTACTGGGTGGCATGGATTCGCTGAGGGCGAACAAGGTGATGTCCCCTCGGGCACTGTTCTCAGATGTTCTCAGTTGGTCGCAGTTCATCTTGTGGCATCGTCCTGAGGCTGGTGTTACCAGCCTACGGTGTTTACTTTATCGGAGGTAGGAACTCCTATAATCAGGTAAGGAGCACCGGACCGAAGGAGAACCAAATGCCGTACAGCGAGAGGACCCAGCCGGGCGTCCTTACCACGGCCTTACCCGTTGACCTCGCAGATCGAATCCGCGCCGAGGCGGAAGCGCAGGACCGCACCACAAGCAACTTCCTGAGGCAGATCATCGTGGCGCATTACAGGGAGCTGGACACCCGCGCTAACCAGACCTCATGAAAGCGGAAACCCCGGGCGAGCGAAACCCAGGGAATCCAGAAGGACGATGACGATAACAACTAGGAGCTGCTACTCCCAAGAAAGGAGATCTTCTTATGTCGTTCAGGACCATTGTACACGAGGACCCCGCCTTACGGCGCGATCCGTTACGCGCCGCCGCGAAGGAAGCCATAGCACGCGGCTGGCACGTGTTCCCCTGCGAGCGTGGTGGCAAGCAGCCTGCCACTCCCCATGGCTGGAAAGATGCGCGGCCGGAGGTCACCAAGTGGCCCCGGGGCTCTAATGTCGGCATCGCATGCGGGCCAAGCGGCCTGCTGGTCGTGGACCTCGATGTGAAGCACAACATCGACGGCGTGATCGCGTTCGAGGAATGGGCCGGAGAGTGGCCTAACAGCTACGAGGTCGAAACGCCCAGTGGTGGCGTCCACCTGTACTTCACCGACCCGGCCGGGCACTTCAACTGCGGGACCGGAACCCTCCCCAGGGGAATCGACATTCGCGGCCGGGGCGGCTATGTCTTGGGTGTGGGAAGTGTCGTCGTAGACAAGAAGCACCCGGAATGGAGCGGGAAGTATAGAGGGTTATCCAAAACTCTCTTTGAAGAAGTAGAGCCCGATTGCAGCGTGGAATGATGATTTGAAGGTCTTCAGTGGCCGACGATAGTCGGTGAAGAGGATCCGCCAG
>JBKQHU010000167.1:0-3498 GCA_052148655.1 Acidimicrobiales bacterium
ACTCGACGACGAGAACCGCCGTTATCTGGGCATCGTCTGTGATTCCAAGCACGGCCCTCACACTTTGACCTACCGCCATTATGCCGAGTCCCGGATTATGCCGACTTGGCGGCGAACGGCCAGCTTTCCCCCTCCTCAAGGGCGTCCGTTCCTTGATGTTGTCGGCATAATCAAAGCGCCTCGAGGAAGGCGAGCAGCGGGTCAGTGGGCCGATAGCGGCCGGGGGAGATGTCTATCGGCGCCGTCCGAGCAAGCGCCCGTTCTTTTATGCCGAGATCCGCGTGAAGATACACCTGAGTGGTCTCGGTTCGTTCGTGACCGAGCCAGAGGGCGATCACCGACGTGTCGACGCCTGCTCTGAGGAGCCGCATCGCCGCCGTGTGTCGAAGGGTGTGCGGCGTGACTCGTTTGGCACGCATCGAGGGACAATCCTCCATCGCCCCCTCTACGTACTTGGCGACAAGGGCTTGGACGGCGTCGGCGCTCAGCGAGCCACCCCGCCGACTGGGGAAGAGTGGATCAGCAGACCCACCGGGCTGCTCGCGTAGCCATGATTTGAGGACCATGACGCTGGCAGCGGTGAGCGGGGTGCAGCGCTCCTTGCGACCCTTTCCCACACAACGCACGTGCGGACCAATGCTGAGGTGCACCTGACCGCAGGAGAGCCCCGTCAGCTCGGAGACTCTGAGCCCGGTCTGGACGGCGATGGTGAGAAGCGCACGGTCCCTTCTCCCTGTCCAGCTAGCGAGGTCCGGGGCGCTGAGCAGCGCGCCCACCTCGTCGTCAGTCAGGAACGTCACCACGGGGCGTTGGGTGCGCGGTCCTGACATAGCCAAGACGCGTTGGACAACCGCCGCTTGCTCGGGAACCCGCCAAGCGGCGTAACGGAACAGTGAACGGATCGCCGCGAGACGAGCATTACGTGTGGTTGCCGAGTTGTGCCTTTCGTGCTCGAGGTGTTCCAAGAATGCTCCGATGAACGGCGCATCGAGGTCTGCGATCTCGAGCTGTGACGGCGACTTGCCGAGACGCCCCTCCGCGAAGCGCAGCAACAGGCAGAACGTGGCGCGATAGGAGGCGATCGTTTCCGGGCTTGCCTGCCGCTCCGTCATCAGGCGCTTGGTGAAGAAGGACTCAAGGAGTGTGGCAAGCGTCGTCATGGCTGAGCCTCCAGACGTTTGGCGGCAAGCGCGAGCAGCTCGGGAGCTGCCTGGAGATACCAGTACGTCGAGGAGGGTTTCAGATGGCCGAGGTAGGTGGAGAGTGCCGGGAGTCGCTCGGCGACGTTGACGTCTGCCCGATACCAACCGAGAAGGACCTCGACCGCGAAGCTGTGTCGCAGATCGTGTGGGCGGGGACGACGCGTCCCGGGTGACTCGAGCCCGGCGGCACGCACCAGCCTCCGGAAAGTCTCGTTAACGCCGGTGTGGTGCAGTCGTGTGCCCGTGAGCGACACAAAGAAGCTGTCGGTCCTCGGGCGAGACAAGAGCTGGTCGCGCCGCGTTGCGTAGGCGATGAGCGCGTCACGGGTACTCGGGTGGAACGGGACGAGACGTGACTTTCGGAACTTGCTCTCCCGGATCGTGATCACTCCGGCGCATAGATCGACGTCATCGCGGTCGAGCCGAATCGCCTCACCGACGCGAAGCCCACTCGAGGCAAGGAGGCCTATGAGGGTCTCGTATGTGGCGCCCTTTAGTGGGAAGCGGATTTGTCGCGCAAGCGCCATCAACGTGGCGATGTCGGCTGACGAGTAAAGGTGGGGGGGCGTCCGGGGTGCCCGGGTGGCCAGCATGTCGGGTGGGGGAACCTCGCTGAGCTCGTCGATCGCGACGAGGTGGCGGGCAAAGCAGCGAACCACTCCGAGACGCTGGGACCACCAGATCTGCTGGACACCTTGGGGCAGGGTCGCCCAGGCGAGCGCGAGCTCGATACTCACGTGCTGGGCACCGGCTTGCTCGAGGTAATCCACGAAGCTCATGAGCAACCGGCCGTGGGTGGCGAGCTTGTGGCCTAGGACCCGGCGCATCGTGAGGTACTCCTCGGCACGGCGTCGGAGCTCGGTCATGCCACACCTCCCGGCCATGGCAGCGCGATCGCATTCAACGCGAGCCGGTCGATCTTGGCGTAAACAGCGGTCGTATCGACGCTGCGGTGCCGGAGCACCTGAGCAACCTCTTCGAGAGACGCGCCGTGTGCGAGCAATTCAGCGGCGGCCGTGTGGCGAAGCCGGTGGGCACCAAACCGTGGGATTCCGAGGTTGTCGCACGAGCGATAGACGGCCCAGCGCACCGCAGTCGGGCTGACCGGCCCGAAAGGGGGCCGGGCACGAAGGAACAGCGCTCGAGATGAGGAGCAGGGCCGGCCTCGCCGGAGGTATCCGACGATCGCCATTCCAACGTCGTTCGGGAGCGGTAGACGCTCGTCACGACCTCCCTTCCCGTGCACGACGATCTCGCCGGCGCGCCAGTCAAGATCGTCGAGACCTAGCGCGGCGACCTCTCCCACACGAAGCCCGAGCCGCCATAGACAGTGCAATATGGCGAAGTTCCGACGCCCAACAGCCGTCCGACGATCGCAGGTTCCGAGGAGGCGCTTTGCCAGCCCAGGTTCGAGCGCCCTTGGCAGCGCGCTCGCCCGCCAGTTGGCGACGGTCGGCACCGCCGCGTCGAGGCGGCGGCACACAAGTCCCTCGACGAACGCGTAGCGCAAGAAACTGCGTAGCCCAACGACGATGTTCGTCGCCGAGGCAACGCTTCGCCGTTCGGCCTCTTGGAGCACGAATTTCGTCACGCGTTCCGCATCGAGCGCCGAGAGGTCGACACCCGGACCAATCGCGGCAAGGAAAGTCCGCGTCGCGTCCTCATAGCGGCCGATCGTGCTCACTCGAAGACCGCGTTCGACAACGAGGTGTCGGCGGAACCTCGCGACCAGCTCGTCAGTCGCGTCCCCCGGCGGCTCCTCGGGAATGCCGACCATTCCTTCGGCTCGCAAGAACGCGACGAGCGGGCCGTTCCTGCTCGCTGGCACTCGGCCCACGGCGCCATGGATGCGACGCTCCTCGAAGAACTCGTTCAGCTGATCAGCGGTGAGATCGTTGACCTCGAGTTCGTTGCTCGACATCCACCTGCTGAGGCTGGCGAACAGCCGTAGCTGCACCACGGACCACTCTGGTCCATAGCCGACGGTCCTCAATTGGGCGCGAAACCGGACCGCCAACGACGCGAGCGGGCCCTCCACCCGCACTCGAGATGCCTTGCTCATCAACATGGCCCCCTCCCTCGGTTCTTGTGAACCGGCAGGAGACAGCCTTGTCAGACCCTCGCGATTATGCCGACAACATCAAGGAACGGACGCCCTTGAGGAGGGGAAAAGCTGGCCGTTCGCCGCCAAGTCGGCATAATCCGGGACTCGGCATAATGGCGGTAGGTCAAAGTGTGAGGGCCGTGCTTGGAATCACAGACGATGCCCAGATAACGGCGGTTCTCGTCGTCGAGT
>JBKQHU010000168.1:0-12526 GCA_052148655.1 Acidimicrobiales bacterium
GGCAAGGGGGTGACGCCGCTGAGCTAACCACCGAGAGGAACACGATGGCCGCCAGTGGGGAATTCTCCTGGCCGCCAGTGGGGAATTCTCCTGTCCGTGTGTGGGGAGATCTCAATGGCCATTGACAGCGAACAGGTCAGCGACCTGCAGCCCGTCAGTGCACCGTGAATCCAGACAGACGGCGGTGACCACTGACAGATTGCCAAGCCGCCTGTTCACGCGCTGGCGAATTTCGTCCTCGATGGCGACGTCGGGAGGCGTCGAGATGACGTCTAGGCAAACTGACGTCAGCTCATGCTTCTTGATACACCCCACGAGGAGTTGGGCCACGACTTGAGCATGTTGCTCCCACGCGGAACGCCCCGCGGCACGGGGATCTGACCGTGCGTGGTCCACGATGCATGCCGCGAATTCTACCGTTCGGTGGCGAGCGATCTCGTCGGCCAAGTCAAAGTACATGGGAAGCCGTCCACGAGTAATGCGGTTGAACTTGAATTCACCGTCAAAACCGTGGCGTTCTCTGATGGCTCGAATAGCACGCCCGAACTCGCCTGGAAAACGGACCTTGACGGCTCCGACCACGAAAAATCGCCCGTTGTTAGCAACACCGCTCTCATCCACGAATATTAGGGATGTCCGATGTCCCGGAGGAATTGAGACGGGAGTTTCGATTCGAAGCGGTCTGGGCATGGCTACCTCCAAGCAGCCTGCCGCCGTGCAGAGGGCACGGACTTACAGTCGTGTAAGCCTAACAGCGCCGAGGGTCTGCAAGATGGGCCTACGCGAGTCCAAAGTGTCGAAGTATCAGGCCGGCCGGCGATCCCCTTATGCAGCCGCCCGCCCAGCCCGCTACCTAGCTATTGGCTCGTGCTACTCGGCTCCGCCTCGCTGGGCCTGCTTCGAACCCAAGCGTGCCTTGCTCGTTCTTCGCTTACCTTCGGTCGCCGCTCGTCGAGCGAGCACCTGCTGGGCATGCTTGTTGTGTGGCCCGTGCGCTTTCCCTCTTGCACCACCGAACGTGGCGAAGTGTGTCGGCATCTTTCGCCTGCCTGCGGCCGTTGACATAGTGGCTACCTGCTTCCCACCCGGCGTGGCCCGAGTCTTTAGATACCGCAGTATCTAACACCGCGTGCCTACCTTTGAAAGTCGCCGTTCGATCGCCCGGTGTTGTCATCAGACTCTGCCATGCCGTCGCCCCGTCCGCTCGTCTGGGCGCCACCGCTGGCGAAAGGTGTGGGTCGCGTTGGCCATACCTGCCGCGGCGTGGCACCATTCGGTGTATGGCCATCGTTGGTGATCGCGTGCAGATCTCTTCGAGGAAAGTCGGCGAGGCTTCCCGCGATGGAGTCGTGACCGGCGTGACCGGGTCGCTCTTGCGGGTGAGGTGGTCGACAGGGGAAGAGTCCACTGTCGTGCCCTCGATGGGTTCGCTCGCGGTCGTCGGGAAGCAGTCGGGCGGTAGCGCCCGCAAACGGCAGACACCGAGTGCTTCTGCGGCGGAGGTGCGAGTCAGTCGGTGACGCGAGCCGAGAGCCGCGACGAGAACGCCGAGGAATGCGCGCACTTCCTGATTAAGCCCGACCCGCTTTGTCCCGAGTGCGTCATGATCATGGACTGGCGGTCCGCCCATCGCGGGATCATCATCACCAACAGGGCGAAGATAAAGCTCTCGGATTACGGGTGGGAAAGTCGCCACCTTCACATGCGGGAGCTGCGGGAAACTCACCGTAAGAACCGCTTGGAGCAACCCAAGGACTGGGAGAATGAAGATCGTTGCCCGGTCGTGCTCGTCGCGAGTCCGGCACTCCCTTCCTCCAGTCGTCCGCTGATAAGGACCAAGTCGACGTACGGCAAGGCACGAGGATGGCCAGAGCTGCGCCGGTCGTACTCAAGATGAAGGCGAGCGTGATCAGCCCTGCCGAGCAGCTTGCCATCGTGCGGTACTCGGATGAGCACGGCGTAAAGGCGGCGGCTGACCACTTCGCCGTGTCGCAGAACCGTGTCTGCGATTGGCGGTCGGATCGTCTCCGGCGGGAAGCCGTTACGTCAGAACGCTGAGCACCGTCCCGGCCCGGCTCCCGATCGCTTGTCCTTGCATGCGGACGCTCAACGAGACGTCAGTTTCGTGGTGTCTGTGCTTCCGGTTCGCGGCCAGGTAGCCTCGGAACCATGACAACTTCTAACCGACCTGGGGCCATCGAGTGGCGCGTCGGCTGGAGGCCTGAAGGCGGGCGCTTCACAACGTGGTGGAGAGGGACCCTTGGCCGGCTCGCGGAAGAGCCGGACGAGGACGAGCGCTGGCGGATAGTTAAGTTAACGATCTGAGCGACGTGATGAACCTGACTGTCGTCAGACTGCCCGGCGAGACGCCCTCGGACACGGTCCAACAGATAGCCCCAGCCATCTTCGACGAGGTACAGAACGAGACCAGCGAGCTGGACGGAGCGCAAGCCCCGGCTCGCCACGAGACAGCTGCAGGCGTGCCAGATAGCGACGTGTCGCTGCTGCCGTAGAGGCGCGGCGCAGGTGGCCTAGACACGAGTCGCGTCCGCATCGACTGGGCCCGGCGGCCCGCTCACGGGCTGGCTGGCCGGCTTTCCGCCGCCGTCCTGGCTGGCTGGCTCGTTGCGCCCTCTTTGGCCACTCGCCTCCCGGCCCGAGCACCCGCTTTCTAACGAAACAACCGTCATGGTCCGGTGCCACGACAGGCGGGCGGACTGTCGAAATCCTGTGCCAGCCAAGGTCCGAGCGGGGAGATGTGCGCTGCATGTCTTGCCGTGAGGCATCGCCGAGCTGGTCGGAGTGCAGGGGTACGCTCGATGACAGAGAGGTCGCCCATGGCTGCGTACCCAAGGCTTGCAGTTGTTTCTACGAGCCCTCACTGGCGCCTCGCCGAGGCGCTTGCCCCGGCCGAGAAGGCCCACGACGAGGCGAAGAGAAGATGAGCACTGATCGGCTCACTGGGGCCAGGAATGTCTACCTCAAGACCATGGCTCAAGCAAAGAGGGCCTACGACGAGGCGGTGGCCCCGGTCAAGAAGGCCTACGGCGCGGCGACAACCCAGGCCCAGAAGGCCTACGAGGAGGCAGTGGCCCCGGCCGAGAAGGCTTACGAGGAGGCGAAATCCGCCGCCGAGAAGGCCTACGACGAGGCAGTGGCCCCAGGCCAACCGTGATCCGGTTTGGGTACTGACGAGGTAGTGGGCCCTCGGGAGCGTCCCCAAGGAGGGAACGACATCTGCGGTCAAAAGACCTGCCAGCGTGGCCGGTTCTCACCCTCAACCCCGGCTCTTCGGTGCGGGTTTACCCTCGAGGGCCCAAAACCAAGGCTACTACGCCGACCTCGCTCAGCCCCCGAAAGGGCTTTGATGCTCACGTCACCACCGTCTGAACCAGTCCTGGCCGGCTGGCTCGCTCACGCTCTGGCTGGCTGGCCCGACCCTGCCCCATCCTGGCTGGCTGGCTCCGCTCCCGTTCGTGCTGCTTGTTCGCCCTTTGTGTACTTCCTGTTCTCCCTCTCTCTTATCCCAAGATCCCCCAATACCGTGTCTCGCAAGCTGGCGTCATGGCGCGAACACATACGCTCGCCCTGAGAAGGCTGCGTGAGATGGTGCCCCTACGAAGGTGGTGTCTCCCAAAGTGGTCACCGATTCGCCAAAGGCGTCGCCGATGCTCGTGTCGGAACCAATCAGCTCGCCCACTTGGTTCCAGTCAGCTCCTGCCCTCTTGAAGACGTACGCCCGGCCGGTCCCGTCGCCCTTGTTGCTCGCGCCTACGGCGATGCTGTTGTCCGAGATCGACACCGAGAAACCGAAAGCGTCGCCGGAGGTTGTATCAGAACCCGTTAGGTCGGCCGTCTGACTCCAGACCCCAGCATGATCGGTGAACACGTAAACCCGGTTCTGGCCGCTGGCGCCTACGACCAGGGCATTGCCTGAGATCGCCAACGACTCACCGAAGGTTTCACTGTTGTTGGTGTCGGAGTCTTTGATCTCTGCGGAGGGATCCCAGTTCGCGCCAGTCTTCGTGAACACGAAAGCGCAGCCCGTTGCACCGACGACGGCGATCTTGCCAGAGATGGCGACCGCCCACCCGAAGCCCTGCACGGCAGGAACCGGCGATGCGAGCTCGGCCTGGTGCTTCCATCCGGTGGTGTCTTGGGAGAAGACGTAGGCCCGGCCAGCTTTGAAGTTGCGGGTGCGGGGCCGAATGGCACCGACGATTACGGTTGTGCCTGAGATGGCCACTGCGTCACCGAAGAAGTCGGCGGCGACAGTGTCGGAGCCCGCCAGTTTGGCCACCTGTTTCCAGGTGGAGCCCGTTCTTGCAAACACGTACACCCTGCCCAGAACCCCACTCCCGCCCACAACGGCATGACTGCCCGAGATCGCGACCGGACCAACACTGACGCTGTCCGAGCCCCTCAGCGATGCGGACTGCTTCCAGGCTGCTCCGTCCTTCGTGAACACGTAAGCCCAGCCTCCGGATTGTGGTGCCGTCACGATGGCAGTATTGCCAGAGACCGCCATCGAGGTGCCGAAGTAACGTGCCGGCGCCTTCAGTTCTTCCAGTTGCGTCCCGGTCGGTGCCGTGGTTCGGCGACTTGCGGAGACGGCTGAAGCCGTCGGCAGGAGTGGCAAGGACACTCCAAGCGCGAGAAGCGCGGTCAGGCTGATCGCTGACGAGCGACCCATACGGCGCCTCCGATTCTCTTTGAGCCCCTATTGGCGATTTCCCTCCCAGGGCAGGAGCATCGCGCTACGGTCCAAAGGCTGCAATGTGCGGGGCGGGGCGGGAGCCAGCCAGCCAAGACGGTGGCCGAGCCACGCCAGCCCGGCGCTGCGACGACTAGTCATATCCAGGTTGGGCCCAGCGTTATGAGTCGGCGGCTTCCCGCCGGAGCCGGTCCGATCGCCAGTCACAGACGCGGCCCTGAGACACGGCGAAGTGGTCAGCCGCCGCCTTTACGCCGTGCTCATCGGAGTACTGCACGATTGCGAGTTGCTCGCTAGGGCTGATCACGCTTGCCTTCATCTTGAGTACGACTGGCGTAGTTCCGGGGGCCATGATCGTGCCGATTTCCGGACCATCAGTTGTTGATCCGACTCTTCGCGAGATGGATTCGACCGCTTAACGACTGCGCATCAAGCCATCGCAGCGAACGCTCCGTTTGTCGTTCGTCCGGGATGTGAAGTCCCTCCGGACCGTCGGTTTGAGCGCCGCACCGTCGGCAAACAGACATGCGTCCGTTGGTCTCAGGGGAATGGTGAGCATCAAGCCGAGAACCCATTTGCAGCGCTTCAGGTGATACCACAATACCTCCAGCTCGCTTGACGATTGCCCGGCGGTTCGCCTGCGACGCCGCCGTTGCCGCTCGTTTTCGGGAACCGAGGTACACTGAGCGTACCCCCGATCCAGGTCGAAGTTGCGCCGGGCCCGGTCGTTAGCGCCCGCATCCGCCGCGGTTCGCTGTCAGGAGTGCTCGAAGACGGTCGAGAACGCTTCCTCGTTGCTGGCGGAGTAGGCCGTCTCTATCTGGAGCGGGCCAGTCGAGCTCGCGTAGAGGTTGTCGGTCTGCAACCCGGGGCTTGCAGAGCCAAACGGGTACCCATTGATCAGCGCGCTGGAGAAGACCAGGGTGCCAAAGTTGGGCACCGTAGATGTCGCGCCAGAAACCCCCGGAAAGTCGCCGGCCACGACGCCCTCGCCCGTGCCACTGCCAGCCCCTTGGCTGGTGGCGATGAACGTGTGCGTCAGATCAACTGCCGAATCGGTCACTTGGGAGTCGCTCTGGGACACCGCGAACTCGATCCTGTCTCCAGCCCGGGCCACATCGCTCGGGATGTTCTTAACGCTGCCATTGACCACGAGCGATGGGTAGTAGCGGGGCACGCCTCGCGGCGTGCAAGCTAGGTACAGGCGGGCGTACGAGTTCACGGATTGGATGCCGACGCCGGCGTACATCGAGCTCCCTGCGGATGGCGTGGCCTTGCAATTGAGCTTGGGCACGACAATGACTGCGCTCACCGCGCCCGGTACCGCGATGTAGTTGGCAAAATCGTACCCGGCGAAAACGGTGCTTTGCGTGTTGGTCACCGTCGCAGCAAGCGCGGGCTGCGCGAGCCCGACCGTTGCCATCAGCCCCGCAGCGGGCCCTAATGCTCTCCACATCATGCGCAGCTTCACGGCAGGTTCACGTGCACCGGCACATCGCTCCCTTTGTAGCTCCCGTCACCGAGCTGGCCAAAGTTGTTTCCGCCCCAGGCGAGCACGGCGCCCTTCGAGGTCACCGCGAGGCTCTGTAATTCGCCGGCGGCGACAGCGGTCACCTTCGTGCCCGCGGGCAGCTTCGCCTTCATCGGCACATCGCTGTTCGCCGTGGTCCCGTCGCCGAGCTCGCCGTCTGCGTTGTCGCCCCAGGCAAGCACAGCGCCGGTGGAGGTCACCGCCAGACTGTGGCCAGGGCCGGCCACGTACGAGCCCACTCCGTAGAGCGAACCGCCGGCGGCAATGGCGGTCACCTTCGTGCGCGCGGGCAGCTTCACCTTCACCGGCATATCGCTGTTCACCGAGCTGCCGTCGCCGAGCTCGCCGTCTGCGTTATAGCCCCAGGCGAGCACCGTGCCGCTCGAGGTCAGCGCAAGGCTGTAGTAGCCGCCGGCGGCGATGGCGGTCACCTTCGTACCCGCAGGCAGCTTCACCGCCACCGGCACGTCGCTGTTCGCCGTGGTCCCGTCGCCGAGCTCGCCGTCTGTGTTGAATCCCCAGGCGAGCACCGCGCCGGTCGAGGTCAGCACCAGGCTATGGAGGGCCCCAGCGGCGACGGCGGTCACCTTCGTGCCGGCGGGCAGGCTCACGTCAACTGGAATGTTGCTGGACCCAGTGCTCCCGTTGCCGAGCGCGCCGTAGAGGTTTAGACCCCAGGCAAGCACCGCGCCGGTCGAAGTTACCGCCAAGCTCTGCCCGGCGCCGGCAGCGACCTCGGTCACCTTCGTGCCTGCGGACAGATCCACCTTCACCGGCACGTCGCTGTCTGTCGTGCCCCCGTCGCCAAGCTCGCCGTCGTCGTTCTTGCCACAGTTGAGGACAGCGCCGGTCGAAGTTACGGCCAAGCTGTGGGCGAAGCCGGCGGCTATCCCGGTCACCTTCGCGTGTCCGAGCAGGCTCACCTTCAGCGGCACGTCGCTGCCATTCGTGCTCCCGTTGCAAAACTGGCCGGTTACGTTCCAGCCCCAAGCGAACACCGCGCCGTTCGAGCTCAGCGCCAGGCTGTGATACAAACCCCCGGCAACGGCGGTTACTCTCACCGCCACCGAAGGCTCGCGCCCCAAGCCGGCTCTCCCAGCCGCGGACGCAGGTGCCACCGCGAGACCCAGCAACACCACGACGAGCCCAAGCGCCCATCCTGGCGTCCGCAAAATACCGCCGCGCCGAACCCTTGCACGAAAGCTCAAGCGATCCCCCCCAGGCCGCATCGCACGAAAATAACACCACCGGTCTCGGTACACAACGGCGTCTGCCCGCGCGCGAAGGGACTACCGGGACGACACCCAGACCTCGACGCGGAGGCACCCGGTTCTGAAGCGGTAGTACGACCACCGAGGCGGTTGAACAAGCCGTGGCCACCGCCGAACCTCAACGAGAGCAGGCCTTTACCTGGGAGGACACGAAAGTCGCGCCAAAATTCAAAGTGACGTTCTGGCTCGCTTGCCCCCCGTTCGCCGTCCTGGCTGGCTTGGGTCCGCGGTCACGGACGACTGCCTAGCCCTGGTCGTTGCCCTCCCGATCGCCTACTGGGGAGGCCCGGACGTCAAACGCACTGTGACGGTACGCCGCGCGCCCGAAGTCGAGAGATAAACGAGCGAGACTGAGGCACCGGGCTTCTCGCTTTGGAGGATCGAGACCAAGTCGTCCGGGGAGCTGACTGCGTGGCCGGCGAGAGATGTGATCGCGTCTCCCTCGGTCAGCCCGGCCTTGGCGGCGGGCGAGCCCGCGGCTACGGTCTCGATAACAGCGCCGGTGGGGCCGCCGGGGAGGGAAGAGGCCACGCCCACGCCCAAAAATGCGGTCGGGCCGATGTGTACCGTCGAAGAGGAGTGCCCTTCGGTTATCACGGCCGCGATCTTGAGCGCGGTGTTGATCGGTATCGAGAAACCTTGCGTTGAAGCACTTCCCAGTCCGAACGAGAAGCCGGCGGAGGCGGCCGTGTCCATACCAATGACCTTCCCGCTGCTGTTCACTAGCGGGCCGCCGGAGTCCCCCGGCTGGATGTCGGCATTGGTTTCGATGAGGCCGGTCAGTTGCTCGGATGTGCCGGCAGCTTCGTCGCTTGCTGTGATGGACTCGTCGAGCGCGGTCACGCTCCCGCCGGCGAAGCTCGGAGTGCCACCGACCCCCCCGGCGTTGCCGATGCCCACGACTCCTTGTCCTTTGCGGACACTCGAGGAATTGCCGAGACGGACCGTTTGCAGACCGGAGGCGTGCTCGAGTTGCAGCACGGCTACATCCGCGGTTCGGTCGTAGCCGACGACGTCGGCGTCATAGGTCTTCCCGTTACCCACGTCGACCACCCGGATCGAGCTTGCGCCCTCGATGACATGGTTGTTCGTGAGGATCTCACCGGTGGAGGAGAGCACCATCCCGGTTCCCTCCGCCTCGGCGCCTTCGTAGCTCAGCGTGCTGTCGACATCGACGAGACCCGGGGCGACCTCGCTCGCGATGACCGCGGCATTCGCGGGACCGCCGGGAGCACTGGAACTGGCCGGACCAGACGCCAAGGTTCCAGTCTCGGTCAGGCCTTCGCTCGCCTGGCCGATCACCTCGATCGGCTGGTGTGAGCCCGCCGGCGGCACGACGGCGACATCCATATCGCCTGCAGTCATCGTGATCGAGGTGTAGGTCCCCGGCGGTAGGAGCACGCCGAAGGCGCTCCTGTTCGAGGGCTGTGTGACGACATAGCCCGATTCGATGTGCACAACGGTGGTCACGAAGACCGGAAAGGTGACGAGCGCTCCGCCATCGGCGAGGCGGTAGGACGGATAGGGGCATTCAGGCGATGGGGCGCCTGCGCCAGCGGCAGCCGGCGTCAGCGTTGAGAAGCGCATCGTCGCCGTGCCGATACTGGCGTAGGAGGCCACGATGGTGTGGGGATCAGCCGCCTTCTTGGGTCCGAACTGAGCCGTGAGACCCGCGGGCAGTTTGCCGCTGACGGCTTCGGAGGTGAACGCCCTCGCCACGAGGGCGGCCACCTTGTCGGGTGCAGTCACGAGCCCGTCGGTGGTCGCGCCAGCGAGCCTGGTGACATAACCCTGAGCGTCGGTGGCGGGGGCAGGCACCGCCACGCCGGCGTCGGTTGGGCCCAGGATGCTGCCGCTTGAGGCCAGCTTCCAAGCCGCGCCAGGTGAGGCTTTCACGTAGGTGAGGAGGTTGTTCGTCACCGGCTCAGACGAGGAGCTGTACCCGGCCAGCACGCTGAAAAATGCAGGGTAGGTGGTCTCGTAGGGGACGAAGGCCCGGCCGGGAACCTGGTCGAAGGACCCACCGAGGGTGTTGGAACCAGCGGCCAGGTCGCCACGGTAGGTGGCGTCGTCGAGGACCTGCTGCAGACACGACTCGTGGCTGTTCTGGAGCGACAACGAGAGGGACGAGTTCGCTCGATTGTTGATAGCCGTGTCCGCTGCGACGATCGAGGGGACTTCACCAGGTGTGACGACCGGCTCGGCCGAGGGTCGTAGTGCGCTCGCCGCGGCCAGGCCAGGAACTGCCCAAGCACTCAGGACGAGCGCAGCCGCGGTCGCAGCGGCTCCGCGGGCAAGGCGAGGACGCCAAGCGTAACGGCTAGGGAGCATCTGTCGGAAGAACGAGCTCGCCACGGAAATCACCTCCGGAGTCATAAGTGGACAATGGTTACGGATCAGCTCCGGCCCAGATGAGGCTCAGCTAATTCTAAGGTCGGTTACCTGTGGTAATCCTTGGAATCTCCTTCAGGCGCTCTTAGACATATGGCTCTCGACCGGCCTCGAGGCGTCGGCACGGACCACTACCGGGGCAGCGACCGGGAGAGGTCGAGGTCGCCTGACGAGCAAGGATGCGACTCATCTTCGCGCTGTCGGGCGCGTCCCCACTTGGGATATCGGGCTGGCGCCATCCTCGGCCATCAGGACACCTGAAAACCAAGATACGCGCGTAACCGATTCTTGCCGTGAACCGCGTCACGCGGCGGCAGTGATCGCGGCAAGCTTTCCGCTCTAACCTTCACAGCATAGAAACGCGGGCCTGTCGCGGGCTCTCTGATCGATTGCGCCACCGTCTCCACTTCGGCTTCCTCCACTATCGTCTGGGCCTCCGCGAAGCCGGCGGCCCGGGCGACGGCGGCGAGATCAAGGCCGAAGCCGGTATGGCTTTGCTGCATGCCCGTCTCGCCGTAGTGGCCATTGTCGAGCACGACGATCACAAGGTTCGCTGGTGCCGCAACCGCCACGGTCGCGAGGCCGCCCAGGCCCATCAACTGTTCGCCGTCTCCTGTGATGACCACCACGGTTCGGTCGATCTGGGCCTGCGCCAAGCCCAGGCCAACGAGGGCAGCTGCCCCCATCGCGCCCCAGAGGTAATAGTTGCCCTCATCGTCGCCGGCCGCATGCACGTCATAGCTGGGCGATCCAAGCCCCGTCACGACGAGGATTCCGTCGCGGTCGCGCAACAACCGCGCCACAACAGACCGACGGTCAAGAACGCCGGCGTCTGGGATCACCATTGCTTTACCCCCAAGAGGCGCTGGGAAATGATGACTGCCACCTGCTGGTCGGCGTCGAAGGCCAGCTTCGCGGCCGAAGCGACGGTCTCCAGGAGATCCTGCGCTGTATCCGCGCGCATGGTTATGACCCCGACAGCGGCCAAGGCCGGCTCGGTCCCAAGTCCCATAGGCACTTGCCACGGATTGAATTCCGCCCACTCTCCGCGCATCGTGACCAGCACTAGCAGGGGAAAGCGTCCGATTTTCGCCAGTGACAGCATGTTGAGGCAGTTTCCGACCCCGCTCGATTGCATCAGCAGCACGCTGCGTTGGCCGCCCAGCCAGGCACCAGCCGCGATGGCGACGCCTTCCTCCTCGGTCGTGAGCACATTGCTGACGACCGTTGAGTCCTTAACAAACAGCTCGATCAGCCTCGCGTGTCCGGCGTCCGGAACATAGGACACCTGCCCCACGCCCCAGACCTTCAAAAGGCGGTACAAATCCTCCGGCCAGTCCCCTACCTCGGCCTTCGCGTTCAGCTTGTCACCAGCTGAAAGGACGTCCTCCGCAGGTGTCGTCATGGCGCTGAAGCCTACGCGGTTGGGGCCAGATCACTACCTCGTCGCATGACGCGATTGGAAGCCGCTCATCAACGCCAGCCGCAACAGCCGCTTCAGATGGCCGCGATGGCACGTCCCAGGCTTGATAAGGCACGCCGTCACGCCCTCAAGCCACTGATCGAAGGTCAGCCCGACTGGAACACCCCGAACCTCGGCTGGCCTGGTAGGCACTGTGTACAACTGGCAGCTGCGATACTCCTAGGCGTGGCTCGCAAACTACGAGACGTCGAGCGAGTGGAATTCACTGTCGACGATCTGGGACAAGTAGTCGCGCATATGGCACGGCTGGCCAGTGCCGAAGATGGATGGATAAACGCCATACCCAAGATCAACGACAATGACGAGAAGCCGACCTCGCTCGGGTTCTTCACCTTGTTCAACGGAAGCGGCAGCGGTGTCACAATGTGCACCTGGGTCCCCGGAAGCCACAGCCGCCGTGGACTCGTACGACCCAACCTCGGGATCGCTCACGGAACTGGCCGCCGCATCTTCGCGGAACTGCATTCACTGGCCGTTCCGATTCCGGAGAACTGGTTCGTCGAACAAGACCACCCTCGCCGAGGGCTCGTCTTGCGGGTTCCTTCGGACGAAGCCCATGCGCAGGTGCTTATGTGGGCACTTCGGGCAGTCATTGCCCTGAAGGCTCCCCGGCCGATCAGAGAATGGCGAGCCGACGTTTACCTTCCGGCCGCATGTGAGACGTGAGGTGCCCGAGACCACGGAGGGGGTCAAGTCGCCTGTCGGTCGTCTCTGGAGGACACGAGAAACAGCAGAGCGCCTGCGTCCGCGGCGACAGGAACACTGTGCAAAGCGGGAGGGAGCCAACGTGCTCGGTCCGCCAAGCGCCCGAGTGTGAGGCTTCAAACCGAGCTGGGCTGTCAGCTTGCAGGAGCTCCCCACTAACCAGCCAGGCGAAAGGTACTTCTCGCCTTAGGCGAACCGCCCGATGTCGCGCCTTGCCTTTTCGTTCGCGCGTGAAAAGCAGGCAGGCGGACGACTCACGTCAGCGTGCCGCTGCGCATCTGACAAGCCCGGCATCCAGTGGCACGGCCTTGCGGGAACTGCTGCCTACTTGGAGAACTCGAAGCGGTGCTGGCGGATGAGCGAGACGGCCGTCTCGCAGGCTCTGGCGTCATAGCGTGTGCCGGCCCCGTCCTCGATCTCGTCGAGGGCGA
>JBKQHU010000169.1:0-11903 GCA_052148655.1 Acidimicrobiales bacterium
CGACCACTCGGCGTTGCACCTCGTTCAGATGGGGAAGGACGGTCGAGAAAAATCGCGCGAGCTCTTCCCGACTGGCCTCCACTGAACCAGTTTACATCGCGCGTACTAACATTCGGTGGACCCTTAGTTTCCCTCCACCGTTTTCAGCGGTGCCCCGACCGGGGAGATCGAGGCCGAGGGCAGTTACCAGTACGAACTGAGAAGGGCCTTGGCCAGGGCCTCCTCGTGAGCGGCACTGACCAGGGTCTCGATGACACACTCCAACGTTCCGTACTGAAGCGAAAGAAGATACGGGGGCATCCGGTACGCCGCGACCCCTTTGCCCAGGGTCACGATCACGATGCTGGTCTTGGGTAGGGCGCTCTCTGCTGCGAGAAAAGCCTTCCGTGTCTCCGACGTGTAGGAGAGTGTCGTCTTGCTCTTTCCGTTCATGTACTTGCACTCCAGAGCAAAACCCTTGACGTATATGACAACGGTTGGCTTGGAGACGGTCAGCCCGAGTGGCGTGCCCACCGCCTTAGCGGGTGGGCAGATCGACGGGAAGCCTGAGGAAGCAGACAGCGCACCGGCAATTGTGGATCTTGCTACTGACTTCGGTGCCATTGTGGACCCCACGGCCATGGTCGCCGAGATAGCGACGATACACACAGCGCTGATGATGGTGATGAAGGTCTTCTTCATGTTTGGTCCTCCCCGCTGACAGAAGAATACCCAGCTGTCTACCCCGGTGCTCGGGCAACACGGGTCAGCTACTTGAGTTGGAACAGAACGACGCACCAAATGACGCCCTCGCGACGGCGGCACTCCGCGCCAGATCGACGCTCGGCGTGCGCACGAGATCGCCGATTCGGCCCTCGCCCAGAGGTCCCGTCAGCGAGCGCTAGATAGAACAATCTGGGCGTGGCAGCGCGGTGGGCGGAGGACCCAATTGGATCAAGGTGGAGGACTCAAGCGGCTCAAGTTGTAGCTCGGCCGCTGCGCGAGGTACTCCCGGCGCTCGACCGACCTCGGCCTTGCTGACTCCGGGCGCCGTCGGCTGTGGGATGAGGTGAAGTCGGCACGGCCGCTCGCCGCACGCTTCGGCCGCATCTGCTGGCATGATGACGTTCAGCGGCGGTCGCGCCTTGCGAACGCGTCGTGACGTTTCCGTCCCTTGAATGACGAGGAGCATTGAACGAGGTGAGACCGCCAGCCGGTCAAGGTTCGTATGGCGTCGACGCGCCATACCTGCTGGTCGTCCCCGCGCTGCTCGTGGTGTTCGCCGTCGTACAAGGCGTCGTTACCGACTCGCCATGGCCGATCGCAGGAGCCGCTGTAGTCGTGCTCTTGAGCAGTCTGGGACTGTACGCCTCTCGCCGGGGCAAGTTCGTGGTGTGGGCGCGACTGCTCGACGATCTTCATCTTGTCGGCGATGAACAGGTCCTTGACGTCGGTTGCGGACGAGGAGCCATCCTCGTCCTGGCGGCGCGTCGTCTCACCACTGGCCGGGCGGTGGGCGTGGATCTGTGGCGCAAATCAGACCAGTCGGGCAACGACCGCAGCGTCACCGAGCGAAACGTCGTCCTCGAAGGTGTCACCGATCGCGTCCAGCTCGAGACCGCCGACATGATCGACTTGCCCTTCGGCGACGAGACCTTCGCCGTCGTCATCTCCAACCTGGCGGTGCACAACGTCAAGACCGCATCGGGGCGGGACAAGGCGATCGACGAGGCCACCCGGGTGCTGCGCCCTGGTGGCCGTTTCCTGATCGCCGATGTCTTCAGTGTCCGTCAGTATCGGCAGCGCCTGACCGATATCGGCATGGACAAAGTCGCTTGTCGCAGTCTTGGGTGGCGCATGTGGTTCAGTGGACCGTGGATGCGAACTCGCCTAATTACTGCTACCAAGCCACGACCGAAAGTTGCTGGCGAGTAGGGCCGAGGTGGGTCATGACCTGCTTCGGGGCGGAACAGTCCGCCCACGACGGGTGCACCTCGACGAAGGCGAAACGGACCGGCTCGACTTCCGGACAACGTTCAACCCGCCGGTCAATTCAGTCCACCAAGCGCGGAATAGTTCACCTCAGTGGCCAGCTCGAACGTCGGGCACGCGTTAGCGTGGCGACCATAACGAGACGGGTTGGCGTGCGCGATAACCCTGCCGATTATCGGCACGGGTGACCACTGGCAACAGGACCCGCCGTCGAACATTCGGTGCGCCAGTCCCGACGCCTCACGTCAGTCGGTGACACACCCACCAAAAGCAAAGAGCAGCGAGGGCAAGCGCCATCGCGACGAAGATAGCCATCTCGTACCACTGGAACGCCCAATAGCGGCTGGCGGGTTGATAGGTGACCAGGTTTCGTAGGCCGAGGTGGTGGGCACAGGACGCGAACAGGGTCTGTACGGACGCCCCTCGTGGTGTCCCGGGTGGCGGAACCTTCACGCCGGGGCATGCACCAATCCCTGGGATCGACGCGCTGCCGTTCGGCGACACTTGCAGGCCGAGTCGTCCGTTCGGACCGATGCCGCCGTTTTGCCCGATGACCTGGCCACTTCCGTTGATCGTCGTCTGCGACAAGATCCAGCTGCCAGGTCGGATGACCCCGGCACCCGGTGTCGGTCCGGGCCCATTTCCGATGGGAAGTACGAGCGGGGACGTCACCCCGAGCGGAGTTTCGAGACGAGGGCGTATCCAGTACGTCACGGCGAGTCGAGCCCCGAGGAAGCCGACGATCGTGACTGCCATCGCCGGCAGGGTCTTGCGGATGAGCACGCCCGCGGACACTCCGAGCATGAACGCGAAGGCGGCGTAGCCGATCGGCGTAATGTCCCGTACGCCGAACATCGCAGGCGAGAACAGATTGATGTTGACCCGGTCGAACGGACTGAACCACCAGCTGAGGATCAAGCTGAGAAGTCCTGTGACAACCATGCTTGTGAGGCCAACCAGGCCGAGCTTCACAGCGAGCCAGCGGGCGCGGGGGACGCTTTGGGACCAAGAGAGCTTGTAGCTACCGGTCTCGAGCTCACGGGCGACGAGGGGTGCACCCCAGAAGACCCCAATGAGCGCGGGTGCGACCAGTAGCAGCGGGGGAAGGGCTGCTTGCAGGAAATGGTCGTTCCTTAGGAACTGGAGCTCGGCGGAGCCGCAGTCGTGGTACTTCGTGCAGTTAGCAACCGTTGTGTCGTAGAGGTGGAGAAGGTGCGGGCCGGTCAAAGCAGCAGTGATCGCGATCGCAATGAGCAGTCCGAACGCCACCGCGGCCGGCATGCGGAACTGACGCCAGGTCAGCCAGATCACTTGAGAAGCCCCATCGGCCGCCGGCGGGATCTCGCCGCCGCGCCTTGGCTCATATAGGCGAGGACAAGGTCTTCCATGCCGATCTCTTCCACCGTCCAGCTTGGATCACGGATCGGCTCATCGGTCCGCACGAGAAAGGTGGACTGGCGTTCCGTCTGGCTCGCCTCGATGATCTCTTGGTTGGCCGGCAGCGTGCTCGGATCACGAGACGCCCCGATCAGTCGATGGTGGGAGGCGAGAAGCTCGTCGACCGGTCCGGCAAGTTGTACGCGCGAGGCGACCAGCACGACCAAGAAGTCGCACACACGCTCAAGGTCGGCGACGAGGTGCGAGGAGAGGATGACGCTCACCTCCTGGTCCGCGACGGTCTCCATCAATATCTGAAGGAACTCCCGGCGGGCCAGCGGGTCAAGGCTAGCGACTGGCTCGTCGAGGACGAGGAACTCTGGTCGTTTCGCGACGGCCAAGGTGAGCGCCAACTGGGCGCGTTGTCCGCCTGAGAGTTTTCCGGCCCGTTGATCCGGATCGAGGCCGAGCTGGTCGATTCGATCTTCTGCCACGGTCCGGTCCCATCCAGGATTGAGCCGGGCGCCGAGCTCGAGATGATCAGCGACACTTAGCCCAGAGAAAACGGGCGTGTCCTGGGCGACGAAACCGACCCGACCGAGCTGAGCCGCATCGCACGCCGGCGCGCGACCGAGCACTTCGATCGTGCCCGATGTCGGCGCGAGGAGACCGACCGCAAGATTGAGCAGGGTGGACTTTCCGGCGCCGTTCGGACCGACAAGCCCGACGACGTGTCCCGCAGGGATCTCGAGAGTGCAATCGGAGAGCGCCGCCTTACGTCCATAACGCTTCCCGAGACCGCGTGCCTCGATGACGGCGCTCACGCTACGCCCTCTTCGTGGGCCGATCGAAAGGAGTCCCGGAACAGTGCTTCGATGCTCTCGTCGTCGAGTCCAGCGCGACGCGCCTTTGCGAGCCAGCGGTGGAGTTCCTGGCGGAGTGGCCCATGGGCGGCGAGTGACGTGTCGCTCAACGTTCCGGTCACGAAGGTCCCGATTCCTGGCCGCGCAGCGACGAGATCATCATGCTCGAGCTCGCGGTACGCCTTGAGCACAGTGTTGGGATTGATCGCCAGCCGGGAAACGACCTCCTTGACCGTCGGGAGCTGATCCCCTTCGTGCAAAAGGCCCAACTTCAGGGCTCGGCGCACCTGGTGGACTAGCTGCAAGTACGGAGCCACTCCGGTGCGGGTGTCCAGCTGAAACTCGATCATTGCGATCTCCTAATTATCTATCTACCTAGTATATCATCCTCCTACGCCTGAGCTGCGTCAAGCTGACGCGATCGAAGAAGCAGCAGCAGTGCGGTGCCGTGGATGCAGAAGTGGCCACGAACCTTCAGCGTTTGAGACGCGCTACGCGTCATATGCCGCTAGGGCGCAGGCGCGATCACAGAACGCGCATAGCGCCCGCCCAAGCGAGAGATCTGCACGTCATTATGAACACCCTCTTGTCCCCGCGCGAGTGCCTTTGTTCCGAGCCGACGTGCTACGTGCGCCACATTCGCGGCATCAAGAGAGCTGAACTTGCCCGGCTCCTAGAGAACCTTCTTGCGAGGATCGTTCCTTGCGGGTTCTACGATTCGAGGAACCGCAGCACCGCGAGCACGCGTCGGTGGTCTGCCTGCGACACCGGCAGGTCGAGCTTGGTGAAGATGTTGGTCACGTGCTTTTCGACCGCTCCCTCCGAGATCACGAGCGCACTCGCGATCCCTGCATTCGAGCGGCCCTCCGCCATGAGCGAGAGCACCTGCCGCTCCCGCTCGCTGAGCCGAGCCAGCGACTCCCGCTTGCGCGAGGCGCCCACCATCTGCGTGACCACCTCGGGGTCGAGTGCCGTGCCGCCAGAGGCGACCCGCACCAGCGCTTCCACGAAGTCACTGGTATCGGCAACGCGGTCCTTCAACAGGTAGCCGATGCCCGCCGCGTCGCGCGCCAAGAGTTGGGACGCGTAACGGGTCTCGACGTACTGCGAGAAGAGCAAGATCCCGAGCTTCGGGTATCGCTCGCGCAGCCCGATCGCGGCCCGTAGACCCTCGTCCGTGAACGTCGGCGGCATCCGGATGTCGACCACTGCCACATCGGGGCAGTCCCTCTCGACGGTCACCTCGAGTTCGTCCGCAGTGCCGACTGCGTCGGTGATCACGAACCCGCGATCGGCGAGCAGCTGCACGAGCCCGTCCCGCAACACTGCCGAGTCCTCGGCAATGGCGACGCGAATGGTGTCGCTCATGCGTGCAGCGGGAGATCGACGGTGACGACAGTGGGACCACCAGGAGGGCTCGCGACGTCGAGGTGGCCGTCCACTGCCTGCACGCGTTCGCCAAGGCCGGCGAGACCGCTCGACGAGGATCCGACGAGGACCGAATGGGCGCCGCCGCGCCCGTCGTCCCGCACCACGACGCGCAGCCACGCCCCATGCTGGACGCAGCTCACGGCCGCCCTCGAGGCCTGCGAGTGCTGGGCAACGTTGGCGAGCAGCTCGGCAACGCAGAAGTACGCGATCGTCTCGATCGCCGGCGTCGGGCGGTCCTTCAGCGTGACCGTGACATCCGTGGGCACCGCGCTGCGCGCGGCCAGCGTCGACAGCGCGCCCTCGAGGCCGACGTCGAGCACGGGTGGGTGGATGCCCCTGGCGAGGTCCCTCAGCTCCACGATCGCCTCCTTCGCGCCGCGGTGCGCGTCGTCCACCAGGCGGCGCACCTGGTCGAGATCGATGTCGCCGGCGGCGAGCTTCTCCTTTGCCTGGCCGAGGCGCATCGCGACCGCAACGAGTTGTGCCTGCGTCCCGTCGTGGAGGTCTCGCTCAATGCGGCGCAGGGTGGCGGCAGAGGCGTCCACCGTGCGCGTCCGCGCCTGTTCCAGCGTACGCATCCTCGCCGTGACGGCGTCGGGCGACAGGAGGGCCTGCATGAGGCGGCAGTCGACGAAGACGACAAGCCGCATTGTCCAGGGGGCGACAAAGAACAGCAGCACCCCCGTTACGAAGATGAAGAGACCGTGCCAAAAGCCGTTGGTCCCAACGGAGAGGTAGCCCGGCGGGAAGAGATTGGGGACAAAGCCGAACTCCGCCGGGCGGTTGGTGTGCGCGCCCCAGATCGGGTAGGTCAGGCACGTGAACGCCGCCAGCCAAGTGCTGAGGGCGAACCAGACAGCGAAAGCGACAAGCGGGGCCTTGGCCAACGTGTAGACGACGGCCCGCCAACTCGTGCGGTCGCGGAGCGCGGACTGGAGCCAGCCGAAGAATCCCGGTCGGGCCACGAACGGCTCGGGTTCCTCGATGTCGGTGTC
This sequence comes from Acidimicrobiales bacterium, assembly GCA_052148655.1. Taxonomy (GTDB): domain Bacteria; phylum Actinomycetota; class Acidimicrobiia; order Acidimicrobiales; family Bog-793; genus Fen-455. Next base: position 6,638 of record JBKQHU010000169.1, read on the forward strand.
GAGCAGGTTGCGAGCGAGCCCCCGGTGCCACCCGCCGATGCCCCGGGCACCGCGCAGCGACGCCGCGAACACGACAAGGCCGACGAACGTGACAACGAGCACCGTCCCGGCCGCCATTGTCACCACGATGAACACCCCACCGACCACCTGGAGCAATGCCGCGAGGACGAAAAAGAGGAGTTCGCGCCAGGTTCGCCGCGTGAACGGTGCCCTTGCCACGGTGGACGCCATCCGGCGCAGCTGGTCGAGGCGGGCCTGCGGGACGACGAACTCCCGCTCCCGTCCGCGAGTTCGCAGGTGTAAACGCAACCCGGATTCCTCCACATCGGCCCGCATCATGTTGAACACGTTACGGGAGCGGGCTGATCCTGGGAATGGCGCTACCCGGCATCTCCGAGGGGGGAGAACCCCCGTCGCGGCGGTTCCACCGGCCGGTGAAGCCGCAAATCATGGCCGCCGATATATACGAACAGACTGGACAGACTCACCGGATCCCGGCGCCCGAACGTGAGCACATAACTTCGAACTTCGTGCCGCCGCGTTCCACTCCGATCGGTTCTTGTTCGTCTTGGCCCGCTCTATACCGCCGAGTCGGGCGCGGCGTTCCTGTCGACTGGCGCAGGTGCAAGGGCGTTGTTCTGTTTCCCTGGCGCTGTTCTGTTTCCCTGGCGCGTCCCACGTGCTGGCGGCTCTGTGCGCTCGTGTAACGGCCTCGGGACGGATGCTGTCATCGCCGGTATCGGGCGTTGTTGGGGTGGGACAAGGCCAACACCGGCACGGTCTACGACCCGGAGCTGTTCCGGCGGAAGATCCTGCCGAGGCTCGGGACCGTTCCGCTTGCCGAGATCATGGAAGCGGCCGGGTGTTGCAAGGCATCCGCGCCCGACTACTGGCGCGGGAAGCGGACGGCTCACGTATTCGCGTGGACGGCGCTCGCCGCTATCAAAGGTGAAATCGTAATGTCTGGCAGTCGACCGACAATTCAGCGGGCCAGGCGGTTGCATCTTCTGCGGGCAGATTCCTTGTGGTAAACCACTGACCTTCGATGCTTTCTACTCGTGATGGGGGGATCCACTACGAGGCATGCGCGAAAAACCGTCGCATCTGAAGCTGGCGTCGGGATTTCTGCAGGACGCGAGGAAGAGTTCACGTCGTTCGTCCTCGAGCATGAATGTCGGTTGCGGCGCGCCTTTGTCGCTGCCTACGGGAGCCAGAGAGGGCGCGAGGCAACTGCCGAGGCTCTGGCCTTCGCCCGGGAGCACTGGGGCAGGCTTGCACAGATGGAAAACCCTCCCGGCTACCTGTTCAGGGTAGGTCGCAGGCGCACCCGACGACCGCGCACCGTGCTCAGTTTCGTACCCCAAGAGCACAAGGACCCGGTCGTCGAGCCCGGCCTTGCTCCCGCCCTAAGGGCCCTTTCGGCCTGACAGCGAACCGCCATGGTGCTGGTGCACGGGTTCGGCTGGACACTGAAAGAGGTCGCCGAACTGACCGGGACAAAGATCACGACCGTGCAGAACCATCTGGAGCGGGGCCTCGCCAAGCTCCGTCGGGCGCTCGAAGGAAAGGTCCCATGAACGACCGCGACCTCCAGCACGAGCTCCGGACGATGATCGACGGGGCTGCAACGCCGGTTTCTGCAGCTGAGGCCAGGCTTCGGGCCCGCGGGCCAGTCTCGCCTCGAACAAGCCTGCGCCAGCAAGGGTTGTGGGCCCATCGAGCCATCGTCGTGGCGGTGGCAGCGCCCATCTTGGTGGTGTTCTTTGCCCCTCTGCCACACATAGGCCTGTTCAAGCGTCTCGTGAACACCGCCAAGACCTCGCCTGCGGCAGGTGGCCCCGCTCCAGGGACGGTCTTTGTCGCCAACGCCGGAAGGACGGGTGGGGGGACAGGGAACGGCTCCGTAACCGCCTACCGCCTGAGCGCGACGGGCAACGCACGCCCGAACGTCGTCATAACCGCGGGCATCAATGGTCCCAGCGGACTCGCCTTTGATGCCGCAGGCAACCTCTGGGTACGTGATGTGGACGGAGTTGTGGTCGAGTACAACAAAGCTGAGCTCGACAAGGCTTCACCGGTCCCGACTATCCTGATTCTTTCGCCCAGCCTGAACGACACGGAGGGCGGCCTCGCGTTTGACTCCTCAGGCGACCTCTGGGTCACGAACGCAACAAGTGACGCTGTCGAGTTCACAAGCGCGCAGCTGGCCAAGTCAGGCTCCCCGACCGGGCGCGTAATCATCCACGATCCCAGCATGTGTGGCGTCGTATTCGATCGCTCCGGCAACCTGTGGAGCGGCGGCACCGACACGGTGTTCGAGTTCGCGAAGGCGCACCTGGCCAAGTCGGGGTATCCAACCCCGCAAGTCACGATTGCTTCGGAGTCCCTAGGCGGGCCGTGCCGCCCCGCCTTTGACTCCTCAGGCGACATGTGGGTGGCTAACTACCACGGAGCCACCGTGGTCGAATTCACCAAGGCAGATCTGGCCAGGTCAGGCTCTCCGGCCCCACAGGTCATGATCTTCCCCAACAGCCTGTCGAATCCGGGCAGCGTGGCCCTTGATTCCTCGGGTGACCTCTGGGTGCCCAACGCGGGCACCAATGCCATCTTCGAGTTCGCAAAGGCCCAATTAGCCAAGTCCGGCTTCCGGGCCCCGGCGGAGAACATTGCTGGCCCCGCGACAGGGCTGAACTGGCCGTGGGCCCTCGCCATCGAACCACAATGACGAAGGGGGCATCGGATACATTCCTTGCGAGACTCGCCACTACTCGTCGCCTACAACACTGTGAAGCATGAAGGTCACACGAAAGACCGGACGATGAGCCTGCCTTTGCCCGTGGCCTGGGGGTTGTCTCCCTGTTGCTCCTGGCGAGCAGCATCTCAACGGTCGTCCCGAGCCCGCGGGCCGCGCTCCGACACCGTCGGCCGCTGAACTCCGCCGTTGTCGGCGGGGGCATCGGAGTCCACCCGTTCCAGGCCTGAAGTAGTAGGGGGTACTACCGCGGCATTGAATCACAAACCACACGACTATCGAGGGGTATTGGATATGAACAGTTCATGTGAAGGTCACCGGTATTTGTTGTTGAAGGGATGGTGGCCGGTGAAGGGGTGGGGTCACGTGCTCAGAACGCGGCTCGTCGGCCTAGTCGCCTGCGGTGCCGTAGTGGCCGCGGCGCTCGTCAACACGGCCTTGGGCGCTGCACCGGCTACAGCCGCCCGCAGCGCGACTGCGCTCAGCGCAACTGGCCCTGCTCCAGGGACGATCTTTGTCGCCAACGGTGGACGAAACTCGGCAGGGGGGACGGGGAACGGCTCCGTCACCGCCTACCGCCCAGGCGTGACCGGCGACGCCCGCCCGAGCGTCGTCCTCACTGATGGGATCAAAGGTCCCGGGTCACTCGTTTTCGACTCCTCAGGCGATCTGTGGGTGGCCGACGACAACAACACCGTGGTCGAGTACAGCAAGGCTGACCTCGCCAAGGCTTCTCCGGCGCCCACCGTCACCATCTCCTCGTCAGGTCTGAACCACTCAGACGGCCTCGCCTTTGACCCCTCTGGTGACCTCTCGGTTGCTAACCCTGATCATTCACGCGTCCGCATGACCTGAGCTCGCGAAAGACGCGAAAACGCCCTCTTGGTAAGGAAAACTGTAGGTGTCGAAGCCAGCAGTTCCGAAGCCAGGAGGGCACTTTCAAAGTGAAAGTTACCAGCACCGTCCGCGTGAAGGTGGAACCCGGTGGGAGCGGTGTCGTCGCCCATCTCGGGCTGCACACCCTTGGGAGCTTCGCCGACCGCATCGGCCTCGTCGAGGCGCTCTCGTCCAGGCTTCGTGGTCGCACGAGCCGCGCCGCGTTGCACGACCGCGGCAAGCTGATCGTCCAGGTCGCCCTCATGCTCGCCGGCGGCGGTGAGAGCTGTGCGGACATCGAGCACCTGCGTTGTGAGGAGGACCTGTTCGGCGACGTGGCCTCGGACTCGACGGTCCATCGAGCCTTCCATGAGATCACCCCGAAGCTGCGGGACGAGCTCGCCGAGGCAGTCGCCGAGGTGCGTCAGAAGATCTGGGAGCGCAGCGCAAAGACCAAGGGAATCGGCCCGGTCTATATCGACATCGACGCCTCCTTGGTCGAGATCCACTCGGAGAACAAGCAGCAGACAGCGGCCACCTACAAGGGGGGTTTCGGTTTTCACCCGATCTTTTGCTTCGCCGATGCAACCGGAGAGGCGCTGTCAGGACTGCTGCGTCCTGGCAACGCCGGCTCCAACACCGTCGCCGATCACGTCTTGGTGCTCGATGCCGCTCTTGACCAGCTGCCCGAACTCGTGCGCGCCGGACATCACGAGGGCGACGAAGCGAGCCTCGTGGAGCGTCGCCTCGTCTGCCGGACCGACTCGGCAGGCTCGACCGCTGGGTTCGTGGCGGCGCTTGTGAGCCGCAACATCGGCTTTTTCACCGTGGCGGCGACCAACAGCCAGATCCAGGCGGCGATCTTCGACGCCGAAGGGGTCGAGGGGGTCTGGGTACCCGCCCGGGACCGAGACGGCGAGGCGCGTGACGGGTCCGCTGTATGTGAGCTGACCCCGCTCGTCGATCTCTCCTCGTGGCCAGAGCTCACCCGGCTCATCGTGCGACGAGAGCCTCTTCACCCCGGCGCCCAGCGGAGCCTCTTCCCCTCGCTCGAGTACCGCTACTGGGGCTTTTACACCGACCAGGCCGGGGACCCGGTCGACCTCGATCTCACCATGCGGGCCCATGCCCATGTCGAGAACCACATCGAGCGGCTGAAGGAGTCCGGCCTGTGCCGCTTGCCTTTCAGTGACTTCGAGGCGAACACGAACTGGATGACGACCGTGCTCCTCGCCGCCGACCTCGTCCGCTGGTTCCAGTTGCTGTGCTTCGAGGGTTACTGGCAAGGCGCCCGACCCAAGGCTCTGCGCTGGGGCATCTTCCACGCGCCTGGGCGACTCGTCTCATCAGCACGGCGCCGGATCGTCCGCATCCTTGACGGGTGGCCGACCGCCGAGGATCTCCTCGGGGCTTACCGACGGATCGAGCTCATCACCTGAGCGATCCCGATCCGCGCTCTTGGGCCCGAGGTCGACTTGTCACGCCCCGAGATTGGTCGAAGGGCGACGTCACACCCGACTCGGCGCGAAACAGCACGATGAAAAGGCACCGGGAACCACATCAATGGACCGCCATCGCCCGATATGGCTCGATCGAGTGCTGGAGACCCGACTCAATGGGTCGCGTGAATGATGAGGG
>JBKQHU010000170.1:0-118676 GCA_052148655.1 Acidimicrobiales bacterium
CACTTCGCCATTGCGAAGTGCCCGGTTCGTTCACAGCTGCTTGGAGGTGCTACTCGACTCCGAGTTGGACGAAGGTGCCGTGCTTCACTTGGTTGAGGTAGATCGTCGTTCCCGCGAAGTTCCCGTCGGCCTCGAAGGCGATCGTACCGGTGATGCCGACGAAGCGGATCGTGTGAAGGCCCTTGACGACGTTCTCACGAGTGATGTTCATCGTCCCGCCCTTCTCGGACGAGAGGATCTTCAGCTCGCGGATGATCGTGTTCGCCGCGTCGAAAGCTGTGGCCGAGTAAATGGCCGGGGGGAAATGCGCGAGTGCCTGGAAACCTGCCGCGAACGCCTTGTCAGTCGATGTCGTACCGATCGTCGCCGAGCACCCGCAACTGGCGTACACGCCGTTCGCCGCGCTGGACGGGTTGGTGCCGGTGATCAGCTTGACGGAGTCGCTGCCGTCGCCGCTGAAGATCTTGCCCATGTAGCCCGCCTTGTGGAGCGCGGTGATCAGCAAGCCGAGGCCGCAGTAGTAGCCGGCGTAGAACAGAAGCTGCGGATGAGCGCTCACGACGGTGGCTGCGTCGAGGGGGTACTGAGTGGGGCTCGCGGTCCCTTCGGCGCACTCGGTGGTGCCCGGGAACGAGCCGGTGGTCACCGTTGCGCCGTCCTTCCTGGCCTGGGCGATGAAGGCGTTGGCAAGGCCAACGCCGTAGGTGCTGGCGTCATTGGCGACGTACAGCTTGCTCAGGTGGAGCTTCTGGTGGACGTAGAGGGCGTCGGCCGGTCCCTGGACGAAGTCGTCAGGGATGTCCCGGAAGAAGTTCTTCCATCCGTAGTCGGCGAGCGTGGGCAGGCTCGCCGAGGGGCTCACGGTCGCAAGGTCATTCGAGCTGAAGGTTGGCTCTGCAGCCCTGGTGGCACCCGAGAAAGCAGGGCCGACAACGGCGATGACCGACTTGTTGGCGACGAGCTCCTGGGCGTCGGTCGGCGAATACGTGGCCGAGCCCTGGTCGTCTTTGTCGACGAACGTGAGCTTGAACGGAAGCTTGCCGAACTGGGACATCCCGGAGTTCGCCTCGTTGATCGCGTACTCCACTGAGTACTTCATGTTCAAGCCGAGCTGCACGTCGCCACCCGAGAGCGGGCCTTCGTAGGCAATCGCGTAGGTCGGCGTGGTTGTGGCCTGGTGCTTGGCGTTTGCGAACGCCGCTCCGCTCAGGCTGGCGAGCACGAGTGCCCCGGCCACGAGCGGAACGGCGGCCTTGATGAGCGACTGCCTCATGTGGTCTCCTCCACTTGGGTATGCACTTGGGGAGCTCCCGTTGCCCCCCAGTCTCTGTCTTAAGACAGTGCGGAAACCTTAGTGGCTCAGTGCGGAATGAACAAGCTGGGGCGTAACCAAGACGTAACCACGCAGCAACACAAGCTCGAGGGGAGCATTAGGGCAACGGACCGGGCTTGCCCGAAGTCGTAGAAAGCCGGAATTGGTAACCGACCTGCCCGTTCGCCTCGTCGCTGCATCCGGCGCGGGCGCCGTTGTCAGTTTACGATCGTGACGAGGGTTCCGTAGGCGAGGTAGGGCCAGGCCTTGGCCGCATCCGCGAGGGGTAGCTCGATGCACCCGAGGCTCTGCGGGATGCCGTAATCGGCGCGGTCCATGTAGTGCACGGCGTCGTTGCCCTTGAAATAGGCGATGTACTGGACGAGATCGGCGTAGTGCCCTCCGTCCGGGTTTGTTCCCCGCATGACCTGTCGGCGAAGACGCGCATCGACGGGGAACGTGCCGTCCGGCGTCGGGGACTCGGGTATGCCGGTGTTCGCGAGGCTGCGGAGCGCTATGACCCCGTCGTGGTAGATCGTGAGCGACTCCGGGTCCGCCTTGTCGGCGAGCGCGTAGTTGTACCCGCCGGTGTTGACCACGCCCGAGGCGAGGGCACCGAGCAGCGAGGTCCACAGCGCCGCCTGGATGTCGCCGTTCGGCACGAGGCCATGGTCCGCCTGGAACGACATGATGAGGCCCCTTGTGAAGACGTTGTCGACGCCTGGCTCCCACATCGCACCGAGCCCGGCCGGCCAACCGCTGTCCCGCCACGCATAGTTACCTGCGGGAGGGTCGTAGGCGGCGGCCAGCTGGGCAGTCGTGTCATTCGGTGCGATCGGCGCGCCGGCAGGCGTCCAAGCGAGCGGTGAGTAGTCGAGAAGGGAAAGGAGTTGCTGGATACGCACGACCGAGCCGTTCGCGACCTGGAACTGCTCGACGACCGTTGTGCCAAGCCGACCTCCGTTCGCGCCCGTCACTCCGTGGGGACCTCCGGGCACGGTGATGGCGACATCGGTCAGCGGGGCGAAGTCGCTGCTCGGAGTGAAACTGAGCGAGGAGCCACTGGATCGCCAGGACCCGGCGGTGCTCGGAGTGACGGTTGGCAGCACCGAGCTCTTGGCAAGGGGGGAGGACAAGGTGATCGTGATCGGCGAAGCAGGGGAGACACCCGAGGCTCGGTTTGCCGGGTCGACCGAGAGCACGCGCAACTCCGGGCCAGCGACGGTCGTGGCTCCGGCGTGCGCGCCGGACCGGCGGCCGTTCCCGCCGGCGCTGGGCGAGGTCCCGTGGCTCATGGCACGGGTGACCAGTGCCCCGACCAGAGCCCCGGCGCATAGGCACAGCACGATCGTCGTGGTGACACGAGCCGGCGAGCGTCGACCTCGTGCTCGGTAGGTGGCCGTGGGGACTCCTTTTCCCTCTTTCCTCACCTGTCGTCGCTTCGCCCCACCGACTGTGTGACCCGATCCGGCGAGTAGATTCTCACCGACCTGTCTCGCACTTGACGCGCGCAGTCAACGGTCAAGGAGGCTTCGTAACGTGGGGAATTCTTGCATGGATACGCGGTCCGAAACCGCGCGGGCGAAACGGAGCGCCGCCGCACATCTGCCCCGCCGTGGGACGCGTCGCCGTGTCTCCTCGCTGCTCGCAGCGGTCACGCTCGTTTCGCTTGCGGTGGTCGCCGCCCTCCCTGCAGGTGGAGCGAGCGCCTCCTCTACGACCGGGAAGACCGCCGCGGCGGGCACGGTGTGGCTCTGCAAGCCGGGGATGCCCGACGACCCGTGCACTCAGAGCCTTGCCACGACCGTCGTGACCGCTTCGGGAGCGACATCGCTTTCGCACGCCAAAGCCGACGCTGCCTCCAAGTTCGACTGCTTTTATGTGTACCCGACGGTCAGCCTGGAGACTTCTGCCAATGCCGACCTGAAGGTCCAGCTGACCGAGCGCAAGGCCGCCATCGCCCAGGCGTCGCGCTTTTCCACGCTCTGCCGTGTCTGGGCGCCGATGTACCGTCAGATCACCCTGGCTGGCCTCTACGCCGACCCGGGTGTCACCGCGCCCTCCACCGTCACCGCCTACGACAGCATCCGGGCCGGGTTCGAGGACTACCTGGCGCACTTCAATGACGGGCGCCCGATCATCTTCCTCGGGCACTCACAGGGCTCGGCCATGTTGATCATGCTGCTCGAGCACTTCGTCGACACGAATGCCGCACTGCGCAGCCGTCTCGTGCTCGCGATCATCCTCGGTGGCAATGTCGTGGTGCCAACCGGGTCGCTCACCGGCGGCAGCTTTATCCATATCCCGGTGTGCTCGAGGACGGGCGAGGACGGGTGCGTCATCGCCTACTCGAGCTTCCCGAGTGAACCTCCTGCCAGTTCCCTTTTCGGAATACCGGGCCAGGGCGTGTCGATCATGGCCGGCCAGACGCGGAGAAAGGGGCTGCAAGTGGTCTGCGTCAACCCCGCCTCCGTGGGTGGGGGCACAGGCGTGCTCGTGCCGTTCTTCCCGTCCGAGGGCCTCGAGGCGACCCCGTGGGTGGAGTTCCCCAAGCTCTACAGCGCCCACTGTGAGAGTGCCGGCGGAGCGACCTGGCTCCAGATAACCAAGATCTCCGGCGCGACGGACAGGCGCCCGCTCGTCACCGAGACAGATGGGCCCGACTGGGGCTACCACGTCGCCGACGTCAACCTCGCCCTTGGCAACCTCGTCGCCGACGCCGCCGCCGCCGAGGCGTCGTGGTCGAAGGACAAGCACTGAGTTAACTGAATTAGTCGCGGAACAACCGGCGCAGGAGGCTTTGCATGCTCGTCGTGGGGACAACATCGCACCTGGAGGACCTGGACCGCTCGTACACCTACGCCGATGACGTGTCGGTAACGGCGTTGGCGGCCGGCTCGTTCAGCGGAGGAGCCGGGAGCCTTCTGCCGACCGCCGAACTCCAGGTGTGGAGCGTTCTCGACGGGGAAAGGATCGTTGCGCTCGAACGCTTCGACGTCACGCCGCTGGTGCGCTTGCCGGCAGCGACGGCGCAAAGCCTGGCCGTGTCGCCGGCAGGCAGCCTCGTGGTCGGGCTCGAGGGAGGCCATCTCCTCACAGTGTCGGCCGAAGGCGAGGTGAAACAGCTCGGCTCCTTCGACACCGTCGCAGGCAGGGACCAGTGGCACAACCCCGCCGGAGAGTCGCCGGACCTGCGCTCGATCGCGGTCTCGGCCGCCGACGTCTGGTTCGCGGGCGTACATGTCGGGGGCCTTTGGCGCTCGCGCGACCGCGGCGAGTCCTGGCAGGGCGTCATCGCGCCTGAAGCCGACGTGCACGAGGTTGTCACCGGAGAGGGCGAGTGCGTCGCGGTCGCGGCGGCGGTCGGCTTCGGGTGGAGCGAGGACGGCGGTGACAGCTGGCAGTGGACGACCGACGGGCTGCGCGCCGGCTATTCGAGAGCGGTCGCGCTCGACGGCGACGCAGCCTTCGTGACCGCATCGACCGGCCCCGACACCGCCGACGGCCGCCTTTACCGATGCCGCCTCGGGGACGCCTTCGAGCCGTGCTCGGGCGGCCTTCCGGAGTCGTTTCCCTTCAATCTCGACAGCGGGTCCGTAACGGCCAGCGACGGGCGGGTCGCCCTCGGCACACGCAACGGCCTCGTCTTCCGGTCCGGCGACAAGGGTTCCACCTGGACTCTTGCCGCTGACCGCATGCACCACGTGACCGTCTTGCGCTTCGCCTGACGCTTCTGAGAGCACGCGCGGCTGGCGCCGCACGGCGGTTGACCGCCGCGGTGGTGCAACAGGTTCGCGCAGTCGTGCAGATATGCTCGGGCGTCTCAGCCAGGGGCAGGAGCTGGAGTCACTGTGCCCGGCGTGAGTGAACAGCCCGTGCAGCGCCCGGGCGAGACCAGGAGAGGGGACACCGTGTCAGGGAGTGCTTTCAAGGCGAACCTGGACATCCGCAGTGCTGGAGAACTGACACGGGTACGCCGCCCGATCTGGTTCGGCCGGCTCGTGGGCGTGGGGGCGGCGCTGTTGACCTGCAGCCCGTTCTTGGCGATGCTGCCGTCCGCGGCGAATGCCGCCCCCCGGTCCCTCTCGATGGTGGCCGTCACGGCCGCGCCACGGGTCCCCGCCGCGGACAGCGCCCTCGGCTCGGTGCGGGCGGGCTCGACCGAGACGGGCCTCGTCGTGCTGCGACCGACGGACGAGCCCGGTCTTACGAGCTTCATCACAGCTGTGACGGACAAGAGCTCGCCCTTCTACCACCGGTACCTCGCCCCCGGCGAGTTCGCCAGCCGGTTCGGCCCGGCGTCATCGACGATCGCCGCGGTCAAGGCCGAGCTGACCGCGGAAGGGCTCCGCGTGACGAAGGTGTCCCGGGACGGCCTTCTCGTCAGCTTCTCCGGTTCCGCCGCCACCGTCGAGAGCGCCTTTCGGACCGAGCTCGAGCGCTACCGGCTCGCGGACGGCGCCATCGGCCAGGCGACGACGTCTGCGGTGCACGTGCCATCGGCGATCGCCGGCTCGGTGATCGGAGTCGTCGGGCTCGACGATCTGGTCCACGCCCACTCCTCCATCGTCCGGCCCGGTCCCATCTCGGTGCAGCGCACCTTCCCCTCCGCCAAGGCGGTGGCCTTCTCACACCCTGCAGGCTCGCCCGACGGGTGCACCCTGGCCCAACAGGACGCGGAGGCCTCCGGCGGGCTCACCGACGACGAGATCGCCAACGCCTACGGCGCCTTCGGTCTCTACAACGAGGGGGACTTCGGGGCCGGCCAGCACGTCGCCGTGTTCGAGCTACAGGCCTTCTTGGCGACCGACATCGAGACCTTCGACGCCTGCTACTTCGGCGCTTCCGAGGCCGCCAAGATGTCGGGGACGAACGGCGATCTCAAAGGCAGTCGCCTCTCTGTGATCCCCGTGGACGGCGGTGACGTGACGGCCGACCCCGCCAGCAACAACGGCGAGCCGACACTCGACATCGAGGACGTCTCCGCCCTCGCCCCGCAGGCGGACATAGACGTCTACGAGGCCCCGAACACCACCACCGGCTCGCTGGACGAGTACTCACAGATCGTAAACAGCGATGTCGACCAGGTCGTCACCTCGAGCTGGGGAGTTTGTGAGCAGCAGGCACAGCTCGGCGAGCCCGGCACCCAGGCGGCCGAGAACCTCCTGTTCGAGCAAGCGGCCGCACAGGGCCAGACGGTTCTCTCCGCCGCAGGCGACACCGGTGACGACAACTGCAACGAGAATCGTGCCCTTTCCCCACCCGTCGGGCAGAACGTCCTCTCGGTCGACGACCCCGCCGGCCAGCCCTACGTCCTCTCGGTCGGTGGCACCACCATCGACGACGCCACGCAGCCGGCGTCAGAGCACACCTGGGACGATGGTGCCCAGTGGGGCGCCGGCGGTGGTGGCATCTCGGAGTCCTGGGCGATGCCGGCGTGGCAACAGCCCGTGGCGGACACGCCCGAGAACGCGAACGACATTGCGAACGCTGAAGCGTTCGAGACCGAGACCAAGGCCGTGACGGCTCCCTTCACGACGCCGACATTCTGCGACGGGACGCTCGGCCTGGCGGCGGGGACCTTATGCCGGGAGGAGCCGGACGTCACCGCCGAGGCGGATGAGTTCACCGGTGCGGTGACGATCTACGGCAAGCACCCCGGATACGGCAACCCGAACGGATGGGTGACGATCGGGGGGACCTCCTCGGCGACCCCGATCTGGGCCGCGCTCCTCGCCCTTGTCAACGCCTCGCCGACCTGTGCGCCCGACAAGATCAACGGGGTACCGGACGCCGGTTTTGCGAGCCCCATCCTTTACGGCATCGCCGCCAACCCGACCGCCTACGCCAGTTCGTTCAACGACATCGTCTCGGGCAACAACGACGAGTACGGCGTTGACAACGGCCTCGTGTTCCCGGCGCACGTCGGCTACGACATGGCATCGGGCCTCGGGTCACCGCAGCTGACGACGCCGACAGGCGGAAACGCCCTCGCCTTTTACATGTGCGACTACGCCGGTCAGCTGGCGCCGCCCAAATTGACCGGGCTCAGCCCGTCGTCAGGGTCCACGAGCGGGGGTTACTCCGTGACGGTCTCGGGCTCCGGATTCGGTACACCCGCCAGTCCGAACGTCTCCGGCGTCGAGGTGGGGGCCGCCTACGCCACCGGCGTCGCCGTCAAGAGTGCCACAAGGCTCACCGCCATCTTCCCTGCGGCCCTGGCGACGCTGCCGACCGATTCGCCCACTTCTGGGGCGGGGCCGGCGGTTGTGGTTGTGACTTTGAAGAACGGGGAGTCGAGCTTCCCGGGTGCAAGGGCCGTGTTCAACTACCTGGACGAGAAGGTGTCCAGCTCGCCGATTCCGACCGTGACGAGCATCGGGCCCTACGCCGGCCTGGAATCGTCGCCGTCGTCGGTCACGATCCGGGGCGCGGGTTTCACAGGCGCCACGAGGGTCACCTTCGGCGGGGTGACGGCGCCGCATTTCACGGTCAGGTCGCCCGACGCCATCACCGTGACACCGCCTGTGTTCAAGACCGAGGCATGTTCACCTCTCCCGACAAAGGGCGTCTACAAGGGTGAGAACGCCTCCAACGACATCTGCCAGGTACAGGTCGTGGTCGCCAACGCCCACGGCGCCAGCACCCCGAGCACGATCCTGCCCCCCTACGAGGGCGCGGCTCACCTCGACGCCATGGGCGTCGAGATCCTGCCGAAGGGATACGAGCTGGCGCCGCAGCCGAGCGAATTCGACTACATCCCCGCTCCGAGGATCACCTCGGTCTCGACCGGGACCATCTCCGACCTGAGGAAGTACTGCGCCGTGGCCAATCCGGTGAGATGCAACGCCGGCCAGCTCGCGAGCGAAACCGGCGGCCTGCCGGCCAACCTCGTCACTCTCACCGGGGTGGGCATGAACCCGATGACCCTCAACTACCTCACTGTGGGCCCGCCCACGAAGGACACCTCGGTTGCCTACCCGGTGGCGGCAACCGGGACGTCGTTGCAGCTGGTGGCACCAGCCGCCTTCCCGAGGTCGCACAAACCGACCGTGGAGCCGTTCTCGCTCGCCGTCGGGTTCGCCTCGATCGTCGGCGCCTCCAATGAGCGCAGCATCGTCTACGCCGGTGTACCGGAGGTGACCAAGGTCGTCAACGCCGTCACCCACGAGCCGGGAGTGCCCGACTCGGTCGCCTGCGCCGGAGGGCCGCCCAGTGCCGGTTGCGGGACGAAGCTCAGGATAAGTGGTGTCGGGCTGCTCCAGGTCGTCGGCCCGATCGGGTTCGTCGACAACGTGACCGGCTTCTCGCTCGGGACCCAGTACAGCTACGCCGTCAGGAGCGACAAGGCCATTACGACTCAAGCCGTGGCCCAGAACCCGGCGGTCGCGGACGTCGAGGTCTGCACCGTCACCGACTGCAGTCACGACCCGGAAACCGACTTCCTTTTCATATATCCGCCCGGCAACCCGAGCCTTGACGCCATGTCTCCCCCCAAAGGTCCCGCTCAAGGTGGGAACACGGTCGTCATTGAAGGGACCAACCTGGGTTGTGTCGTCGCCGTGGCCTTCGGCAAGGTCGTGACCGACGAGACCGCCAACGCCAAAGCGCTGCTGGCATGCGGCACCACCAACGAAATCGCGGTCATCGTCCCGCCTGGGGTCGCCGGCACGACCGTGCCGGTCCGCCTGGCCACGGTGGAGAGCGTCCTCGACCCGTCCGGACGGCCGAGCAACTCGATCGCCTACTCGTACACCCCGAGCGCTCCCAGCGAACCCACCGACGTGAAGGCGACTGCGAGGCCGGGGACCGCGACGGTGAGCTGGCGGCCGCCGGCAAGTGACGGAGGAAGCGCCGTCACCGGCTACACGGTGACCGCCGTCTCGCCGGGACGGCCGTCGGTGCGCGTGACCCTCCCGTCAAGCGCCCGGAGTGCCACCTACGCCGACCTGCAGGCGAACGCCCCCTGGAGCTTTGCCGTGAGAGCCGTATCTACCTCGGGTGCCGGTCTGGCGGGCGTCTCGAACGAGGTCGCGCCCGCGCTCGGTGACGACGGCTACCTCGTCGAGACATCGGGCGGCGCCGTCCTCGGCTTCGGTGACGTCCAGTCCCGGGGCGGGATCGACGGCAGCGGTGTCCGGGCAGTCGGCATGGCGGCGACGGCCGACGGGCTCGGCTACCTGATCGTGACGAGCACCGGCGCGGTGACGGCCTTCGGTGAAGCGACCTTCCTCGGCGAGGAGGCCCTGAACAACGTCACCGGCATCGCCGCCATGCCGGACGGCACCGGCTACTGGATCGTCACCAGCACCGGCGCCGTGCGCGCCTTCGGGCATGCGAAGACCTACCGGGGCAGCCTGCCCGCCGGCGCCGACGTCACGGGCATCGCCTCGTCGCCCGACGGCAATGGATACTGGCTGGTGGAAAAAGATGGGGTCGTGAACGCCTTCGGCGACGCCAAGTCCTACGGGTCGCTCGCCGGGAACATCTCGCCGAGCTCGCGCATAGTAGGCATTGCCGTGACGCCGGACGGCAAGGGTTACTGGCTCGCCTCTGCGGACGCGAACGTGTACCCCTTCGGTGACGCCGTGGCTCACGGTTCGCAGCCACGACCGAGCCGGCCGATCGTCGCCATCGCGGCCACACCGGACGGCCACGGCTACTGGCTCGTGTCCGCGGACGGGACCGTCTACAACTTCGGGACCGCGCGCAACCTCGGTGGTACGACGAACGCTGTGGCTATCGGCCTCTAGCGGGGTCGCACGCCGGGCACACTACGGGACGGATCGGCGTGGCCTGTGTGGCCACGCCGATCCGGGCCTCGACGCAACGGGGCGCGCCGGCGCGTCCCGCCCAGAAGACAGAGTGGCGGTTAGGCGACGAGGGCTGGCTGCGCCCCTCCGGTCCGCTCGATCACCACGGGAAGCCCGCCGGAGGTGATCGCTCCCCGCAGCACCTCGGCGAGCTCGGCGTATTCGCCCGCCCGGGCGCTGGAACGGCGGTGCACCATCCCGACATGGCGGCCCGGAAGCGGCGAGCCTGCGAAGTGCGCCGTCGCAAGCCGCCCGCGGACCTCGACGGGCACGGCGCTCGCCGGCAGCAGCGTGACGCCGAGACCGGCCGCGACGAGTTGGGAGAGCGTCGTCAAAGAGGCCATCTTGACCGCCTGGCCGACGGCGGCGCCGGCTTGGCGGCACACGTCGATCGTCTGGTCGCGCATGCAGTGCCCCTCCTCTAGCAACAGGACGTCGAGACCCTGCAGAGTCGTCGTGGGCAGGCCCAGGGCACCGGCCAGGCTGTGTTCGTCACGCACGAGCAGGACGAACTCCTCCCAGTAGACGGGTAGCTCGACAAGGTCCGCCCTCCCGCTCGGCAGGGCCATCACAACCAGGTCCAAGCTCCCGGACTCGAGCGCCGCCAGCAGGCTACGCGTCATGGCCTCGGTGACCTCGGGCACGAGGGCCGGGAAGTTCGTCCCGAACGCCTCGAGGACCGTCGGCAGCATGTACGGGGCGACGGTCGGTATCACCCCGAGCCGCAGCGGTCCGTGGTGGGCCCGGCCGGAGCGCTCGGCGTCGGCGACCAGGTCATTGAGCGCCGAGAGAGCGTGGTGGGCCAACGGCAGGAGCTGTTCCCCGAGTGCGGTCAGGAGCACGCCCTTGCCGGTGCGCTCGAAGAGCTTGGCTCCGAGGTTCGCCTCGAGCGAGGCGATGGCGGCGGAGACGGCGGGCTGCGATACCGATAGGTTGTCGGCGGCGGCACCGAAGTGCCGCTCGTGGGCGATGGCAGCGAACGCGCGGAGCTGCACGACGGTAGGATCTGTCATAAATATAACTTATCACCCTGTGTGGATCACCTACTTTGCTCGATCGCTGTGCTGAGGGGCAAAGTAGTGCCCACGAAGAGTTCAACCCTCAAGGAGAGACCCATGCTTGGTATCGGCGACCGTTTCCCGGACTACTCCCTCAAAGCCCTCGTCCCCGGTGACTTGCGGGCTGTCGAGGCGAGCACGCCCGACGACTACTTCACAACAGTCGACTCCTCGACCTATGAGGGCAAGTGGCTGGTCGTGTTCTTCTGGCCCAAGGACTTCACTTTCGTGTGCCCCACCGAGATCGCCGAGTTCGGCCGGCTTAACGGCGAGTTCGCCGACCGTGACGCCCAGGTGCTCGGCGGCTCGGTCGACAACGAGTTCGTCCACTACGCCTGGCGCCTGCAGCACGAGGACCTGAGGAACCTCCCCTTCCCGATGCTCTCGGACCTCGACCGTGAGCTGGTCACCGATCTCGGTGTGCTCAACACCGAGGGCGTGGCCGACCGGGCGACTTTCATCGTCGACCCCGAGGGGATCATCCAGTTCGTCATGGTGACGGCCGGTTCCGTCGGCCGCAACGTCGAGGAGGTGCTGCGAGTGCTGGACGCCCTCCAGACCGACGAGCTCTGCGCCTGCAATTGGCACAAGGGAGCGGCGACACTGGACGTGAAGACGCTCATGAGCGCCGGCGCCTGATGGGCGTAGCAGCCCTCAAGGAGGCCCTGCCCGCCTACGCCAAGGACATCCGGCTCAACCTCGACTCGACCATCGCCGTGTCGACCCTGCCCGAGCAGCGGCTCTGGGGCACGGTGCTGGCGGCGGCGGTCGCCTCGCGGGGACGCCGCGTGCTCGTCGAGCTCGCCGCCGAGGCCCGCGGGCATTTGAGCGAGGTGGCTTTCGAGGCTGCCCAGGCGGCGGCTGCCGTCATGGCGATGAACAACATCTACTACCGCGCCAAGCACCTGCTCGCCGACGAGGGGGAGAAGAGCTACGAGGACATTCCCGCCCGGCTGCGGATGCAGGTGATCGGCACCCACGGGGGCGTCGACCCGGCGGACTTCGAGTTCTGGTGCCTGGCGGTGAGCGCCGTGAACGGCTGCGGGGGCTGTCTGGCGGCTCACGAGCGGGCGGTCCGTGAGCTCGGCGTGGGCAAGGACCAGGTCCACGAGGCGCTCAGGATCGCCTCTGTCGTGCATGCGGTCGCCGTGACGCTCGAGTCCGAGCAGATGATGGCCGAAGGCGCCACCGCCTAAGTCAGCCACCGCCTAAGTCAACAGTCGCACACCGCAAAGAGCGAGAGCACGGGTCGCGGCCTTCACGTCGCGCAGCGCGACGTGCTCGTCGCTCTGGTGTGCGACCGCGACGTCGCCCGGGCCGAACACGACCGCCGGGCAACCGGCGGCTTCGTACCAGGCGGCATCGGTCGCAAAGCGCATCCCGGAGCGCTCCCCGCTTTGTCGGTGCCCGAGGTCGGCGAGCGACCGGTTGAGGACCGTCTCGAGGTGTTCGTTGTTCCTGCCTCGCAGGGGCGGGAACGAGACGCTGCGCGACATCTCCGAGCGGAGGCCCGGGCGCTTTGTCGCGAGGCGCCCGAGGAGGCCTCGCACCGCCTCCTCGGCGGCCTCCGGGTCCTCGGAGGGGAGCACCCGCCGGTCCAAGGTGAGCTCGCACCGGTCGGCGACCGTGGAGCCGCCGAGCCCACCTTTGATGAGCCCGACCGAGTACGTAGCCGGCCCGATGCCGGGCTCGGGCACGGTCGCGAGACGGAGGTTCTCTTCTTCCACCAGGCGCACGAAACCGGCCGCGTCACCGATGGCGTTGCGGCCGTCCTCTGGGTGCGAGCTGTGCACCGCCCTGCCGTGGAAGACGATCTCGAAGTTCAGCTGCCCGTTTCCTCGGGCGAGGACCTGGAGGCCCGACGGTTCGGCGACGACGACGAAGGCCCCGGGATGCTCGAGCGCAGCTTTGCGTGCCCCGGTGGAGCCCACCTCCTCGTCGACGACGGCGTGCAGGGCAAGGTTGCCGTGCAGGACGACGCCGGAGCGCCTGACGGCCACGAGCGCGGCGGCCATCGCCGCCAGCCCGGCCTTCATGTCACAGGCGCCGCGGCCGTAGACGAGCCCGGCGGCCACGGTCGCCCCGAAGGGGTCGAAGGTCCAGCCCTCGCCCGCCGGCACGGTGTCGAGGTGCCCGCACAACACCAGCGTCGGCCCGGGAGAACCCACGGTGGCGTAGAGGTTCGGCCGGCCCGGGGCCGCTTCGGCCAGGTGGCAGGCGATGCCCCGCTGTTCGAGGAACGAGGCCAGGAGCCGGGCACAGGCGGCTTCCGCGCCGGGCGGGTTCTCGCTCGGCTCGGCGATCAGCTCGGTGAGCAGCTTGAGCGTCTCCTCGTCGTCGATGGCCTCCAGCACCCGGGCCTCGTGCGCGGTGAGGCGACCGCCCGCGGGTGAGGCATCGTCCGCGCCTGAAGCGAAAAAGGCGACCATACTTCGCCAAAGCTATTCCGGCGGCCAGCGGGAAGGAGGCGTCGTGACGCTCGACGCGCTGAGCAACGAGGCACCGAGGCAGAAGGTGGGGTTTGTTGGCCTGGGCACGATGGGTGCCGCCATGGCGGCCAACCTGGCGCGGGCCGGATTCCCCCTCACGGTGTGGAACCGCACGCCCGGCCGGGCGGAGCCGGTCGTGGCGCTCGGAGCCGTCGAGGCGCGCAGCCCCCGGGAGGTGGCACAGGCGAGCGATCTCGTCGTCACCTGCGTGACCGACTCCCCTCAAGTCGCCGAGGTCCTGTTCGGCCCGGACGGTCTGGCAGAGGGTTTCGCCCCCGGGTCGCTGCTCGTCGACTGCTCGACGATCAGCCCTGCGAGCGCACGCGAGCTCGGGGCGCGTCTCGAGGACCGTGGCGTCGCCATGATCGACGCGCCCGTGTCCGGAGGTTCGGAGGGGGCGGTGGCCGGGACTCTCACGATCATGGTGGGAGGCGAGCCGGCAGACGTCGAACGGGCCCACGACGTGCTCTACGCCATGGGCCGCAGTGTCACCCACCTCGGGCCGATCGGGTCGGGACAGGTGGCCAAGGCCGTCAACCAAGTGATCCTGTGCGGCACGTATCTCGGCGTGGCCGAGGGCATCGTGCTCGCGATGAAGGCGGGCGCGGACGTCGAGGCCGTGACCGCCGCCCTCGCGGGCGGGGCTGCGGGCTCATGGGTGCTGCAGAACCGCAGCGGGCGGATGATCGCCGACAGCTATCCGCTCGGGTTCAAGATCGCCCTGCATCGCAAGGACATGGCGATCGCCCTGGAGCTCGCGCGCAGCATCGGCGCCGTGCTGCCGGTGGCGGCGCTGGCGGCGACGTTCGAGGACGGCCTTATCGCCCAGGGACATGGCGAGGACGACAACTCGGCGCTCGCCCGGGCCGTCCGCCAGCTTTCCGGGATGTGAACGCCGCGGCGACCTACCGGTCGCCTTGGCCCGCGGCGCGGTGCACGACGACGAACGGGGTCAGCTCGTCGCCCTGGCCCATGGGGTTGTCGAGGAGTATGAGCCGTGCCTGCGCCTTGTCCACGGGCATGTCGGCACTCATCCCGAGCACTTCGACGTTGATGTTGTTCCCGTCGATGATCACCACGGGGTGGCCGAGGAAGCGGGCGAAGGCGGCGCAGGCCTTGTCCGGGTCGGCCGGCCCGAGCATGGCGAACTCGTTGAAGGGTGCGATCGTGTCCGGGTTGAAGCCGTCGATCTCGGCGATACGGTGGCCCGCGATGCGGTAGAAGTCGCCGTGGCGTCCGAACAGCTTGGTCACCCCGCCGACCACCATGGCGAAGGCGGCGCGAACCGAACCGGTCTGCATGATCGCCACCTGCATCTTGCGAGGGTCGGAGTAGGCGACGTCGTGTTCGTACTTCTTGGTGCCCTTCACGATGAGTTTCGCGAGCAGCCCGGGCCGGACGACCGACTCGTGTACGACCCTGCCCTCGGAGATCGCCACCACCTTCTCCGACATCGCCACGAAGTCGCCTTTTTGGAGCAACGGCCGCACGTGCGAGTCGAGGAGCGGTTCGAGGGGCTCTTTTATGTGGATGAGGTGCGTGTGCACCATCGTGCGCTCCCAGGTGCACCCGTCGATCTCGACCGGCGGTGGGCCGCCGCCCGCCTCCGCCGTCACCGCCACCCGATCCGTCGCCGGCTCATCGCACCGTCACCGGCGCGTCCACATAGCGCCGCAGCCACAGCTCTGTCACGAGCACCCGCCAGAAGGCGAGGCCGTCGCCTGGTTTGCCCGCCAGCCAGGCGTCGAACTCCTCGACGAGACGGCCCGAATTGAAGATCCCCCGGGAGGACAAGCTGGCCGAGGAGAAGAGGTCGCGTATGAGCGGCGCCCGTTCGCGCGTCCAGGCCGTTTCGGGGTTCGTGAAGCCGATCTTCGAGCGCCGGGTCCGGTTGACCTCGGGCATCTTCGCTTTCATGGCCTGACGGTACACGTACCGGTTCCACCCCATCTTGATCTTCTGGTCGATCGGGAGCTGGAAGATGAACTCGACGAGCTCGTGGTCGAGGAAGGGGACCCTGGACTCGATGGAGAAGGCCATGGAGTTCTTGTCCTCGTAGCGGAGCAGGTTGGGCGTCGAGTACCTGAGAACGTCGTCGGCGAGCCGCACGTTCAGGTTGCGGCTCGGCCGGTAGTCGAACACGGCGAGGTCGGCGGGCGTGGCGGTGAGGAACTCGGGCATCGAGAACTGGCGCGATCGGCCGGGGCGGCCCCTCGAGAGCAACTCGCGGGCGAACCTGGAGTACAGGTCCCGCCCCAGCACGACCTCGCGGACCGCAGCCAGGAAGTGGCGCTGGTCCATGGCAGAGCTCAGATAGGTGCGGAAGTAGGGCAGGTACCCGGCGAGCAGCTCGTCGCCGCCGTTACCGGACAGGATCACCTTCACGTTGCCCTTGGCGATGCGGTAGACGCAGTAGTACGCGTAAGGTGCCGACGAGATCGTCGGCTCCTCCTGGTACCAGACCCACTCGGCGATCTCGTCCCAGAACTCGTCCACCGTCGGGTAGGCGTAGTGGGGGACGCTTCCCACGTGGCGTTCGACAGCGTGCACGTACTCGGACTCGTCGATGCTCTGGCCCGGGTACAAGGCGGAGAAGGTGTGCAATGAGCCCTGGGTGTGGGTGTCCGCGCCCGAGCCCATGAGCGAGGCCATGACCGACGAGACCCCGCTCGAGTCGAGCCCTCCCGACAGGGAAACCCCGACGGGGACGTCCGCGATCATGTGGCGGCGGATGACACGCTCGAACAGCTCCGCGAACCCCGCTGCGTACTCGCCGTCGGGCCGCGACGAGGAGAATTCCGGGTTGACCTCCGGTTCCCAGTACTTCACGACGGCGGTGCGGCCGTCGGCGGAGACCGTCATGTAGTGGCCGGGCAGCAGTCGTCGCACGCCCTCGAAGAAGGTCTCGGCTCCGGCGTCGTGCACGCGGTGCAGCAGGAACCGGTAGAGGACCCCCATGTCCGGCGCGCGGGCGATGCGCGGGTCCTGGAACAGCGCCTTCAACTCGGAGGCGAAGCAGAACCGTCCCGGCGCGGCGTGGTAGTAGAGGGGCTTGATCCCCAGGCGATCGCGGGCGAGGTACAGCTCGTGGGTGCGCGCGTCGACGATCGCGAAGGCGAACATCCCCGTCAGGCGGGTGACCGACGCCTTTCCCCACTCCTCATAGGCGCGCAGCACCGTCTCGGTGTCGGAATGGTCCGACACGAAGCGATGTCCAGCACGGGTGAGCTCCAGGCGCAGCTCGGCGTTGTTGTAGAGCTCCCCGTTGAACACGATGCAGGCACCCGTGCGCTCCGAGCGGATTGGCTGTTCGCCACCTTCTATGTCGACGATGGACAGCCGCCTCATCCCGACGGTGAACTGCTCGCCGGCCTCGGTGCCCCACGAGTCGGGACCACGGTGCTCGATCGAGGCCAGCATCGCCTCGAGCAGCGCCGGGTCACGGCCGGTGAACCCGGCTATCCCGCACACGGCGGTTCTGTCACGGTCTAGGAGGTGCCTTTGGGCACTGTCGTGATCGTGGCTCCTGCCGGCGTTTGGAAGAGAGAAGCCGACGGGGACGAGGAGTAGCTCTTGATCTCGAAGTCGGCGGACTTGGCCGACACCGAGACGTAACCGAGGACCCCTTGCGAGGTCACGCACCACTTGGAGTTCGTGGGGTTGGTCTTGCTGCCCGTGATCACGACACACGAGAGGTCGAAGCCGTTCACCGACATGGTCGTCGAGTTGATCTTGATGCCCTGCAGTGCCGCCGCCGCCGAATAGAGCCTGAGGAAGTCGATCCAGTACGCGCCCGAGTAGAGGGCGTACATGGCCTTGTAGGTCTTGATGTCCGCCGCCTCGAGCTTGAGACAGGTCCACGTGGCGGTGACGCTCAACGACTTGGAGCAGGCGTACTCACCTGTCGTGTTGGAGATGACGTCGAGGATCCTGCCCGACAAGGTGGTACCGAAGGCGAAGTCGTGCGGGGGCAAGGCGGCGTACTCGGTCGTCACCGGGTTGGCTCCCGTTGTCACGTAGCTCACCTCGTAGGACTTGGTGTCGGCCGCCTTCAGCTTGTTGCTGAGCGTGCTGATGGCGGCGCCCTGGTGCAGCACGTTGTGAGCGGTCTTGATGGCGTTTATGACCTTGCTGCAGCCGGTCAGTCCGAGGACACTGGCGACGACCGCCACGACGACGATGCACCTCAGCCGCCAAGCCGTGGCCGTCCCACCCGTACTTGCCAACGGTGTCACTTCCTGCCCCCAGTCGCTCGGCATGATCGTCCAAGAATAGATGCACGGAACCCGAGGTCAGGCGAACCGTCCCCACGGGCCCCACCGGGCCGCACGCCGAGCGGGCAGGGGGGCCGCTTTGATTCCGGAGTGATTCGATCGGTATAATGTAAATATGTCGGCGCGCAGCCCCGCCCCACGGGCTGAGCAAACCGGCGCTGCGCCTTCACCCGAGCACCGAGGCGAGATCCCGGGTCCCGTGCCTGGCGGACTCGGGCCGACCGAGGACGAGCTCGCCGCCGCCGTCAGCACTTTGCATCTGTGGCGGGGCGCGAACCGTGGTGTGACGATCGTCGCCATCGACGGGTACGGCGCCTCGGGCAAGTCGACGATCGCAGATCTCCTCTGCCCGAGGACCGGGGCGAGCCTCGTGCGCACCGACGACTTCTTCCTTCCCGCGGCGCGACACCCGGACGCCGGGGGGACAGCCGCGGAGAGCGGACGGCTGATCACGTCCTTCTACGACCTCCGCCGGCTGCGAGCCGAGGCCCTCGAGCCCCTCCGGGCGGGGCGGGAGGCGGTGTTCCACGCATTCGACTGGGACCGCGGAGCCGGCTCCAGCGTGAAGACCCGCGTCGCGCCGAAGGGCCTCGTCCTCGTCGAAGGGGTGTGCTCGGCCGCACCCGAGCTTTCTGATCTCGTCGACCGGGCGATCTTTGTCGACACGGCCGAGCCAGAGCGCCTGGCGCGCCTGCGGCGTCGCATCGCCCCGCAGGACTGGGACTGGGAGTGGTTGCAGGCCGAGAAGCAGTACTTCTCGGCCACGCGCCCGCCGCGATCGTTCGATCTTGTGATCAACGGCACCGACGCTAAAGCGGAGGTTCCCGACAGAGCTCGCGCGCCGGGCGAGGCCGGCGCGCGGGTTACCGGCGTCGAGTCAGGCCCGAGGGGACGGAGCTGACCCAACACCGATAACCTAGGTGGAGAAGCGCACGGGAGCTCGGGTGTACCGGGCTGAGAGGGTGGCTGGCCAACTGCCGGAGTGCCACCGACCGTTCGAACCTGACCGGGTAATGCCGGCGTAGGGAGGTGGCCACAGTGGCGGCATCGAGCCCGAGGACGTTGCAGAGGTTCTTCGGATGTCGCCTGCTCGCAGGTGAGCAGGCGACACACGTCCGTGCCGGGAAGCACTCGTCACAGCGGCCCCGGTCCTTCCGCCATGAACCGTGCGCCGAGACGGTTCGCGTGAGAACGACGGCTGCGGGCGGGCGTCTGCGCGATACGGCGGTGACGCTCGGTCTCGTCGCCCTCGCCCTCGGGGCTTGCGGTTCGTCGCAGGCGCGCTCGACAGCCGCCGTGATCGCCGCCAGCGCAGGTCGTGCCACGGCGCTCGCCGGCGGCACCGCCTATTTCGCGGAGCAACCCGAGACACCTCCCGACTACATCTTCCCGCTCGTCTCGGGCCAGTACTTCACCGTCGAGAACACGAACGACTTCCAGACCCTCCTCTACGAGCCGCTCTACTGGTTCGGCGACCACGGGTCCACCGCGCTCGACTACTCGCTCTCGATCGGGAACACTCCGGTGTACAGCGACGACAACCGGGTCGTGACCATCACGCTCAAGCACTACGTCTGGTCGAACGGCCAGCCGGTGAGCGCCCGCGACGTGATCTTCTGGATCAACTTGCTGAGGGCGGACCGGGACGACTGGGCCTCGTATGTACCCGGCGGCTTCCCCGACAACGTCACGTCGGCGACGGCACTGGGCGCCACGACCGTCCAGCTCCGCCTCAAGGCCGCCTACAACCCCGTCTGGTTCACCTACAACGAGCTGTCGCAGATAACGCCCCTGCCGCTGTCGTGGGACCGTACCTCGCTCAAGGTGACCGCGCCCACGGCCGACACGAGGGGCCTCCCCGACGCGACGCCGTCGGGGGCCACAGAGGTCTACAACTTCCTGAACACCCAGGCGAAGGACATCGGGAGCTACGCGTCGAGCCCGATCTGGTCCGTGGTGGACGGCCCGTGGAAGCTCGTGGGCCTCACGACCGACGGGACCGCCACCTTCGTACCGAACCGGCGTTTTTCGGGACCGGACAAGGCGCACCTGGCGAGGTTCGTCGAGCTCCCCTACACGAGCGCTTCGGCCGAGTTCTCGGTGCTTCGCGCCAGCTCGGCAATTGGTGGGCGCGGCGACGAGGCCTCGAGCGACCAGATCTCGGTCGGCTACGTGCCCGACAACGACCTGCCCCAGACCGGGGCGCTCAAGGCGCAGGGGTACCAGCTCGTGGACTGGTTCCCTTTCCAGTTCGACTATTTCGAGCCGAATTTCAACAACCCTGAGGTCGGGCCGATCCTGCGCCAGCTCTACTTCCGCGAGGCGTTCCAGCACCTCGTCGACCAAGAGGGCTGGATCCACGCCTACTACGGCGGCCTCGGCCTGCCCACTTACGGCCCTGTGCCCGCGAGCCCTCCCAACCCGTACGCGGACCGCAACGCCTCGGTCAATCCGTATCCGTTCAGCATCGCCGCCGCGAGGGCGCTGCTCGTCGGCCACGGTTGGAAGGTCGTCGCCAACGGTGTCACCACCTGCGAGCGTCCCGGGCTCCGGGCCGACGACTGCGGGCGGGGGATCGTCCGGGGCGAGGGGCTCAATTTCACGCTCATGTACCCGAGCGGGCTTGTGTACACCGATGGAGCCATGGTCGACCTGCAGTCGGTGGCCAAGCAGGTGGGGATCGAGATAGCCCTCAAGCAGGTGACGCCGACCACGATCGCATCGACGATCTTGAGCTGCCTTCCGGGACAGGCGGCCTGTAGCTGGCAGCTCGGGCAGTACGGCGCCGGCTGGGTCTTCGAGCCGGACCACTATCCGAGCGGCGAGGAGATCTTCGAGACGGGCGCCCTCGGCAACGTCTCCAACTTCTCGAACCCGACGACGGACAGGCTCATCGTGGCCTCGACCAGGGCAACGGCCGCCCGGGCGGCCCTCGACGCCTACGAAGACCAGGTGCGTCTCGAGCTGCCCGACTTCTGGCAGCCGAGCCCGGGAACGCTCGTGACGGTCCAGTCGAACCTCCGCGGCTTTGTCCCCAACGCCTACGGGTTCATCAGCCCCGAAGAGTGGTACTTCACCAAGGCTTGAAGAGGACGGACGACTCGAATCGAGGCCAGGACCGCACATGATCGGGTACACCCTTCGCCGCCTTGTGCAAGCGGCCGTCGTCCTTTTGGGCCTCACGGTGCTCGTGTTCGCTCTCGAGCACATGATTCCCGGCAACCTCGCCCGGGCCATCCTGGGGCCGAGGGCGGGCCCGGGCGCGCTGGAGTCCTTCGACAGGCTGAACGGGCTCGACCGCCCGGTCGTGTCGCAGTACCTGACGTTTCTTTCCCATGTCCTGCACGGGAACCTCGGTTACTCCTACCGCCTGAACCAGAGCGTCGACTCCCTCGTCGCCCACGAGCTGCCTAACGACCTCATCCTCGTCGGCATCGCGCTCTTGTTGGCGCTGGCGATCTCGATCCCGCTCGGCGTCGCCCAAGCGGTGCGGCGCAACCGGGCGCTCGACCATGTGGCGACGGGAGTCTCGTTCCTCCTCTACTCCATGCCTTCGTACTGGCTCGGGCTGCTGCTCATCGCCGGGCTCGCCATAGGTGTGCACGTGTTCCCGCCGGAGGCGCCGCAGGCCGCCTCGCCGGCCGGGGTCCTGGCCGACCCCCGCGCACTGGTGCTGCCGGTGGTCACGCTCACTCTCGTGAACGTGGCCCTTTTCGCCCGCTATATGCGTTCGGCTGCCGTCGACACCCTCGCCCAGGACTACGTCCGCGTTGCGCGCTCGAAGGGCCTGCCGGCGCGGCTGGTGCTCTGGCGCCACGTGCTTCGCAACTCGCTCGTGCCGGTCGTGACGCTCCTCGGCCTGTCCGTCCCGGCCGTTGTCACGACCGGGCTCGTCGTCGAGTACGTCTTCAATTTCCCGGGCCTCGGCCTCACCTACTACAACGCCGCGGTCAACGCGGACTACCCCGTGGAGCTTGGCGTCACCGTCATCGTCGGGATCGCCACCGTCCTCGGGAGCCTCTTCGCGGACCTCGCCTACGCCGTGCTCGACCCGAGGGTCCGATATGACTGAGACCGGCGGGCGAACCGGGCCGGGCGAGGCCACCGTGTCTGTCGCGGGGGCCCGCTTTTTAGATGACGGTATTGACCCGGGCGCGACGGCGGCGGTGCCGCCCGGGCGCAGACCCGAGGGGCCGGAGCACTCGAGCACGGACACCCAACTCCGACGCCGCGCCAGGCGGCAGTCGTTCGCGGCCGCCTTCGTGGAGAACCGGACGGGGGCTTTGGGCCTCGGGGTTGTCGTCGCCGTCGCGGCGTTCTGCTTTCTTGGCCCGCTCATCTACCACAGCGACCAGGTTCACGCGAACATCGCCCTCACGAACCTGGCGCCGGGCCCCGGGCACCCGCTCGGCACGGACGCGAACGGGTTCGACATCCTCGGGCGGCTCATGGTCGGGGGCCAGAGCGCGCTCGAGATCTCCCTTGCCGTGGCGCTCGTGGCGACCTGTTTCGGGGCGCTTTGGGGTGCCGTGTCCGGCTTCAGCGGCGGTGTCATCGACGCCGTCATGATGCGCATCGTCGACGTCGTGCTCGCCGTGCCGGCCATCTTCCTCCTCATATACCTGGCGACGGTGTTCAGGCCGACCGTGCCGCTCCTCATCGTCGTGCTCTCCCTGCTCTCCTGGCTCGGGCCGGCGCGTCTTGTCCGCGGTGAAGCCCTCTCGCTTCGGACCCGCGAGTTCGTCGACGCCGTACGGGCGGCGGGCGGCCGCAGCTCGCGGATCGTCGGGCGGCACATCATCCCGAACGCCCTCGGGACGATCTCGGTCAACGCCACCTTCCAGGTGGCCGACGCGATCATCATCCTCGCCACCTTGAGCTTCCTCGGATTCGGCCTGCCGCCGCCGGCGGTGAGCTGGGGGGGCATGCTCTCGCAGGGCACGACCTACCTGCTGGACGGCTACTGGTGGGAGGTCTACCCGGCCGGCCTCATCGTGATGGTGACGGTGGTCGCCCTCAATTTCATCGGCGACGCCCTGCGCGACACCCTCGACGCCCGCCTACGGGAGCGCTGAGGCTCACACGCGTCGCGACAAGCCCGTCCGAGGACGCTGACCGAGCGCTGCACCCGGCGATGTCGCGGCGCTATGTCTCAACTTCGTTCCGGGCAAGAGGCAGGTGAATACGCCCGAGGCGCTGCCGTGGGCGCTCCGGTGCCGACACCGTCCGACGTCGAGACGGCCTTGCACGACACCCGGCCACGAACACGGCGGCGCTTCGAGATGGCGGCCGTCAAGCAGGGGGTAGAGCGGCTGCCTCGACGATGAGGAGGAAGCTCCACGTCCCTTCGTCACCGAGGCTGTCTTTCATGATGCCTGTGATCTTGTAGGTCCCCGGCGTGAAGATGTCGGGGGCCAGGATCGTGCCCGAGGGCGTGACCGACAGGATCTGTGTGCCCGTGGACGACGCGGTGAAGGTGACGGTCCCATGCGCGCCCGAGACAACGAGCTTGGTGGTGTAGGCCTTGCCGGCCGTGGTCGTGCCGGTGATCGGGGCCACCTGGGTGAGCTTGGTGCCCTTGACGGTCAGGGTGAAGGTCCATTTCCCGGTATCGCCGTAGGCGTCCTTGACCGTGCCCGTGGCTTTGTAGGTCCCTGCCGCCAAGCCGGCGACGGCCGAGATCTTGCCCGAGGACGAGACCTTCAGATGAGGAGCACCGGTCGTCTGGGCGTAGGTCACCGTGCCGGTGGCGCCGGAGACCGCGAGTTGACCTGTGAAGGCCTTGCCGACCTTGTTGACGGCCGTGTCCGGGGCCACCTGCGTCAGTTTGGAGGGGAGGACCGTCAAGGTGAAGCTCCAGTCACCGGTGTCACCGAGGCGGTCTCTCGCTGTGCCGGTGGCCTTGTAGGTGCCGGCCGTCAAGGTGGCCGCCGTCGTGATCTTGCCGGAGGACGAGACCATGAGATCTGCCGAGCCCGTCGACTGGGCGTAGGTGACCGTTCCGTGCGCCGCGGAGACCTGGAGCTGGCCGGTGAAGGCCTTGCCGGCCTTCGTGCTCGCCGTCATCGGGGCCACCTGAGTGAGCTTGGAGGCGATGACCGTCAAGGTGAAGATCCAGTCACCGGTGTCACCGAGGGTGTCTCTCGCGGTGCCGGTGGCCTTGTAGGTCCCCGCCGCCAAGGTGGCCGCGGCCGAGATCTTGCCGGAGGACGAGACCTTGAGATCGAGCCCGCCGGCGGACTGGGCGTAGGTGACGGTTCCGTGCGCCCCGGCGACCTGGAGCTGGCCGGTAAGGGCCTTGCCGGCCTTCGTGCTCGCCGTCATCGGGGCCACCTGAGCGAGCTTGGTCGCCACGACGGTCAAGGTGAAGCTCCAGTCTCCGGTGTCGCCGAGTCTGTCCCTCGCGGTGCCCGTGGCCTTGTAGGTCCCCGCCGCCAAAGTGGCCGCGGCCGAGATCTTGCCGGAGGACGAGACCTTGAGATCGAGCCCGCCGGAGGACTGGGCGTAGGTGACCGCTCCGTGCGCCCCGGCGACCTGGAGCTGGCCGGTGAAGGCCATACCCGTCTTCGTGCTCGCCGTCATAGGGGCCACCTGAGTGAGCTTGGTCGCCACGACCCTCAAATCAAAGCTCCAGGTCCCGCTGTCACCGAGGACGTCTCGGACTACACCGGTCGCCTTGTAGGTCCCGGCTACCAAGCTGGTCGTATTGGCCACCTTGCCCGTCGAGGACACCTTCAGGACCAGTGAGCCCGTCGCCTCGGCGTAGGTGACGGCTCCGTGCGCCCCGGATACCACGAGCTGGTCGGTGAAGGCCTTGCCGGTGGTGGTGGCCGCGGTGAGCGGTGCGCTCTGGACGAGTTTCGTGGCAGCGACGACCAAGGTGAAGCTCCAGTCGCCGGAGTCGCCGAGGCTGTCCTTGGCCGTGCCGGTGGCCTTGTAGGTCCCGGCCACCAAGTTGGCCGAGGCAGCAACCTTGCCCGACGAGGAAACGGCGAGCTCCGGCGCGCCGATCGACTCGGCGTAGGTGACGACTTCGTGCGCGCCCGACACGACGAGCTGGCCGGTGAAGGCCTTGCCGGTCGTCGTGGTCGCGGTGAGCGGTGCCCTCTGGACGAGTTGCGTGGCAGTGACTACGAGGGCGAAGCTCCACGCCCCGGCGTCGCCGGCGGCGTCCTTGGCCGTGCCCGTTGCCTTGTAGGTCCCCGCTGCCAGGCTTCCGGCCGCCGAGACCTTGCCGGCCGACGAGACTGTCAGCTCCGGCGCACCGTCTGTCTGTGCGAAAGTGACCTTCTCGTGCGCGCCCGAGAAGGCGAGCTGGGCGGTGAAGGCCTTGCCGGTGGTGGTGGCGGCGCTGGTGGGAGCGGCCTGGGTGATCGTGGTGGTGCCGATCGTGAGCGCAAAGCTCCAGGTGCCTTCGTCACCGAAGCTGTCTTTCACGGTGCCGGTCGCCCTGTAGGCCCCCGCCGCGAGATGGGCTGGGGCTGAGACCTTGCCGGACGACGACACGGTGAGATCGGGCGCACCGCTCGTCTCGGCATAGATGACCGTCCCGTGGGCGCCCGTGACCTCGAGCTGAGAGGTGAAGGCCTTGCCGGGTTTGGTCGTGGCGGTCATCGGCGCGATCTGCTCGATCTGCGAGGCGGTCACAGTCAAGGTGAAGTTCCAGGTGCCTTCGTCACCGCTGCTGTCTTTCACGGAGCCGGTTGCCTTGTAGGTCCCGGCTACCAAGCCGGCCTTCGCCGAGACCTTGCCGGAGGATGAGACGACCAGGTGGGGAGAGCCCGTCGCCTGGGTGTAGGTGACCGTCCCGTGGGCGCCCGTGACCTCGAGTTGGGAACTGAAGGCCTTGCCGGACGGGGTCGTGGCCGTGCTCGGGGCGATCTGAGCGATCTTGCTGCCGGCGACCGTCAAGGTGAAGCTCCAGGTGCCTTCGTCACCGCTGCTGTCTTTCACGGTGCCGGAGGCCTTGTAGGTCCCCTTCGCGAGATGGGCCCGGGCCGAAACCTTGCCGGACGACGACACGATGAGATCGGGCGCACCGCTCTTCTGGGTGTAGCTGACCGTCCCGTGGGCTCCTGTGACCTCGAGCTGGCCGCTGAAGGCCTTGTCGGTCGTCGTCGTCGCCTTGGTCGGTGCGGTCTGGGCGAGCTTGGTGGCACCGACGGTCAGGGAAAAGCCCCACGTCCCCGAGTCACCGGAGGTGTCCTTGACGGTGCCGGTCGCCTTGTAGACCCCTGCGGCCAAGCTGGCGGGGGCGGTGAGCTTTCCGGAGGGAGAGACGCTGAGATCGGGTGCACCGCTCGTTTGGGTGTAGGTGACCGCTCCATGTGTCCCCGACACCGCGAGCTGGCCGGAGAAGGCGTTGCCGGTCGTCGTCGTGGCCGCGCTCGGTGCGATCTGGGTGATGGCTGTGGCGCTTATCTTGAGCGAGTAGTCCCAACTGCCGGTGTCGCCGTACGTGTCGGAGTCTGTGCCCGCGGCAGCGTAGGTGCCGGGCGTGAGGGGCCCCGTCGTCGTCACGACGCCCGCCGGGGAGACCTTGAGCCCGCCGCCTGACCCGGGTTCCGGCGTGGTGGTGACGAAGGTGACGGCCCCGGTGCTGCCCGCCGTGGTGAGCGTGTTGGTGAACGAAGCGCTGCTGGCCGGTTTCGTGGAGTTGGAGAACGGGGCCGTCTGGGTGATGGTCCCCCGGTTGACCGTGAGCGAGTACGTCCACATCCCGGTATCGCCGTAGTTGTCCGTGTCGTTGCCCGAGACCGTGTAGTTGCCCGCGGCGAGCTTGCCCGTGGTCGAGACGGTGCCCGAGGACGAGACCTTGAGACCCCCACCGGGTCCCGGCGGGCTCGAGGTCACGGTGAAGCTGGCAGACCCGATGTTGCCTGTCGTGGCGAGCGTGTCCGAGAACGAGGAGCTCTGTGCAGGCGTCGTCGAGCCCGACATCGGCGCCGTCTGTGTGATGGGCGCTGCGGTGACGTTCAGGGTGTAGGTCCACGGGCCGGTGTCTCCTGAGCCGTCCGTGACGGTGCCCGAGACGGTGTAGGAGCCAACCGGCACGGGCGGGGTCAGTGCCGTGACGAGTCCGCCTGTTGAAACACTTATGTCAGGTGAGCTTGTAGTGGTAGCGAAAGAGAGGCTGCCTCCGTCACTTTCCATTACTCTCAGTTGGTCCGCCAAGGATTCGGTACCGACCGGCGTCAGCGAGTTCGATAGCGGTGTCATCTGAGCGATCGTGGCCGGGGTGATCGTCAACGTGTAGGTCCACATCCCGTTGTCGTTGTCGGTGTCCGTGTCGGTGCCCGAGACCGTGTAATGGCCCACGGGGATCAGCGTGCTCGTCGGTTTGATGAGGCCGCTGCTGGACACCGTCAGCGAACTCGACGAGGTGGTCGTGAGGAAGCTAAGCGCGCCTCCGTCATCATCGTTGGTTACCAGCTGTTCGGACCAGGCAGTCATGTCCAAAGGTGTGAGAGCGCTCGCGTTCGAGGTGGGGGAGGTCTGAGTGATCGTGACCGGGGTGACCGTCAACGTGTAGGTCCACGTCCCGGTGTCGCCGGAGCCATCTGAGTCGGTGCCCGAGACAAGGTAACTGCCCGCGGGGACCACTGTGGCCGTAGCCGTGATCTCGCCGGTGGAGGAGTTCACGTTCAGCCACGTTGAGGAGGTGGTCGTGACGAAGCTGACCCCGTTTCCGTCACTTCCACTGGTCTCCAACGGCTGGGACCACCCCGCCCCCAGGGTGAGGGGGTAGTAGGTGGTCGAGTTCGCGGTTGGCGAGGTCTGGAGTATCGGGGCAGCGTTGACGATCAGTTCGTAGCTCCATTGACCCTGGTCGCCGCTCATGTTGTTTTGGTCGTCGGTGTCGTCGACGGTGCCCGAGACCATGTAGTCACCAATGTGGAGGGGCGCGCCTGAGACAGAGACGCCGCCGGTGCTGTCCACGCTCAGGTTGGTCGAGGACGAGGTCGTCGTGAAGACGTAGCCGGTATCGTCACCTCCGGTTACGGTTATCGTGTCGGTGAAACCAATGGTGCCGAACGGTGTTTTCGTCACCTGTGCCGGTGAATTCTGAGTGATCGTGGGCTGTGCCAGCGCGGGGCTCGACAGGATCGGCACGAGCGCGGTGCCGAGGGCGATCATCGAGGCGACGCGGAGGCTCAACGCTAACTTTCGTGACAGTTTCACGTTCTCACGGCCTTTCAAGGTCTCGCCCACGATCTGTACAGTCGCCCGCGACGGCAAGAATCGGAGAACGGTTGCCCACCCCTTGTCCTCGGGAAGCCGACTGTGTTTGTCTCATCCGCCAACCCTGTCAGAGCAGCAACTATACCCCCCCCACATCCTGTGCCAGAACGACCGGATGGGAGAGCCTGTCAGACGATGGCACGGTCACAAAGTTCGCAAGCTGCGACTCTATGCACGAGCCGCGTTTTCCCTGTTGAACTGGGTGGACCCTCGAAAGTCCGAAGCGAGCCGATCTTCCGCATTCACGAACCCTCACGCCGATCACCGGCGGTAATATCCGTTCGCCCTCGGAGGGTAGGCGTTTCGAGATCCACGTGCTCCACAAAGGAGTCACCCCTTCCGTCCACCAGCCAATTCCAGAAAGAAGGGGATCACCCGCGTTCCTGCGGAACAGGCGGGGGCACTGTTCACTAGAAGGCTGCCGCCGTTCCTCCGGCTGTCGCGACAGACTGGCGGCAATGGATAAACAGACGCTTGCCCGCCTCGTCAACGACCGCTGCCGGCTCGAAGGCACCTTCACACTCCGGTCGGGTCAGGTCTCGAACTACTACTTCGACAAGTACCTGTTCGAGAGCGACCCTGAACTTCTCCGGGAGGTCGTGGCCCAGGCCGTAGGCTTCATACCTGCCGGCACCGAGGTTCTCGCGGGACTGGAGCTCGGGGGTGTGCCCGTCGCCACTGCGCTGTCCCTCGCGACGGGCCTCGAGGTCGTGTTCGTCCGCAAGACGGCCAAGACTTACGGGACGGCCAAGCTCGCGGAGGGAGCCGCCATCGCCGGCCGCCGGTTGCTCGTCGTCGAGGACGTGATCACGACGGGCGGTCAGGTCGTGATCTCGACCGGGGACCTTCGCCGGCTCGGCGCCGTCGTCGACAACGTCCTTTGCGTCATCGACCGGAGTGGCGGAAGCCACGATCGGCTCCGTGCCGCCGGACTCACCGTGAGTGCCATCTTCACGGCCGACGCTCTGGAGGCCGCGGCTCGGGGGGCATGAGACGACGCGGGCGGCTACGAGTGTTGTCCGTCACCTGATCGCTATCTAACTACGGAGAGCGCGAAGAATCCGCGCTAGGAGTGGTCAAATCCCTCAAGCAGGGCTTGCGACGTGCCGATCAGGGGTGAATGGGGCATTCGGATCGGCTCGCGGGACAACCAACTTGGCGAGTTTTCATCGCGTCAGTACCTTTGGCGATTTTCTCTGTGCTGATTGCGGGTGCACTCATCGTTCCAGCCTGGGTTGGAGGCGAACAGGTGAGAGGCGGAAGCACCCTTCGCAAAGTTCCGATCTTTGGCAAGACAGAGGCCACCGTCGTTCGCTTCCAACCCGTGGACACACTGGCCCTATTTGGACCTTCGACCGCAGGGCCGACCGTCGTGCCCGGGTCGGAGGTCAAAACGACGATCGTCCGCGCCGACAGCGATCCTCACGCATCTCGGGATCAGGACAACTCAGCTGCGGCGATCACGGCTTCGGGCAGCCGATTGGAGCTCGACGGGCGGCCGTATCGGTTCGTCGGCGTCAACGCCTACGAGATCGCCACTGAATGGGGTGTCAATCCTGGCTGCGGGTCGATGCTCACCGACGCCCAGCTGGACGCGTTCTTCGCGTCGCTGCGTCCAAACTCGCTGGTGCGGTTCTGGGCCTTTGAAGGCTCAATGGCGATCAACGTCCACACGAACAAGATCGACTGGGCACCGCTCGATCGTGTCTTCGCGGCGGCGACCGAGTATCACCAGCGGTTGATTGTGTCCTTGACCGACCAAGGTGGTACCTGCGACGGCAACGAGTGGTACGGGCCGGCATGGTACGCAGGCGGATTCCGTCTGGCGCGGGTGGACCGCGAGATCCCCGGCAGACCGGTCACGGTCATGCCGTTGTCGTACTGGGACTACGTTCAGGCGATCGTCGAGCGTTACCGGAGCTCACCGGCCCTTGGGATGTGGGAGCCGATATCGGAGGCCGAGGCTTCCACCTGTCCTCCCCAATTCGAGCCTTCGGACTGCGGTGGCAATCAGACCTGCCCCAACGAGGCGGTGGCAGCGCAGGCGCTGCGCTACTTCTTCGACATCGTCGGTCGGGAGATCCACAGCGTCGATCCTGAGCACCTGGTGGAGTCAGGGCTTCTCGGTGGCGGACAATGTGGCACGCAAGGCCAGGATTACGCGTATGTGTCCGCCAGCCCTGGGATCGATGTGCTCTCCTACCACGACTACTACGCCGATTCCGAGACGATGGGCGGCGACCAATGGAACGGTGTGGCCGTCCGGTTGCGGCAGGCCCGCGCAATCGACAAGCCGATCATTGCTGGCGAACTTGGGTTGGTCGGTGGGCCGGCTACAAGCTGTCTTCCCCTGAAGCTGCGAGCCACCGATTTCGCGCGCAGGGTCGATGTCCAGTTGCAGGCTGGCAGCAGTGGTGTGCTGGCGTGGAACTGGGTACCGCAGCAGACATCCAGTTGCGGTTTCGACATATATCCCGGGGACCCGTTGCTACTGGTGCTGCGTAACATCGATGTGAACGTCACGTAAACAATCGGAAGCTTCCGACAAGCCCTCTATGAGGCCAAGAAGTCACGTGCTACCGTCCTGTCGTGCGTGACGCGGTCGTGAGCGAGGCCGAAGCGCGTATCCGACTGGACGCAAGTACCTCGGGACTTGCGCTACGAACGCCTACTGTTTCCTCGAAGACTTTGCTCTCCAAAGGTCAGCGGATCGGCTTATTGGTACTTCTGACGTTGATCGTCGGCGGCGCGGTGTTCTCGCTTACCGACACCGTCATCGTTTTCATCTCCGCACTTACACTCGCCTACCTTTTCACCACGACCGATCGAGTAGCTCTTTTCGTCCGGTCGACGCGGTCCGATGTCACCGAACACGTGACGGACAGCGAGGCACGCGAGGTCCCCGACGATCAATTGCCCATCTACACCGTCTTGATTCCCGCCTACCACGAACCAGAAGTCATAGGGCATCTTATCGAGAAGGTTGATCAGTTCGAATACCCTTTAGACAGACTCGATGTCAAGCTCCTCCTCGAGGCAGACGACGAGGCGACCATCGAGGCGGTCAAGACCTGTGGCTGCGGGGACCATTTCGAGGTCGTGCTCGTGCCACCGGCCGAGCCGCGCACCAAGCCCAAGGCGTTGAACTACGGATTGTCTCTCGCCCGTGGCGAGCTCGTGACGATCTTCGACGCAGAGGACGAGCCGGATCCGCTGCAACTGCGTAAGGCGGCGGTCGCTCTATCGCGTCTTGGTCCGGAGGTCGCCTGCGTTCAGGCGAGGCTCTCGTATGGCAATGCGAACCAGAACATCATCACGAAGTGGTTCATGATCGAGTACGGGATGTGGTTCATGTTCCTGCTTCCCGGTCTTGCCTCGCTTCGAGCGCCGATCCCGCTTGGTGGAACGTCGAACCATTTCCGGCGCTGGGCACTTGAGCTAATGGGGGCTTGGGATCCCTTCAATGTGACCGAGGACGCGGATCTTGGCCTTCGCATGTTCCGCGAGGGTTACGAGGTGCGGATCCTGGACTCGGTGACCTACGAGGAGGCGAACAGTGATTTTGTGAACTGGATCCGCCAGCGCTCTCGTTGGTACAAGGGGTACCTGCAGACACTCGTTGTGCACATGCGTCGGCCACGCGAGCTGTATCGGGAGATTGGGTGGCGAGGCGTGTTCCAGGCGCTCACGTTCATTGGCGGTACGCCGCTTCTTGCCTTGCTTAACCCAGTGTTTTGGCTGCTGACGGTGATGTGGTTCACCGGCCACCCGAGCTACTTTCAGAGGATCTTTCCTGCGCCCGTCTACTACATGGGCCTTGTCTGCTGGGCTTTTGGCAACTTCATTGTCTGGTATCTGACAATTGTGAGCTGTCGGCTGATGGACCGCAGCGACCTGCTTCTGGCCGCGTTACTCGTACCTTTCTACTGGGTGATGATGTCCATGGCAGGTGTCAAGGCGTTCATTCAACTCGTCGTGACGCCCACGCTCTGGGAGAAGACGGTGCATGGGCTCCACCTGGGCGGTCTGGAGACGCAGGGCAGGCGCGACCACCGTGTTTCAGCTCGCGGCGCCAACCCGCCGCCGTGACCGACCTAGTCTCCGGCTCAGCGGCACTCCTCGAGCACACCGCGGGCGAGGCTCCGGTCGCCCCGTCACGCGACCGAGCTCCGAGTGTGCCCAAACGGGTCCTCCGGCGGCTGGGCACGGAGTCTTGGCTGTCGTTCCTTCTTCCTTTCATCGCCTACGTCGTGGTTGGTGTCCTTCTCGACTTCGTCTTCCTGAGCTTTCTCGGGGATGCCACATCGCGGTTGGCCGACGGGTTCTACGTCCTTTATTCCCTTGATCCGCACCTCGCCGCCATCGGGTTTGTCTGGAACCCGCTCACGTCCATTGCTTCGATGCCCTTCGAGCTGTTCGTGTCGTTGTGGCCGGCGCTCGCCTCGCACATCTTTGCCGCGAGTTTGTCGAGCTCGATGGCGATGGCAGGTGCCGTGTACCAACTGCGTGCGGCTCTGGCAGAGAGCGGCGTCGCCCGTGCGCCGCGTCTTGTGCTCACGGGTCTTTTCGCCTTGAACCCCATGATCATCTACTACGCCGGCAACGGCATGAGCGAGGCGCTGTACGTCTTCACGCTCGTGCTGACGACTCGGTATCTGCTGCGATGGCTGCACGACGGCCGAGTCCGTTCCCTGGTATTTGCGGGCGCGGCACTTGGAGTGGCGTACCTAGCCAGGAACGAGGCGGCCGGCGCTGCCGTCCTTGGTACGGCCGTGGTCGCGGTGGTGACTTTCTCGAGAACCTCCGGTTCTCGGCGTGCTCGCCTGGCGGCCTCGCTCACGGATGTCACAATCTTCGTCGTACCCTTTGTCACCAGTTGTTTGGGCTGGGCAGTTGCGAGCTTCGTCATCACGGGACAGCCCTTGGCGCAGTTCACCTCCCAATACGGGAACAGCTCACAGATTCGGGCTCAGGGCATCACCGGCGGCAACTACTTGCCCCGGCTGTCGCTCGAGCTTCACGCCATCGCGGCGCTTGCCCCTCTGCTCCCCGTCCTAGTTGTGCTTGCCGTGATCGCAGCCCGCCGGCATCGGGATCTTGGCATGCTGGCGCCGGTAGCCATCCTCGGTGGTGGCCTGGCATTCGACATGTTCTCATACCTGGTCAATAGCCTCAT
Source organism: Acidimicrobiales bacterium (assembly GCA_052148655.1). GTDB lineage: Bacteria > Actinomycetota > Acidimicrobiia > Acidimicrobiales > Bog-793 > Fen-455. Next base: position 33,365 of record JBKQHU010000170.1, read on the forward strand.
ATGGTCGTTTCGTTTCTACATCACTGCTGCGCCGCTGGCGGTCCTTCTCGCAGGATGCGTTCTCGGTGGCCGTTCCGGTCCGCCGAAAGGAGACCCTTCTCCAAGTGATCGTCCGTCATCTGAAGCGGTGGTGGCGAGTGTGGACGGCCGTCGCCCGGTTCGTCATTCGACGCCGCTCTGGGGTGCTGTCGCGCGTGTGGTGCTGGCGTTCGCTTTTGGGCTTCCTGCAACAATCCTCACGGGTGTGGCGATGTTCAATCCGGCGATAGGTTCCTTGGAGATACAGGGCCTCGGCTTCATTTTCCAGCACCACCTGAGTTTGGAAGACCACCAGATGAAGGTGCAGTTCAGGAACGTGCAAGCGATTGACGACTACATCGGGCGCCTGCACCCGGCAAACGGGTCGGTAATCATGGACACGTTCGACAGCTGTGCACCGAACCTCGTTCTCCAAGCCTCAAACCCCAAGATTTTCATGATCACGCCGGACAGAGCCTTCCAGAAGACCCTGGCCGACCCGCTCCTGTTCCATGCTCCGTACCTGATGGTCGGCGCTCCATCGCCACTCGATTCACTCGATGCGCTCTACCAGGCCTACCCGACCCTGTACGCGACAGGGGCCGGATTTGCCCGACTCGTTCACACTTTTCCACCTGCCGGAACCTGTCCCGGTTTCAGGCTCTACAGGGCTACTGGGCACGCAAGCCCAAGCCTGGGAGTGCAGGGTGACTAGGACGGTGGGTGGCAACCAGCACTCAGGAAGACCGGCTGACGGCTACGTGAGACCTCCGTCCTTTCTTCGAGGTGCTCATCCCCAGCTCGGCATGAGTGCCCCTTAACTCAAGTTCGCGTCCTCGCGTCCCAGGCGATCAGCAACGAATGCCGCGAGGGCCTCTCGAGAGGGGTGTCCCCAGCCGATGCAGAACGGGTGTCCGGCCGGGTCGGCGTACACCTGGTGGCCCTCTTCGGCGTCGAAGTCAGGAGCTGGCTGGAGCAGTCTGGCACCCAGCCCGATTGCCTCTTCGTGTGCAGCTCGCGCGTCCTCGACGTGCAAGTCGAGATGCAGCTGCTGGGGCATTCCATCCGGCCACTCGGGCGGAACGTGGTCCGGCGCGAGCTGCACGCCGACGCGCCAGTTGCCGGCGGCGTCGATCACGCAGTGGAACCGCTCATCTTCGAAGACGTGCCCGCCGAGGATTCCAGCCCAGAACGCGCTCTCGGAGTGGAGGTCGGCCGCGTCGAACACGATCACCTGACGCACCATGTTCATGACACTTGAGGCTAGCGGCCAGGAAGCGATCGTTAGGAGACGACCGACCGGCTGCAGTCCCCAGTTCACCGCCTACCTCCGTTGATACAAGCCGGGTGTCCTCGAGGAGCTCCAGGCAGAGATTCGAGCTGACCGGTGCGAGCGGGCCGGGAACCGCTTCGCCCCTCTGGCTGTTTTGTTCCTCGGCGGTGGAGGGCGCGATGAGCCTGCTATGTCAGAGGCTCGCGGCGCTCACGGTTGTGTTGCTTGCGGGGAGGCCGCCGTGAGCCTGGTTCACGATGAGCTCGCGGGCGAACATCACCAGGAAGTCGCGCTGCATCCGCAGTCCTTGGTCGCCGGCAACATCGAGCGGACCCGTCAGGGCGCTATCGAGGCCGAGTGACCGGAGCGTGGCTCTCGAATCATCCAGTAGATACAGCACGACACGCTCGTAGAGAGTGGACCCGTTCGTGGAAACGACGGGGACGATCCAATAGACGACGGACCAGTCCCCGGCCGCGTTGGATTGGAACGAGAGTGTCTGGCCCGTGATGCCACCACCGAGGTTCACCGAAGTGATGCCCTTAAGGCTGTATCCGTGGAACTGGTAGCACGCCAGGACTCCGTAGGCCGAGAAAGACTCGAGGTCGCTCGTGTCAATGACGTCGGCGGTGACTGGCAGGCCGCCTGCCGAAAGGCTCGAAGAGGAAAGATCTCGGTAGGTGTACCTATTCCAGGTCGAATCGTCGCCGAAGTATGTCTTCGCCCAAGTGAACGTGTCTGAGTAAGAGGGTTGCCAACCGGGCGGAGCGGCCGCGCGCACTGACAGTGCGGGCAGCTTCGGCTCACCGGCGGCGTTCGCGACGAGATCGTAGGTGCGCATGTTGAAGTTCGTCACGGCGAGGACTCCACCCGCGAGAGCAACCACCGCGACAGCGCAAAAGATGTTCGGGACCGCGAGCACGCTCGAACGTCTCGCGAGGGCAGTGTCCGCCGGTTCGCGCGGTACGCCCCGCACGTGCTTCGAACCGAGGTCGCCTATGGACATGCCGAGGGGCTGTATGGCCAGGGTCATCACAAGCACGCCGACGCTGAAGGTCAAAAGTCCGATGACAGGGTGAAACACGCCGATGGCGATGTGTTCGCCCCATTCCTTTCCAGTCCAGAAGATGAAGACCAGACGCCCGATGTTGATCGCCCAGAGCAGCATCATCCCGCCAATCAGCCACAGAGTCTTGCGAATGCGCGGCCCGCGCACGATGGCGGCGAAGGCGGATCCCACGAGTAGGAAGCCGACCATGCCGTTTATTCCCGAGCAAGCTGAGACGACACTCAGCGGAAAGGATTGGGTACCGTGCGTAACTGTGAAGATCCCACCGGGATCCGAGACGGCCACGGGGAAGATCCGGGTGATGGCGGAGAGAGCATCGAGAGTGACCCTCGTGAACGAGTCGAGAGCCCTCAGAAGCAAGACAGTGTAGGGAAGCGGCCAAGCGAGCAACAGGTAGACGATCGCGAGCTTCTGACGCCAGAACACCCGTACGCCGAACACGATCGAGATAACACCGGCGACAAACAACGGCAACGAGAGAAGGTCGATACGCCAGACCCAGAACATTGCTGACAACTTCGCCGGTAGCAGCAGGTTCATCGCCAGTGCCGCCGCGATGAAAGGTAGTCCGACGATGTAGTCAACCTGGCGGTCATGGATGGCGGGTTCGGCACGCGAAGGCTTGCTGCGCACCGCCGCGAGCCCGAGCGCGATGAGAGGAACAAGGCTCACGTACGCAAGAGGCGTCTCGAGGCCGGCTTCCTGCCAAAGCGTGACGAGAGAGTAGTTGTAGGCGGCGGCGACGACAGCGAGGACGACGGCGAGCTGAATCGTCGTGCGAGCACGTGGGGAAGCGTTGCGCCATCGGGCCTTCCACTCTCCGGGCCACTGCACGAGGCAGGCCCACCACGATCGGCTGGCAATGGTCACCATCTCAGCCGTACCGCCCCTGACCTAGTCAGCTGTTCGCGGGTCGCGCGGATCAGTGTTCTCAGTTGTGGGGTCACTTGCACCCGTTGCCACCTGTGGGAGTCAGCGCCCGCACGGGATATCCGGCGGGGCGATCCCACCAGCGCCATTCTGTCGCTCGGAAGGCGGAGATATCCCTCGGTGAGGCGAACTTCTGGTGAACGATCATCTTCATTTCCCCGCCCCGCACCGAGTTTGCCCCGTCGCCGGAGTGGCACCCGAGGCGAACTGCGACGCCCGATGATGCGGGCGAGCGTGAGAAGCTCCAGGACCAGAGCGACGAGGACAGACGCCGTCGGCCGCGTCACACACGGGCAGGTGGTTCGGCCCTTCCACAAGAACCGTGGCAGGCAGCTTGAAGTTGGGTATCCCGGTTCACTGAACGTGCTCGGCCAGTTCCTCGAGCTCCGCGTTGAGCTGCTCGAAATAGTTGTAGTTGCGCCGGGTGTCATGACGGCCGGCGACTTTGACGGGATCGAAGAGCCCAACCGAAGTCGGCGTGCTCGGAGAACTCGCTTCGACACGACCCACGACCAGGTTGGCGTCGAGCGCGGACCTCGGGTCGCCTTGTCTTGAGTTGACGGCGCGAAGCTGCTCGCAGATCGTTTCCTGAGCGGCGTCGTAGCGTCCCAACCTCTTGGGCAAAGGCTTCATGGCAGGGCTGAACCGCACTAGCAGGCCTGCCGTAACGGCAGCGACGAGCGAGACGAGCATTGCCAAGCCGAGCGGGTGCGCGCGGAGAGCTTCGCTTCGCCGGGTCAGTTTCCGGTTGTGGAGCTCCCCGGCTGACACGTTCATCTGGTCGCCTCCGTACGCGGCTGTTTCACTTGCGGCAACACGAGATAAGCACGACCAGCTGAACGGCCGATCCGGATTCTGCGACGCTCTATCGACATCTAGGTGAACTTCGCATCACGGACGGGACAGATCCGCGGTCGGGGGTAGAGGGTGGCAATTGAGAGGCCTGGCAGCGAAGTCCCAACATGGGCACGGCCAGTGGCAACGCCAACACCCTGAGAGCCCGTCGTCGTACGAGGCGAAGATCCACGCCAGCTGTTGCCCAACGTTCACCTGGACTTGGCCAGGATGGCGACCGCGGCTCATACTCCGTTCATCGGGCTTGGATAGGTTGCCTGCGCGATGGCCCTATGGGATCTCGCCCTCGCACAAGTGGCCGACAGTTCAGCCGGCGATGGTGGCCAGGGTTCCGTCAGCGGCCTCACCCGCGAGGCGGAGTCCGGGGTGCCTGTCGGGGCTCCGGCAGTTGGACCGGCCGGGGCGGGTCATGAAAGAGAACTGTACGTCCCCCAAACTCGACCCAGCCCGCTGCGGGGGGCAACGACGATCCTGGTCGTCGAGAACGACGAGGCGCAGGCGATCGCTGTTTGCGCAGGGCTCGAGCACGAGGGCTTTGCTCCGATCTGGGCTGGAGACGGAGTGTCCGGTCTCGAGCTGTTCAATGCCAAGGCGCCCAATGTCGTGATCGTGGACGCAATGTTGCCCGGGTTGTCCGGGATCGACGTCTGCAGGCGTGTCAAGCAAATGCTCTCGAGCGTGCCGGTGATCGTCGTGAGTGCGCGCTCGGATGAGTTCGACGTCGTGATCGCGATGGAGACAGGTGCGGACGACTTTCTCGTCAAGCCGTACAGCATGCGTGTGCTCGTCGCGCGGATCCGGGCTGTGCTGAGACGCAGCCCGCCGAGCCAGGTGAGCCAAAGCTCTCCCACCGCGCCGACCGTTGCGAGCGTGCGCGTTCCTTTGGAAGCAAGCTCCCGTGTGCTCGTGGTGGACGATCTCTCACTCGATCCTGACCGTCACGAGGTGTACGTGCGGGGCGAGTCGGTCGAGCTCACACGTCAGGAGTTCCGCCTCCTCGAGGAGCTGCTACGCGCCGCGGGCCTGCTGCTGCTCCGCCAGACTCTGCTCGAGCGCATGTGGGGCTCAGATTTCGATGGCAACGGGAAGATCTTGTCAACGCTCATCAACCGGTTGCGTGCCCGCATTGAGGACGATCCCGACAAACCGGCTCGGATCGTGACCATCAGGGGACTCGGGTACCGGTACGAACACCAGAGATACAAAGAAAGGGCGAGCGGCCAGAACGGTACCGGCGCGACGGGTCACGGCCTCGCGCGGCCTCGCCATTTCGATGCCGAGGCGCTGTCACTCCTGGACAAGGGTGGCGAGTCCGCCTCAGGATGCGGTTAGCAAGCACACCTCGAGGGCCTGGGGGCAGAAGTTTCAGGGGGCGCGTCCGGTAACAACCCCGAGCGCGGACGGTGCGCCGGACCTTCGGGCACAGGTACGAGAAGCCACAACGGGAGCTCGGCGGCTTCCGGTCGGCGTACGGACCCCCGAGGCCGGGATGGCGTGCGGAGCTGCGGGACTCTTCGGGACCTACCGCGTGTCGGGTTGTGTTCTCTTGTGCCATCGTGATGGAACATGCCCACAGCTCGCTCGGGCGGTGTTCGGCGCTTAAAGGACACTCGAGGTGCTGGCCGTGTGCCCGAGGCACAATGGCGGAAGGCTACGCTCGAACCCGCACCGACCCGAGAGGTGGGCGTATGGAAAGCGAGGCGAGAGAGACCGTGCAGAGCGGCCCGGGCGCGCCTGCCCGTCTCGAGAGCCCTCGGCCGTCCCCGAGCACCTTCAGCGCGGGCCGTTCAATAGTCGGCCCGGGCGGCGCCGACGTCGGCGAGGTGCTTGCGGACCTGCGCCGCTCGGAGACGGACCTGCGCCGTTTTCTTCACGGCCTTCCCGGCGTCGACCAGGTCGGTGCCGAGCTGAGGGCGTCGTCGCTGGCCACGCGCTCGATCAAGACCTCCGCCAAGCTGTGGGCGCTCGAGATGGCCGTCGCCATGGTGGACCTCACGACCCTCGAGGGAGCCGACACACCGGGCAAGGTCCTGAGCCTGTGCGCGAAGGCCCGCCGACCCGACCCCGCGGATGCGTCGGTCCCGCCTGTCGCGGCAGTGTGCATCTACCCCGACCTCGTGCCGGTCGCCAAGCGGGCGCTCATGGGTACGAGCGTGAAGGTGGCCTCGGTGGCTACGGCGTTCCCGTCGGGTCGCGCCTCGCTCGCCGTGAAGCTCGCCGACGTGCGCGACGCCGTCGCAGCTGGCGCCGACGAGGTCGACATGGTCATCGACCGAGGAGCGTTCCTCGCCGGTCGCTACGGTCTTGTCCTGGAGGAGGTGCAGGCTGTCAAGCAGGCCTGCGCTCAGGCGCACCTGAAGGTCATCTTGGAGACGGGCGAGCTCGTCACCTATGACAACGTGCGCAGGGCCAGTTATCTGGCGATGGTGGGTGGCGCCGACTTCATCAAGACGTCGACCGGGAAGGTGAGCCCGGCGGCGACCCTTCCTGTCGCCCTCGTGATGCTGGAGGCCGTGCGCGACTTCGCCGAGCTCACCGGGGCGCTCGTCGGCGTGAAGGTGGCCGGCGGGATCCGTAGCGCCAAGGACGCCATCCGGTACCTCGTCATCGTGAACGAGACCGTGGGGGATGCCTGGCTCGACCCGTCCCTGTTCCGTTTCGGAGCCTCCAGCCTCCTGAACGATCTGCTCCGACAGCGCTCCAAGCAGCTGAGCGGCGTCTATGCGGGGAGTGAGGATTTCAGTATCGAATGACCGAGAGCCATCCAACGGAAAAGCCCGAGGCCGAGCCCGGGACAGACACCCCCGGCTCGGGCCGTGGGAACGACGATTCGCCCGGAGAGCTCGTCGCGACCCGACATGACGAGCGTGCGGCCTTCGCCTACGCCCCCGCGCCCGAGGCCCGCGCCATCGTGCACCTCAAGTCCTCCTACGGGCTGTTCATCGATGGGGCCTTCGTCGAGCCCATCGAGGGAAACGCCTACAAGACGGAGAACCCCGCCACCGAGGAGGTACTGGCGGAGGTCGCCGCCGCTGGCCTGCAGGACATCGACCGGGCAGTCGAGGCCGCCGGCCGCGCCCAGAGGGAGGTCTGGGGCCCGATGTCGGGCGGCGAGCGTGCCAAGTACCTCTTCCGGGTCGCCCGCATCATCCAGGAGCGGTCGCGCGAACTCGCCGTGCTGGAGAGCCTCGACAACGGAAAGCCGATCCGCGAGTCGCGCGACGTCGACGTCCCTTTGGCAGCGGCCCACTTCTTCTACTACGCGGGCTGGGCCGACAAGCTCGAGTACGCCGGCTTCGGTCCCGCTCCCGCCCCCCTCGGGGTCGCCGGCCAGGTCATCCCCTGGAACTTCCCGTTGATGATGGCGGCCTGGAAGCTCGCGCCGGCACTCGCGGCCGGCAATACATGCGTGCTCAAGCCCGCCTCGACGACGCCGTTGACGGCGCTCCTGCTCGCCGAGATCATCCAGCAGGCCGACCTGCCGCCGGGCGTCGTCAACGTCGTCACCGGGGCCGGGTCGGTCGCCGGGGCGGCCCTTGTCGCCCACGCGGGGATCGACAAGGTGGCCTTCACCGGCTCGACCGAGGTCGGCAAGGACCTCCAGCGTGCCATCGCCGGCACGGGCAAGCACCTGACACTGGAGCTGGGCGGCAAGGCGGCGAACATCGTCTTCGAGGACGCCCCTTTGGACCAGGCCGTCGAGGGCATCGTGAACGGCATCTTCTTCAACCAGGGAGAGGTCTGCTGCGCCGGTTCGCGCCTTTTGGTGCAGGAGTCGATCGCCGACACCGTCGTCGAGCGGCTGAAGCGTCGCCTGGCGACACTTCGCGTCGGTGACCCGCTCGACAAGAACACCGACCTCGGTGCCATCAACAACGCCGCCCAACTCGACAAGATCCGCGAGCTCGCGGCCGCCGGGGAGGCCGAGGGTGCTGTCAGGTGGTCACCCGCCTGCACCCTTCCCTCCAAGGGCTACTGGTTCGCGCCGACGGTGTTCACCAACGTGTCCCAGGCGCACCGCATCGCCCAGGAGGAGATCTTCGGGCCGGTACTCTCGGTTCTCACCTTCCGCACCCCCCAAGAGGCCGTGGCCAAGGCCAACAACACTGTCTACGGCTTGTCCGCCGGTGTCTGGACCGAGAAGGGGAGCCGCATCTTGTGGATGGCCGGCCAGCTGCGCGCCGGGGTCGTGTGGGCGAACAGCTTCAACCGCTTCGATCCCACCAGTCCCTTCGGGGGCTATCGCGAGTCGGGCTTCGGCAGGGAGGGCGGCCGTCAAGGCCTGGGGGCGTACCTCGATGTCTGACGAACGACTGGCAGTGCGCAAGACCTACAAGCTGTACATCGGAGGGGCGTTCCCGCGTTCTGAGTCCGGCCGGTCCTATGTCGTGGCCGACTCGAAGGGCGCCTTTTTGGCGAACGCCGCCCAGGGCTCGAGAAAGGACGTACGCGACGCCGTCGTGGCGGCGCGCAAGGCGCAGCCCCGCTGGGCGGGCGCTACGGCCTACAACCGGGGTCAGGTCCTCTACCGCGTCGCTGAGATGCTTGACGGCCGGCGGGCGCAGTTCACAGATGAGGTGGTCTCGAGCGAGGGAATAAGTCGCGACGAGGCGGCGGCAAGCGTCGACGACTCGGTCGACCGCTGGGTTTGGTACGCGGGCTGGGCGGACAAGGTGGCGCAGGTGGTCGGGTCGTCCAACCCGGTTGCGGGCCCGTTCTTCAACTTCAGCGTGCCCGAGCCCACCGGCGTCGTCGGCGTCGTCGCGCCGCAGGCCTCCTCGCTGCTCGGGCTTGTGAGCGTGCTGGCGCCGGTGCTAGTGACCGGGAACACCGTCGTGCTCCTCGCGAGTGAGGCGAGGCCGCTCCCGGCGATCACCCTCGCCGAGGTGGTTGCCACCTCGGACGTTCCCGGTGGCGTCGTGAACCTGATCACGGGCCGCGTCGGCGAGCTCGCGCCTGTGCTCGCCGCCCACCGCGACGTCGATGCGCTCGATCTGGCGGGCGCGCCGGAGGCTCTCCTCGCCGATCTCGAACGGGCCGCGGTCACCAACGTCAAGCGCGTCCTGCGCCCGAATGCGTGCGATGGCGACTGGACCACCCCTCCCACGCCACGCCGCATGCTGGCGTTTCTCGAGACCAAGACCGTCTGGCACCCCATCGGCCTTTGACGAGAGCCTCCGGAGAGATTCTCCGGCATGCACGTCGCTAGTCTTGGCCTCCATGACGACGGCAGGTGTCTCGTCGAACCCGTACGAGCTCGCGGCCCGGGCTGGTGCGGAGATGGAGCGGTGGTCGGGCGCTCCGCCGCACGATGTGGCGATCGTGCTGGGCTCGGGCTGGCAGGGCGTTGCCGACGGGCTGGGCACCACGGAGATGGAACGGGCGACCGCCGATCTCCCGGGCTTCGCAGCGCCCACGGTCGCCGGCCACCATGGCCAGCTGCGCTCGCTCAGGGCCGGCAAGCACCGGGTACTCCTTCTCATAGGGCGTACCCATCTCTACGAGGGCCGTTCCCCGGCCGAGGTCGTCCATCCCGTCCGCACGGCGGTGATCGCCGGCGCCCGGGTTGTCATCTTGACCAATGCTGCCGGCGGCCTCGATCCGGCCATGAGACCCGGCCAGGCTGTGCTGATCCGTGACCACATCAACTTGATGGGCGCCTCTCCGCTGAGCGGCCCGGCACCTCCGCCCGGTTACCGGGGGCGCTTCGTGGACCTCACCGAGCTCTACCCGGCCAACCTACGCGCCCTTGCCAAGCAGGTGGACCCCACCCTCACCGAAGGCGTCTACGCGGCCCTGGGAGGTCCCCACTACGAGACGCCCGCCGAGATCGCGACGCTGCGGCGTCAAGGCGCCGACCTGGTAGGGATGTCCACGGCGCTCGAAGCGATCGCCGCCCACCACCTCGGGGCGTCGGTGCTGGGAATTTCGCTCGTCACAAACCTCGCGGCGGGGGTGAGCCCAACTCCGCTCGATCACGAGGAGGTGCTCGCTGCCGGTGCCGCAGCCGCGCCTTACCTCGTCGAGCTCCTGGCGGGAGTGCTCTCGGCGCTGTGACGAACGGGCACGAGAACCTCGAGCCGATCCCCCCCGTTTTGGCCGCGCAGGCCCGGGCGTGGATATCGGCGGACCCTGACCCGTCCACCCGGGCGGAGCTCGCCGCCCTCCTCGACGCCGGCGACGGCGCCGCCGTGCGCGCACGGTTCGAGAGCCCGCTCGCTTTCGGGACCGCAGGGCTTCGGGGCGCGCTCGGTGCCGGCCCGGCCAGGATGAACCGCCTGGTCGTTCGCGCCACGACCGCCGGCGTGGCGCAATGGGTGCTCGGCCAGGGCAGAGAGGCTGCGCGCCGGGGGATAGTCGTTGGACGCGACGCCCGCCATGGATCAGACGAGTTCGCCCGCGACGTCGCCGAAGTTGCCGCCGGCGCCGGCGTGCGGGTGCGGGTCTTCGTCCGTGCCTTGCCGACCCCGCTGACGGCCTTCGCAGTCAAGCATCTCGGTGCGTCGGCGGGGGTGATGGTCACCGCGAGCCACAACCCCGCCGCCGACAACGGCTACAAGGTCTACATGTCCGACGGCGCCCAGGTGATACCGCCGGACGACGCCGTCATCGCCGAGGCGGCCCGGAACGCGCTGGCGAGCGCAGTCGCCTCGCCCGCCAGCTCGGTGGACGTACCGGAGGAGGCCAAGGACCGACTGATAGAGCCCATAGACGAGGCGGAGCTTCTCGAGGCGTACCGGAGGGCGGCGTTCGCCTTGCTCGACCCGGACGGTCCCCGCCAGATCCGGGTCGTGTACACACCCATGCACGGCGTCGGCGGTCAGGTGGTCCCGGAGCTCCTGGCGGAGGCCGGTTTCAAGCCGGTGTCGGTCGTCTCCGCCCAGGCGACACCCGACCCTGACTTCCCGACGGTGGCCTTTCCCAACCCGGAGGAGCCCGGGGCGCTCGACCTGGCCCTCGCCGACGCCGTGCGGCTCGGGGCCGACCTGGTTCTGGCGAACGACCCCGACGCCGACCGCCTGGCCATCGCCGTGCCGGACCGGGTGGCGGGGACCTGGAGAAGGCTGACTGGTGACGAGCTCGGGGTGCTCCTCGGCGATCACGTGCTGTCGTCGACCAGTGGCGGGGATCGCCTGGTTGCGACCACCATCGTCTCGTCGACGATGTTGTCGGCGATGGCGAAAGCTGCCGGGGTCGCCTACGTCGAGACGCTCACCGGGTTCAAGTGGATCGCGCGCGCGGCACGCTCAAGTCCGGGGTCCAGGTTCGTCTTCGGTTACGAGGAGGCGCTCGGTTACCAGGTCGGTGACGCCGTTTCCGACAAGGACGGGTTGTCGGCGGCACTGCTTGCCGCCGAGATCACCGCCGGCGCCAAGGCTGGCGGGACGTCGGTGCTCGACCGGCTCGACAGCCTCGCCTCGCGTTTCGGCGTGCACGCCACCGCACAATGGTCGCTGCGCCTCGAGGGACCGACCGCCGAGGCGGAGATGGCCGAGATCGTGGGGTGCTGGCGCAGGCAACCTCCCGCGGCACTCGCGGGTCTGGCTGTGGACGAACTCGTGGACCTCTCACAAGGGCTTGGGGGGCTCCCGGCCACCGATGCAATCGTGTTCCGGCTTGTCAACCGGGCCCGCGTGGTGCTGCGGCCGAGCGGCACCGAGCCGAAGCTGAAGGCCTATTTCGAGGTCGTCACAGCGCCCGTCCCACCCGAGGGCGTGAGCGAGGCGCGGCGCAAGGCGGACCGGCTCATCGGCTCTATTCGTGATGACGTCGCGGCCCGCTGTCAGTCGATGAGGTCCTCTGCGAGCAGGGATTGAGCATCGGACCGGTCCCCGGAGGACCCTTTACGGGCGTCGGTGTTCAAGGCCGCGAAGCCGGGCTTTATCTGACCGTCGATCAGCGCCAATCGGTCGTCGAAGGGGCAGAAGGCGCTCTTCATGGCATTGATCGTCAGCCAGCTGATGTCTCCCCAGGTCCAGTCGAAGGTCTCGACCAGCCCGGCAAGCTCCGAGGAGAGGCTGATGCCGCTCATCAGGCGGTTGTCGGTGTTCACGGTGACCCTGAAGCGGAGGCGGCGCAGCAGCCCGATGGGGTGCTCGGCGAGTGACGGCACCGCCCCGGTGTGCACGTTCGAAGTGGGGCACATCTCGAGCGGTATGCGGCGGTCTCTTATGTACGCCGCCAGCCGGCCCAGAAAGACGACCCCGTCGGGATCCACCACGATGTCATCGACGATGCGGACCCCGTGTCCGAGCCTTTCCGCATTGCACCACTGGATCGCCTGCCAGATCGAGGGCAGCCCGAAGGCCTCGCCGGCGTGCAGCGTGGCGTGGAAGTTCTCGCGCTGCACGAGATGGAACGCGTCCAGGTGGTCGGTGGGCGGATAGCCGGCCTCAGGACCCGCGACGTCGAAGCCGGCGACGCCCACATCGCGGTATCGCACCGCGAGCTCGGCGATCTCGCGCGAGCGCGCGGCCGTGCGCATCGCCGACAACAGCGCGCGCACGACGATCGGCCGTCCCGCGGCCGCAGAGCGCCCCATGGCCTTGTGGAAGCCCGCCAGCACCGACTCGAGCACTTCTTCGAGCGCGAGGCCGCGCTCTGTGTGCAATTCGGGGGCAAAGCGCACCTCGGCGTAGACGACCCCGTCTTCAGCCAGGTCCTCGACGCATTCTGTGGCGACTCGCTCGAGTGCCTCGCGGGTCTGCATCACGCCGACCGTGTGGGCGAAGCCCTCCAGATAGCGCACGAGGTCGCGATTGGGGGCGGCCGACACGAACCACGCCGCGAGCTCCCCCGGATCTGTCGTCGGCAGGTCCCGGTAACCGTGCTCAGCCGCGAGCTCCACCACCGTGGCGGGCCTCAGTCCGCCGTCGAGGTGGTCGTGCAGGAGTACCTTCGGGGCGAGGCGAAGCTGGTTGAGGTCGGGCTTGCCGCTCACGAGATCACCTCCAACACGACGGGCGTGGGCACAGGCGCCTCGTCGACCACGGTGATCGCGCCCTTGAGGGCGTCCCGCGCCCAGGCGAGACGATCGGGTTCGTCGGTGTGAAGCTCCAGTAGAGCTTGATCCTGCGCGACGTCCTCACCAGGCTTGACGCGGCACACGACGCCTGCGGTCGCGCTCACGGCGTCCTCCTTGCGCGCTCTGCCGGCCCCGAGCCGCCAGGCGGCGACACCGATCGCACGGGCCTCGAGCCGCCCGAGTATCCCTGGGCGGTCGGCGGTCACGAGCTCGACGTGAGCTGCGCGGGGCAGGGGAGCGTCGGGGTCGCCTCCCTGGGCCACGACCATCGCCCGGTACCGCTCCAGGGCCGAGCCGTCTCGGAGCGCAACGGCGGGATCGGCCCGGATCCCCGCCAATGCGAGCATCTCGCGTGCGAGCGCGAGCGTGAGCTCGACGAGATCGGCCGAGTCTTCGCCGCCGGAGAGCACTTCGACGGACTCGGCTACCTCCAAGGCGTTGCCGACCGCCCAACCGAGGGGGGTGTCCATCGCGCTGAGCACGGCCTTGACCTTGAGCCCGTGGTCACGGCCGAGGCGAACCATCGTCCGGGCGAGTTCTGTGGCCCGGGCCCGGTCGGCCATGAACGCACCAGAGCCCACCTTGACGTCCAAGACGAGGGACTGGGTCCCCTCGGCGATCTTCTTCGACATGATCGAGGCGGCGATGAGAGGGATCGACTCCACCGTGCCGGTGACGTCGCGCAGCGCGTAGAGCTTGCGATCCGCAGGGGCGAGCCCGGCGCCCGCGGCGCAGATCACACACCCGACCTGTTCGAGTTGGGCGAGCATCTCGCTGTTGGACAGATCGGAGCGCCATCCGGGAATCGCCTCCAGCTTGTCGAGCGTGCCACCGGTGTGGCCGAGGCCCCGCCCCGACAGCTGTGGCACGGCGGCGCCGCAGGCGGCCACGAGCGGAGCCAGGATGAGCGACACCTTGTCGCCGACGCCACCGGTCGAGTGCTTGTCAACCGTGGGTCGCGAAAGGCGGGACAGGTCCAGCCGCTCACCCGAGGCGATGATGGCGGCCGTCCACCGGGACAGTTCGGCCGTTGAAAGCCCACGCCAGAAGATCGCCATCAACAAGGCGGCGACCTGTTCGTCTGCCACGTGGCCTGCGACATAGGCATCGATGACCCAGTCGATCTCAGCGGCGGTGAGCTCGCGGCCGTCCCGTTTCGAGCAGATCAGGTTCACCATGTCCATTCGGCTCGGACCTCCCCTCGGGGTTCGCCAAGTCTCGCGCAGCGGGCACACCGGCACTGCCTTAGAGGCTCGGTCCGTTACGGCCTTTCACGGCTTGGACTACAGAGGTCTCAAATGCCCGGTGCTTCGGCCGGTGCGCCAGACGCCCATTCTTCGAACGCCGCGAACGCCCGGGGACCCCAGACCGTCCCGGGGCCTCCGTTCATCATGATCACCACTCCCATGGCTTCCGCGACCTCAGCAAGGCTCGCCCCGGCTCGCTGGGCTCCTCGGGCGTGGGCGCCGATGCACCCGTCGCATTCGCGCGTGGCCGCGATCGCGAGGGCGATGAGCTCCTTCACCCGGCTCGAGAGCGCGCCATCGGCCGTCGCAGCACGGCTCAGCTCCGCGTAGGCGGAGAACACGTCTCCGATCTCGCCCCTCAAGGCGCGGGCCTTCGGCCTCAGCTCGTCCGACAGCTCGTGGGCTGTGTGCACCTGAACCCCCCTCATCAGTTGGTCGACGGCGTCATCGCGCTGGCGGTCACCCGTCCAAACCCGGGAGGGCACCGGCTGCGCGCCGTCCCATTCTGCCGGGCCCCGAACCTGGTCGTATTATCCGGTCAATGATCGACCATGTATCCATCCAATGCGCAGACGTGAGTGTGAGCTCATCGTTCTACGACGCTGTGCTTGCCCCGCTCGGCGCTATCCGCGTCATGGACTTCGGTGAGGTCGTCGGCTACGGCCTCGAGGGTAAGCCGGAGTTCTGGATAGGCCCGCTCGTTTCCGGTGAGGCGAACCGTGAGAACCATCTCGCCTTCACGGCGAAGGACCGGGCCAGCGTGAAGGCATTCTTCGACGCAGCCGTGTCTTTGGGCGCCACGGTGCTCCACGAGCCGCGTCCGTGGCCCGAGTACCACGAGAATTACTACGGAGCATTCGTGCGCGACCCGGACGGGAACAACGTAGAGGCGGTCTGCCACAGCGCTGCCTAGCCATGAGAGCACGGCCGGTTGCAGCCGCGCCGTCGGTCGTGTGTCGTGGCGAGCGAGCTCACCTATTTGCCGGGCATAGTCGATCTCGGTCATGCCGACCTGTTCACGGGAGCTGGGCGGCGAAGGGCGACAGCCCCTGAACCGGTCGCTCGGGAGGCTCGCAGCCGTGGGCCTTCTGGCGGACGGAACGAATATCCCAACTGCGCACGGGCAAACCTGAGGAAGGAAAGATGGACCTACGCGTAAAGGAGGCCACGCCGTGACCCTCGACGTTGCCAGGATCAGGTCGTCATACCCCGCCCTCGCGGACGGCTACGCCTACCTCGACGGGGCGGCGGGCACGCAGGTGCCCTCCAGCGTCATCGAGGTGATCTCGGGCGCGTACCTGGCCGGGCTCGGCAACGTAGGAGGAGCCTTCCCGGCCAGCCATCGTGCCCGGGACATCGTCCGCGCCTGCCGGGAGGCGCTCGCCGATCTCGTCGGAGCTGAGCCCGGCGGAGTGATCCTCGGGCCAAACATGACCACCCTCACCTACCGGCTGGCGGAGACCGTCTCCAGGAGCTGGGCCCGAGGCGACGAGGTGGTCGTGTCACGCTTGGACCACGACGCCAACGTGCGGCCCTGGGTCCAGGCAGCTGCACGCGCCGGCGCCGTCGTGCGCTGGGCCGAGGTCGACGCCGCCACCGGTGAGCTTGCGGCGGGGCAGTACGACGACCTGTTGTCGCAGCGCACGAGGCTCGTCGCGGTCACAGCTGCGAGCAATCTCATCGGCACCCGCCCCGATGTTGCGGCTATCACCCGCAAAGCTCACGAGGTCGGCGCGCTCACCTACGTCGACGGTGTCCACGCCACACCGCACGCGCCCGTCGACGTCACCGCTCTCGGTGCGGACTTCTACGCCACGAGCTCCTACAAGTGGTCCGGCCCCCACGTCGGCGCCGTCATCGCCAGCCCGGGCCTGTTGGAGAGCCTGCATCCCGACAAGCTCGCGCCGGCGAGCGACCTGGTTCCCGGCCGGTTCGAACGCGGGACGCTGCCGTTCGCGGACCTGGCCGGGGTCGTGGCGGCGGTGGAGCACCTGGCCTCGATCGACGAGGCGGCGACAGGCTCGCGACGCGAACGGGTGCTTGCCTCGATGACCGCAGTCGAAGCGTACGAGGCGGCTTTGTTCGCCTCCCTGCAGGCCGGCCTGCAAGCGATCGGTGGCGTCACCACCTACGGGAAGGCGAGATTCCGCGCGCCCACAACGTGCTTCAACGTCGCCGGGATGCGCCCGAACGAGGTGGCGAAGCACCTTGCGCAGTGCCGGGTCAACGTCTGGAACGGCGACAACTACGCCTGGGAGCTGGCCGGCGTGCTCAAGATCCGTGACAGCGGGGGAGCGGTGCGTGCTGGCGTCGTGCACTACAACGACGAGTCCGACGTCGACCGGCTGCTCGCAGCGGTTGCGGGGCTCGCGGCCGGCCTTTAGGCCTTGACCGCCTTTGGGTGCGCCGGCTTCAGTACAGCTCGAAGGCTTCCGGTAGCAGCGCGTCCACCGTCATAGAGGCGAACCGCCCGTCTCTAAGGAAGGTCACGACCGCGGCCCGCCCGAACTCCGCCAGCACCTGACGACAGGCCCCGCAAGGGGAGGCGGTCTTGACCTTCATGCCCGGGGAGCGGGCGTAGACGGCCACAGCTTCAATCTCGATCCTGCCCCCCTCGGCCGCTACAGCCGCGAACACGGCGTTGCGCTCCGCGCACGAGGTCAGCCCGTAGCTGGCGTTCTCGACGTTGCAGCCCACGTAGAGGCCCCTCGTCGTGCGCACGGCGGCGCCGACGTGGAACTTGGAGCCGGGCGCGTAGGCCTTCAGGGAGACCTCGTACGCCCGCGTGGCGAGCTCGCGCTCGTCCGGGTCGGCGATGGCCGTGAGAACCGTGGGCAGTCGGACCACACCGTCACACTAGGACGGTCTCCGAGGTACCGGGGATAGCCACTCGATCGAACGTCTGTTCGATATGCTCCCGGTATGAGGATGGAGCGGTGCTCGGGCGAGCTGCGGTGGCGCCTCGCCGAGCACGAGGAGTCCGAGAGGCTGTTCCCCGAGTCGTCTCTCGGTGAACGTCACGTCGGCACCGGGGAGTTCCGCGGCATGGAGTTCCTCCATGTCAACGCCCGCACGATCGTCAACAAGGTGCCGGCGTCGTCGCGGATGCCGTTCAGTTACACGATCAACGCCTACCGGGGATGCAGCCACGCCTGCACCTACTGCTTCGCGAGGCCGACTCACGCATATCTCGGGCTCGGGATCGGCGAGGACTTCGAGCGCAAGATCGTCGTGAAGGTCAACGCCGTGGAACGGCTCCGCGCCGAGCTGCGGTCACCCAAGTGGAGGGGCGAGCCCATCGCCATGGGCACGAACACCGACCCCTACCAGAAGGCCGAGGGCAAGTACCACCTCACCCAGGGCATCGTCGGTGTGCTCGCCGAGGCCGGCAATCCCTTCAGCATCCTGACCAAGTCGACACTGGTGCTCCGGGACCTCGCCCTGCTCGCGGACGCCGCCCGGCGCACACGCGTCAGGCTCGCCCTGTCGATCGGCACGCTCGAGCGCGACGTGTGGCAGCTCACAGAGCCCGGGGCACCGCCTCCGCAAAAGCGCCTGGCAGCAGTGAGGCGACTCAGCGAGGCCGGCATCCGCTGCGGCGTGCTCATCGCGCCCGTGCTTCCCGGGCTGTCGGACTCCGACGACCAGCTCCGGGCCGTTGCCCGGGCCTGCCTCGAGGCGGGGGCGGTGTCGGTCACACCGGTCGCCCTCCACCTGCGCCCGGGAGTCCGCGAGCACTATCTCGACTGGCTCGTCCGGACCCGGCCTGAGCTGGCGGAGCTGCACGCCCAGCGTTTCTGCAAGGGCTCCTACCAGCCGCGGGCCGAGCAGCACCGCATCAGCGAGGTAGTGCGCGAGGTCGAGGAGGCAGCCGGACGTGGCTACCCGAAGCACCACCGCAGCGGGCACGAGCAGCGCGGGCACCCCCGCGAAGCGCCGCTGCAAGGCGTGGCGCCGGTGAACGAGCAGCTGCGCCTCTTATGAGCGCGCCGGGGCGCGCTCTGGTAGAACTCGGCGATGCAAGGCGTGGAACCCGAGGGCACGGTGCCGGAGCCGCGGCGCTGCGGTTGGGCGGCCGGGGAGTTCCTGCAGCTCTATCACGACGCCGAGTGGGGAGTGCCCGTCCACGACGACCGCCGTCACTTCGAGTTCCTGATTCTCGAGTCCGCCCAGGCCGGCTTGAGCTGGCTCACGATCCTCAAGCGCAGGGACGGCTATCGCAACGCCTTTTGTGGCTTCGAGCCTGAAGCAGTCGCGGGTCTCGGGCCGGTCGACGTCGAGCGGCTGCTTGGCGATCCCGGCATCATCCGCAACCGCCGAAAGGTGGAGAGCGCGATCGGAAACGCCCGGGCGTTCCTCGAGATCAGGCACGAGTTCGGCTCCTTCGACAGCTACATCTGGGGCTTTGTCAGCGGCGTGCCGATTCTCAACGCCTGGGACGACCTCTCGCAGGTCCCCGCCGAGACGCCGCTCTCCAAGCAGGTGAGCGCGGACTTGAGGCGGCGGGGTTTCACGTTCCTCGGCCCCGTCGTCTGTTACTCCCACCTGCAGGCGACCGGCCTCGTCATGGACCACGTGACGAGCTGCTTTCGCTGGCGGGAGCTCCAAAGCGGTGAGGCCTGAGCACTTTCGCTGGTTGCTACCGTGGCGGCTCATGACCAACGAGAGAACTGTCGAAGACATTGAGCGGGCTGACTTGCTGGAGACGCTGGCCACCCACAGGTCCCTCCTGCGCCGAACGGTCAGGGACCTCACCGACTCTCAGGCACGCGAACGCAGCACCGTCAGTGAGCTCTGCCTCGGCGGGGTGATCAAGCACGTGACCCGAATGGAGCAGCGCTGGGCCGACTTCGTCGTGCGAGGGCCCGCCGAAGGCGGAGTGGACCTAGAAGCACACGCGGCGAGTTTTCGCATGCTGGAAGACGAGACGCTGGCGGGCCTGCTCGAGAAATACGACGCGACGGCACGCCGGACCGACGAGCTCGTGGCATCTTTGGGTTCCCTCGACGACTCCCAACCTCTGCCGGCCGCGGCCTGGTTTCCACCCGGTGCGCGTTGGTCGGCGCGTCGGGTTGTCCTGCATGTCATCGCCGAGACGGCCCAGCACGCCGGCCATGCCGACATCATCCGGGAGTCCCTCGACGGCGCGAAGACGATGGGCTGATCCGCCCGGGCACCCGAGGAGTCGGATGGGCACACCCGCTCGACCGACTCGGGTCAGGGCGTGACCGCTGCGGCTCAGGCGTCCCGCCGGACGAGCAGGACACCTCCGATGACGAGCAGCGCCACCGCATAGCCGAAGAGCACGAGGAGACCGATCCAGGGCGGCAGCGTCTCTTGGCCCATGTGGAGGGTGACGACGGCGGCTCCGATGTGGTCGGGCATGAACATCTCGATCTTGTCGGCGAGTGAGGTGGGCAACGCCCCGACGACGACCGGCCCGAGGAGCAGGATTCCCAAGAAAGCGCTGATCGCGCCCGCGGTGTGGCGGACGATCGTCGCAATCCCGAGAGCGAACAGACCTATGAAACACAGGTAGAGGCCGCTTCCCGCCACCGCCCGGAGGGCTCCCGGACTGGAGAGCGTTGCGTGGATCGCAGGCGCCGACAAGAGCGCCTGGCCCAGCAAGAACGAGGCGAAAGCCACGATCTCGGCTATCACGAGCGCGACGGCGCCGAAGACGAGCGTCTTGGCGGCCAGAACCAGCGGCCGGCGTGGCGCGGCGGCGAATGTCGCCCGGATCGTGCCGGAGCCGTACTCCCCGCTCATCGCGAGCACACCGAGCACGCCGATCGTGAGCTGCCCGAAGAACACCCCGATCAGGCTCGTCGCGGTCGGGTCGAAGCCGACCTGGCTGGACGACCAGTGGGCACGGGTCTCCGCCGTAGCCAGGGCGCTGATCCCGATACCGAGCACCACCGTCATGGAGAGGGTCCACATCGTCGAGCGGAGCGAGCGAAGCTTCGTCCACTCCGATCGCGCCAGGTCGGACATCGCGTATCGGCGAGGTGGCAGGGCCTTGGCGGGACCGATGGCGGAGATGGCGGCCGTGCTCACCTGACAGCCTCCCGTGCCACGACCGGTCCCGTCCTCGTCTCCCCGTGGTACTCGATGCTGTCCCCGGTCAGCTCCATGAAAGCCTCCTCGAGCGAGGCCGACTGGGGGGCGAGCTCGTGCAGCACGACGGGGATGGTCGCGGCGAGCTCGCCGATCGCCACCTCGTCCAGGCCCCGAACCGTGAGCGAGCCGTCGTCCTCCACAACCGTCGTTGCTCCCTCCGCCTCGAGGGCGGCTTTCAGCTTTGCGGTCTCGGGCGAGCGCACGCGGACATAACGCTGCGAGCTCTGTGCCAGGAGCTCGTCGGTCGGGATCTGGGCGATCAGGCGGCCCCGGCCGATGATGACGACCTCGTCGGCGGTGAGCGCCATCTCGCTCATGAGGTGGCTCGAGACGAAGACCGTGCGGCCTTCGTGGGCGAGGCCCTTCAACAAGTTGCGCACCCAGCGGATCCCGTCGGGGTCGAGCCCATTGACGGGCTCGTCGAACAACATCACCTCCGGGTCGCCGAGCAGGGCGCCGGCGATGCCGAGGCGCTGTGACATGCCGAGTGAGAACTTCCCCGCCCGCTGACCCGCCACGGCGGAGAGCCCGACGATTCCGAGCACCTCGTCGACTCGCCTGAGGGCGATGCGGTTGGCCTCGGCCAGCATTCGCAGGTGGGCGTGGGCCGTGCGACCGGGGTGGATGGCCCTCGCCTCCAACAATGCCCCCACCTCGTGCAGTGGCCACGGGAGATCGTGGTAGTGCCGCCCGTTCACCGTGACGTCGCCGGCGTTCGGGGCGTCGAGCCCCATGATCATGCGCATGGTCGTCGACTTGCCTGAGCCGTTGGGGCCGAGGAAGCCCGTCACGACGCCGGGATGCACGCTGAAGCTGAGCTGGTCCACGGCGAGCTTGGAGCCGTAGTGCTTGGTCAGGCCCTTAGCCTCGATCATGGGCGTCCCCGCAAGGTCGTCCTTGGCATCTGTCTCCCTTCGTCGTTCGCTCGGTTCACGGCCGCATCGCTTCGAGAGGTCGTGTTCCCCTGTAATCCTCTGCCGCGTCCTACCCGTTTGATATCGGGGATGACCCGGACGTCCACTCAGGGTCCGACTTGCGAGGTCTAGTAGCCCACCACGTAGCTCACGCCCGAGAGCGAGTAGAAGTCGCTCGTGCCCGGGCCCTGCACGAGCGCCTGGCCGTTGGCGTAGATGTGCAGCGCCCCTGTCACCTGGGCAGTGGACTCCGAGTAGACCGAGAAGCAGTCGTAGTAGCCCGGGCGGACGCTCTTCGGCATGACGAAGGCGGGCAGGGACTGGTTGGCCGGGCCTATGAGAGAGCCCGCCAGGTACACGACACCCTCCGGTGACACGGCGTACTGGGGGGCGCCGGTGCCGTAGGACTGGGCGGACTTGGCGCCGTTGAGCAGCGTCAGGAGGTGGAACACGAGCTTGGGGGTCGTGGTGGTCGGCGAGGTTGTGGGCGGCCAGCTCGTCGTGGTGGTAGTGGCCGCGGCTCTGGCCGGCGACGAGCCTCGGGTGGCGGCGTAGCCGACGCCCGAGAAGGTGCCGACCAGCACTGCGGCGGCGAGGATGAGAAGAGGGATCGGCCGCCCGATAACGCGGGCAGGGGAATTGGGCATCGCAGGTCTCCTTGTCTCTGGTTGCGAGTGGCGAGCCCCCTGACGTCCATGCGAGTCGCGGTGCGCCGTTTTTTCAAGGCGACGCTAGAAGGAGGGCCCCCGCCGGCCATTGTCGCGCGGCCCGGTGCCGCGCCGGTCCCGCTTCAGGGCCGGTTCAGGTGAGGGGTTCGAAACGGGCCGTGAAGTGGCGCAGCTGGGGCGCCTCTTGGACGATCCGGTACCCGCGAAGCGAGGAGGCCTCCTCGGCGACCGCCTGGCAGACCTCGATGACGTAGTCGATGTGGCTCTGGGTGTAGGTGCGCCTCGGGATGGCCAGGCGCACGAGATCGGTTGCGGCCGGACGCTCGCTACCGTCGGGCTGGCGGCCGAACATCACGGTCCCGATCTCACCGCCGCGGATGCCGCCCATCTTGTACAGAGCCACTGCGAGCGACTGGCCGGGGTACTCGAGGGGCGGGATGTGGGGGAGCAGGCCGCGGGCGTCGAGGTACACGGCATGGCCCCCGATGGGCATGAACACCGGGATGCCGCTTTTGTGCAGGGCTTCGCCCAGGTACGCCGTCGATTGGATCCTGTAGCGGAGGTAGTCGTGCGAGACGGCCTCGCGGATCCCCTGCGCGATGGCCTCGAGGTCCCTGCCGGCGAGGCCGCCGTAGGTGGGGAAGCCCTCGGTCAAGATGAGCATGTTCCTGAACGACTCGGCGAGGGCGTCGTCGTTGCACGCCAGCCAGCCCCCGATGTTCGCGAGCGGGTCCTTCTTGGCGCTCATCGTCATCCCGTCCGCGAGCGAGGCCATCTCCCGGACGATGTCGGCTACGTCGCGGCCGTGCTGGCCCTCTTCGCGCTCGCGGATGAACCAGGCGTTCTCGGCGAAGCGGCAGGCGTCGAGGAACAGCGGCACCCGGTGCTTGTCGCAGACGGCCCTCACCGCGTGCAGGTTGGCCAGGCTGACCGGTTGGCCTCCGGCCGAGTTGTTAGTGACGGTGACCATGACCACAGGAACGTGCTCACGCCCCCGGGTCGCGATGAGCTCGTCCAAAGCGGCCGTGTCGAGGTTCCCCTTGAACGGGTGCAGGCTTGCCGGGTCGTGTCCCTCGGCGATCACGAGGTCGACGCCCTCGGCACCGGTGTACTCCACGTTGGCCCTCGTCGTGTCGAAGTGGGTGTTGCTGGGCACGACCTGGCCGGGGCCCCCGACCACCGAGAAGAGGATCCGCTCAGCCGCGCGGCCCTGGTGGGTGGGGATCACGTGCCGGAACGGGAAAAGGTCGGTCACGGCCTCGAGGAAGATGAACCACGAGGGCGAGCCGGCATAGGACTCGTCACCGTGCTGGACCGCCGCCCACTGATCACGGCTCATGGCGCCGGTGCCGGAGTCGGTCAACAAGTCGATGAGCACGTCGCGCGCCGCCAGGTTGAAGACGTTGTAGCCGGCGTCACCTATGGCCGCGGCGCGCTGTTCGGGAGTCGTCATCACAAGCGGCTCCACGGCGTGGATGCGGAACGGCTCGATGATGGTGCGGAAGGTCGGGGGCGTGGCTGTCACGTTAGCTGCTCCGCGGCTCGGCGCTCAGATGAGGCGCCGCTCGGTCGCCCACCGGGTCAGCTGGTGGCGCGTGGAGAGCTGGAGCTTGCGCAGTACGGCCGAGACATGGCTCTCCACGGTCTTGATGGAGATCGTTAGCTCCCGGGCGATCTCTTTGTAGGTGTAGCCCCGTGCGATGAGGCGCAGCACCTCGCGCTCGCGCGGCGAGAGCTGGTCGAGCTCGGGATCGAAAGGACCCAAGGGCTCGACCTCGGTCGGCATCGAGGCGAACGCGTCCAGCACGAAGCCCGCCAGCCGCGGCGAGAAGACGGCGTCGCCTCCCGCCACGCGCAAGACGGCGTCGATGAGCTCCGGCCCCGAGATCGTCTTTGTGACATAGCCACGGGCTCCCGCCCGGATGACTCCGATCACGTCCTCGGGCGCGTCCGACACCGACAGGGCGAGGAACTTGACGCCCGGGTAGGCGGGCTTGATGGCCTCGATCACGGCCTTGCCGCCGCCACCGGGCATGTGCACGTCGAGCAGCACGACATCCGGCAGCCGCTCTGAGATCAGCTCGATGGCGGCGGGGACCTCGTCCGCCTCGCCTACGACCTCGACGGCGTCGCCGAGCTCGCTGCGGACCCCGGCGCGGAACAGGTGGTGGTCGTCGACGAGAAAGACGGAGGGGACGCCGGGCCGGGTCATGTCCGGCCCGGACGCCTCGGGACGCTGAGCTCGACTTCGGTCCCCTCGCCGGGCACCGACCGGATGACGGCGGTGCCGCCGTGTCGCTGCATCCTGCCCCGGATCGACTCGGCGATGCCTTTGCGGTCGCCGGCAACCGCCTCGGAGTCGAAACCGGCCCCGCGGTCGCGCACGAACATCGACACACGTTTCGGCTCGGCCTCGACGTAGATGGACACCGAGTTCGCCCCGGACCACTTGGCGGCGTTCACGGTCGCCTCCCTGCCGGCTTCCAAGAGCGCCCTCAGCTCGTCGTCGAGCGGGGCGTCGCCGACGGTGACGGCGTCGACCGCGACACCGTGGGCGGCTTCGACCTCGCGTTCGATCTGTTCCACCCCGGCCGAGAGCGTTGCGGCACCCTCGGCCCCGAACGATCCCGGAGCCCTGCCCTCGAACAGCCACGAGCGCAGCTCGCGTTCCTGGGCGCGGGCCAGCTTCGCCACCTCTTGGGGCTGGTCGGCCGAACGCTGGATCATGGCCAGGGTCTGCAGCACCGAGTCGTGCACCCTCGCGGCCATGTCGGCCCGCTCCTCGGCACGGATGCGCGCCTGACGCTCGTGTACGAGGTCCATGGCCAGTCGGAACCACCAGGGGCCGAGGAGGACCACCGTCCCTGCGGCGATCAAGAGCGTCCCGACCACGGGCCTGAACCAGGACCGGCTGAGGGCTCTCTCCGAGATGACGACCACGCCGAGGACGAAGAGCATCACGCCCGCGCCGAGCCGGGCGATGAACGAGCGACGCGACTGGCGCGGCTCGGAGCCCAGCTGCAAAAGGGCCCTCACCGAGTCGAGCAAAAAGGCGCGTTCCTCCTCGTCGGCGTTGCGCCCGACGAGCACGAGCCCGGCGGCGCTCACCAAAAGGGGCGTTCCCCACGACGACACGAAGTTGGCGTGCAGCGCCGAGCCTAGGAGCAGGATCACCACCAGCGCCGGGACGAGGGCGAGCACGATCGTGATCCCCTGGCGGTCCGACAGGGCCCGGGCGGCGATCGTCTCGGTCGATCCCTCGACGGGGAGGAACAGCCAGGCGAGGACGTAGGCAGCCACGCCGAACCCGCTCACCAGTCCGAACAGGACCAGGACGATCCGCACGACGGTCACGTCGCGCCCGATGCGGGCGGCGATGCCTCCGGCAACGCCGCCGATCATCCGGTTCTCGCGGCTGCGCTGCAGGCGCCCATGCCCGCGGTGGCGCCCGTAGCGGCCCCTTCTCAGGGCGCGGTCGGCGCGCCTTGAGTCGAAGTAGTGCTGCTGCTGCCAGGGATTGAACTGATCGGTTATGCAACGATGATCGCGCCTTTGCCGCCCCGCAACCATCAGGGGTGCCCCTGACGGGCAGACAGAGTTGTCAGGGCTTTATCCGGGACACCCCCGATTTTCACGCGCCCCCGGAAGGCGCACGATGGCCGCATGGACATCACTACCAACCAGAACCCGAACGAGGAGACCCACCTGCTGCGCAGGTCGCGGGAAGGCTCGATGCTCGCGGGCGTCGCAGCCGGGCTCGCGGACTACTTCGACGTGGACGCCACGCTCGTGCGTATCGGTCTCGTGGCCCTCACCCTGCTCGGCGGTGCCGGAGTGCCCCTTTATGTGGCGGCATGGCTGTTGATCCCGGAGGAGGGCTCCGAAGTGGCCATCGCCGGCGAGGTGCTCAGCCATTCCTGGCACCGATGACCGCGACCGTATCGATCGAGCCCACTTCAGCGGAGGAAGGATGCAAATGTCATCACGACGCGATGTCCCCTGGGGATCGCCCCCGAGGACCAATGACGACGTCAACTTGCGCATCGGCGACACCGAGCGCAACGAGATCAGCGAGCTGCTCTCCAAGCACTACAGCGACGGTCGCCTGGATGCCGCCGAGTTCCAGGAACGGCTGGACAGGGCCATGAGCGCGAAGACGCGGGCCGACCTGTCCGGGCTGCTCGTCGACCTGCCCAGCCTGCAAACCCCCGAGCAGCAGGCGGCCGTCCCAGCGCCACCGCGGCGTAGGCCGCGGGTGCTCCGGGCGGTGTTGTTCGTTGTCGTGTCCTTGTGGGTTCTCTCGATCGCGGCCGCCGCAACGCGGGGGTTCTTCGGGTTCGGCTGGATCCACATCCCGTGGCTTCTGATCGGCCTGATCGCTCTGTTCCTCTGGTCAGCGGACCGCCGGCACCGGCGTTGGCGTTACCGACGCGAGTTCCTCGAGGATCGTCCCCAGTAGAGCGGCCCGTGACCCGCACGGCTGTGCAGGCGGCGTTTCGGCGACGCCTGCACAGCCTGGCTCGCAACGCTCGCGGCCGCCGGCACAGCACCGTCGCACGAGGGGGTGAGCGGCGGCCCGCCGTTGGAGTGGGGCCTGTCGGCGAAGGCCAGCACGGTTGTGCCGCCGGCGGCTGAGACCTGATCAGCCGCGGCGGCGGCCCGCTCCGAGGAGGCGAGGCTGCGGGCGAGCGGGCGGGCGATGACGAGGGCGACGGCGCACTGGGCCGCGCCCGCGATGTAAAGCGGGAGGCGCAGGCCACCCAGCACCGCGAGACCTCCCCCTATGAGCGACCCGATCGGGAAGGCGCCCCACACGACCCCGCGCCAGGCGGCACCGATACGTCCCATCAGATCCCTGGGCGAGAGGCGCTGGCGAAGCGAGTTCGCCACGACGCTCCCGGCGTAGACGGCGAAGCTGACGACGGCAAAGGCCAGGCCGGCGAGCAGCCACCCCTTGGCCGATGCCATGACCAGATAGGCGAGCCCGGAGACGAGCGCGCTCGCGATGAGTGTCCGGATGTTCCCCAACCGGCTCGCGAAGCTGTCCGCGAGCAGGGCCCCGGGCACGTTGCCCACGGCTCCCGCAGCCAGGAACATCCCGTACAGCTCTTTGGGCACGCCCCAGTCGACCGTCGCGATGATGACGAGCACGCCCATGACGAGGCCCTGCAGCGCGGCCAGCGCCGCCAGCAGCGTCACGAGCAGGCGAAGTGACGGATCCTTTACGAGATGCCTGGCGCCGTCGAGGATCGAGCCGTGCACGCTGTCGCGGGTCTGGCGCTCGGTACGAAAGCCGAGCAGCGACAAGCCCGCAATCCCGACCGCGGAGGCGTCGGCGAAGAACGGCAGCGTCTTCACGACGGCGAAAGCGAGGGTTCCGAGAATCGGGCCGCCGAGATGTTCGGTGGCGGCCTCGGTGCCGCTCAAGAAGCCGTTCGCGTGCGCGAACGAGCGCGGCTCGACTAGCTCGGGGACAGTCGCCTGGGAGGCGGAGTAGTAGATTGCTCGTGCCCCCCCGTTGACGAACACGAGAAGGATCAAGAGGGGGAGATTGATGTGACCGCTGGCGACGAGCAGCGCCAGAGTCACGAGCACGAGGGCGCGGCCCAGGTTGGTCAGGGCCATGAGCCGGCCCCGCTCGAAGCGGTCCGCGAGCGCGCCCGCGGGAAGAGCCAGCACGAGCCACGGGAAGGTGTCGGCCGCCGCGACAGACGCCACCGGGAGCGGGTGCGGGTTCACGAACAGAGCGAGGAGCGGGACCGCTCCGTACCCCAGGCCGTCGCCGAGGCTCGATACGGCGAAGGTTGCCCACAGGTAGCCGAATCGTCGTCCCAACGGTCGGGGGACACCGGGCGTGGGCTGAGGCCCGGGATCGGTTCTCTCGCCCCGTGGGAAGCTCACGATTGCATCATTGCTCGCATTTACGACCCGTGCGGCGATCATCGGGGCCCGGCGCGCCCGTCGGGCGTGCGAAGGCGATGCCACCTCGCGGGGGCCTTCGCGTAGGGCTCCTGCGCGGAGAACGGCAGGCGGTTATCCCGTACTGCTAAAGGATTCCGCCTGCCGTTCCGATAACAAACATGAAGAGCCGCCGTGGTCTCAAAACAACAGCGGCTCCAGCTAAGAGTTCAAGCGGTCACAACCGCAGGACTCAGCCCCAGATGGGCCCAAGGCTGACCAAGTCGACCACCTCCCTTCACAAGCAGGGGACCACGGTCGGGGGATACGAGGGCGACAAACCGTGCTACCGGTGCCCTCAAGTCCCCCGCGTACTCAATCATCCCAGTTCAGGGGGCTACTGCACAACAGCCACACTAAGCACGCTGTCAACGGAGATGCAAGGGTCAAACGCGACGGGGCTGGTTGGGGCGCGAGCGGGCTCAACGTCTCAGATGACGGTGCTTCCGGCTCGTCCAGGTGGCCGCGCCCGGTGGCGCGGCGGCGAGCTCAACCTCCGAGCTGGGAGTTCCCTTTCCTGCCCTCTTGGTGGGCGTCTTCCAGGCGCCCGGGAATGATGCGGAGCGGTCGCGAGGAAGGCAGCTCGCGTGAGAACCGGAGACGCGGCTTGGTGGCGAACCACCGCACGAGATCGTCCTGGCCGAGCGGGGGCGAGAAGTAGTAGCCCTGCACGGCATCGCAACCTGCGTCGGCGAGGATGGCACAGGTGACCTCATCCTCGGCGCCCTCGGCCACGACCGACAATCCGAGCGAGTGCGCCATGGCGATGGAGGAACGGACGATGATCGAGTTGGATTGGTCGGCGGCCACGTTGGCGACGAACGACCGGTCGAGCTTCAACTCGTTGGCGGGCAGCCGGTGCAGGTAGGCGAGCGACGAGTACCCGGTCCCGTAGTCGTCGACGGCGATCTGCACGCCCAGGTCGGCGAGTTGGCCCAGCACGTCGCTCGCCTCGGCGATGTCCGCCATGACCTCGGTCTCGGTGATCTCGAGCGTGAGCGAGCTCGCCGGGAGACCGTTGGCCCCCAGGTGGGCGGTGACGTTGCGGACGAGGGAACGGTCCGACAGGTCGCGTCCGGAGATGTTGATAGCCAACCCGATGTCGAGGCCGGCCTGGCGCCAGCGGGCCGCCTCGGCGCAGGCCTCGTTGAGCACGAAGTCGGTGATCTGTCCTATCAGCCCCATCTGTTCTGCGATGTGGATGAACTCGTCGGCCGGCACCTGGCCGTGCACGGGATGGAACCAGCGCGCCAGCGCCTCGACACGGACGACTTCACCTGAGACCATGCCGGCGATCGGCTGGTACATCACGCTCAGCTGTTTGCCGCTGGACAGAGCCTCTGCGAGGTGGCCTCCCAAGAGGAGCTTGCGCTGCATGGACTGGTCGTGTTCGGGCAGGTACAACTCGATACCCGACCGCTTGTCCTTGGCGTGGTACATGGCGATGTCGGCCCGTTGCAGGAGCATCGCGACGTTGTCCCCGTGCTCGGGTGCGAGGGCGATGCCCGCCGTGGCGGTGACGGCGAGGGTGATCCCGTCGATGTTCATCGGCTTGGATATCGCCGCGAGAAGGTCCCGCACGATGCCGAGAGCCTCTTCGGGCCCGATGATGTCCGGTACGACGAGGGCGAACTCGTCGCCCCCGAGCCGGGCGACAGTCGCTCGGCCGCTGCTCGCGCGCACTAGGCATTCGGCGACCTCGCACAGCAGCCGGTCGCCGGTGTCGTGGCCGAGGGTGTCGTTGACCTCCTTGAAGCGGTCGAGGTCCAGCAGAGCAACCGCCGCCCTGCCCGTGTCGGTGAGGGCGCTTGCCGCGCGGTCGAGGAACAGGGTCCGGTTGGGGAGACCGGTCAACAGGTCGTGGGTCGCCTGGTGCCACTTGCTCTCCGCCTCGAGGCGAAGCTCCTCGACGAGCTGGGCCCGCTCCATGGTCGTGCTGGCGTGCGCTGCCAGTGCCTCGAAAAGCCTCAGGTCGTCCTCGTCGAAGGGAGCGAAGCCCTCGTCACGGTCGAGCGCGACGAGGGCTCCCAGGGTCCTTTCCCCGCTGGCGAGCGGCACGACGAGGGCACCCCGGAACTCACCGAGGAGAGAGTCGGCGTCCGCTTCGCGTTTGTGGCTCCCGGTCGTGCCCAGCAACAAGCTCGTCTGGTGTTTGTTTATCGCCCTGGCAATGACCGAGGAGTTGTCGACGATGGTTCTCTCCACCGTGGAGCGGGCTTCGCCGCTCAAGGCGATGTGGCGGACAGCGGGCCATTTGTCGACGATGATCAGCTCGGCCCGGTTCGAGCGCATCACCGACTGCACCTGCTCCAGGACCGCCCAGGCGGTGCCGGTGGTCTCGAGGTAGGGGCCGCTCACCGACCGGGAGAAGTCATAGAGCTGTTGCAGGGCGCCGAAACGATTGGTGAGGCGCAGGTAGCCCCGGTAGGCGAACACGATCAGGGCGCCGACGGTCACGAGCGGCAGCATCGCCCAGGTGTCCCACCAGGCTGCGTCGAGCACGACAAGGGCGAGGGCGATGCTCGAGATCAGCACGAGGGCCACCGTCGTGAACTCGAACCCGTAGGTGCGCTGCCGGGGGCGTCCGGTGAGGCGCACGACGATGGTGACGGCCAGGTGGCCGTAGACGAAGGCCGCGCTGAGCGCCAACGCCCCGGCTGCCCAACCGATGGGGAGGACGGCGACGCGTGGGCCGTCGGTGGCGATGAAGGGACCGAGGATGGCCTGGTAGACGAGCACGGCGACGACGCAGGAGGCGCCACCGGAGGCGAGGTTGAAGGCGAGCTTGGCGGGGGACTGGCGCCGGACCACGCCGAGGACGAACAGCTCCGCCAGCACACGGCAGATGACGAGGACGGCGGGCGTCGCTATCACCAGACCCAGCAGCATCGGGACTTCGCTCAATGCGAACAGGTAGGTCTGGCCCCGGTAGTGGACCGAAACCGGTCCGAGCGTCACGGCCACGAAGGTGACTGTCAAGAGCACCGCCACGAGGGGCTGGGCGATCAGGCTCCGGACGGGCCCGAGGCCCGCGATCGGCCCCCAGATGAGAAGGGCCGCCGTACCGGCACCGAGCAGTCCGGCGAACACCGGGACCGCGATCCTCGTGGCGAGGCTCGGCTGGGCCTCCACCGCGACGGCGGGCGCGTCCTCGGCCGTGTCTATGGCCGGCGGAGATGCAACGAGATCGCGTGACTCGGCCGGTCCGGTGGTGGCACCCGACGAGCGCGGGGCGGCGCGATCGTCGTAGCGGTCATTCGAGGCCACGAGAAAAGTTATCGGCACCTGGGCGTCATCCTTGAGACTTCTCCTCCCACCGACACGACGGTAGCGGCCCGGACGCCCAGATTGGGGTTTCTCGCCTGACACGCCCCGCGCGGGTAGCATCGAACATATGTACGTCGAAGCGGGATGGGACGCCAACCTCGACGAGGCGCAGCTGGCAGCGGTCGTCCACGGTGACGACCCGCTCGTGATAGTGGCCGGCGCCGGCACCGGCAAGACCCGCACATTGACAGCGCGGGTGGCCCGATTGCTCGAACGCGGGACCGCCCCCGAGAGGATCCTTCTCCTGACCTTCACGCGGAGGGCCGCAGACGACATGCTCGCCCGGGCGGCTGCCCTGAGCGGTCACCGAGAGTGGGCGCGGCGGCTTCGTGGGGGCACGTTTCACGCCGTCGCACATCAGCTGATCAGCAGTTTCGCCGAGCCGCTCGGACTGCAACCGGGTTTTTCGCTCCTCGACCCGGCTGATGCCGCCGATGTGATGGACCTCTTGCGCGACGAGCACGGCCTCGACGCGGGCAACGTGCGGGTGCCCCGCTCGGCCACCCTCGTCGAGGTGTACTCGCGCTGTGTGAACACCCGTCATCGCCTGAGTGAGGTGCTGGCGACGGACTTCCCCTGGTGCGAGCCTCACGCCGCAGCCATTGCCGACCTGTTCAGGGCTTACGTCTCCCGCAAGCGGGCGAAGGGCCAGGTGGATTTCGACGACCTGTTGCTCTTGTGGCGCGCCGCGCTTTCAGACGACCGGCTCGGGCCGCACATGGTCGCCATGTTCGACCATGTCCTCGTCGACGAGTACCAGGACGTGAACGCGCTCCAGGTGGAGATCGTGCGCGCCCTCAGGCCCGACGGTAACGGGCTCACCGTCGTCGGCGACGACGCCCAGGCCATCTACGCTTTCCGCGGCGCCGACGCCCGGTACCTGCACCAGCTGGCGAGCTCTTTGCAGAAGGTGACGGTCATCCCGCTCGAGCGCAACTTCCGGTCCGTGCAGCCCATCTTGAACCTGGCGAACATCGTCCGGCCCGCACAGGCCGGTGTCCGCCTCATCCTGCACGGGGAACGGCCTGGCGGTCGCCGGCCGGTCCTCGTCCGGTGCCACGACGCCCCGAGCGAGGCCCGTGCCGTCGTCGACCGCATCCTCGATGCCCACGAGCAGGGGATGAGGCTTCGCGACCAGGCGGTGCTCGTTCGCGCGGCCCATCACAGTGACCTCATCGAGCTCGAGCTCACGGCCCGCCGGGTCCCCTACCGAAAGTACGGCGGCCTGCGCTTCGTCGAGGCGGCGCACGTGAAGGACCTCGCCGCCGGCGTCCGCCTGCTCGACAACCCGGCCGACGAGCTGGCCTGGTTCCGGCTGTTGCGACTGCACGAGGGTATCGGCCCTGCCCGGGGCCGCATGTTGATCGGGCTGGTCGCACCCGGCTCGGGAGCGAGCGCCTACGACTGGGCCGAGGCTGTGGCCGCGGCTCCGGCGAGATCGCGCGTGGCGCTGACACAGACCCTGCAGGACCTCGATGCCGCCCGCGGGCAGGTTGGCACCTCAGAGCGGGTGACAGCGGTCCTCAGGATCCTCCGCCCGCTCGTCCTCAGCCGCTACAGCGAAGGCCCGGCGAGGGTCGAGGATCTCGATCGCCTGTGTGCAGCGGCCTCAGCGATGGACGACCTCTCGGCCTGGCTGGCCGAGATCACTCTCGATCCTCCGGTGGCGACCGGGGACATTGCCGGGCCGCCCCATCTCGACGATGACTACGTCGTCATCTCCACCGTGCATTCCGCCAAGGGTCTCGAATGGTTGGCCGTGCACCTCCCGCACCTGGTGGACGGGGCTTTTCCATCGGACATGGCGCTCGGCTCCGCGGATGGGCTGGCCGAGGAGCGGCGCCTTTTCTATGTCGCCACGACCCGGGCGCGTGACCTGCTCACGCTCTACACACCGCTGCGGATGCCCATCCACCGGCGTGCCCACAACGATCGGCACTGCCTGGCCCCGGCAAGCCGGTTCCTTTCCGAAGAGGTCCTTACGGCCCTGGACATCCAAGAGCTGGCACCTGCGCGTCCGAGGGTCGCGAGCATCGGTGCGGCTCACGCGACGATCACGGTCGACCTCGATCACCTCTGGCGCTGACAAGGGCCGTC
Organism: Acidimicrobiales bacterium; assembly: GCA_052148655.1. Classification (GTDB taxonomy): domain Bacteria; phylum Actinomycetota; class Acidimicrobiia; order Acidimicrobiales; family Bog-793; genus Fen-455. Next base: position 66,866 of record JBKQHU010000170.1, read on the forward strand.
TCTCGAGATCGTGCCTTTTTGTTCGCGGCGTCCCAGTTGAGGGCAGAATCGTTACATGGACAATGACCCGTCAGTCTCCGGACAACCCGAGCCCGGCCCGCGTGCCCTCGTACCGGTCGAAGTTGCCCAACCGGGCGAGGTTGCCCCGCCGGGTGCCTTGGAAGAGGAGGAGTTCGTATCGCAACCGGCCAAGCTGATGCGGATCGCCTCGATGGCAAAGCAGCTCCTCGAGGAGGTCCGGATGGCCCCGCTCGACGACGCCAGCCGCACACGCATGAAAGAGATCTACCAGGAGTCCGTTCGCCAGCTCGAAGCGACTCTCTCACCCGAGCTGGCAGCCGAGCTCGACCGGCTCGCGATCCCCTTCGGCGACGGCGCGCCGCCCAGCGACGCCGAGCTCCGGGTCGCCCAGGGCCAGCTCGTCGGGTGGCTCGCGGGCCTTTTCCAGGGCATTCAGGCGACGCTGTTCGTGCAGCAGGTGGCCACACAGCGACAGCTCGAGCAGATGCGGGGTGTGGGGCCGTCCAAGGGTGCCGTGGGTGGGCAGGACGTCGACGGGGGGCGGACGCCCTACCTGTGAGCTGGGCGGCGACCGGCGCGGGCAGGGCCGGCCCGCGTTCGGGGCCGTGACCTGAGGAGCTGTCGCGAGCGCCGCCCCGGCCGCGAGGACCTGCTCCTCGGAGAGGGGACGCTTTGGCTGGAAGACTGAGAGCGTGGAGACGGCCCGGGAGGCTCTCGGGCGGGCGACAGCCGCGAGGAGCAGCCTTCGCCCCGCGACCTCGTCGAGCCCGCTCCGTGGGAGAGGCTCGAGGTCCCCGCGATGCTCTGACCTGCGATCGCTCTCAAGTCGGGGCGCTTTTGGGCCGATGTTTACAGGCGTGACCACGGCGGATGAGTAGTCAGATGACTCCCGGTCCCCCCTTCGAGCCGCCGAGCGCGAGAGCGGCGGCCGTCACTGACGCGATCGAAGCGTGGTCCGTCTTCGAGCAATTCTTCGTGCTCTCCTACCGTTCGGTCCCCGGCATTCCCGTGCTCATCAACGATCTCAGCATCCGCAGCGGCACCATGCTCGGGATCGCGCCCGACAGCGTCCTCAACGACTCGGAGCTGTTCTCGCGACTGCTGCACCCCGACGACCGCGACCGGGTCATGAACGAGCACTGGGCAGCGGCTGCCAACGCCGAGCCGTTCGTGAGCGAGTACCGGATGGTCAGCCAGGACGGGACCATCCTGTGGATATACGACAGGGCCGTGCCGGTGACCGACTCGTCGGGTGCCACGACGTTGTACGGGAATTGCCTGGACATCACGCCCCGAGACAGGAACGAGACGGGCACGACCGGCTCCGAGGAGCGGCTCAGATCGGTTGTCGACAACATCCCCGGTGTCGTCTATCGCTGCGCCTGCGACGAGGCCTGGACGGTCGAGTACCTGAGCGACCAGATCCAGGATCTCGTCGGTTACCCTTCGAGCGACTTCGTCGGCAGCAGCGTGCGCACCTACGACTCGATCATCCACCCCGATGACCTGGCCTACGTGGTCGAGCAGGTGAGCGACGCCCTCGAGCGCAGTTCTTCGTACTCGCTCGAGTACAGGTTGATCCATGTGAGCGGCGAGATCCGCTGGGTCGCCGAGCACGGGCGACCGGTGCTCGGCCCCGACGGCACCAAGCAGAAGACGGTCGGGGTGATCCTGGACATCACCCGGCAGAAGGCGGCGGAGAAGTCGCGCGAGATCGTCGAACGCCGGCTGCGCAACCAGGCCCTGCACGACTCGTTGACCGGGCTTGCGAACCGCACGCTCTTCAACGCCAACGTCGTCCGGGCGATCTCCGAGGCGCAGCGCGACGGCGGCGATCTGGCCGTGTTCGTCATGGACCTGGACGGGTTCAAGGAGGTCAACGACGCCCTCGGCCACGTGAGCGGCGACCGGGTGCTGACGCAGGTCGCGCACCGGCTCCAGGAGGCCCTGCGCGAGAGCGACTCGATCGCGCGCTTTGGCAGCGACGAGTTCGCCGTGCTCGTCACCCAGGCGCGCCGGGCGCAGGTTCTCGAGGTCGTGCGCCGGGTGCGGGCGGCTGTCGAGGAGTCCATCGATCTCGAGGGACTGCCCGTGAACCTGGGCGTGAGCATCGGGATCTCCGCCTTTCCCCGCGACGGGGCCGACGTCGACACCTTGCTGCGGTGCGCCGACACGGCGATGTACCTGGCCAAGGACACCGACCTCGGGTACGCCTTCTACGACGCATCCGTGGACACGCGCGCCGCGACGCACGTCGGCCTGATCGCCGATCTGCGCCATGCCATCGAGGACCAGGAGCTCGTGCTCCACTATCAACCGAAGATCGCTGTGCGAAGCGGACAGGTGGTCGGCGTGGAGGCGCTGGTCCGCTGGCACCACCCTGCTCGCGGCCTCATGATGCCGAGCGAGTTCGTCCCCGTCGCCAAAGAGACGAGCCTCATCAAAGATCTGACGCTGCATGTGATCGACGAGGCAGGTCGCCAATGGCGGGCATGGGCGGACGAGGGCCGCCGCTTGCCGATCGCCGTCAACCTCTCCCTGCGGGATCTCGTCGACCCCGGCTTCCCCGGAGAGCTGGCGGCGCTGATCGGCAAGTGGCGGATGCCTGCCACAATGCTCAAGCTCGAGGTCACCGAGAGCTCCGTCGTGGAGGACCCGAGGCGAACCGAGGATGTGCTCGAGCGCCTCGGTGCCATGGGCCTGCGGTTCTCGATCGACGATTTCGGCACCGGTTACTTCTCCCTCGCCTACCTAAAACGCCTCCCGATCGACGAGATTAAGATCGACCGCTCGTTCGTGGCCGCCATGACCGTGCATGAAGAAGATGAGGTCATCGTCCGCTCGACGATCGACCTCGGTCACAGCCTCGGCCTGAGCGTGGTGGCCGAGGGTGTCGAGACGCGCTCTGTCATGGAGCGCCTGGCGCCCTTCGGCTGCGATGTCGCCCAGGGCTACTACCTGGGCCGGCCGATGCCCCCGGACGAGTTCGAGATCTGGCTCGACCACCACCCCGCCTCCGGCGAGCCCAACATCGGGAAGCGGAAGTTCCGCGAGGGCACTGTCCTAAAGAGCGTCGCCTCCGCCTGACACCGGGCCCGCTGCCGTGCTCAGGGCGTCCGGGCGGCACCCCGGCAGGCGCTCGGGTAACCTGCGGGAGATGTCACATTCTGGACGGGGACTCCGGCTCGTCACCGAGCCGGCGAGGCACCCCTCAGCAGGAGGCCAGCGCGTGCTCGTGGTCGACCACCCGATCGTCGCCCACCGCTTGTCGGTGCTGAGGGCGGTCGAGACGGACAACGCGACGTTTCGGACGATCATGGGCGAGCTTTCCGCTTTTGTCGCCTACGAGGCCCTGCGGGACCTACGCACGGCCGAGCACCGGATCGATACCCCGATGGTGACCGATGTCGCCTGTCAGCGAGTGAGCGAGATGGTGCTTTTGGTCCCCATCCTTCGCGCGGGGCTCGGGATGATCCCCGCCATCCAAGAAGTGCTCCCCTTGACCGAGGTGGCGCACGTCGGCCTGCGCCGGGACGAGGAGACGTTGCTCCCCACGGTGTACCTGGAAAGGCTTCCGAAGGACCTTTCGGGAAGGCGTGTGATCATCTGCGACCCGATGCTGGCGACGGGGGGCTCGTTGGTGAGGGTGTGCGACCTCGTCAAGGAACGGGGCGCAACCGAGATACATGCCCTGTGCCTGATCGCCTCGCAGGCGGGCCTCGACCTGTTCTGCAGCCACCACCCGACCGTGAAGGTGGCCTGTGTGGCCGTCGACCCGGATTTGAACGAGCACGGCTTCATCGTGCCCGGGCTCGGCGACGCAGGCGATCGGCTCTTCGGCCCTCCGGCCTGACGCCCAGTTGCGCCCGGGCGCGTAAAGGGCGAGCATCGCGGTCATGGTCATCGCCGCAGGTACCTACCGGGCGACAGTCGGCTCCCAGGAGATCGACCTGCCGCTGATCCCGATCACTCAGGATCTGGCGATCGCGCTCCTCATAACCGTCGACCACGGCGTTCGATTCGTCGAGCTGGCGGCCACCGAGCTGGCGCGGCTTCTCGAGCCCTATGAGATCGAGATCGTCGTGTCGGTAGCGACGATGGGCATCCCCTTGGCGATCGAGGTGACGAGGGCCCTCGGCCTCGACGACTACCTCATCTTGCAGAAGACGCCGAAGCTGCACCTGCGCGACGCCATCACCGAGCCGGTGAAGTCCATCACGACCGGCGCCCAGCAGAGACTGCTCTTCGATGCCGCCAGGGTCGGGGCCGTCAAGGGCAGGAGAGTCGGGCTCGTCGACGACGTCATCTCCACCGGAGCATCCATGCGGGCGGCGCTGAACCTGCTCAATCGGGTCGGGGCCGAGCCGGTCGCGATCGGCACCCTGGTCACCGAGGCGGCCACCTGGCGGCGTCTGCTCGGGGACACGGTCTACCTCGTGCACGCGCTCGGTGCCATCCCCGTGTTCCGCCGCGACGGCACCGGCGCGCTCGTCGAGGACTGGGATGGAGGTGGCGAGCCCGACGGCCTGGCGATCGCACCGGTGGGCGGGACTCCGATCTCGGCCGAGGACTAGCGCGAACCAGCCACTGGGAGTGACAGGCGTTGATGGTCTCGGCGAACGGCCAGTCCTCGTCGCTGAACAGGAACCGCTTGCCGAAGATCCCGGTTTGCGGGGCAACCCGCTCTCCCGGGTCCTTGTCGATCGCGAGGCGGAGCTTACCGGGGTGGTCGCCCGCGGGGCTGGCCGTGATGCAGCGCCTCACCCAAGGCGCCTTTGTAGGCGTGAAACAGCTGGGCCGTCCTTTGTCGCCGGAGGCGCGTTCGTCGCCGCCACTCTGACGGGCGCGCTCGACTCGCTCATCGCGCCGGGGGGAGCCCGATCGGCCGAAGCGGAACCGGACCAGACTGGCCAGTAGTACCGACTCGGATTTCCAGTAACTGCTACTGAGGACCGGTCGGCTTTGTTGTGGTCGGCTGTGTCTGTGGCAGATGTCGCGCCGTTCCGAATCCGGGCTGAGTGTGGGTTGCCCTTGCGGGCAGCGAAGACTTCGCCTGGTCCAGGCCGAAGCCACATCACTGCAAGTTCCAAGACAAGGAGAGACCATGGCAAACGACAATGACAACGGCAAGCACAAGGACGACAATCTCACCGCCTACGTCGCCGTCTACGACAGCACCGACGCCGCCCTAGCTGACCTCAAGGTCATCGAGAATCTCCACAAGGAGGACCTCGTCGGGACCTACGACGCAGCCGTCGTCGATCGGAAGGATGGCACGCCGCACATCGTCAAGCGGATGGACAACCCCCCCATACGCATCATCTCTGAGGCGTTCGGCGCTGGCCCCCTCAAGCGAAAGGAGCTCAAAGAAGCGGCCAACGAGCTCGATGCGGACCAGGCGGGCTTGATCGCGATCGGAGAGCCGACGTTGGACAAGGCTTTCGACAAGGCTGTCACCCGCGCCGCCAAGACCATCAAGCGCGTCATGGACGAAACGACAGACGAGCTTGCTCGGGACATGAAACAGGCGGTCCAGAGTTAACTCATCAAGTCCCATCAACCTGAGCCTTAACGAGCCACCCGTCTGCCCTGGCCGCTCCCGGCCGTTGCAAGCTTTGTTCGCCTGAACGCGCCGGGGTCGTCTCGGGAGCTCACCGGTTCGGAGGGCCGACCACGTGTGTTGGCCTGACCGTGTTGTCGTCGCCGGGCGGGCCACCGCACTGTGGGCCCGGACGATCCCTCCCGGTCAGGACACAGCCTGTCGAGCCGACGGCAATGGCGCAAGTTGGTCGAGGCCATCTATGGGCCGCGGTGTTACCGGACGGCTGGTGCATACCGCTTCCGGGCCGGCCAAGGATTGTTGTCGTACCGGGCCCAGACGGTGGCGAACCTCTAGAGAATCCCGCAATCACAGGATGCTTCGGCGATGGGAGAGTAGCAACCTGGCAAGAGAAGCAACTGTCCACGCGAGAAGGGTAATGATGCTCACCCCCGAGGCAACCTTCTCGAATATCAACAAGGGATGATACGAATGAATAACCGTTCAGGCTGGCTGACGTTCTCGTCCGTAATGTTGACGATCGCCGGGCTGATGCACGTGATCGACGGGATCTGGGCCGTGCAGTACCACGGTGCTATTCCGAACGACCTCAAGGATGCACTGCTCGGCCACAACCTCGCAACCTACGGCTGGATCGATGTGATCGTCGGCATCATCTTGGTTGGGGCCGGTGTCCTTGTCATGGGACCGGGCAACCAACCAAGCGCTGAGGTCTCACGCTTCATCGGCGTGCTTGCCGCGACGCTGGGTGCCATCATCGCCATCATCTTGGTGCCCTACTACCCGGTCTGGGCGCTCATCTACATAGCCCTGTCGGTCATGGTGATCTACGGGCTCACGGCCCACTTCGGCGAAGACAGCTCGCACAGCGGCTCGCACAGTTCGACTTGAGGTGCTGGCTGGCTGAACCGCTCAGTCGTCAGTATCGAGGGGCCGTGGCCGCCAGAGGCCACGTAGAAGGATCGTCGGCCGCAAGGGCGCACGATGACAGGGTGGATCGCGCCGCCGCTGTCACGATGGACGGCGGCGACCCTTCGCCCTGCCGGAGCCAGTTCCGCATCACCGGGCCGATCTACCTCGACCGCGCCTCCTGCCACAGTGCCGTCGCGATGCCGGCCGACTTGGACGAGGCGGGCGCCGACCTCGCTTTGGGCTGCACCTAACAGGTACCTGAACGGCGGCCCCGGCCCGCCCGCCTTCGCCGGGCCCTCCCGGACAAGCGGGGAACTCGGGAAGGATCGGAGAAACGCAAACCCCAAGTTTCCCCGCAACTCTGCGGGTTTGGGGAAACCCGCGGTCGTGAGGGCCTCCTGTAGTCGCCGGCCGGCGCCCCACTCAGTCGGCCAGCCCGTGGTTCGAACGGCGTGAGCCTAAGCTCCCCCGGGGTGGGCGGAGCAGCGACACATCCCGAGGGCACACGGGTTGGCGACACCCCCGCCCCTGAGCTGCCCCCTGGACCACCCGTGCCGGCGCCGCCGCAGGGTCGTGGTTTCGCCCCGCAGCTCGTGCGGTGGGCGCCCGTCGGCATTCTCACTGTCGTTGCAGTGCTGCTGTCGGCCTACAGGCTCGGATCGTCACCGATGTGGAGCGACGAGGTGGCCTCGGTGTCGATATCGGTCCAGCACGGCCACGCCCTTTGGAGCGCGGTCGCGAGCGACGGGGGCTCGATGTCGGCGTACTACCTGTTGCTGCATACGTTGTTCCTTGCTGGCATGGGACAGTCCCCGGTCCCGGTCAGGCTCGCATCGGTGGTGGCCGTCGTCGCCACGGTCCCGTTCCTGTACGGCCTCGTACGGCGCTGCTGGGGCGCCCAGGTGGCATTCGTAGCGACAGCCATCGTCATCACGAACCGGACGGTGATCACCAAGGCCCAGGAGGCGCGCGGCTACGCGCTCGGGCTGTTCCTCGTGGTCGTGGCGGCGTGGCTGCTCGCCATCGCCGTCGAGCGTCTTACGACCTCCCGTCTTTTGGCGTGGGCGGCCGTGTCGGCCCTTGCCTGCTACAGCCTCCTCCTTTCGCCTTTGTTCGCCGTGTCGCAGTTCTGGTCATTGGGCACCCTGCGGCGCCGGAGCGGTCTCGTGCGGGCGGCGGTGATCGCGGCCGTCGTGGCGGCCGTCCTTGTCGTGCCGCTCGGCCTGATGGCCCTTCACCGGGGCACCGCCCAGATCGACTGGATAGCCCCCTTGAGCACAGGAGCGGTGAAAGGCTTCCTCTACGGGCTCGTCGTGCCCTGGTTCCCGACGTGGCTGCGCTGGCTGATGCTGGTGGTCATCGTTGTGGGCGGTGTGCGGGCGGCGCTCGATGCCTTCCACGCCGAGGCGGGCTCCCTCGAGCGCTGGCAGCGTGTCTTGTGGTTGAGCTGGGCGGTGTTCCCGCTCGGCGGCCTGTTGGCGATCTCGGCGGAGGTGTCGCTCCTCCAGTCGGACTACCTGATCGCGTCGGTGCCCGCGTTCGCCGTGCTCGCGACCGTAGGGATCACGACGGTCGCGACCTGGGCGTCCTCGGGCGCCGAAGAGGTCATCGAAAAGGTCCGGGCAGGACCCAGCTCACAGGCGAGGCGGGCCCCCTTCGCCGCCGCGGTGCTCGTGGCGGTCATAGCCGCCTTTGTCGTCGTGAACCCGCTCGTTCGCTCCTGGGGCCGCTACGGGGCGGTCATCGAGAACGGTCCCGGGGTCACGAGGCTCGTCGTCTCGCTCGCCCGCCCCGGCGACGCCATCATCTTCGATCAGCCCGCCCAGAGGATGATCTTCAACTACTACCTGCTCGCGGACTTCGACAAGGCCGGCAGGCTCCCTCTCCTCCCGGTACCGGTCTGGCCCGCGGACGCCTGGGGCTCGCAGCTGCCCTACGCCGCCGATCACAAGCTGCCCACTTCGGCGGCCATAGCTGCTCTCGGTGGACGCTTCACACGCGTCTTGGTGGTCGACGGCGGCTGGGCGCCGCTCAAGGGCTACCTCGCCCAGAGCCGCGGGATGCTGGCGACGCTCCACCGGGAGTACCCGGTCGCCGGCGAGGTCGACCTGAAGGGAGTGAAGGTGCTGGCGTTCTCGACCTTTGGGCCGTTGCCACCCGGTATGCACGCCTGGGCTGGTGGTACCTGACGACGGCCGGTCAAACCCCGAGGTGCACGTGCCAGACCGACTCGATCTCCTTCACGGCCGCGAGGGCGATGATGTCGCAGCCCCCCGGTGGGGCGATGTGGATGCCGTCGGAGTCCCTGGCGAGCACCGTCTGGCCGGAGCTGTTGGTGAGATAGGCGGTGTACTGACCCTGGGCGTTCGAGAAGAGCTTCCAGGTCGGGAAGAAGATCACACCCGGGTGCGCCGAGGCCTGCGTCTTGTAGATGGCGTTCAGCATCTGCATGGAGGCGGCGAAGGTGGGGTCCTGCATGATCGGCAGCCCGACCCAGAGCATCTTGGCTCCGGCTTTCAAGGTTTCTTTCATCATGAGAGCGACCCGCTGTGAGTAGATCGTGTGCCACTGGGCGGTGCCGAAGACGACGGGCTCGTTGTTGACGAGGAAGTTCTGGGCGTCGTTGCCGCCGATGAGGATGGTCACTATCTGCGGGTGGTACTCGCCGAGCTCGGACTCGAGGACCGCAGGCCAGTTGTAGTAGTCGGGACGGGCGAGCCCGCTGTCTCCGTGGGCGTCCTGCACGATGCGCACGAGGCGGTTGGAACCCATCGTGTAGCCGAGGCCGAGGCCGAGATCCTCCCCGAGCGAGTCGCCGACGTCGAGGATAGTCAGGCGTCTGGCGGCGGTCGGCTGGCGTAGGGGAGGCAGCGTGGTCGTCGTCGAGGTCGTGGTGGAGTGGGCGGAGGACAACGAGGTCCCAGCTGAGGCGCCGGCTCCACATCCGGCGAGCAGCAAGCAGCAACTCATGACCACGGCGACGCCGCAGGCGAGCCGGGTTCGAGTCGCGGCTTTCGGCCCAAGTGCTGGCATGAGTTGGAAACTAGCCGCGCCGCGGCCGCGAGACAGAGCGGCGACGGCCGGTCCCCGGCGTGCGGGCGTGGGGTGCGCCCCGGCGCCTAGCCGCGGTCGAGCCGCCCGTGCAGGTAGTCGTCGTAGGCACCGAGGTCCAAGAGGCCATGACCGGAATAGGAGAAGAGGATCACCTTTTCCTCGCCCGCCTCCTTGGCCGCCAGCGCCTCGTCGATCACCGCCCGCACGGCGTGGGCCGTCTCCGGTGCGGGGATCGTCCCCTCCGTCCGGGCGAACTGCACGGCCGCCTCGAAGACCTTGCCTTGTGGGTAGGCGACGGCCCGCATCCTGCCGGTCTTAACGAGCAGGGAGATGATCGGGGCGTCGCCGTGGTAGCGCAGCCCGCCGGCGTGGATCGACGGCGGCATGAACTCGTGCCCGAGGCTGTACATGGGCAAGAGCGGCGTCATCTTGGCGACGTCGGCGAAGTCGTATTCGAAGGTCCCCTCCGTGAGCGTGGGGCAGGAGGACGGCTCGACCGCGAGCAGGCCCACGCCGGCGTCGGGCACGAAGGGGAGCGAGATGCCGCCCAGGTTCGAACCGCCGCCGCACGAGCCCACCACGAGGTCTGGGAGCCGCTCGCCGGCCTGTTCGAGCTGGTCCTTGGCCTCGAGGCCGATGACGGTCTGGTGTAAGAGGACGTGATTGAGCACTGAGCCGAGCGAGTAGTGGGTGTCCTCGCGCGAGACGGCGTCGCGGACCGCGTCAGAAATGGCCGAGCCGAGAGACCCCGGGCTGTTGGGATCGTCGACGGGGGAGGGGACGACCGAGCCTCCCCAGACCTCCATCATGACGCGGCGGTAGGGCTTTTGGTCGTAGGAGGCGCGCACCATGTACACCTTGCACTCGAGGCCGAACAGGGCGCATGCGAACGACAGAGCGCTGCCCCATTGGCCGGCTCCTGTCTCGGTCGCGAGCCGTGCGATGCCGGCCTGCTTGTTGTAGAAGGCCTGGGGCACGGCGGTGTTCGGCTTGTGGGACCCGGCGGGGGACACCGACTCGTCCTTGTAATAGATCCGGGCGGGAGTGCCGAGGGCGCGCTCGAGCCGCTCGGCGCGGATGAGCGGGGTCGGGCGCCACAGCCGCAGCACGTCGATCACCTCGCCGGGGATGTCGACCCAGGGCTCGGATGTGACCTCCTGGCCGATGAGCGCCATCGGGAACAGGGGGGCGAGATCGTCGGGGCCGACCGGCAGGCGGGTACCGGGGTGAAGGTCCGGCTGCAAAGCCTCTGGCAGCTGCGGCACGACGTTGAACCACGCCTCGGGCATCTGTGCGGGGGGAAGGTTCCAGCGCATCGAAGGCTTCCTTTCTCGGCCGGCCGAAACTGGATGAAGGCGCACTGTAGCGAACAAGCGCCCCCATCGCGCCGGAATTGCCCGGGAAGGGTCGGTGGCCCGACCTGGCGGGACCGGGAAAACGGCTTTCCACAGGTAGATTGCGGCATGGCCGGGGATTGGTGAGGCGATGGGACCTGGACGCGGCATGGCCGGCGCACACGGGATGTGGTCGCTCACGAGGGACCGGTCCGTCACCAAAGAGAAGCTCCCTCCGGGCACCCTGCGACGGATCATGAGGTTCGCGGCTCCCTACAGGCGGATGCTCGGAGTCTTCCTCGGCGTGATCGTGGTCGACGCCCTCATCGGGGTGTGGAACCCGTTGATCTACCGCGAGATCATCGACGGCGGCATCGTCAGGCACGACTCGCGCCTCATCGTCGAGCTCGGCCTTCTCCTGGCCGGCCTCGCCCTCGCGGACGCCTTGTTGTCGCTCGTCCAGCGTTACATCTCGTCGCGCGTCGGCGAGGGACTCATCTACGACATGCGGGAGAAGGTCTTCGGACACGTCCAGGAGATGCCGCTGGCGTTCTTCTCCCGCACCCAGACCGGGGCGCTCATCTCCCGGCTGAACAACGACGTGCTCGGGGCACAGCAGGCCTTCACCGACACGCTCTCCTCGATCGTCTCCAACCTCATCACCGTCGTGCTGACTGTCGCCGTGATGGCGTTCCTCTCCTGGCAGATAACCGTCGCGGCCCTCTTGCTGCTCCCCCTGTTCGTGTTCCCGGCGCGCCGCATCGGCCGCAAGCTGCAGCAGCTAACGAGGGAGGCCTACAACCTGAACGCCCAGATGAACAACACCATGACGGAGCGTTTCAACGTTTCCGGGGCCTTGTTGGTCAAGCTGTTCGGCCGCCCGGACATAGAGCACGCGCAATTCGCCGCAAGGGCGGCGCGCGTGCGCGACATCGGCGTGCAGACGGCGATGTACGGCAGGGTCTTCTTCCTGTCGCTCGTGCTCACATCGTCGCTCGCGACGGCTCTCGTCTACGGCTGGGGAGGCGTGCTGGCCGTGGACGGCCGCTTCAAGGTCGGCACCGTCGTCGCCCTGGCGGCACTGCTCACCCGTCTCTACGGTCCGCTCACGGCCTTGTCGAACGTGAACGTCGATGTCATGACCGCCCTGGTCTCCTTCGACAGGGTCTTCGAGGTGCTCGACCTGCCTCCGCTCATCGCCGAGCGCCCGGGTGCGGTCGCGTTGGCGCGCGGGCCCGTTGCGGTCGAGTTCGACCATGTCGACTTCAGCTACCCGACGGCGGAGGAGGTCTCCCTCGCCTCGCTCGAGTCCGTCGCCGTCTTGGACCAGACGCCCTCCAGCCAGGTCCTCTACGACGTGGGCTTCCGCGCCGAGCCGGGCCAGCTGGTGGCGCTCGTCGGGCCTTCCGGGGCGGGCAAGACCACGATCAGCTACCTCGTCTCACGGCTCTACGACGTGCGCTCCGGTGCCGTCCGCCTGAACGGCGTCGACGTGCGCGACCTGACCTTCGCCTCGCTTCGGGACTCGATCGGCGTCGTCACCCAGGATGCCCACCTGTTCCACGACACGATCAGGGCGAACCTGCTCTACGCCAAACCCGACGCCACGGCCGAAGAGCTTCGCGAAGCCGTCGCCGGCGCCCAGATCCTGCCGTTCATAGAGTCGCTCCCCGACGGGCTCGACACGGTCGTCGGCGACCGCGGCTACCGGCTTTCGGGGGGCGAGAAACAGCGCATAGCCCTCGCCCGCCTCCTGTTGAAAGCGCCGGACGTGGTCGTCTTGGACGAGGCCACGGCCCATCTCGACTCGGAGTCGGAGGTCGCGGTCCAGCGTGCGCTGCAAAAGGCCCTCGAGGCGAGGACGTCGATCGTGATCGCGCACCGGCTCTCGACTGTGCGCGGCGCCGACCAGATTCTTGTCGTGGCCGACGGGCGCATCGTCGAGCGGGGGCGCCACACCGAACTGCTGGAGGCAGGCGGGCTGTACGCGGACTTGTACCACACCCAATTCGAGCGCCAGGCGATCGAAGAGGACCGGGTCGCCGTGACCTAGGCCGCCTCGGAGCGGAGACGACATACTGGGCCTGTGGCCGTGCGCGACCTCGACGAGCTTTTGGGCCAGCTCTCCGTGAGCCGGCGACCCGGACGCTTTTGCATGGTCTCTGGCGTGACGGTGCCTTCGGGAATGGCGGTGTCGGCCACCATCGCCGAGGACGAGGGCACGACCAGCGTGCTGTCGGTCACCGACGCCGAGAGCCTCGGAGCCCGGCCGGAGTTCGTCGCCGCTTGGCTGACCGTCCAGGTGCACTCGGCGCTCGACGCCGTCGGCCTGACCGCGGCGCTGGCAGGCGCGCTCGCGGCCGAGAACATCGCCTGCAACGTGCTGGCCGGCTACAACCACGACCACCTCCTGGTCCCGGTCGAGAAGGCCGATCGGGCCATCGCCGTCCTCGAGGCACTGCGCGACTCGCATCGTCGCTGAGCAAGAGCTTGGGTCCGCGCCGCTGGCCCCTCACGCGGGCGCGCAGACCCATGACCAACCGAATCCCGTTGTCAGCACCGCCTTCGCGCCGAGAAGGGAGTTCCCCGGGCGACGTGTGCCCGGCCACGTCGTCTCTCAGCTCGCCGGTGCCGCGACCGGATGTTCTGGTGCTGCGGGGACTCCCCGGGCGCCTGGCGCTGTCCGGGGCCACGCTGGCGGGACCGTGGGCGGCTGATCCGAAGCCCTTCTGCAGGAGCGGTCCTCACCTTCGAGCTCGCTTAGCTTAGGTCACCTTGGGAGGACCTCATCGGTGCCCGACAGGTCGGCTCGCTCCCCACGCCCGCAGTCGGCGGCTAGACGATCGTCGCCGCCATCTCGGCCGGCCGGTCACCTCATGAACCCGGCGAGGTCTCTCGGGCCCCACGCCGTGCTCGGGCTTTGCACCCACTGCGTACTCGCCGGGCCGCTGCTCGGCGCCGCTATCGCCGTCGGGTCACCATGTCCTGCGGGGCCACAGGCCGGCCCCGAGGCCGCCGCGGCCGCTCAAGGTACCTTGGAGGAGCCGGTGTGAGGGTGCGTCACAAGGACGCTGCCCGAACCGAGGAGGAAGGGAGTGCTCCATGACGGCCAAGGAGCATTGGAAGCCGGAACCTGACGACCACGACTATCCCGCGGCGGCGAGCTACCTCTCTCTCATTCTGCCCGGGCCATCGGTCGACGCCGTCGTGGCCGCTTTGCGGGCAGCGCCCATCGGTCATTGGAAGGCGAAGGACCTCCTTCGTGCGAGCGGTCTGGCGTTGTTGCCCGCGGAGAACCCCCATGTCAGCTCGGACCTCAAGAAGGTCAAGGACGGGGAGAAGCTGTCCCCGGTACTCCTTGTGCGGGGGGACATGTACCGCCCCGCCCCGTTGCAGGTCGCGGACGGCTATCACCGTATCTGCGCCAGCTACCACCTCGACGAGAACGCCGACATCCCTTGCAGGCTGGCCGAAGCGCCGAAGGCCTGAGCAGCACGGCTGCGCCCTTCAGGCGCCGCGTGCCCGACGGGCTCTTTTGAGGCGTCGAGAGGCCTCCGGTTATTGTCGGCGTTGGACCCCCCGAGCGAGGATTCGGCTTTGACCGCCACGCCATGAGACTTCCGAACCGCCCGACGAAGCTGTACCCGGGCTACGTCTTCGACCTCGACGGCACGGTGTACCTCGGTGACTCACTGCTCCCCGGTGCCGGCGAGACGATCCTGGAGCTTCGCCAGCGCGGGTCACGGGTCGTCTACGTGACCAACAAGCCCCTCGAGACGGCAGCCGATTACGCCCTCAAGCTGACGCGCCTCGGGATTGCGACAGAGCGCTGCGACGTCGTGACCTCTGTGGACGCCCTCGTCGACTACCTCGCACGCGTGCACCCTGGAGCGACGGTGCTCGCCGTGGCCGAGCAGTCCACGATCGGCGAGATCGCCGACGCGGGGTTCACAGTTACCCAAGAGCCTCTGCAGGCGCAGGTCGTCGTCGTATCGTTCGACCGCACCTTCGACTACGCGAAACTGAACGCTGCCTTCCAGGCCGTGCGCCACGGCGGCGCCGTGATCGTCGCCACGAACCCGGACCCGTATTGCCCGACGCCGGAAGGTGGCATCCCCGATTGTGCAGCCATGCTGGCGGCGGTCGAGGCATGCTCAGGATCGAGGGCCGAAGCCGTCGTAGGCAAGCCGAGTGTCCACATGGCGCGTGCGCTGCTCGCTCGGCTGGGAATGGCTGCGGGCGATGTCGCCCTGGTCGGGGACCGCCTGCTCACCGACATCGCCATGGCCCGCTCTCTGGGAATGACCGGCGTGCTCGTGCTCACGGGGGCGACGGCCGCCGGCAGCGTCGAGGGCGCGCCCGTGCAACCCGACTTCGTGATCGGCTCGCTCGGCGAGCTCGTGCCCGAAACCGACGCCCACAGTTGACAGCCGGGAACCGTGTCGCTCGGAGGCTGATCGTCTGATGACCTCGGACACCGGAACACGTTTCGGGCCCGCCGACCGCGCCCGTGCCCTGGAACGCCTTACGGCCGAGACCTTCGACGTGGTCGTGATAGGCGGTGGCGTGACCGGTTGCGGCGCCGCCCTGGACGCCGCCAGCCGCGGCTTGTCGGTGGCGCTCGTCGAGAAGCGGGACTTCGCGGCGGGGACCTCGAGCCGCTCCAGCAAGCTGATCCACGGTGGCCTGCGTTACCTCGAGAACTTCGACATCGGGCTTGTGCGTGAGGCGCTTCATGAGAGGCGGCTCCTCGTCGAGAAGATCGCCCCCCACCTCGTCCATCCGACACCGTTCTTGTTCCCGCTCAAGCACAGGGCCTGGGAACGCTTCTACATGGGGTCGGGGCTGTTCCTCTACGACGCCCTCGCCGGGCTGCACCCCGCCATGCCCCATCACCGCCACCTCACGCGCCGCTCGTGCCTGCGGGCGGTGCCGGCGCTGCGCGCCGACTCTTTGACCGGTGGCATCCGCTACTTCGACGCCCAGGTCGACGACGCCCGCTTCTCGCTCGTATTGGCGCGGACGGCGGCTTCGTACGGGGCGGTCTGCGCCTCGGCGCTCGGCGTCGTCGGCTTCCTCTACGAGGGCGACCGGGTGGCCGGTGTCCACGCCCAGGACCTCGAGGCCGGTGGTGAGCTCGATGTGCGTGCCGGCACGGTGATCAATGCCACCGGAGTGTGGACAACCGAGATGGAGCGGCTCGCCGGTGTCGCGGCTCCGATGATCGTGCGGCCGTCCAAGGGAGTCCACCTGGTCGTGGCGAGGGACCGGATCGACTCTGAGTGCGCTCTCATCCTGCGCACGGAAAAAAGTGTGCTGTTCGTGCTCCCGTGGGGGGACCGCTGGATCATCGGCACGACCGACACCGACTGGCACTACGGCCTCGACCACCCTTCGGCGACGCACGCCGACATCGCCTACCTCCTCGACCATGTCAACGAGTCGCTCCGCACGCCGCTCGGCTTCGACGACGTCATCGCCGTGTTCGTGGGCCTTCGCCCTCTGCTCGGAGGCACGGCCAAGGAGACGGCGAAGCTGTCGCGCAACCATGCCGTGCGCCGCAGCGCTCCCGGGTTCGTGAGCGTCGCCGGCGGCAAGTACACGACCTACCGTCTCATGGCACGCGACGCCGTGGACCTGGCGGTGCGCGACCTCCCCTTCCCGGTCGAGGTGAGCCGCACGGCCGACGTGCCGCTCCTCGGTGCCGTCGGCCTGCCCGGGGCGGAGCTCCGTCTCGCCGGCCATCCGGGCGCTGGCCACCTGGCCCCCGGCCAGCTGCACCACCTCGTGGCCCGCTACGGCACGCTGGCCGCAGAAGTGCTCGACCTGATCGCCGCCGATCCTCAGCTGGCCACCCCGCTCGCAGGTGCCGAGGAGTACGTGTCGGCAGAGGTATGTCACGCGGTTGCCTACGAGGGGGCGCTGCACGTCGACGACGTGCTGACGCGTCGCACTCACATTGCCTTCGAGGTGCCCGACCGGGGCCAGTCGGCGGCGGACGCCGTTGCGAGGCTGATGGCACCTGTGCTCGGTTGGGACCAGGCCGTCCTCGATCGTGAGATCGCCCACTACCGCGCCCGTCTCGAGGCCGAGGCCGCCGCGCAGGCTCTGGCGACCGACGCCGCCTCCGACTCGGCCAGGGCCCAGGTGCGCGACCCGCGGCTGGAACACTTCGGCGGCCCGGGAGACTAGGGACCTTGCGGCGCGACCGAACCCGGACCGTCTGGGTCAACGGCAGACTGGAACCGGAGGACGCGGCCCTGCTCAGTGTCACCGACCGCGGTTTTCAGGTCGGAGACGGGATCTTCGAGACGATCCGGGTGGTCGGGGGACGGGTCCTCGAGCTGCCCCTTCACGCCAGCCGCCTTCAGGCTTCCGCCGCCGTGTTGGAGATCCGGCTTCCTGACGGACTCGAGCGATGCCTGGACAGTGCCATCGCTGAGGTGTGCAGGGCCAACGTGTTGGACGAGCCCGGTGCCCAGGTCGCGGTCCGGGTCACAGCGAGCCGCGGACCGGTCCAAGGACGTGGTCTGCGCCCACCGGTGGAGGTGAGGCCGAACCTCGTGGTGCAGGCGTGGCGGGTCGAGCCGCCCGCGCCGGACATGCTCGCAAGGGGCCTCAGCCTGGTCATCTCGGCCGTGCGCCGTGACCCGTTGAGCCCGCTTGCCAAGGTGAAGACGACCAGTCGGGCCGAGTTCGTCTACGCCCAGCTCGAAGCCCTCCACCGCGGTGACGACGACGCCCTGTTCCTCACCACCGACGGTCACCTCGCCGAGGCGACCTCGGCCAGCGTCTTCCTCGTCGTGAAAGGCACACTTGTGACGCCTTCGCTCGACTGCGGCATCCTCGTCAGCACGACGCGTGAGTGGGTCATCTCCTCGGGCGCGCCCATGTTCGGCCTCGCCGTGCGCGAGGACCGCCTGGCCCCGGGTGAGCTCTTCGCAGCCGAGGAAGCCTTCCTCGCCTCTTCGGTGGCAGGGATACTCCCGGTCTCGAGCGTCGACAGGCGGCCGATCGGTGCGGGCAGGCCGGGGGATCTCACCTTGCGCCTGCGGGCGGCGCGTGAGGAAGCGGCCCTGGGCGAGAGCTAGTCGTGGCGCGGCCCGGTTCGTCGTGGACCGGTGCCACCCCGGCGCCGCGAAGATGTAACGGCGAGGGTGCGCACGAGACTGAACAGCATGTTCCGATCACGAGAAGTGAAGACGTCCGCGGCTGAGAACGAGGCATCACGAGAGGTGTTCTTGCCAGAGGACGAGTGGCGCAGCCGCTTGACCAAGGAGCAGTACGACGTGCTGCGCAAGGCCGGTACCGAGCGTGCCTTCACCGGCAAGTACTTCGACTGCCATTCGGACGGCACCTATCACTGCGCGGCCTGTGGCGCCGAGCTGTTCTCATCGGCGGCCAAGTTCGACTCCGGCTCGGGTTGGCCGAGCTTCACCGAACCTGCAGCGGCCGCCGCGGTCGAACTGCATCGCGACCGGTCCTTCGGTAATGAACGGACCGAAGTGCTCTGCCGAGCCTGCGGATCGCACCTCGGACACGTCTTCGACGACGGTCCGCTGCCCACTGGCCAGCGGTACTGCATCAACTCGTGCTCGCTCCACCTCGAGGAGAAGAAAAGATGAGCTGGTTCAAGAACAAGTCGGAGATGGTGGCCCCCGATCAGGCCTTGGCGGGCCGGGAGGCCGAGATGGCGGTGCCCGAGCGCCACCTCGTTTTAGGGACGCCCCTTCGCCCACCGCTGTCTGACGGCTTCGAACGCGCCATATTCGCCATGGGCTGTTTCTGGGGCGCGGAACGGAAATTCTGGAGTGTGGACGGCGTGTACACGACCGCGGTCGGCTACAGCGGCGGGTTCACCCCGAACCCGACCTACGAAGAGGTCTGCTCGGGGCGTACCGGCCACGCCGAGGCGGTTCTCGTCGTGTTCGACTCTTCTAAGACCTCCTACGACAAGCTGCTCTCGATCTTCTGGGAGAACCACGACCCGACCCAGCACATGCGGCAGGGGAACGACACCGGTACCCAGTACCGCTCCGCCATCTACACGACGACGGCCGCGCAGCAGGTGACGGCCGAGCGCTCGCGCGCAGAGTACCAACACGCGCTCGAAGCGGCCGGCTACGGGAAGATCACGACCGAGATCAAGCCTGCAGGCCCCTTCTACTACGCCGAGGACTATCACCAGCAGTACCTCAGGCGGAACCCGAACGGCTACTGCGGACTCGGCGGCACCGGGGTCTCCTGCCCGGTCGGGCTGGCCTCGGCCGGGGGTTGATCCTGGCGGGCCGGCGCGGTTGCCCGACTCGCTTGCCTACCTGCGGCAGTTCCCGGTGGACTGCACCAAGATCGACCCCTCGATCTCGATGTGTTCGAAGCCGAGCTCCTCATTCCCACACGCCCCGGAGCCGAGAGCATCGGCCTCCTGGGCCCGTCACGGGCCGGTGCCTGGCCCGATCACCGAACGCCGACGGCAGATGACTTGGCTGGCTCCGCTGCGACCATGATCGAGCCGCTGGCAGGTCTGTGGCCCGCGCGGATCCTCGCATGTCCCCGGGGCTCCGCTAAGCGGGAGATCAGACTGTGGCGGTGGAGTCCTACCCGCTCAGCTGCAGGAACACGGTGTTCTCCAAGCGGGCGGTTCGTACACTTCGTCGGATGATGTGGCTGGCGGCGGTCCCTTTGCTCATCTGGCTCTACCTGTTGTTGTTCCGGGGCGGGTTCTGGCGGACGGGGGTTCGCCTGCCCATCGTCGCTGGGCCGCCCTTGTGGCCTTCGGTGGCCGTCGTCGTACCGGCACGGGACGAGGAGACGGTTCTCGCCGCCAGCCTGCCCACCCTGCTCGGCCAGGACTATCCCGGGCCGATGCGGGTGGTCGTGGTCGACGATCGATCGACGGATGCGACAGCCGAGTTGGCCAGGCGGCTCGGGGCCCAACCTTCTGCGCTCGTCGTCCCCGTCGTCCTGCCCGGCGAGGAACCACCTCCGGGCTGGTCCGGGAAGCTCTGGGCGCTCGCACAGGGCATTGGGGCCGTGTCATCAGCGGGTACGGGCGTGACGGCATTGGACGGTTCCCCGGCTCCGGAGTTCCTCCTCCTGACCGACGCAGACATCGTCCATCCGCCCTCGTCGGTGCGCCAGTTGGTCGCCTGGGCCGAGTCTGCCCGACTGGACCAGGTGTCTCTCATGGCCCGCTTACGCGTCCACACAGGTTGGGAACGGCTCCTCATTCCTGCCTTTGTCTACTTCTTTGCCGAGCTGTACCCGTTCCGTTGGGTCAACCGCCAGGGCCGAAAGACAGCGGCCGCGGCGGGCGGTTGTGTCCTCGTCCGTCGTCGCGCACTCGAACGCGCCGGGGGCATCTCTCAGATCCGCGGCGCGGTCATCGACGACGTGGCCCTGGCCAAAGCGTTGAAGACGAGTGGATCCGCCATCTGGATAGGCCTGGCTGACGGGGTGCGCAGCGTTCGCCCCTACCCGGCGCTCAGCGACCTGTGGGACATGGTGGCCCGCAGCGCCTACACCCAGCTCGGTTTCTCGGTCGTCTTCTTGTTGGGGACCATCGCGGGGCTGGCCGTCACCTTCTTGGGGCCTCTCGCCGCGGTGATCGGTGGCCTCGTGGCGGGTTCGCCCGTGGTCACCCTGACCGGGGTCGCGGCTTTGTTGGCCATGGAATTGAGCTACCTCCCCATGATCCGTTATCACCACCTCGGTCCCTGGTGGGCCGCGGGATTGCCGGTGGCGGCTTGCCTGTACGGGGCCATGACTGTGACCTCGGCCCGGCGTCACTACCAAAAGGGCGTGGCGTGGAAAGGGCGGCGTTACGGCGCGCTGACCGAGTGAAGCCGAAGCCGGGGCGCGAGTGGTCGGGGCGTATGGATCCACCGTCAGGTTGCGCAGAATGACACCACGGGCGGACGGATCTGCATAGCTTGTGGGATGGACGCGGACATGGAAGAGATCCACGACGGCGACACCCTCTGGCGCTTCGAGCGCGACTTCCTCGAGTCGCGCTGGACCTGTCTTTGGGGCCGGGGCTGTGTGGGCATCGGGCCCGAGCCGGCCGAGCACCTCGGCCTCGGGTGCTGTTCGGTCGGAGCTGAGCTGTGCGATGTCGACGAAGCCCGGATGATCGCCGCTCTGGCGGCGACGCTCGACCCGGCTCGTTTCGAGCGTCACCGCGAGGCCGGCGAAAGTGGGATCTTCACCGACAGCTCCCGCAACCACACCCGGGTGATCAACGGTGCCTGCATCTTCCTCAACCGTCCCGGGTTCAGCGGGGGAGCGGGCTGCGCGCTGCACCTGGCGGCGATCGATGCGGGCGAGGCGCCGCTCGACTGGAAGCCGTCGGTGTGCTGGCAGCTGCCCATCAGGGTGGACTGGGAGGAGGGCCCCGGTGACAGCGAGGTGGCCACGGTGCGGCGCTGGACGCGGCGCGACTGGGGCCCGGAAGGAGAGGAAATGGCATGGTGCTGCACGGAGGGCCAGTTGGCCTACGTTTCCGACCGGGCCGTGATCGACTCGCTCGGGGCGGAGCTTCAGGCCATCGTGGGGAGCGACGTCTACGTCGAGCTGTGCCGCCGGGTCAAAGACGAGTAGCCGTCGCACGGGGTCACCCTCTGCACGATCAAACAGTCGACAGGGACCGCGTCCTGCAGGCTCTCGGCCAAACAGCTCGCCGTCGGCGCCTACAGCATCGTCGCCTCCTACAGCGGAAGCGAGTTCTTCGGACCCTCCAGCACGAGCGACCGGCTCACAGTCGTCGCCTAACCTCCTCCCGCCGTGGCACCGGACGAGAGGTTCCGAGGGCCGGCGTAAAGACGCCGGCCCTCGGAAGTCCGGTTGCCAGCCGCTCGTTCAGAGCCGACCGGGCTCAACCGGGCGCCGAGACGCGGATCACCGCGGCACCGTTCACGGCGTCTCGGGCCAGGTCCTCCACCGCGGCGGCTGCCTTGGCGAAGGGGTACTCCGTCGTCGTGGGCCGGATGGGTATCTCGGCGGCGAGGGCGAGGAATTCCTCGCCGTCGCGCCTCGAGTTCGCCGTCACGCTCACGAGCTCGCGCTCTTGGAAGAGGTGGTCGTCGTAGTTGAGCACCGGGATGTCGGTGAGGTGGATGCCGGCGATGGCGAGCCGGCCGCCACGGTCGAGCGCCGCCATGGCCGGGAGGACGAGCGTCCCGACGGGGGCGAACAGGATCGCCGCGTCGAGCGGCTCCGGTGGGGGGTCGTCGGCGCCCTGCGCCGAGGCGCACCCGAGGTGAAGGGCGAGCTCGCGGGCGCCCTCGGCCCTCGTCATGACGTGCACCGTGGCGCCGGAGTGGAGGGCGACCTGGGCCGTGAGGTGGGCGGAGCCCCCGAAGCCGTAGATGCCGAGCCGTCCGCCCGGGCGCAGTCCCGAGCGTTTGAGGGCGCGGTAGCCGATGATGCCCGCGCAAAGCAGGGGAGCGGCCTCACGGTCGGAGAACACCTCCGGGACCTTGTAGGCGTAGCGCTCGTCGACGACCGCGAACTCGCCGTAACCGCCGTCGGCGTCCCAACCGGTGAACCCCGGTGCAACACAGAGGTTCTCGTCCCCCCGCACACAGAACCGGCATACGCCACACGTGGCGCGAAGCCAGGCGATCCCGACGCGCTCGCCCTCGTCAAAGCGCCCGGCGCCCGGGCCGCGGGCGACCACGTGACCGACCACCTCGTGGCCGGGCACGACACCCGGGCGGCGAGGGGCGAGGTCGCCCTCCACGAGGTGGAGGTCGGTGCGACAGACCCCGCAGACGTGCACCTCGACGAGGACCTCGTGCGGTCCGGGCTCGGGTACCGCCCGCTCGACGAGGCGCAAGCTGTGCTCGGCGGCCGGCGCCGGGTGATCGAGGGCCCACACCCTCACGCCGCGGCCGATCCCTTCTCCGCCGCGGCCGATCCGCTCGCGGGTTCCAAGGCCGAGGCCACGAGCTCGGCGACATCGGTCACGAGGTGCACATTAAGACCTTCGAGGACGTTGGCGGGGACATCGTCAAGGTCGGGCGCATTGCGGGCCGGGAGGAAGATCTCGGTCAGCCCGGCGCGGTGAGCCGCCAGCAGCTTCTGCTTCACGCCGCCGATGGGCAGCACCCGACCGTTCAAGGTGACCTCCCCGGTCATGCCGACCTCGGAGCGCACCGGTCGCCCGGTTGCGAGAGACGCCAGGGCGGCGACCATCGTGACGCCGGCGGAGGGCCCGTCCTTGGGCACTGCGCCCGCCGGGACGTGCAGGTGGACGGCGCCGTTGGCGAGGCGCTCGGTGTCTATGCCGAGGGCGTCGGCGTGCGAGCGCAGGTACGAGAGGGCGATCTGGGCGGACTCCTTCATGACGTCGCCGAGCTGGCCCGTCAGCACGAGACGGGGCTCCCCCTCCATCACGGTCGCCTCGATGAACAGCACGTCGCCGCCGGCACCTGTGACGGCCAGGCCCGTCGCCACACCCGGGACGGCGGTGCGTTCGGCCGACTCCGGGGTGAAGCGCGGCCGGCCCAGGTATTCCTTCAGGTCCCTCGTCCCGACCTCGACGGGGGCGTTCCCGGACTCGCCGGCGAGGCGCGTCGTCACTTTGCGCAGCACCTTGGCGATCGCCCGCTCGAGCTGGCGGACGCCGGCCTCGTGGGTGTACTCGGTGGCGATCACCTTGAGGGCGTCGTCGTCGATGGCGACCTCCTCGCGGGCGAGCCCGGCGAGGTCGACCTGGCGGGGCACGAGGTGGTTGCGAGCGATGGCGACCTTCTCGTCCTCGGTGTAGCCGTCGAGGCGGACGAGCTCCATGCGGTCGAGGAGCGCCGCCGGGATCGTCTCGGCGACGTTGGCGGTGGCCAGGAACAACACGTCCGACAAGTCGAGCTCGATCTCGAGGTAGTGGTCCCGGAAGGTGTGGTTCTGCGCCGGGTCCAGCACCTCCAAGAGGGCCGAGGTGGGGTCGCCGCGGTAGTCGCTGCCGAGCTTGTCGATCTCGTCCAGCAACACGACCGGGTTCATCGACCCGGCTTCGCGCATCGCCCGCACGATGCGTCCAGGAAGGGCGCCCACATAGGTGCGGCGGTGGCCGCGGATCTCGGCCTCGTCACGCACCCCACCGAGCGACACCCGCACGAACTTGCGCCCCAGGGCTCTCGCGACGGACTCGCCGAGGGACGTCTTGCCGACCCCCGGAGGCCCGACGAGGGCGAGGACGGCCCCCGAGCCGCGGCCGCCCACGACCGCCAGGCCACGAGCCTGGCGGCGGCTGCGGACGGCGAGGTACTCGACCATCCTGTCCTTCACGTCCTCGAGGCCCTCGTGGTCGGCGTCCAGCACCTCACGGGCCGCCTTGACGTCGTTGTTGTCCTCGGTGCATACGTTCCAGGGCAGTTCGAGCACCGTGTCGAGCCACGTGCGGATCCAGCCCGCTTCGGGGCTCTGGTCGCTGGCGCGCTCGAGCCGGCCGACCTCGCGCAGAGCCGCCTGGAGGACCTTGTCGGGAAGCTCGGCGGCCTCCACGCGGGTGCGGTAGTCGTCGGCGCCGTCGGGCTCGCCCTCGCCGAGCTCCTTTCGGATGGCGGCAAGCTGCTGGCGCAGCAGGAACTCGCGCTGGCTCTTCTCCATGCCCTCGTGCACGTCGCTGCGGATGCGCTCGGCGACGTCCAGCTCGGCGAGATGCTCGCGGCCCCACTCGACGAGCTTGGCGAGGCGTTGCTCGACGTCCACGGTCTCGAGTAGGAAGAGCTTCTGCTCAAGGGACAGATAGGGGGCGTAGCCGGCCATGTCGGCCAGCTCGTCGGGCTCCGAGATGCGTTGCACGGAGTCGATGACCTGCCAGGCGCCCCGTTGCTGAAGGACCGAGACGACGACGTTCTTGTACTCGCGCGCCAATTCGTTCACGGTCTCGCCGCCGGTCACCTGCTCGATGATCTCGGCCTCTACCCAAAGCGCTGAGCCCGGCCCGGTGACACCCGAGCCCACGCGGGCCCGCGATAGCGCCCGCAGCACTGCCGCCGGCTCGCCCCCGGGCAGCTTGCCAAGCTGCTCGATCGTCGCCACAACGCCGACGTGGGCGTACTTGCCGTCGAGCCGCGGCACGACGAGAACCTGGTTCTCACCCCCGGCACTGGCTGCGTCTATCGCCGCCTGCCGTTCGGCATCGTCGAGGGTGACGGGCACGACCATGTGCGGCAGAACGACGACATCGGCGAGCGGCAGAACCGGGAGCTGTTGAGTTTTTGACACCAGTCGATCTTCCTCTCAGTGTTGAGTCATTAACACTCAACCGTCTTGAGCCTCTTGATGTTCCCAAGGCTAGTGAGCAGCTCAGGGGCATCGAGCAGCTAGAGTGGAGACGTGACCGAACCGGGGGAGAAGACCGAGCATTTCATCGTCGTCGGCGTCGACGGTTCCGAACCGTCGCTCGAGGCACTCCGGTGGGCCGCCCGGCAGGCCCGTATGACGGGAGCGAAACTCCAGGTCGTCACGACCTGGGAGGTCTCGACCGGCACCGGATGGGTCCCGACCTTCCCGGTCGACTACGACCCGGAAGTGCTGGCAGGAAAGACCCTCGACGAAGCGGTCACGGCAACGCTGGGGCCCGATCCTGACATCGCGGTGGAGCGGATCGTCAAAGAGGGCCACGCGGCCCCAGTTCTGCTGGCTACCGCCAGGGATGCGGACCTGCTCGTCGTGGGGAGCCACGGTCACGGCGCCTTCGCGGGCATGCTCCTCGGGTCGGTCCCCGAGCACCTCATGCGTCACGCACCTTGCGCCGTGGTCGTCGTCCACTGCGCCAGGCACCCCCACCCCTAGTACCCCTCGCCTCGCCGGCCTCGGTCGGCCTCGTCAGCCGCGCGCTGCGCGAGACTTCCGGCCAATGCAGGCGAGCGATCCGACACCGGAGGCTGACGCCGAGCCGACGACCGCCTTCGCGGCGCTGCTCGATCGGGCGACCGTGACAACCCCTGACGGCCGGCGCCTTTTGGGACCGGTGTCGCTCGCGATCCGCCGGGGCGAGCACTGGGCGGTGCTGGGAGCGAACGGCGCGGGGAAGACCACGCTCTTGCGCCTGCTCGGCGCGGAACGCCATCCGTCCTCTGGTACGGCGATCGTGCTCGGCGCCCGGCTCGGCTCGAGCGATATGCGCCAGCTCCGCTCGCGCGTCGGCGTGGTGAGCCACGCGGTCGCCGACCGGCTCCCCCCGGGGGCGGCCGCGCTGGGAATCGTCCTCACGGGCGGGCGCGGTGTGCTGGCGCCGTGGTGGGCGTCGAGCGACGAGGCCGATCTCGTGCGGGGACGCCGGATCCTAAAGGCACTCGGGTGCGAACCTCTCGCAGAGCGGCCGTTCGGCTCTTGTTCACAGGGCGAGCGCCAGCGCATCCTGCTCGCCCGGTCGTTGTTCGTCGAACATCCCCTGCTGCTCTTGGACGAGCCCTGCGCAGGCGTGGACCTCCCCGGGCGCGAGGCCCTCGTGCTCGCGCTGACGGCACTTGCACGTTCCTCGGACGCCCCGACCACAGTGCATGTGAGCCACCTCTTAGAGGAGCTGCCCGCCACGACGTCCCACGCGCTGCTCTTGCGGGAGGGGGAAGTGGTGGCTATGGGCCCGATAGATGACGTGCTCACGGAGCGCTCGTTGGGGCACTGCTTCGGGCTGGCGGTCACCTTGACCCGGGAGGACGGCCGCTGGACGGCCCGGGCCTCTCCGTCGTGGTGATGGTGATTGCATACTCACAAGTAATCATGTAATCTCCAAATATGACATTTCATGAACACCCACGTGACCCTCAGCAGCGCACGGCAAGACGCGGTCCCGGACCTCGTTGGGCGCGGGGCCGCTTCAGCGGCGGATCCGAGGACCGCACCTCGTCCGAGCAACGGGCGGAGATCAGGGCCTGGTTCACGGGCCGGCTACCGGGCGACTTCTTCGTCGGGGCTCCGGAGGTGACCGTCGACAACGACGAGATCCTCGTCGTCGGCGCCCTTGACCCCGTCGAACTGGCGCAAGGCGCCACCGCCGCGGAGGCCGCGACGGCCGAGGAGGCGCGGATCGAGCGATTCCGTGAGGACACGCGAGAGCACCGGGTCCGCATCGCAGAGGAGGCACAGGGCCGCTTCGGACGCATGGTGGCCTGGGGCGCCACTACGGGTGGGACCACCCGCCTGTTCACGACGGCCAACGTGCCTGTGATGACCCGGTTGCGCATGTCGCAGCGACAGGTCCTCGACACCCTCATCGACGCCGGGATCGCCCGCAGCCGCTCTGAGGCGCTCGCCTGGTGCGTCGAGTTGGTCGGGCGCAACGAGGCGGCCTGGATCGAAGAGCTCCGGGCGGCCTTCTCGCGCGTGGAAGAGGTGAGGGCCCAGGGCCCGAATTCGGGCCGGGCAGAGGACTCCTAGGCACAAAACGACAGGGCGTCCCGGCCGCTGGCACCGTGTCGGTGCCGGCCAGCGAGGCGGGTGACCCTGGCGCGCGGCGCAGTGATCGTGTAGGAAACAAACCTCATGGTCTGGGTCGGCTTTGCGATCGGCGTGCTCGTCGTGGTGTTCGCCACGGTGAGCCTGGTCACAACCTTTGTGCTGCCCCGCGGGGGCTCGAGGTTCCAGCTCCTGCCGATGGTGGTCGGCCGCGTGGTGCAGCGGGGCTTCCTGCTCGTGGCCCGCCCGGTCCGCAGCTTTGCCCGCAAGGACGGCCTTCTCGCTGCAATCGGCCCGGTGTCGCTGATCGCCCAGCTCGCGGCATTCCTCGGGTTGTACATCCTCGGCTACGGCCTCATGCAGTGGCCCTGGACCAGGTCGTTGCCCGGCGGCATCAAAGAGGCCGGCGCCTCGTTGTTCTCCGTCGGCCTCGTGCACGCGAGCGTGACCGGCAACGACGCCGTCGTCGTGCTCGCGGGCGCCACCGGGGCGGTCGCCGTGGCGCTCCAGATCGGGTACCTGCCGGCCATCTACCAGGCCTTCAACCGTCGCGAGTCGCTCGTGACATTGATGGAGAGCCGGGCCGGGGTGCCGGCGTGGGGCCCGGAGGTCCTCATGCGCCACCAGCTCGTCCGCATCACCGACGCCCTACCCAGGCTGTACGGCGACTGGGAGCTGTGGGCCGCCGATCTGGCGGAGAGCCACATCTCCTATCCGGTGCTGTTGTGGTTTCGCTCCCCCGAGCCCGGCTTCTCCTGGATCATCTCGCTGCTCGCGGTGCTGGACGCGGCCGCCATGCACCTGTCGTTGAACCCGACCACGGCCCCTTCCGAGGCGAGGATGTGCCTGCGCATGGGCTTCACGGCGCTTCGGCGCATAGCCCACACCCTGCACTGGGATTACGAGGCCGACCCGGCGCCGACGGGCGAGCTCCAGCTGACCTACGAGGACTTCGTCTATGCCGTGAACCTCGTGAAAGAGACCGGCTTCCCGACCGAGCGCGCCAACGACGAGGCGTGGCGGCACTTCAAGGGCTGGCGGGTGAACTACGAGTCCCTGGCGTACCGGCTGGCGGACCACGTCGTCGCTCCCCGGGCACCCTGGTCGGGCGAGCGGCGCCACCTCCCGCTCGAGTTGATGCCGCCCAAACGGCCCCCGCACCGTTCTCCCGACGGCAAGGTCTTCTACGACCAGAAGTTCCGTCCCGATTGAAAATAGCAGTTCGCTGCCCGGTTAAGGCCGATGCCGGCGGGCTCGGAACCGTACACTTGGCCCCGAACTCGAGGAGGCACATCACCAATGGCGACCGTGGAGCTCGACGCCGAATTCCTGGCCCTTCCACTTGAGGCAGTCCGAACTGCGGTCCTGGAGCGGGCCCGCGCGCTCGGATGCGAGCACGCCGAGGCACGCATCGAGAGGATCCGCTCCCAGGTCGTGAGCCTGCGCGACGGCCGGCTCGAGACCTCCGCCGACAACGTCGAGCTCGGCCTCGGGCTCCGGGTCGTCCATGACGGCTCGTTCGGGTTCGCGGCGACCGTCGAGATCGACGTGGACGCCGCGGCGGCGCTCGCCGACCAGGCGGTGGCGACGGCACGGGCCACGGCCCCCGCCGTCTCCGAGCGTGTCGAGCTCGCCGATGAGCCGCTCCACGGCTCCTCGCAGTGGAGCGCCGCCTACGATCTGGACCCCTCCGGGGTTCCCATGGCCGACAAAGTTGCCCTGCTCGAAGACTGGAGCGGGCGGCTCTTGCGGGCGGCGGGCGTGGACCACGTCACGGCCTCCGTGGTGGCCGTGGTCGAGGACAAGCACTATGCGGACCTCTCCGGCACGGTCACGACCCAGCGCCGCGTCCGCGTCCACCCGGAGGTGGAGGCGACCACGGTCGACGCCGAGGCGGGAGGCTTCGAGACCATGCGCAGCGTCGCCCCGCCCGTGGGACGGGGCTGGGAGTACCTGCTCGGGCAGGGTTTCGACTGGGACGGGGAGCTCGCGCGGATACCCGATCACCTCGCAGAGAAGCTGCGTGCCCCCTCTGTCACCCCCGGTGTCTACGACCTTGTCATCGATCCCACGAATCTTTGGCTGACGATCCACGAGTCGATCGGGCATGCCACCGAACTCGACCGGGCGATGGGTTACGAGGCGGCTTACGCGGGGACGTCGTTCGCCACCTTCGACAAGCTCGGCACCCTCGTTTACGGTTCGGGGGTCATGAACGTGACCGGAGACCGGACCATCGAACATGGGCTCGCTACCGTCGCCTACGACGACGAGGGCGTCGAGGCACAGAGCTTCGAGCTGATCCGCGACGGCGTGCTCGTGGGCTACCAGCTCGACCGCCGCATAGCGCGGTTGATGGGCCTCGGCCGGTCCAACGGCTGCGCTTTCGCCGACTCGCCCGGCCACACCCCCATCCAGCGCATGGCGAACGTCTCGCTGCGCCCGGCACCGGGCAGCGGCCCCAGCACCGAGGAGCTCATCTCGTCGGTCGAGGACGGGTTCTACGTCGTCGGGGACAAGAGCTGGTCGATCGACATGCAGCGCTACAACTTCCAGTTCACAGGTCAGCGTTTCTTCAAGATCGCCAAGGGCAAGCTGGCCGGCCAGGTGAAGGACCTGGCCTATCAGTCCCGCACGACAGAGTTCTGGGGGGCGATGCAGGCCGTCGGCGGTGAGTCCACCTACCGTCTCGGAGGCGCCTTCAACTGTGGCAAGGGCCAGCCCAGCCAGGTGGCGCCGGTGAGCCACGGCTGTCCGTCAGCCCTTTTCCGGGGGATCAACGTGCTGAACACTCGTGCGGAGTCGGGGCGATGAGCGCCGGGACGGGCCGTCTCAGCCCGGCGGACCGCGTCATCGAGCAGGCCCTCGAGGCCTCGCGCTCGGACGGCTGCGTGGTGATCGTGGAGGAGCTCAGCCAGGCTGAGGTCCGCTTCGCCAACAACACGGTCACGACCAACGGCACGCGCCGCGACCGGGGCGTGAGCGTGATCGCCTTCCGGGAGACCGAGGGCGGTACCGCGGTCGGCACCGCCTCCAGCAGTGGCGCCACGGACGTGATCGACCTTGTCCGCCGGGCCGAGGCGAACGCGGCGACGGCGAAGGCCGCCGAGGACGCCTCGCCCCTGGTCACCGGAGGTCACGATGCGCCCCACGACTTCGCCGACCTACCGGTCATGACGAGCCTGGCGGGCCTCGGGACCGTGCTGGAGGGCCTCGGCGAGGCCTTCCGGAGGTCCGATGCCGCCGGGACGAGGTTGGCGGGCTACGCCGAGCACCAGGTCTCGACCGTGTACCTCGGTTCCTCGACGGGCCTGAGGCTGCGGTACGTGGAGCCGACCGGCAAGCTCGAGGTTGTCGCGCGTGGCGACGGGGGAGCGCGTTCGGCCTGGGCGGCGACCGGGGCGGAAGACCTCGCCAGCGTGCACGTCGAGGAGCTGACCCATCGGCTCGAGGGCCGTCTTGCCTGGGGTGAGCGCAAGCTCGACTTGGAGGCCGGTCGATACGAGGTCGTGCTCCCGCCCGACGCCGTCGCCGATCTCGTCGTGCCCCTCGGGTACGCGACCTCGGGCCGGGAGGCAGAAGAGGGCCGCAGCGTCTTCTCGGTCCCGGCCGGAGGCACCAAGGTGGGCCAGTCGCTCTCGTCGCAGCCGTTCTCGCTGCGCAGCGACCCGTTCGCCGAGGGCCTCGAGTGCACACCGTTCCTGGTCACGGGGGCTTCCGGCCAGGACGTGTCCGTCTTCGACAACGGCCTTCGGCTCGAGCGCACCGATTGGATCAAAGACGGCCGTCTCGAGCGCCTGCAGTACCACCGCGCCGGCGCGAAGCGCTCCGGCGTTGAGGCGGCTGCGCTGGCGAACAACCTCATCTTGGAAGTGCCCGGGGCGACGAGCTCCCTCGAGGAGCTGATCGGGCGCACCGAGCGTGGTTTGCTGCTCACGTGCCTTTGGTACATCCGAGACGTGGACCCCGAGACGCTGCTGCTGACGGGCCTGACGCGAGACGGCGTCTACCTGGTGGAGCACGGCGAGATCGTCGGTTCGGTCAACAACTTCCGTTTCAACGAGAGCCCGGTCGACATGCTCTCGAAGACCATCGAGGCGGGCTGCACGCAACGGGCGCTCTCGCGGGAGTGGAACGAGTGGCTTAACAGGACCGCCATGCCGGCGCTGCGCGTCGGCGAATTCAACATGAGCTCGGTGAGCCCCGCCACCTGAGGCTCACGCCCGGCCGAGCCCTACAGCCAGTTCGCCGAGCAGGGCGGTGCACCCGGCCTCGACGAGATCGAGGCACGACTCGAAGTCCGCCTCGTCGCCGTACCAGGGGTCGGGGATCTCGATCGGGCCGGCGTCGGCCGGGCCCGTTGGGTAGCTCAAAAGGAGCCGTATCGGCGCGTGGGGCCCTGTCCTCGGGGCACGGCTCTCGAGCCAGCGCACGTGGCTCTTGTCCATCGCGATGAGGAGATCGCGCTCGTTGAGCCAGGCAGGTTGGAACTGGCGCCCACGGTGACTTACGGGCCCGTAGCCGCGTCGCTCGAGCGCCCTGCGGGCCCGGCGGTCGATGTCGAAGCCGACGTCGGCCGCGGTGCCGGCGCTGTCGAGCGTCAAGGCTTCGGCGAGCCCGGCCGCCGAGGCCTCGTGGCGCATGACGACCTCGGCCATAGGCGAGCGGCATATGTTGCCCGAGCAAACGAAGCAGATCCGGAAACCCACGGCGCCATCGTCGCATCCCGGCGTCCTCGGGCGGTAGCCGGGCCCACCCTGCGCCGGCCGTTCGGACCGCTTGGTGACCTAGGCTCCGGCGGTGGCCGGCTCCGAGCAACCCGACTGGCTTACCCGGGAAGTCCTCGAGCTCGT
Source organism: Acidimicrobiales bacterium (assembly GCA_052148655.1). GTDB lineage: Bacteria > Actinomycetota > Acidimicrobiia > Acidimicrobiales > Bog-793 > Fen-455. Next base: position 99,004 of record JBKQHU010000170.1, read on the forward strand.
CCCGGCGGGTCCGCTCGAAGGCACGCTCGAGGCGCCGTCGTCGAAGAGCCTGACCAATCGCCTGCTTGTTATCTCGGCCCTGGCAGAGGGCAAGTCCGTTCTCCGCCGCGTGCTCGAGAGCGATGACACCGCGGCGATGACAGCGGGGCTTCGTGCCCTCGGTGCCCGCATCGTGGAGGTCGGTGGCGACACCGAGGTGACCGGGACTAAGGGCAGGCCCGTGGCGGGGGGGACGGCGGTGAACGCGCGGCTCTCGGGGACGACGCTGCGCTTCCTGGCGGCGGTGGCACTTTTGGCGCGAGGAACGGTGGTGCTCGACGGCGATGAGCCCCTCCGCCGCCGTCCCGTCGCTGCGCTCTTGGAGGCCCTCCGAGCGGCCGGGGCGGAGGTCCGAAGCACCGGGGGCCGCCCGCCGCTCGAGATCTCGAGCCACGGCCTCGCCGGTGGCAGGCTGAGGGTCGACGCCTCGGCCAGCTCGCAGTTCGCCACGGCGCTCCTCCTCGTCGGGCCCTATGCCGACGATGACCTCGTCGTCGAGGTGACGGGGCTGCGCGACCACGGCTATGTGAGGCTTACGACCATGGCCATGGCTCGTTGGGGGGCGTCGGTGCTCGAGGAGGCGCCGGGACACTACAAGGTGAGCGCGGGGACCGGGTACGTCCCGAGGACCGAGTCCGTCGAGCACGACGCCAGCGCGGCGGCCCACCTTTACGCCCTTGCTGTCGCGACGGGCGGGTCGATCACGGTTGCCAACGCCTTCGAGACCGCACAGCCTGACGGGGGCCTCGTGGAAGTTCTCGCTTCCATGGGAGCCAGCGTCTCGCGCGGTCCCGGTGGCACCAGGATCGAGCGCCGAGGTGAGCTCACCGGCGTCGAGGTCGACCTCGCGGCCATGCCCGATCAGGTTCCCACGCTGGCAGCACTTGGCGCGCTGGCGAGAGGAGACACCGTGATCTCCGGCGTCGAGATCGCCCGGGGCCACGAGAGCGATCGCATAACGGCGGTGGCGGACGACCTGCGGCGCCTCGGCGCGGATGTCGAGGAAGCACCGGACGGCCTGGTCGTGCACGGCGGCGTGCCCCTGCACGGCGGCAGGATCGAGACCCACAATGACCATCGCATCGCCATGGCCTTCAGTGCCCTCGGTGCCGTCGTGCCGGGCGTCGAGCTCTCGGACCCGGGCTGTGTTGCCAAGACCTATCCGGGCTTCTTCGCCGATTTGGCCCGGCTCGGCGTCGGGATCCGCTGAGTTGAGCGCCCGGGGAGCCGGGCCGGGTCACAAGGCGGATATGTGCTGGGCGACGACGTCCTCCAACAGCTGGAGGACCTCAGATCGCGCCCTATCCGGCCCGAAGCGTTCGACGAGGCTGACGAGCTCGAAACCGGCCGTGCCTGGCCCCCCGGCGGCGACGACACCTGCGGTGGCGTCCCCGACGATGCACAGGATCGGGACCCGCCCGGCGACGTGGGCCGTCACGCCCCCGACGACCTTGCCCGCGAAGGACTGTCGGTCGAGGTAGCCCTCACCGGTCATGACGAGGTCCGCTTCGGCAAGGTGAGCGTCGAGGCCGACGAAGTCGGCGACGAGTTCGAAACCCGACACGATCTGGGCCCCGAGGGCGGCGAGCCCACCGGCGAGCCCGCCGGCGGCGCCTGCCCCGGGCAGTGTCGTGACGTCCAAGCCGAAATCTGCCAGGTAGCCGTCGGCGAGCCGCTCGAGCCGGGCGGAGAGAACCTCGAGCTGTTCGGCGCAGGCGCCCTTCTGGGGGGCGAAGACCCTGGCCGCCTCCAAGAAAGGGGTCGTCACGTCACAGGCGGCAACGAGCTCGACACCTCGGAGGGCTTGGGGCGAGCCGATGACCCCGACCGCCCCCGCACCCCCGTCGGTCGTCGCCGAGCCGCCACAGCCGACGATGACCCGCCTGGCGCCGAGAGAAACTGCCTTGAGGATCAGCTGGCCGGTCCCAACCGTGGAGGCCTGCACCGGGTCGTTCCCGAGCTCCCCGCCCGCGACCAAGAGCCCCGAAGCCTGCGCCATCTCGATCACCGCGGTCGTGCCGGCATGCCGGGCCGTACCGGGGACGAGCTTCCACTCCGCCGTGACCGGCTTGCCGAGCGGCCCGGTCACCTCGTCGTGGTGACATTCCCCGGCGAAGGCAGACAACAGCCCGTCGCCCCCGTCAGCGAGGGGCACCTCCGCGGCCGACCAACCGGCGCGGCGCGCCCCGTGGGCGGCCGCGGCGGCGGCTTGTGCGGCATCGGCGGTGCCGCGGAACTTGTCGGGGGCGGCGACGAGATGGCCGGCCGTGCGAGAGACCCCCGGCACCTAGGAGCCAGATCGGTCGCGCAGGTCAACGGCCACCTCATCGAGGAACCGGTCCATGTTCTCCCGCTTCTCACGGGCGTCCCGGCCGAGGGAATGGTCGGGGACGACGAATTCGTCGACGCCGACCTCGCCGTAGCGGGCCACGACGTCTGCAACCTGCGACGGAGTGCCGATGATGCGGGGAAGCCCTGAATCGGCACGGCGCCAGGCCTCGAGCTGAGCCGCGTCGTCGCTCATGAGCACGACCGCCTGAGCCGAGCGTCCGATCGAGGCCGGGTCGCGACCGATCTCGAGGCAGTGGCGTTCGAGGACCCCGGCCTTGTGCGCCATGAGGTCCGGTAGCCCCCAGCAGTTCCATTCGTCCGCGTAACGAGCGGCGATTCGCATGGTCGCCTTCTCACCTCCGCCCCCGATGAGAAGCGGCAACGGCCGCTGGACGGGCTTCGGCTCGCAAGGGGCGTCGACGAGACGGTAGTAGCGCCCCTCGAAGTTGGCGCGGTCCTCGCTGTGCAAAAGGCGGATCACCTGGCAGGCCTCGTCCAGGCGCGCCATTCGTTCTCCGACCCCGGGAAGCTCGATGCCGTAGGCCTCGTGCTCGTTCACCTGCCATCCGGCGCCCAGGCCGAGCACGAGGCGACCTGCGCAGAGTTGGTCGACGGTGGCCGCCATCTTCGCGAGCACGGCGGGGTGCCGGTAGGTGTTGCCCGACACCAGCACGCCTACGCGCACTCGATCGACGCGGGCTGCGATGGCTGCGATGGTCGTCCAGGCCTCAAGGCGGGGCAGCAGGCTGCGCTCACCGTTGGGCATGAAGTGGTCGGCTACCCAGATCCCGTCCCAGCCCGTGTCTCCCGCGTGCTCGGCCGAACTCAGGAGCTCGCCCGAAGGTTGCTCCGTTCCTATCCAGATGCTGAACCGCATGCGCACGACCTCCAGGTCCGAGCTTAGGACGGGCCAGTTTGCCGGCGCTGAGCACGAGAGGGCCGGGCAATCGCTTACGCGAGAGGTGGCCCTTCTGAGAAATTTTGTCAGCGATTGTGCAACAGGACCGGGCGCAATGCTGCCAGAATTTTGAAAGATATTGCACAGCTCTGCCGTCAGTCACCTGACGGCAGAGCTGTGCGAAAAGCGCCCGGGCGTGTCAGAGACCGAGGTCCGCACTGCAGGCGGGCCATTGCCCCCAACCCGCCTCGGCTTGGAGCCTCTCGGCGGCCTGATCCTGCACCGCCGGTGGCGCGTCGCTGGGAAGGCCCGAGTAGCCGAGCCCCCACCAGGTCTGCAGCGCAAACTGGTAAGCGCCGTAGTAGCCGTTTCCTGTGTCCTCGGCGTAATTGTCACCGGATTCACAACGCCTCAGCTCCAGCCAAGCACCGCCCGGATCAGTTGTTGGCGGAGCGGCTGCCACAGGGCGCTTTGCGGTGGGCGTCCTCCTCGTGAGTCTTGTCGTCCTAGCCGCCAATGCTTGGCGTGCAGCCCGGGCTGTTTGAGCGGCTCGTGCAGCTCGTGCCGCCTGTGCTGCTTGAGCCGCTTGCGCCTGTGCTGCTTGAGCCGCTTGCGCCTGTGCTGCTTGAGCCGCTTGCGCTTGTGCTGCCTGTGCCGCCTGTGCCGCCTGTGCCGCCTGTGCCGCTTGTGCCGCTTGTGCCGCTGCCTTGGCGGCTGCGGCGGCACGAGCGTCCGCCTGCTGGGTTGCACGCCATCTCGAGGGGAGAAGGGTTCCGGCTGGGCGTCCACCGTCGTGAATCGCTACACGATCGATGGCAAGTCCCTGCCAGAACGACGAATTCCTCTCGCTCGCCAGCCGGGCCGAAGCGTAAGCGCGCTCGCGTACTGCCGCCGCCAGCCATCTGAGATTGGCGGTGGGCACAACGGTCGCGGCACTTTCGCCTTTGACCAGGTGGGATGTGGCACGAACAGGTACTGCGTTGATACTGCTGGCACCAGCGGTGCCTATGAATATGGATGCAGCAACAAAAGTGAACGCGATGAGCGCGATCAGGGGGTGCTTGCGCATCTTGCTCCTCCTTGGAGTGTCGAAAACCCGGTGGGTTCCAGGTGGATGCGTTGATGCGGGCAGGCCGTCTATTGCATGCGACTCGCGATGCGGTGCCGGAAGGGCTGGCCGGATCTGGACGTTGGGACGTCCAAACGAGGTGCAGACGGGTCTCGCCCTGTCTTCTTTGTTGTCGCGACTCCTTTTCGCTCCTTTGGGAGCACAGGCCGGGACGAGCAACGCCGCTCACGCGGTTCGGCTCGCAGGCGCCGAGTTATCCTGAAATGCCTGCGGGGAGGCAATAGCCCTAGCCCCGACCCGGCCGGACAGCTCCGGGCGTTTCGGCACCGCTCGTCGTTGACAGTTGGTGTGGCGGAAACCCTACGAGACGAGTCTCGTCTGCGCAAGTGGCGGAGGTCATGGAGATGACATCTATCGTCAATTGAGATGACGGGAGTGCCGCTCCGAGTGGTATCGACACTGGTCGCCGAGTCGTAACAATTGCGTCCTGAGCACCTTCGGTGGGCTCGCGAAGTGAACAACGGGTATCGCGAGGCGCCTTTAACCTGGGCGATCTCGGTTCCTGTCAGCAGCGTGCCAGTCGAGGACGGCCGCTCGGCCGGTGTCGGGAGTGAACCGGTCTCGCGGACTGATGCTGGAACGCCCGGACCGCCCGGCACCGCTCACTTCGATGCCGAGCGAGCCGTCTCCAAGCGCAGGGAGGCGGAGGCCATCGCCGCCGCCACGATGTCGCCTATCTCAGTCCGCTTGTCCTCGGTGACACTGGCGAGCGGTGTCACCACGGCCCATCCGAGCTGGGTCAGGGTTTCGTCCGATTCGTCCCCGTTGGGCTGCGAGGCGCCGAGGTCGAAGCGAACCTCCGGGCCACCGTCCGCGGCTTGTGCAGCGAGGATCAGCCCGGAGGTCGCGAGACCTGCATGGCGGATACCCAGGATCTCGCCGAGGGCAAGGTCGGGCACGTTCAAGTTGAGCACCGTGCGGGCAGGGGCCCGTTCAATGTGCGAAGCGAGGACCACCGCGATCTCGGCCGCACTCTCGAAGTGGGTGCGGGCGCTGTCGTGGTCCTCACCCGGGGTCGGTGCCGACGCGGTCCGTATGCTCGTGGCGAGCCCCTTGCGTCCGAAATGGACAGACGTGAGCGCGGCTCCGACGGTGCCCGAGTGCAGGACCGCCCGCCCCACGTTGCGACCAGGGTTGATGCCCGAGGCGACGAGGTCCGGAGGCGGGCCGAACGCACCGAGGCAGGCCGTGATCACGATCATTGCGGGCAGCGCGTCCGCTGCGAGGACCCTGATCCCCTCGAGGCCGGGCGGCGCGACGGCCTCGACGTGGATACGGCCCGCCATGGCGCGCAACGGACCGATGCCCGCGCCGGAACCGCTCGCCTCGTGAAGGGGTGCGACCACGAGAACTTCATGACCGGCCCTGGCAAATGCCCGGGCCAGCACGGCCAGACCGGGCGCGTCGAAGCCGTCGTCGTTGGTGACCAGAATCCGCATGCCCGCTCGCTCCTTGTCCGAATCGCTTGCGTGGCCGAGACTTGAGCCTGTCTCCGTCCCGCCTGTCCGGCGAGCTTTCTGAGTGGGCTTGATAGCTACGATATCGCCATGTTCCCCCCCTCAGGCGAGCAAATTGTGCTTGTTCACGGGGACTTTGACGCTGTTATCACCGAGGTCGGTGCGACGCTGCGTTCGTTCAGGCATCGGTCGGTACCGGTCATCTGGGAGTTTGGCGAGGGAGAGATCGCATCGGGGAGCCGGGGTCAGGTGCTCGCCCCCTGGCCGAACAGGCTCGAGGACGGCTTGTACCAGGTAGGTGACGTTGTCGGTCATGCCGATATCAACGAGCCAGGCCGGTCCAACGCCATCCACGGTCTCGTGCGCTGGTTGCCGTGGTCGACCGAGGAGCGTGGCCCGGACCGGGTCGTGCTCTCGTGTGTCGTCCACCCGCAGCCGGCCTATCCGTTCCGCATCCGGCTCGAGCTCGATTACAGGCTCGGCCGGGGCGGTCTTGAGGTCGCTTGCCGTGTGAAGAACACCGGGAGCGGTGTCGCACCTTTCGGGCTGGGTTTTCATCCGTACCTGCTCGCCGGACCGGGCGGCATCGACGAAACAGAGATACGCCTGTCCGCTCGACGTCGACTGGTCCTGGACAGCCGAGGCCTTCCCACCGGTGACGAATTGGTATCGGGTACCGGGTTCGATCTCGGGAGCCGGTCGCTTTTGGGCCTCGAGCTCGACGACTGCTACACCGACCTCGAGTCACAGGCCGACGGCCACTGGCATGGCCGCCTTTGCATGCCGGGTCGGCGCACCGAGATCTGGGCCGAGGCGGCGTTCGCTTATGCCATGTGTTACACCGGCGACACCTTGGGCGAGCCCGAGACGCGTCGCCGAGCCATCGCTATCGAGCCGATGACCTGTCCGCCCAACGCGCTGCGCACCGGCACGGGCCTGATCGAGCTCGAAGAGGGGGAGCGGTGGCATGCCACCTGGGGGATAGCGACCGCCCTAGATTGACCCCCGCAGCGCCTCGGTCGGGTTGGCAAGCACCGTGACCAGGGTCCCGATCGGCGTGAGGGGGAACATCGTCTCCGCGTCCGCATAGGGCATCTCGACACAACCGAGGCTTTGCGGAAAGCCGTAACTCGCCCGGATATAGCCGTGCAAGGCGTCGCCCCCGTTGAAGTAGCTCACCCACGGGATCCCGGGGTCGCTGTAGGGCCGCCCGTCCGGTTCTTTGCCGGTCATCGTCGTGACGCGGTAGCGGGCGAAGACGGGATAGGTGCCGGAGGCGGTCGGTGCTACGGCGATGCCGGTGTTCACGTACGTGGTGAACAAGATCTGGCCGTCACGCCACACCGAGGCCGTCTCCGGGAGGGTCTGACTGACGACGACGTAGTCGTAGGGCGCCGTGGACACCTGGCGCAGTGCGACCGCTTGCAGGAGCTCGGACCAGACCCTGGGACCGGCCTCGCCGTCGACCGTCAGCCCGTGGGCGCTCTCGAACGCCATGACGGCTCCGGTCGTGATCACGTTGAGCTGTCCCGACTTCCACAGCGCCACGAGCGGGGCCGGGGTGTCGTTGGAACGCCAGACGAGACTGCCCGGCAATGCCTGGACCGGGACCTCGGCCGCTACCGAGGGTTCGGAGTCGATCGCCGGAACCGGTGCGGCCGTCGTCGTGGTGGTGCTCTCGTACGCATAGTCGGAGCCCGAGGTGATGTGGGCGATGCCAACCGGGAGGCTCGGTGCCACCTCAGGCGTGGCGGGCACGAATTGGAGGGGAAGGTAGCCGAGCTCGGCCAGGAGCTGTTGGAGACGCAGCTCGGAACCTCCCTCGATCACGAAGTTCTTCCGAAGTGTGGCCGACAGGTCCTGGCCGTACCGGCTGCGGATACCTGCGGGCCCGCCCGGCACGCTGAGTTGCACGGTTGCGAAAGGGGCGAAGTAACCGCGGGGAACGAAGCGGACGGCCGCCGGAGCGGTCCTCACCCAGTCACCGGGCGGTGCCGGCGAGAGCGTCGGCAACGGGCTGTCGGCCGCCAGCGGCTGGGAGAAGTCCACGGTCACGCTCGTGTCGAAAGCGGCGTCGGAGGTGCCCGGCGAGGGCGTCACCGAGGTGATCGTCAAGGGCGGAGGCGGGAGGGTGGTCGTCGGGTGAGCTCGGGGTCCACCCGACGAGGGCGTGTGTGCCTGTTGCAGAGCGACGAGGGTCCCGGCTGCGGCGAGCGCGACGACGAGGACAAGGGCGGTCACGATTCCAAAGACACGCCTGCGCAGGCTCTGCTCGGCGTTCGTTGTGAGTTTTCCCAGGCCCATATTGGGCTCTCCAGCCTCGTCGCTCGACCCTTCCCCAACTATAGGCAGGGTATTGAAAGGTCCCGGACGCGCCTCGGACAGGACCCGGGGAGGCAGGCTCCCGTGTTCGCAAGGCCCGCCGAGGCGCCCCGGGATACCCCTCGATCAGCCTGCGGAGGAGGACGACCTCCCTGGCCCGCCGGGCGGGGGTACGGTTCACGGTAGGAGGTTTCATGATCGAGCCCAGATCCAAGCAAGAGCGGGGGCTGCGTCCCGGGCACAAGTTGACCGTCGCCGCGGCTGCCGTCGTCGCAGTGCTCGTGGCCTACGTGGCGCTGCACGCGATCGTCGGCCTAGTCGCCTTTTTCATAAAGACCATCATCGTCCTGGCCATTATCGGTGGTGTGCTGTACCTGGTGTTCCGCCACGCGGGAAGGCGCAGGCTCTGACCTGACAGCGCTAAGAGCCGTGCCCTGAGCACGCTCGCCGAGCCTTGCAATAGGCAGTTTTCGCGCGGGCAGCCCTCGGTCGGCCTGCGCGACGTTGTCTGCGTCCCGTAGACTTTGCACGGAGCTGCCGTCCCTCGCGAGAGGCAGTCCGTGACCGCCCCCGGCACCTCGGGTCCCGGGGGCGGCTCGCGACATGAAGCCCGGCTCCAGGGCGCGAGGACCGCAACTACTTCGAGGACGCCGCCCGGAGGAGGCACCGTGGAAATCGAGGGTGCAGTCTGCGTTGTCACGGGGGCGTCTTCGGGCATAGGTGCGGCCACCGCGCGCTTGCTGCACGGACGCGGGGCCCGGGTTGTGCTGGCTGCCCGCCGGGCTGAGCGCCTCGAGGCACTGGCCGTCGACCTGCCTGGAGCGCTCGCGGTGACAACCGATGTCACCGTGGCTGAGGACCTGGAACGGCTTGTGGCGAGAGTCGTCGACGCCTACGGCAAGCTCGACGTGCTTGTGAACAACGCCGGACAGGGCCTTCACGTTGCCATCGAGGAGATCGACCCGGCTGACTTGCGTGCCGTTTTCGAGCTGAACGTGGTCGCGGCCCTGGTGGGGATGCAAACCGTGCTGCCCGTGATGCGCTCGCAAGCCGCTGGGTCCATCGTCAATGTGAGCTCGGCGACGTCCCTGCGCATCTTCCCAGGGCTCGGCGGTTACTCGGCGACCAAGGCAGCCCTGAACATGATTTCCGAGGTTGCGCGCCTCGAGCTGGCGGGCTCGGGCGTGACGGTCTCGGTCGTCTACCCGTCGGTGACCGCCACCGAGTTCCACGACCGCCTGCGCGCCGGCCACGTGGCCGAGGGGGCCCGCAAGATCCCGCCTCACCCTGCAGAGCTTGTGGGCGAGGCCATAGCCTTCGCCATCACCACGGGAGAGGCTCACGTCCTCGTCGGCGATCCGCCCCGGCCGATCATCGCCCGGCAAGGCGAAGGCGGGCAGAGTTTCCCCACCCGGCAAACACCCGGCTCTTAGGCTCTGCCCACAGCGAGGGCCGCCCCGCGCACAGGCCTACAAACAGGGGCGCCATGCGCGGTCGCTTTGGACAAGACCGTCTGGCCATCGGCTCTTTCCTGGTCGCGCCGGCGCCCTTCGGGAGCGCCGGCCAGCGCCCAGTGGCAGCCGACAAACTCAAGTTGCAACCGATATCAGGAGGCCGGGTTCTCGACCATGGACTCGAAGAGGACCGCCCCGGTCCGGTTGTCCCGGAGCAGGAACAAGAAGGGGTGGTCGATGACGATCGGCGGCGGGGGAAACGGCGTCGCAGTGGAGATGATGCCGATTCCAGTTGCCGCCGCCGCCGTGGTGCCCTTGGGAGTGACCTGGAGGTAGGCGTGCTGTTCGACGCTGTCAACCGCGAGGGGCACGGTCGCGTTGATCCTGGAGAAATCGGCCCCGGTCTCGAAAGCCTGGGACATGCCCATTGACGACAGCGTCTGGCTGAGCTGATTGTCCGAACGCAGCGTGAAGGTGGGCATCGAGAAGGCGACGCGGTCGGGCGACAGGCTGGCCACGATCCGCCCGAGCGACCCCGCGCTGAGCGAGGCGACGAACTGCGGCAGGGATGACCCCTTTGGCATCACCACGAGCGCGCTGAGCTTCTTTCCCGCGTAGGGGAGCTCGACCGCCACGTAGTTACCGGTCCTCGACACGGGCACCGTCAGCGCCGCGCTCGAGTCGAGTGGTTCCGAGCTCAGGAACGGGACGCTCTCGCTTGCTCCTGTGGCGAGATAGAAGGGCTGGTTGGTCGTGGCGCCTTCGAAACGGACAGACCAGTCAGCGTGGAAGAAGACAGCATCAGCGAGCACGAGGACCGTGGTCGGGGTGAGCCCTCCTGGGCTGAAGAGCTGCTTTATCAGGCCTTTGGTGTGCTCGCTCGTCCACTGGTTGATGGCGGCGACGGCCGCTTTGAGGTCCGTTTGGAAGTTGACCTGCCACACTCCGGTTTGGAAATCGCTTTCCAGGGCGCGCACGAAACTCGGCAGTACGGCAAAGTTCTGCTGGACCCAGAGCGAGTTGGCGACGTCGAGCTCGGGCACTCGCTTCAGGTTCTCCGAAGACGTCGAAGTCTCGCCGGCCAACAGTGCCGCGAGGCTGTACCAACCTTCTGCCTGTTCGCGAGCGGACAGGCCCGCCGATCGCAGAGCCGAAGCGATGCCCTGCTCGGTGGAGCCGGCTGCGCCGAGCTCCAGCATGGCGAGTGCAGTTGCCAGGCTCGAGGGTGACACGAGCTCATTGCTGGAGCCGTTGGTGTCGCTGGAGGCAGCCAGCTTGTTCAACAGCTCGAGGGAGAAACCCACCTCGGCGTTCTCCACCGCCTCGACCACTGCCCGTGGTGCCGCTGACGGTGGCGGCTCGTTGGCCCCGATCTCGTAGGCGCTTCCGATGCGGTCGGAAATGAAGATCTTGCCCGGTTTGTTGTTCGACTGCTGTGGTGCTGCGCTCCCGCCCGGTACCAGCACCAGGCCGAGAACCAGGGCCAGGACGCCCAGCGAACAAACCCCGGCACCAAGCTTTCGGTGCCGTCGGATGGCCAGGCTGCGGCGCTTGGTCCGGACGAGGAGTTCCTCGCCCGCAGTAGGGGTGTAGGCCCGCTCAGCAGGTTCAGATGTGGGGCTCACGGCTGTCTTCCTCCTCGATGTCAACCTCAATGTTGGCGCGAAGCAAGGCGGTAGCGCTTTGCAGGCGGGCCTTGACGGTTCTCGCAGACATGCCGAGCGCCAAAGCCACGTCCGGTTCGGGGAGCTTGCAGATGTACCGCAGGACGGTCGCCTCCCGCTCGCGTCTCGGGAGTCGGCGAAGGCAGGCAACGAGCTCGCGCCCAAGGGCGCCTTCGGACTCGTTGCCAGCCAGACCGAGGGCCGATAGTGGCGTGGGACGCCAGATCCGGCGGAGCGCCTGCTTGCAGGTGACACGCAGCACCCAGGCATCGCGCCATGGCAAGGGCGCGATGCGTGCCCAGCTCGCCTGCGCACGGGCTAGGGCCTCGACGGCGACCTCCTCAGCTGTCCAGGGGTCTCCGGTCAGGCAGCGAGCGGCGCGGAGCGTCCGCGGCAGGACATTGGCGAAGAAATCGTCGAACCCGTCGACCTCCTTCGACATGGCGTCAAACGGGCTGTCAGAAGTGTTGTCGCGTGTCGTGCCGGGCACCACCTTGTAGGTCCCAGGACGCGGCGGCGCAAAGAGCACAGGCGATGTGTTCGCAGACCCAGACCATGGGGGAGTCCGTGCCGGGTCCACCACGCTGACTGGTTGAGCCGTGCTGGCCATGGGTGCCTTCTCAGCTGAAAGCGAGCTGGCGCTCGACGAACGGCACAAAGCCGGACCCGGAGAGCTCTGGAGTAGCCACGTGTCCGTCAAGCTCGACCTGGACTTCCTCACAGCCGCTGACGTCGGCCACGACTACGGCAAAGGGCCTGGCTTGGGCGTTCTTGGCGAAGCTGAGCGTGAGGTGCTGGCCGAAGTCAGCCGGGCAGAACCTCACGCCGGGCGATACGACCTCCAGCCGGTTCACGAAGTCCCGAATGGCTTCGATCTTCTCCGGGTTGGTCGTCGTCACCGGACGGTGGCCGGGCTCGCCGGGGTTCAGACCGGCCGACAACACCGCCGTGAGGACCTTCGCCCCTGTCGGGACGATGTCACCTGCTGGCTTTGCGGGCAGCCAAGTCACCTGGGCGTCGACGCGGATCCCGCTTCGATGGCCCGGTAGGGCCGCGATGGAGATGACCAACACCCGCGAATCCAAGAGCGCAGTGACGGGGAGCCAGCTGTAGGACACGAACCATTCATCGGTGTTCCCATAGGTGCCCGCGGTGCCGTAGCTGTTGTAGCCACCGCGGCTCGTGGACCCGCTGGGCGGGTGGCTCGTCTCGTAGCGGTAAAGCGTCCATGCATTTTGCGGAGCCACGAAGAAGCTGTGCAGGTCCACAAGGTTCGGGTCGCCGATACTCTGGCCCGCCGTACCCAAGAGGTGGGAGTCGCCACTCGGCTCTTTCGCCACTCGAACGGATCCGGACGGGAGCCGGACCAGTGTGAGCAGGTAGGCCGCGTCGCGCAGCGCGAGGTCGTGTCGCGACGGCGAGGCGGGACGAGCGCGCGTCCCCAGGAGCGCCCGCGGCGACGTCAACACCGGTCTGGGCTGCGCCTGCGCCTGGCTGCCCGCCGCGAGCGTGCCTGCGATGACAAGGCCCGTGACAATGACGGCACACAGGGATCGGGGCGAGCGAACCGCAGCGCAGTTTGGAGTCCGGACGTTGCGACTCCTCCCCGCCGTTGGCAGTCGGGACGGAGCAGGTCTCGCTCCCTCGGGGGCGATCCTCGCGAGTCTGTCGGTCACGACAGCAAGAAGCTTCCGGCCCAACGTTTCGCGTATCCCGGTAGTCGCGGTTGCGAAATGTCGACGAACCCCTTGATTGCTGGCGCCGACGCCTTGACGCGTCGATCACAGGCAAGCTGGCGCCCCATGGTTACGTTTGAGCTGGCTCCGGTTGTGGACCGTCCGTCGCCTCGAGATGCAAAGTTGCTCACCGGCCGTTCCGGCTCCAGTACGCGAACCGAGCCCATCGTGGCTTCATGGGGCATGAAAGCAATGAGGCCGAGCCCTTCTTCTATGGTTGTCCTCGCGATCACGCTCGCCGCGTGCACCGCTTCCCAGTTTGCCGTCCGCCCGCGGCCGCTATCGGCGTTTGACCTTCCTGCCGTGGCGACGGCGTGGGTCCCGGTCGCCTACGGCGATGCCCAGGTGTCGGTGCCGGGATCGTTCTCTGTCGTGTACCCGGGCGAGAGCCGCCTCTGTGCGCCTATGTCTCCGCCCGGGGCGGTTTATGTCGCCGCGACGGCCCCGACCCAGGCGGGCCCCGGTTGTCCGACCGAGGTCCACAGCACGCTGGCGAGCCTCCTCGCGATGCGACGGGTCCCGCCTCAATATGCAAACGAGAACCCCGTCCTCGTCAACGGTGTGACGGTCTACCTCGGTCCGATCGACCAGCTCGAATCGAGCTACACCTACTACGCGCCCTCCATCGGCGTCGAGGTCACCGCTACTGGCCCCCTGGCTCACCGGGTAATTGGCACCTTGTCGCGGTCGCCTCGTGCCAAGGCACTTTCGCCCGGCATCGCGCCTGCGGTCCCAGCGTCGTGGCAGTCGGCGTCCTTCGCGGGGCTTCGCCTGTCTTTCCCGGCCAGCTGGCCTGTCGAGCGAACAGATACCTGGAACCTTTGCGGGCCGGTTCAGATCGCGATCGGGTCAGGTGTAACCCTCGACACGGACAAGAAGTTCCTGGCTCTGCCTTGCCCGGCTCCGGTCGCGTTTCCGGTCACGCCGACAAACGGGGTGCGGGTTGACGCCGGAGGACAAAGTCCAACCGGGTCCTTTTCGCCGGGAGGCGCCTGCCTACAGATCGGCGGCCTAAGCGTGTGTCCGAGCGGCGCGCCCGACTACAGCGTCCTCTTGGCCTCTGTCACGGTGCCCGGCCGTGATGAGCCGGTCCTCGTGTCAATTGGGTTAGCTGGCAACGGCATGGTGGCCAGGACGATCCTGTACTCACTACAGGCGGTGTGACGCGAGACAGACCGTCGCCGCGCGCCTTGGTCAGTCGGGTGCCCCGTGCGTCGCAGCGCAGGGGCGCCAGCCATCAAGAGCCCGAGGAGCCGGGCGTAGCCACGCCGCGTCAAAGTGACGGGCACATGGACCTGAATAGCTGCGGTACGCGATCATTCGGGTCAACCTTGCAGGAAAGCGAACCCTGTCTGGGAGAAGACGCCCCGCTTCAGGTCGCCTGGAACCCTCTGTTGCTCAACGCGGAAGGGACGACCCTCGAAGCTGCGCAGTTCCAAGAGCGTGACGAACCTCCCCTGAGGAAGAAGGTGCCCAGCTGCGCCGTGACCGGGTAGGCGGGGAAGTACGGCCCGCTCCTTGAGTGCTTCAGGATGAGGATGCCCCAACAAGTCCGCAGTCCCGGCTCGTAGGCCGTCAGGAGCAGGACAGAACGACTGGGCGCGTCGATGCTGATGACGTTGCTGGCGCTCGAGGCCTCGTGCCCGGCGACGTACTTGAGCCCGGTAGCAAGCTCTGATATCGAGGAGACACCCGGAACAAGCGACGCGCCGCCGTTGACGCCCGTGAAGCTGTCGTTATTCGAGGCGTAGAACACCCTGCCACCGCTCAGCGCTGTCTGCAGGTTCGACTGCGCAGCGTCATCGGTCAAGGCTTGTGGTTCGCCGGAGGTTCCGCACGCGACGCAGGCCAGGACCACGAGCACGAGGCCAAGGGCAAGAATGACGTGGGTTTTCGGGGGTCTTCGCCCGGACCGCCGCATACCTGAAGGCTACCGCTGGTCCGAGCCCCAGTCCCGCAAGCTCAACTGGGCGCTGTCGGCGGACGTCATGTCAGGAAATCGCCCACTACGGCACAGCCTGCTCGGTTGGCTCGACACCGCCCAACATCGGAGCTCCTGCGAAGGTCCTATGGCCCTACCCGCCACGGCGGTAGCTAGGGCAAGATGGCGTAATGGCCGATCCCAAGCGTCGTGTAGTCATCGCGGGAGCCGGAGGGCGCGACTTCCACAACTTCAACACCGTGTTCCGCCACGATGCCTCGACAGAGGTGGTGGCCTTCACGGCCGCCCAGATCCCCGGCATCGACGACCGCTCCTACCCGGCCTCGCTCGCCGGGCCGCTGTACCCCGAGGGCATCCCCATCGTGGCCGAGGAGGAGCTGTACGACCTGATCTCCAGGGAGGCAATCGACGAGGTCGTCCTCGCCTACTCGGACCTGTCCCACCTCGAGGTGATGCACAAGGCATCGGCCATCCTGGCCGCCGGCGCGGACTTCCGCCTCTTGGGACCAAGGGCGACGATGCTGCCAAGCGTCAAGCCCGTCGTGGCGATCTGTGCCGTGAGGACCGGCTGCGGCAAGAGCCAGACCACTCGCCGGGTGGGCCGGATCCTGCTCGATGAAGGGCTCAAAGTCGCCCTCGTGCGCCACCCGATGCCCTATGGCGACCTCGAGGCGATGCGGGTGCAGCGCTTCGCATCGGTGGAAGAGATCGACGCCTCCCATCCCAGTCTGGAGGAACGCGAGGAGTACGAGGAGCCCGTCCGCATGGGCATGGTGATGTACGCCGGGGTCGACTACGAGCAGATCCTGCGCCGGGCGGAGACCGAGTGCGACGTCGTCGTCTGGGACGGCGGCAACAACGACTTCCCCTTTTTCGTCCCGGACCTGCAGATCACCGTCGTGGACCCGTTGCGCCCCGGCCACGAGCTCACCTACTACCCGGGCGAGACCTGCCTGCTGCGCGCCGACGTCGTGGTCGTCAACAAGATCGACTCGGCCGCTCCCGCCGACCTCGCCCAGGTGTTGGCCAACGTGCGTGCCGCCAACCCCCGCGCCCGTGTCGTCGAGGCGGCCTCGCCGGTCTCTTTGGCAGAGGGCCCGTCCCTTTCGGGAAAGCGAGTCCTCGTCATCGAGGACGGGCCCACCATCACCCATGGCGGCATGCCCTTCGGCGCCGGCACCGTCGCTGCAAACCACGAGGGCGCCGCTGAGATCGTCGACCCGCGTCCATATGCCTCCGGCTCCATCGCCGCCACCTACGCCCGCTACCCGGGCATCGGTGCGGTGCTGCCGGCCATGGGTTACGGCGACGAGCAGCTCGCCGAGCTCGGGGCCACGGTCCGCCGGGCGGACTGCGACGTAGTGGTCATCGGCACGCCGATGGACCTGGCGCGCCTTGTGGACCTCGGCCATCCCTCGAGGCGGGTCACCTACCAGCTGAGCGAGATCGGCTCTCCGACCTTGAAGGACTTGCTCGAGCCGCTCATGAAAGGCTGGGCGCCCACCTAGCTCGGGTGGGCACGTGCCGCAGGCCTCGTGCCCGGCCCGGACGGCCAAAGGCGCGTCGGCGCGGGCGGACAAGTCCGGTCATCGCCTCGGCGAGACTCAGTCGAAGCGCGTGACAGCCCGCGTAGCTCCGACGCGGCGCCTGCCCCACCTCACGCGCTGGGTGAGCCGGGTCATCGAATCGTCACCGGCGGGTTGCTGGTCGGGCGGTGGCTAATCCAACGACCCATTCTGCCGATACAATGGAAATGGCCGAACTGCCCTCGAACCCGAGAGAACCTAGGAGCGAGCTGCTTCCCGCTCTCATCTCCACGAGAGCGCTCCGACCAGGTCGGAGAGCGATGCGGGCGTGACTGGTGAAAGGGGCCTCGGCAACCCGGATTCCCGCATGACCTCACAGGAGGCTTCCTTCCGGGCGGCGGCGGAGCGCGAGCGGTGGCTCGCCGCGCTGCTTGCCCACTCGAACGACCTGATAGCTGTGGTCGACGACCAAGCCAGGGTGCTCTACGCAAATGAAGCCGCAGAACGGGTGCTCGGATACGTCCCCGATGAGCAGCTCGGCCGCAGCCTGTTCGAGCTGGTGCACCCTGACGACCTCGAGGAGGTCGCGGCGAGGTTCCTGACGACAACTAAACGAACGGGCGCACCCAAGCCTGCCGTGTTCCGGTTCAAGACGGCAGCCGGTGACTGGAGGGTGGTCGAGGCGACGGCGACCAATTGCCTGAACGATCCTGCCATCAAGGGGATCGTGGTGAACGCCCACGACGTCACCGAACAGGCGAATCTCTCCCGGGCGCTTCGCACTTTGGGCCAAGGCAATCAGGTCCTTGTCCGTGCCACCGAGGAGGTTTCCCTGCTTGCCGATACGTGTCGGACCATCGTCGCTTCGGGCGGCTACCTGATGGCATGGGTCGGCTACGTCGAACACGATGAGGCACGCACCGTACGGCCGGTCGCGTCCGCGGGACGCACCGAGTACTTGAACGGTGTCCGCGTCGGGTGGGGTGAGGACGAGGCCGGGCGGGGCCCGACCGGCACGGCCATCCGAACCCGCACCGTGCAGGTACTCAAGGACATGCACCGGTCGAAGAAGTTTGCTCCGTGGCGGGCGGCAGCCGACGTTTTCGGTTTCCGTGCCTCGTGCGCGTTGCCACTTGTTGTCGATGAGGTCGCCATCGGGGCGCTCATGATCTACGCCGGGGATCCGGGTGTTTTCGGCCCAGACGAGGTTGACGTGTTGTTGGACCTGGCTGACGACTTGGCTTATGGCATCGCGCGACTGCGGGATGGCCAACGACTGGCTCATAACGAAAGACTGTTGAGAGAGGCCGAACGCATCGCTCACGTGGGGCACTGGGAGTGGGACCTCGCCACGGGGCGCGTCGATTTCATGGCGGACGAGATGTTCGCGATTTACGGGATCACTCCTGTTGAGTGGGATGGCGCCCAGGAGTCCTTTTTTGCGCTCGTGTCCGAAAAGGACCGCCGGGCTGTAAAGCAGGCCATCGACAGCTCCTTGACCAGTGGCACCGCCGAGGTGGAGCACCGCATCGTTCGACCCGACGGGGAGGTCCGTTTCGTCCGCACGAGCACGGAGGTAGTCAGCGGCGGGAACGGGAGCTCGATGCGAATAGTCGGCACCTGCCAGGACATAACCGGTCAAAAGGCGGCGGAAAGAGAGATGGAGCACTCCCGCCGCTTTCTGTCTGCCATTACCGACAACATGGCCGAGGGGATGATCGCGACCGACAACCAGGGCAAGGTGACCTTTGTCAACGCGGCTGCGGAACGGCTCCTCGGATGGAAGGGCGCCGATCTCCTCGGCAAGTCTGCCCACGACAGCTACCACTTCCAACGGCCCGACGGGACCCCTTACCCGGACGAGGACTGCCCGTTCCGCGAGGTTTGGGAGCGCGGCGAAAAGCTCCTCGTAGACCACGACACGTTCATCCGCCGCGACGGGACGATGTTCCCCGTGGCCTATAGCGCCTCCCCTCTGCTCACCGATCAGATCAGTGGCTCGGTGGTCGTCTTCGACGACATAACCGAACGAGCAGCCGAGCGGCTGCGGGTCGAGCGTGAGCTTGAGAAGCTCACCTGGGTGGGGCGCATCCGCGATGCACTGGACCAGGGGCGGTTCGTGCTCCACGCGCAGCCGATAATCGATCTCGGCACGCACACGGTCGTCCAGAATGAGTTGCTCTTGAGGATGGTGAGCCCCCAAGGCGAGATCGTGCTTCCCGACCGGTTCCTCCCGACCGCTGAAGAGTTCGGATTGATCTCCGAGATCGACAGGTGGGTCGTGAACGAGACGGTCCGCCTGGCGGCTCAGGGTTACTCCGTGGAGTTCAACCTTTCGGCCAAGTCGGTGGTGGACCCGGACATGCTCACGGTTGTGCGCAACGCCTTCGAAGTCCACGGGGCTTCACCCGAATCGGTGGTGTGCGAGATCACCGAGACGGCCCTCTTGCGCGACACCGCAGCGGCGGAGGCATTCGTCCAGGGACTCATCGAGATCGGCTGCAAGGTGGCCCTTGACGACTTCGGTTCCGGGTACGGCGGTTTCGCCTATCTGAAGCGACTCCCGGTCTCCTACCTCAAGATCGACAGGGAGTTCGTGCGCGATCTACCACAGGAGACGTCCAGTCGCCACGTCGTATCGGCGGTCGTGAACCTGGCCAAAGCCTTCTCCATGCAAACCGTCGGAGAAGGCGCAGAGGACACTGCCACGGTCGAGCTTCTCACCGAGCTCGGTGTCGACCGCGCGCAGGGCTATGTGTTCGCACGCCCGGGCCCAGTAGCAGAGGTGATGGCTCTCGCGGGTCTGTCCGGACTTCGGCGCGAGTTTCCGCCGAAAGACCCTCTATAAGCCTCTGACCTGGGCAAGCTGTGGATAAGTCCGGACTTTAGACCTAGAATGTAGGGGCGACACATCCACCGTATTGGACCCACAGTGCTGTAAGATGTGGTTGTGTTCGTGAAGAGGACGGTTCGTCGCCGTGGCGACAAGTCCTACGAGTATCTCTCGCTCGTCGAGGCCGTGCGGGAGGATGGCCGCAACACCCACCACACGCTCCTGCGCTTAGGCGAGGTCTCCGAGCTGCGTTCGAGCGGGCAGATAGACCGGATCATCAGGGCGCTTCGTGCCTACGCGGAGGGGACCTGGGTCGAGGCGGGAGAACTGTCGGGCGAAGGG
>JBKQHU010000171.1:0-17458 GCA_052148655.1 Acidimicrobiales bacterium
GCCCGGCGCGCCGTCGTCGAACGGCACAAGTCGCTGCTGCCGGCTGGGGTCCTGGCCGTGGAAGGCGCCTTCGAGGCCGACGACGCCGTCGAGATCGTCGGCTCCGATCACGTGATGTTCGCCAAGGGCATCGCCCGCCTGGCGGCGGCGAGAGCGCCTGAGTGGGTGGGCCTGCGCAGCGGTGAGTTGGCCGACGACCTGCCGCACGAGGTCGTTCACCGGGACGACCTCGTGGTGCTCTAGCGTGAGACAGCCTTGTTGAGCTGACCGGGAGGTCGTTTGCCGTGTCCGATCGATTCGTGGCGACCGATGCTGATGGCCTGCAGCACCACGACGGCCATCGCACGAGATGGCCGTTGCCGGTACGCGAGACGGGTGGTTGGCGACCGGGAGACGTCGTCGAGCCTGACGAGCAGGCCAGCTTGGTGCTGCTCGAGGCGGACCAGCTCTTGGACGAGCTCGGCGAATGCGTCTTCCGGGCCGAGCCCGCCGGCGGTGACGGCGCGGCCCGGCTTGTCGCCGGTACCTCCTGGTCGGAAAAACAGGCGGCGGCCTTCGCGCTCGACTGCGTCGAGCACATTCTGGAGATCGTCCCCGGCAGCGCCGAAGCGGAGCTTCCCGACGGCGGGTCGCTCGGCGAGATCATTGCGTCGGCTCGCCAGTACCTCGACAGCGGCACAGCCACCGACACCCACAGGCTCGGTTTCGTCTCGCGCATCGCGGCCGCGAGGCGGCTGCGCCGTGAGAGCACGGCCATCGGTGATGCCGCTTTCACCGCCGCCACCCAGGCCGAAGGCCAAGGCGTCGACATCATGAGCGACCCCGCCTGGGAGACGCTCGCCGCTGCCCGTGACGCCGTGCTGGCGGCGGTCGAGGCCGTTCGCCACGTCGCCTTCCCGTTCCTTGCCGAGCGCGAGACCCGGCGCTACGAGGCGCACGAGGAGCGCAAGGTGGTGGAGGTCGACCAGGTGGATACCCCCTGGGGCCGGTTCGCCGTGGGTGGGGCAGGCCCGAAGTACGCGCCGTCGTGGGTGGCGGCACGCGATGCGGCTGAGCGCTCACGCCAGGCCGCGGCCGACCTGAACGGCCCGCCTGCAGGCGAGGCGGAGCGGTCGTGGCAGGTCGGGCGGCTCCTGGAACGGCTCAGCGCCGAATAGCCCCCGGCGCCCGGCAGGTAGCCTGAGCCAATGCCGACGACGTCACTGCCCGAGCTCGGCCGGCGCGCGAAGGCGGCCGCCCGCCTTGTTGCCACGGCGTCTTCCACGGCGAAGGACGAGGCCCTCGCCTCGGCTGCCGACCGCCTGTTGGACCGGTCCGACGAGATCCTGGGCGCGAACGCCAGAGACGTCGAGCGGTCGGTCGCCTCCGGCGCCTCGCCGACAGTCGTCGACCGGCTCCGCTTAAGCGAGGCGCGGGTGGCGGCCATGGCGGCGGGCCTGCGCTCGGTGGCACTGCTGTCCGATCCCGTGGGCGAGGTCGTCGAGGGCTACGTGCGGCCGAACGGACTTCGCGTCGAGCGGGTGCGCGTCCCGCTCGGGGTCGTGGGCATCATCTACGAGAACCGTCCGAACGTCACCGCCGACGCCGCGGCGCTGTGCCTCAAGGCGGGGAACGCGGCCCTGCTGAGGGGGTCAGCCGGAGCTCTCGAGTCCAATCGCGTCATCGCCGCATCGCTTCGCCAGGGTTTCGAGAAGGTCGGGCTGCCCGCCGACGCTGTCGTTCTGGTGGAGGACACAGCGCACGAGACCGCTGTCGAGTTCGTCCGCTTGCGGGGCTTCATCGACTGCCTGATCCCCCGGGGCGGGCCTGCGCTGCTGGCGATGATCCTCGAGCAGGCGACCGTCCCCTATGTGCTCGACGGGGACGGGAACTGCCACGTCTATGTCGACGCGGCGGCCGATCTCGACATGGCAGAGCGCATCGTCGTCAATGCGAAGATGCAAAGGCCGAGCGTCTGCAACGCGGCGGAGACGCTGTTGGTGCACGCCGACCTAGCCGCCGAGTTCCTGCCGCGGATGAGCCGTGCGCTGGCAGGGGTCGTGCTCGCGGCCGACGACCGGGCGCGGCCCTTCTTGCCGGGGTCCCGACCGGCGACCGAGGCGGACTTTGTCACCGAATTCCTGGCGCTCGAGCTCGCCGTCGGCGTCGTAGACGACATCGACGCCGCCATCTCGCACATCGCCCGGTTCGGCTCCGGGCACTCGGAGGCGATCGTCACCTCGGACCTGGCGGCTGCCACACGCTTTGTCCGCCAGGTGGACGCGGCGGCCGTGCTCGTCAACGCCTCGACGAGGTTCATCGACGGCGGGGAGCTCGGCCTCGGCGCCGAGGTCGGCATCTCGACCCAGAAGCTGCACGCACGGGGGCCGATGGGCCTTAGGGAGCTGACCTGCGTCAAGTACGTCGTCTACGGGGAAGGCCAGATCCGGACGTGATCGCCGGTCCCGGGAAGGCCGTGCCGCGTTTTCGATCGGTCGACGAGGTCCGAGAAGGGCTGGCGTCGGCCGGCTACATCGCCGACGACGGCCTGTCGGGGGTCGTGTACCTCGGCGACAGGCTTGCCAAGCCCGTCCTCGTCGAAGGACCTGCCGGCACCGGCAAGACCGAGCTCGCCAAGTCGACGGCATCGTTCCTGGGCGCCCGGCTCATCCGCCTGCAGTGCTACGAGGGCCTCGACGAGGCCAAGGCGCTCTACGAGTGGAACTACAAGAAACAGCTCCTGCGCATCCAGGTCGAGCGCGGGGCCGAGGAGACTGGCGGCGCAAGACCCCCCGGCTGGGAGTCGCTCGAGGAGGACCTGTTCTCCGAGGAGTTCCTCTTGGCCCGGCCCCTGCTCGAGGCGATCCGCGCCACCGATCCGGTCGTGCTGCTCGTCGACGAGATCGACCGTCTCGAGATCGAGACCGAGGCGCTGCTGTTGGAGGTGCTGTCCGAGTACCAGGTCTCCATCCCCGAGCTCGGCACGATCCGTGCCACCCAGATCCCCCTCGTGTTCCTCACCTCCAACAACACCCGGGACCTTTCCGAGGCCCTCAAGCGGCGTTGCCTGTTCCTGCATCTCGACTACCCGACCCTCGAGCGCGAGCGGGCGATCGTGCTCGCCAAGGTCCCGCAAGTGTCCGAGGAGCTGGCGGACCAGGTGGCGAGGATCGTCAGGTCGCTGCGGGCGCTCGATTTGAAGAAGCACCCCTCCATCTCCGAGACGATCGACTGGGCCCGCACGCTCGTGCTGCTCGGGATAGAGGCCGTCGACGCCGACACGGCGCGCTCCACCTTGCACGTGCTCTTGAAGTACCGCTCCGACATCGAAGTCGCGGCAAAAGAGCTTTCGGTCGCGTCCGGGTACTGACCGCCGGCTCCTGGAGCGGACAAGGCGCCCGTGCTCGACGTCCTGACCGGGTTCGTGGCGGAGCTGCGCCGCGCCGGGCTGCCCGTGTCGGTGGCCGAGGAGGCCGACGCCGCCGAAGCGATCTGCCACCTGCCGCTCGAGGACCGACAAGCAATCAAGTTCGCCCTCGGTGCCACCCTGGTGAAATCAGCGAACCACTGGCGGGCTTTCGACACCGCCTTCGAGATCTACTTTTCGATGCGCGGCCCCCAATTCTCCGTCAGCGAGGATGACGGTTCTTCCGACGGGCGTCTCGGGCCGGTCCCGCCACAGGGCGAGGCCCGGACGACTTCGCAAGGCGGCAGCCCCGAGGCGGTCACGCCCGAGGAGATCGCGGCGATGCTTCTCAAGGCCCTCCGGGAGGGCGATCAGGTCCTGTTGGGCGCCGTCGCCCGGCTGGCGGTGGCGCGCTACGCGGCGATACAGGCGGGGCGTCCTGTCGGTGGCACCTACTACCTGTACAGGACACTGCGGAGTCTCGACCTCGACAGCGTGCTCGCACGGCTCGTGGCCGAGGCACGCGTCTTGGCGAGCGACGGGGGGGAGCCCCCCGGCGGGGCCGACGGGGAGGCCGGAGGGCGCCCGCTGCTGCGGGGCCGGCGTCCGGGCCGCCTGACCGCCTTGGAGGAGCGGCTCTTAGAGGACGAGTACCGGGCCCGCGTCGACGAGCTCAAGCAGGAGATCGAAGCCGAGATCAGGCGCCGGTTGGTCGCCGACAGGGGAGCCGAGGCGCTCGCGCGAAGCGTCCGCAAGCCCCTGCCGGAGGACGTCGATTTCATGCACGCCACCCGCGACGAGCTCGAGTCGATGCGCAAGGCGATCCAGCCCCTCACCCGCAAGCTGGCCACCAGGCTCGCCCGCAAGCGCCGTCACTTGCACAAAGGACCCCTGGACTTCCGCTCGACGATGCGGCACTCGCTCTCCTACGGGGGCGTGCCGGCCGAGCCGCGCTTCAAGCATCCCAGACAGTCCAAGCCCGAGATCTGGGTCATCGCCGACATCTCGGGGTCCGTGGCGGCCTTCGCCCGTTTCACGCTCCACCTCGTCTATGCGATCGCGTCGCAGTTCTCCAAGGTGCGCAGCTTCGTGTTCATCGACGGCATCGACGAGGTGACCGGGATCTTCGACAGGTCCGACACCGTGACCGAGGCGGTGCACCGCGTCAACCTCGAAGCGGACGTGGTCTGGGCGGACGGGCACTCCGACTACGGGCACGCCCTCACCGTTTTTTACGAACGGTGGGGCAACGAGATCGGGCCGAAGGCGAGCATCCTCCTGCTCGGCGATGCCCGGAACAATTACCACGCCTCCCAGGCCTGGGTTGTGCGCGAGCTTCGCAACCGGGCGCGCAGGGTGTACTGGTTGAACCCCGAGCCGCGCTCGTACTGGGGGAGCGGTGACTCGATCCTCGAGCAGTACGCCCAGTTCTGCGACGCCGCCTACGAGTGCCGGAACCTGCGCCAGCTGCAGGCTTTCGTCGAGCACCTGGTGTGACACGGGCGTCTCTCGGGCGCCCTGGCAGGGAAACGAGCCGGTATTGTTCGTGCCATGGCGATCTCGTTCGAGCGGCCTTTCGCGCCCGAAAGGCGGATCGCGCCCGGCACGCGCCTTGTCGTGATCCGCCACGGCGAGGCAGTGAGCAACGCCGAGGACCTTATCGGGGGACATCTCGGCTGCCGGGGGCTGACCGAGCGGGGCCGGCTGCAGGTCCGCGCCCTGGCCGGCCGCCTCGAGCGCACGGGCGAGCTCGACGGTGCCGTGGCTTTGTACTCGAGCGTGCTCCGCCGTGCCGTGGAGACGGCGGAGATCCTGCTGCCGGCCCTCGGAGAGGTCACCTATGAGGCCAGGTGTGCCCTCTGCGAGCGCCACCCGGGCGAGGCGGACGGGCTCACATGGAGCGAGTTCGACGAGCGCTACGGGCGCCTGCTGCCCGGCGACGATCCCGACCGGCCCCTCGCTCCCGGCGGGGAGAGCTGGATCGAGCTCCTCGACAGGGCCGAGAACGCCCTTTACGACCTTGCCCAGGCGCATCCGGGCGAGCTCGTGGTGGTGTCGGGCCACGGGGGCATCGTCGATGCTTCCCTCGTGCGCTTCCTCGGCCTGCCCTCGCACGGAAGCCTGGTCCGGCTGTTCCCGGACAACGCCTCGATGACCGAGTGGGCATACACGGGGTCACGGTGGTGGCTCGTCCGGTTCAACGATGCCGCCCATCTCGATCCGCGCCGGCCCGATGAGCCTGGCGGACTGCGGATTGCCGCCCCGGAGTGGGTCCGCCGGGAGGAGCCGGGCCTGGTGGCCCGCGCCTGAGGCGCCCGTCGCGGCCGGCTCAGCCCAAAAACCCATAAGTTCCGGCGCGTATCCAAGGTCCCCGGAATGCGTGAACGGGCACCGTCGGGTGGCCAAAGGCCGTCTCCCGGGAGCTCGGTTCGACGAGGACGCTGAAGGTCCCTCCCGCACCAGGGCCAGCACCGTCGCGTCGGCCGCAGTTGAGTCGCTCGTGACCAGGTGAAGCGGAGTGGCGTGACGATGTTCGCGCTAGAAGGTGCTCAGCAGGCGTAGTCGGGGTCGAAGGGGTAGTCGTTCGGTCCCGGCGTCTCCTGCAACAGCCATGGTTCGCCGCCGGCGAAGGCGTACTTCGCGCCGCAGTAGGGTGCCAGCGCCGCAGGGGGGTAGTAGCCGTAGCTCGACGGGTAAGGCGGCGAGGTCCAGTAGGCACCGGCCACCCATATGGGGATCTGCGGGCCGGGTGGCACGTAGCCGCCTGTGATCCCCTGCCACTGCACAGAGCTCGAGTAGATCCCGGCGGTGATCTTCACAGAGTGCAGGTAGTCGAGCGCACCCTGGATCGTGCGCGAGTTGAGCGTCTGGTCGCAGGACCAGTACTGGCCGCAGAGGTCGTTCTCGACGTCGAGCCACCACACCTGCGACGAGGCGCCCTGCGAGCTCGCGTACTGGACGGCGGCGGCGGCGGCGTTGTAGCCGTAGTTGTAGGCGAGGCAGGCCGGCTGGCCCGCCGCGGCGACAGCGGAGCAGGTGCCGGCCGGGCCCTGCTGGTCGACCGTGTCCGACTGCGACGGGGAGTTGAGGAACATGTACAGCTCGTAGGGGGCGCCGTCGGTCCCGACCGAGCTCGCCGTCCATTTCGCCTCCGCCGCCAGGCAGGGGTTGTCGTCGCCGACGGCCCATCCGTCCACGCCGACGACCGCGACGGTGTAGTCGAGGGTGCCGGCCGGATACGACGGCGGGCCGGGGAGAGCGGCCGTGTCGGGCGACTTGGGCCCGGCGCACTGGGGCCAGTTGATGTCGTAGCCGAAGCTGCCGCTCGGGTACCTGAGCGGGGAGACCGTCTGGACAGGCATGGCGGTGATTGAGGTGACCGGTGATGTCGCCAGAGTGCCCGTGAGCGTGCCGTGGACCGCCGCCGTGCCGAAGCTGAGGACGGTCCCGTTCTCCTCCGCCATCCAGTCGCCGGTGCCGTCGGGTGTGACCGCGAGGCCGACGACGGGCGAGGCAGCCCTCACGGGCGCGAACCTGGCGAGGCGGCGCGCGTCGCCGAAGCTGAACACGGTCCCGTCGGCGTCGGCGAGCCAGTAGCCGCCGCCGTCGGGGGTCGCCGCCATGGCGACGATGGGCAACCCGGCGGTGGCGGCGTTCACCGAACCGAAGGACCTGGCGTTGCCGAAATTGAATATGCCCCCGGTGCTGCAGGCGATCCAGTATCCCTGTCCGTCGGTGGTGGCAACGATCGAGATGACGCGCCCCGCCCCCGGGCATGTCGTCGATCCATGGTTCCTGGCGTCACCGAAGGCGATCACACCCCCGGACGACGTGACGAGCCAGTAACCGCCGCCGTCCGGAGTCGTGGCGGCGGCGGCGACGGGGTCCCGCCGTACCTTGCCTCCCGCCCCGCCCTCGTACTCGGCGTCCCCGAAGGCGTAGACGCTGCCGTCGGCCCCGACCAGCCAGTAACCCTTGCGATCGGGCGTGGAGACGAGGGCGACGATGGGAGCGACCAGGTGCTTGCCGAATGCCGAGCCGTAATAGGCGGCTCTGCCGACCGCCGCCACTCTCCCGTTGGCCTCCGCCAGGTCGTATGCGAGGGTGTCCGGGGTCGGCATCGCTACGGCGGTGATCGAGGTGACCGGTGAGGCGGCCGGCACCCCGCTCAGCGAACCGTGGGCGGTCGCCGTGCCGAGGTTGGCCACCGTGCCGTTCTCCTCTGCAATCCATCCCCCTGTGCCTTCGGGGGTGACCGTGAGACCCACGAGCGGAGACCTGGTGCTCGCCGGGGACAGCGGCCCGAGGTGGTAGGCGTCCCCGAAGCTGAACACGGACCCGTCGGCGGCCAGGAGCCAGTAACCGCCCCCGTCGGGCGTCGCCGCCATGGAGACAATCGGGAGCCCTACCACGTCCGGCCCCCAGTACACCTGTGCGTCCCCGAAGGTGAACACGCCCCCCGAGCTGAGCGTGACCCAGTACCCCCCACCGTCTTTCGTGGCCACTATCGACACGACGTGCGTCCCGATCGTCGGCGAGAGCGAGCCGTAGTTGACGGCGTCACCGAAGGCCATCACGTCGCCGGACGAGGTGACCAGCCAGTAACCGCCGCCGTCCGGGGTCGCGGCGGCGGCGACGACCGGGTCCGCCCGCACGCTGCCCCCGGCACCGCCCTCGTAGCGGGCATCCCCGAACGGGTAGACGCTCCCGTCCGCACCGACCAACCAGTAACCCTTCCGGTCAGGCGTGGAGACCAGCGCCACGATGGGCGCGACGAGCGCCAAGCCGTAGGCGGAGCCGTAGTAGGCGGCTCCCCCGAGCGCCTCCACCCTGCCGTCGGCCTCCGCCAGGTCGTAGGCGAGGTTGCTCGGAGGTGGCACCACGATGGCGGCGACGCCGGTCACCGGCGAGGTGGCCAGCAAGCCGGGGAGCGAGCCGTGGGCGGGCGCCGTGCCGAGGTTGACGACGGTGCCGTTCTCCTCCGCCAGCCAGGCCCCTTCGCCGTCAGGGGTGACGCTGAAGCCCGCGACGGGCGAGGTGAACCGCACCGGGGATGTCGCGCCGAGGTGGGGCGCGTCGCCGAAGCTGAACACGGTGCCGTCCGCGTCCGTGAGCCAGTACCCGTTGCCGTCGTGCGTCGCCGCGAGGGCGACTATGCCGAGACCTGGCGTGCCGGCCTTGGCGGACCCGTGGAAGACGGCGTCTCCGAAGTTGAAGACGCCGCCGGTGTTGCAGGCGATCCAGTACCCCTTCCCGTCGGGGGTGGCCACCATCCCCACGACGTGGGCCCTTATCGGCTGGGTGATCGAGCCGTAGTTCACGGCGTCGCCGAAGGCCATCACCTTGCCGGACGAGGTGACGAGCCAGTAGCCGTCGCCGTCCCGGGTCGCGGCGGCGGCGACGACGGGGTCCGCCCGCACGCTGCCCCCGGCGCCGCCCTCGTAGCGGGCGTCCCCGAAGGCGTAGACGCTCCCGTCGGCCCCGATCAGCCAGTAACCCTTCAGATCGGGAGTGGAGACCATGGCGACGATGGGAGCGGTGAGGTACGTGCCGTAGGCGGACCCGTAGTAGGCGGCTCCACCGAGAGACTCGACGTCGCCGTCGGCCTCCGCCAGGTCGTAGGCGATCTCGGGCGTCACGGCGAGCTGCATGCTCCCGTCCGTCCCCGAGGCGCTCGACGACGCGCCTCGGGTGCTCGGGGTGCTCTGCCCCGCCACGGCGCTGCCGGGACGTGTTGAGGCGGCGGCAGTGCCGAACAAACCGCCCGTGGCGAGGCCGAGCGCGAAGACGAGCGCTACCACGGGGATCATCGCGTGACGGCTCGGTCGGCGCCGTCTACTCACGATCGATGTCACTGCCATGGCACCTCATGGTCCGGCGTCCCCGTTCGTCTCGGGGCGGGCCTTGAATGGCCGGCGGTCTGCCGCCTGGCCCGGAGAGCGACGTGGTCATTCGGTAAGCGGATGTGAACGCTAAGAGTGGATTCTAGACCACTCCTGGTCACAAATACAAAACTTTGGTCACTTCCTCACCGTTGACACCACCGCTACCAGAACAGGGCCTCATCCGCGCAGCAGCTCGGCCACACGGAAGGCAAGGTCGGTGGACTGGCGGGCGTTCAGGCGCGGGTCGCATGTGGTCGTGTACCGCAAGGGCAACTGGGCCTCGCGGATGTGCTCGATGCCGCCCAGGCACTCCGTGACGTCGTCGCCGGTCAACTCGATGTGCACCCCGCCCGGCCAGGTCCCCTCGGCCCTGTGAGCCGCGAAGAACCCTTGGATCTCGCCCAGCACGTCGTCGAAGTGGCGTGTCTTGTGGCCGGACTCGCTGGCGAAGGTGTTGCCGTGCATCGGGTCGCACGCCCAGGCCACCGGGTGGCCGGCTGCCTCGACGGCGCGGATGAGCGGCGGGAGGGCACTTCTGACCTTGTCGACGCCCATCCGGGTCACGAAGGTGAGCCTGCCCGGCACACGGTCCGGGTTCAGCCGCTCGCAGAGCGCGACGGCTTGGTCCGGGGACGCGCTCGGCCCGAGCTTGACTTCGACCGGGTTCCCGATTCCCGAGGCGAACTCGACATGGGCACCGTCGATGGCGCGGGTGCGCTCCCCGATCCAGACGAGATGGGCGGAGCAGTCGTACCAGCCGCCGGTGAGCGAGTCCCTCCGGGTGAGCGCCTCCTCGTACTCGAGCAGCAGTGCCTCGTGGCTGGTGAAAAGGTCGACCTGGTGTATGGGCGAGTCGACCGAGAGGTCGACGCCGCAGGCGTGCATGAACCGGAGCGCCCTGTCGATCTCCTCCGCGATGGCTTCGAAGCGTTGTCCCTCGGCACTTGTGGCAAGGAACTCGAGGTTCCACAGGTGCACCTGCGACAGGTCGGCGAAGCCGCCCTTGGTGAAGGCACGGAGCAGGTTCAAGGTGGAGGCCGACTGGTGGTAGGCGGCGAGCATGCGCCGGGGATCGGGCACCCGCGCCGACGCGGTCGGCGTTTCACCGTTCACGATGTGGCCCCGGAACGCGGGCAGCTCGACTCCGCCGACGAGCTCGGTCGCCGACGAGCGCGGCTTGGCGAACTGTCCGGCGATGCGCCCCACTTTCACGACCGGCACGCCCGAGCCGTAGGTGAGCACGACCGCCATCTGCAAGATGACCTTCAGCTTGTCGCGTATCGAGTCTGCCGAGAAGTCGTCGAAGGATTCGGCGCAGTCGCCGGCCTGGAGGAGGAACGCCCTACCGGCGGCGACCTCTCCGAGGGCACGCGTGAGCCGGCGCGCCTCGCCGGCGAAAACCAGGGGCGGAAGCTTCGCGAGCTGGGCAAGGACCTCCGCGTGGGCCTCGCGGTCCGGCCATGGCGGCTGCTGGGCGGCTGGGCGTGCGTGCCACGAGGTCGGGTGCCATCCCGCTTGAGGCGCCGGTGCCGGCATCGCCGGGACGGTGCTGTTGAAGAGACCCTCCTGCACGGGATCCGATGTGGTCGCCACCTCACAAGCGTAGGCAGGCGCGGGCCGCCGGCCGACGGCGGCCCGGGACGGGCCCGGGCGGTCGCTACGCTTCGCGCGTGGACGGGCTCAGGCGACTCGGGATCCTCGGGGGGACCTTCGACCCCGTGCACGTCGGTCACTTGGTGGCGGCCGTGAACGCAAGACATGAGCTCGGCCTCGACCGGGTCCTGCTCGTCGTGGCGAACGAGCCGTGGCAAAAGGTGGGCAACCGCCCCGTCACGCCTGCCGCCGACCGCTTGGCACTGGTGGAGGCGGCCGTCGAAGGCGTCGAGGGGCTCGAGGCGAGTGGCATCGAGATCGAGCGCGGGGGGCCGTCCTACACCGCCGACACGGTGGCCGAGCTCGAGGCGCGCTGGCTCGGAGCCGAGCTCAACCTGATCGTCGGCGCCGATGCCGCCGCGGGGCTCAAGTGCTGGGAGCGGATCGGCGAGGTCCGGTCCAAGGTCGTGCTGGTCGTGGTCAACCGGCCGGGCACGACGATCGACGCTTCGGGACCGGACAGCCCTTTGGAAGGCTGGGACGTCCGCATGGTCGAGGTGCCGGCGCTGGAGATATCGAGCACGGACCTGCGCGACCGAGTTGCGTCAGGGCGCCCCCTGGACTTCCTCGTTCCCATGCCGGCCATCCGCGTGATCCGCCAACGCGGCCTGTATCCTGTTACGAGATGAGTCGCCACGGGATGTTCCGGTTCGCACCGACAGATGCGTCCGGTCCTGTGCGGCGTACCGGCACGGTCCGCTTCGATCGGCTCGAGCTAAGGGCCGTCCGGTCGCGTTGAGCGCCGACTGCGTGTTCGCCGCGGCTGACGCCGCTTCGTCCAAGACCATCGACCCGACTGTCGTGCTCGACGTCGGGGACCTGCTCGGCATCACGGACCATTTCGTCATCACGAGCGGCAGCAATGTCCGCCAGGTACGCACGATCGCCGAGGAGATCGAGCTTCGCGTCAAGGAGCAGGGCGGCGGCTCGCCCCGCTACATAGAGGGCCTCGACGATGCCCGCTGGGTGTTGTTGGACTACGGGGACTTCGTCGTCCACGTGTTCTTGGACGAGGCGAGGCGGTACTACGACCTGGAGCGGCTCTGGTCCGATGCTCCGCGTGTGGACCAGCCGGGCCCGAAGGCCCGCCGCGTCGGGGTCGAGACCTAGGTTCTCCCCGACCGTTCGGACCGCTGCGCGTGGGCGCCGGGCGCGGCCGTCAGGGACCCAGCTGCGCGTAGTCGGACCGGTACACGACAAAGCTCGCCGCGAACGAGCCGTTGCCGATGACCGGCTGGATGATGGCGCCGCCGTACTCGAACAGCACTCCGTGGACCTGCGGGAGTGACGTCACGGTGTAGACGATCTGCGCGAATTCGTAAGTCGCTTGACCCGGGCGCGGCGACCCGAAGCTGGAGGCGAGCACCACCGTCAGGTTGCCCCCGGCGAGGGTGCCTGCAACGAGATTGGCCGAGGACGGGATGGCGCTTTGGATCCCCTGGTCCAGTTCCGTCGGCGACGGTCCCGCCTCGAGGGCGTCGAGCATTTCCTGTGGCGTGGGCGGTGGGCGCAGGTAGCGGATTCGCGCCACCAGCTGGGCGTCGGGTCCGAGGAGATAGATCTCCTCCGGTATGGAGCCGAGGATCCTCGAGACGCTGGGCACGGTGGCGTTCGGCTCGCTCAGGGCCAGGGGCATCTCGTCGGCCGGGATCGCCTGTGGGGAGCTGTCGACCGGCAGTCCGCAGCCGGCGACCGCGGTCATGGCCAAGCTGACGCACCCCAGCGCCACGAACCTACCGAGTCTCACGCCATGGCCTCGCTCCAAGCCGGGAGTTCGACCACGAAGCGCGAGCCCCCACCTGTACGGTCCTCGACCCACACCTTGCCACCATGTTGTCTCACATGTTGCGCGACGATGGCCAGCCCGAGGCCGGTGCCGTCTCCAAGACCGCGGCGCCGGCCCGTGGAGCCACGCGAGAACCGCTCGAAGATCCGGTCCCGCTCTTCGGGGGCGATGCCAGGCCCGGCGTCCTCGACGAGGAAGCGCACGGTATCGCCGTGGTCCTCGATGGCCAACAGCGTCACGCCTCCGGCATAGCGCTGCGCGTTCTCGAACAGGTTGGCGAAGATGCGTTCGAAACGGCGCTTGTCCACGAGGATGTGCTGTGAAGCGACCCCGGGCGCGAAGCGTATGGGCACGTCGGCACCGGTTGCCAGGACGGTGTGCTCGACGAGTGCCCCCACCGTGACCTCGTCGCGCGAGATGTCCCCGGCCATGGCGTCAAAGCGCGAGATCTCGAGCAGCTCGTCGACGAGCCGCCGAAACCTGCGGACCTCGGCGCCCAACAAGTCGAGCGCCTGCAGCGCCCTAGGCGGCAGCTCGTCACGCCGGGCCTCCAGCACAGAGAGCGAGTTGGCGAGGGTCGTGAGCGGGGAACGCAGCTCATGGTTGACGTCGGAGGCGAACCGGGCCTCACGTTCGATGCGTTCTTGGAGCTGGTCGACCATTTGGTTGAAGGCCGAGGCGAAGGGCGCCAGGTCCGCGAAGTCGGCGCTCTCGAGGCGTGTGTCCAGACGGCCCCCGGCGATGGCGAGGGCGGCCTGGGTGGTCTCGCGCAACGGCCGCAGTGTGCGGGCAGCCGCCCATCGGCCCAGCACGGCTCCCGCCACCGTGGTGATAAGGGCGGCGATCATGAGCGCGACGAGCAGAGCGTGCAGTGTTCTCGTGAGGTCCGACAGGTCGAATATCTCGAAGTAGGCGGCGTTCACACTGTGAAAGCTGGACTGGGCGTGAATGGGCACCCCGACGATGAGCTCCGCGGCCTTGCCGGCGGCGACGAGCTGCCAGGCCGACGTGCCCGCGAGCACCCGTCCTCTCAAGGCCAGAGGCAACTGAGTCGGTGACAACGTGGCGGCTGACGGGTACCAGTGCCGCGAGCTGTAGATGAGCGAGTCGGTGTTCGGCCCGGAATCGAGCGTCGTGATCAGGGCCGGGATGTAGGCGGTGGGGACCCGGAGCTCGCCCCGCAACAGGACGGCGTTCGCGAGCGCCTGGTGGCGCATGGAGGCCAGCTGCTGGTTGACTATCGAGCTGCGCACCGCCAGGTAGCCGATACCCGCAAGGACGCTGGAGAGGGCGAGCGCCCCCAGCGCGAACGCAGTCGTGACCCGGGCGCGCAGGCCGAGGCGCCGCTTCTTGTGCGGGGGGATGCTGGTCGGACCGGCCGGGGACGCTGGCGAAGCGCGATCTGTCGCCACAGCGTCGGGCGGCATGACTACGGAGCGAGCTTGTATCCGAGGCCACGCACGGTGAGCACGTGGCGTGGCTCACTGGGATCGCTCTCGATCTTGGTGCGAAGGCGCCGAACGTGGACATCTACGAGCCGGCCGTCCCCGAAGTAGTCGTAGCTCCAGACCCGTTCGAGCAGCTGCTCACGCGAGAGCACCTTGCCGGCGTTGGATGCGAGCTCGCACAACAGCAGGAACTCGGTACGAGTCAGGTGGACCTCCTCGCCGTGGCGTCGCACGACACCGGCTTCGGGGAGGATCTCGAGGTCGCCGAATTCGAGCTGCACCAGCGCCGGTTCGCCGGAGCGAGCGCGCCGGAGCAACGCTCTGATGCGGGCGGCGAGCTCCTTGGGCTCGAACGGCTTGGTGACGTAGTCGTCGGCACCGGCCTCGAGGCCGGCCACGACGTCATGGGTGTCTGTACGGGCCGTGACCATGATGATCGGCACGGCACTCGCTTTTCGCAGCTCACGGCAGCACTCGAATCCATCCATGCCGGGCAGCATGATGTCGACGACGAGCAAGTCGAACGGATTCGAGACGAGCGCTTGAGTCTGCAGCTCAATCGCCTCTTCGCCGGTGCCCGCCTCCTCGACCTCATAGCCTTCGTCCTCGAGCGAAAGACGCATTGAAGCGCGGATCCGTTCGTCGTCCTCCACCAGCAGCACTCTGTGGGCCATGGCCTCCATTCTCGCTCAAGTTGAAGTCTCCGGGGGACAGGAGTGAATTGATGACGGAACAGCACCTTCCGCGCCCGCACCAGGTACCGTGGAGAGGTGGGCTTTGAGCTCGAAGACTTTGTGCGCTCGCTCGCGCCGGACGCGTCGGCGACACGCCGGGCGTACCGGGGCGACGTCGAGGCGTTCGTGGCGTGGGCGGGGCGGGCCGGGGTTTCGGACCCGGGCAAGGTCGACCGCCTCATGCTGCGGCGCTACTTGGCGTACCTTGCGACGCGCCGGTACTCTCGCAGGACAATCGCCAGGAAAGCAGCCGCCATACGGCGTTACTTCGCCTGGTTGCGCCGCCATGAGCTCATCGGCGTCGACCCTTCCCGGCGCCTGTCGGCTCCCCAGGGTGAGGCGCGTCTGCCGCGCGTGCTGGCGCCTTGCGAGCTGGAGGCTCTCCTCGAGCCGGTGCCGGATCCATCTAAGACGAGACTGCCCGCTTCGGTCGACAGGCGCGACGACGCCCTGCTCGAGCTCCTCTATGGCAGTGGTCTGCGAGTCGCAGAGCTCTGCGGGCTCGCCTTGGGCGACGTCGATCTGAAGAACCGGTCCGTGACCGTCTGGGGCAAGGGCGGCAAGCAGCGCCGTGTGCCGATGAGCCACGCGGCTGTCGAGGCGGTGGGCCGCTATGTCGCTTCCGGGAGGGCGGCGCTCGTCAACGCGTCCACTCCGCAAGGCTCGCTCTTCATCAACCGGCGCGGCCGGCAGATGACCGCGCGCGACGTGCGCCGGGTTCTGGACCGCCGCTCACCGGTGCCGACCCATCCCCACGCGCTCCGCCACACCTACGCGACCCACCTCGTCGACGGGGGGGCCGACCTGCGAGTCGTCCAGGAGCTGCTCGGTCACGCGAGCTTGCGGACAACCGAGATCTACACCCACGTGTCCACCGATCGACTGGTCGGAGCGTACCGAAGCGCTCATCCGAGAGCCTGATGACCCAGACCGGCACCGACCGCATCCAATCCGTCGACGAGCTGTGGGCCGATTTCAAGGCGACCGCGGACCAGTCCGCACGCGACCGGCTGATCCTTCACTACTCGCCGCTCGTCAAGTACGTCGCAGGCCGTGTCGCGGCTGCCATGCCGAGTCATGTCGACTACTCCGACCTCGTCAGCTACGGCATCCTCGGGCTGATAGACGCCATCGAGAAGTTCGACCCGTCGCGGGCGATCAAGTTCGAGACCTACGGCGTGCCGCGCGTGCGCGGCGCCATCCTCGACGAGCTCCGCTCGATCGACTGGGTACCGCGTTCGGTCCGCGCGAAGGCCCGTGCCGTCGATGCCGCCCTCTCCAAGCTAGAGGGCCAGCTCGGTCGTTCACCGAGCGATCGCGAGCTCGCCGACGAGCTCGAGATGACCACGAGCGACCTGGACGACATCCTCCGCCAAACCTCCCGTGCCGGGCTGCTGCAGCTCGACGATGTCCTCTTCCGCCAGGGGGGCAGCGGGGGCCAGACGCTCGGCGACACCCTGCAGGACCAGGGTGACGCCCCCGGTGCGACAATCGAGCTCGAGGAGACCCGGCGACAACTCGCCAAGGCGATCCAAAGGCTCGATGACCGCGAACGCAAGGTGCTCACGCTGTACTACTACGAGGGTCTTAACCTCGCCGAGATCGGCGAGATCTTGGGTGTGACCGAGAGCCGCGCCTGCCAGATCCACACCAAGGCGGTGCTCCACCTGCGCCAGCGGCTACGCGACGAGCTGACCTGACGCCGTCGCTGGTCGCGGCACCGGGTGCTGAAGGCCTGCGGCCGACCAGCTACCATGGCAGCGAGGCCCGATCGGGTCTCTGTCAAAGTACGTCCTGGCATGCCCGCGGTCGTCCTTCGGGGCGCGGTGCCGGGATTGACTCAACCGTCGGGAGGAGAAGCGCGTGGCTGTCGTCACGATGAAGCAACTACTCGAGGCCGGAATGCATTTCGGCCACCAGACCCGTCGTTGGAACCCGAAGATGAAGCGCTTCATCTTCGGCGAGCGCAACGGCATCTATATCATCGACCTCAATCAGACCTTGGAGCGGGTGGACACCGCCTACTCCTACGTGAGGGATCTCGTTGCCGGGGGCGGGGTGATCCTCTTCGTCGGCACGAAGAAGCAGACCCAGGATCCCGTGGCGGAGTTCGCGGTCGCGTGCGGCATGCCCTATGTCAACCAGCGCTGGCTCGGAGGCATGCTGACCAACTTCCAGACGGTTGCGGGCCGCGTCCGCAAGCTCGTCGAGCTCGAGGCAGCGCGCACCGCCGGTGACTTCGCCGCGATGCCGAAGAAGGAGGCGCTCTCTCACGAGCGCGAGCTCGAGAAGCTCGATCGGAACCTTGGTGGCTTGCGCCGGTTGGACCGGCCGCCGGATGCGATCTTCGTGATCGACACCAAGAAGGAGCACATCGCCGTCACCGAGGCGAACAAGCTGCACCTGCCCGTCGTGGCGGTTGTCGACACCAACTGTGACCCAGATGTCATCGACTACGTGATCCCAGGGAACGACGACGCCATTCGGGCTGGTCGGCTCATGTGCAGGGTCATCGCCGACGCCGTCGTCGAAGGCCGGTTCATCGCTTCGCGTCGCGCCTCGGATGC
>JBKQHU010000172.1:0-8066 GCA_052148655.1 Acidimicrobiales bacterium
GCCGGCGTGGCGCTGGTCGGCCGCGTCGCTGGGAAGGTACAGGCCGTAGCGGGCATAGAGCGAGTACACCAAGCCAGAGCAGTCGTAGCCGAAGCCGCTCGTACGGTCGCTCCCGAAACGGAGCCAATTTGCACTGGGTCCCGCCCCAGAGATAGGGGAGCCCGAGGAAGCGACGCGCCTGGTTAGCGATCGGAGTCGGCGCACTGTTCACCGCTGCGATCGTTGGCGCGTTGGCGCCGCTGTTTTGTTGGTGGACGGACGCGGCGCAGTGGAGCAGTCATATTCAGCCGGCGAACTTCGACATCTCGGGATTCGTCGGGGTCGCGTATGCGCTCTTCGCGTTCATGCTCGGTGTCGCGCTCGGCGCACTCATTCGCCGGGCCGGCTGGGCGTTCGCCGCCTGTGTCCCGATCTTCGCGCTCGTTCGCATCGGTATCCGGCTCTACATCCGGCCAGGCCTCATTCCGCCAACCACGGTGAGCGTGAGCGCCTACACGCCAGTCAACAACAGCGACTGCTTGCCGCAGTATCGGGCGCTCAGGCCGGCTGCCTCCAACGCCGCCTGCCAGCTACCGAAGCGACGCCTCAACGTACTACTGGACGCCCGTCCGAGCGCATCGTATGCGGCAGCAGTAATGGTCGGGTTCGGTATCAGCGAGGCGACTCTGCGCAACTCGTCAAGAAGCGACGAGTCATCGTATGAAAGCAATCGGTCCATGACGAAGATCGGCGGCCGCACCTCCGGCATGAACCGAGCCTAATCGTGCAGAGTCGAAGCGCCACGAGCGACCTGCTTCGCCGAGGCAGACTCTTTGTATGCGCTTGAAACCGGGACTGAGTCTCGCTGACCTGCAAACGGCGGTCACGCCGCTCGACAACGACGTGACCAATCTCGCTTCGTGGAGTCATTTTCCTGCGACCTTCGGAACGCCTACCTGAGTTGGAGCGAGAACGCGGAATCTACAGCTCGGCGCTTCCTGCTCGACGTGCCTGCCGACCAGTTCGCCACCAGTCGTCAGCGAGACATTCGCGACGACCGTGTAGTACCCGAGCGACTCTGGCAGGCTGCGAATGGGGATGCAAGAGCCCAGCTCGAGTGGTTCGGAACCGTCATCGCGGACCTGGCGTCGGAGAGGGCGGCACGGGATCTGGACAGGTCCAAGGTTGGCCCGTGGACCGAGGGACAGATTCGGGTCTTCATATCGCACTTGTCTGCTCACCGAGACTTCGCCGGCGCAGTTAGCCGTGCTCTTGCCCAGCTATCGGTCGACGGCTTCGTGGCCCACGACGCCATCGAGGTTACGAAGGAGTGGGAGGCTGCTCTCAGAGACGCCCTCTGCACAACTCACGCGCTAGTCGGTCTAGTTCTAGTGCACCCAGGTTTCGGAGCTTCCGCCTGGGCGCAGCAGGAGCTTGGTTGGGCGCTAGGCCGGGGTGTACCTGTCCTGATGTTCCGGCTCGGCGAGGATCCAAACGGGTTCGAGGGCAGGATTCAAGCCGCAACGGTTCGATCTGACGACGCCGGCGCCGTGGCTTCCTCGACCGTCCGGTGGCTCGCCTCGCTTCCCGAGTTCTCGGCATCGCAGTAGGGGTCCACGGGTGTCGTCCGCGTCATCGCGATGTCAGCGCAACTCTGCGCGGTAGGCCCTGGCTACCAGGTCGGTGGGTATCGCTCGTAGCACGGCGCGGTGCGGGCCAAATCCCATGTCGAAATCTTGATAGTTCGAGTGTCGGAGGTCGCGTCGAAGGACAGTGCGACTGTTACCAGCCGACTCATGATGATGCGACAAGGGTGGCCGCACTCGTCCTCTGGCTCGAACGGCAGGCGGAGATCAGGCTTTTGAGCGTTCCAGTCGTCGAGGGCCCTTCGGAACTCATCGTGGAACTCCTCATTGGTGAGGCCTAGGGGCCCCGGCGTGGGGCGGATCCAATGATGTCTTGCAAAGGTTCGTCAAGCCCTGGAGGGAGGGCACGATTAGCGTGGGATGGGCAGGCAATCTAAACCCGCAGAGGAAGAAACCGCAGAGGTCCTCACCCGGCGACCGCTCACCCGAGTAGAGCAGAAAGCTGTCAGATTCGTGCATGTCGCTGCGCCTGCTGTTGCAGTAACGGCACAGTCTTCGGAGGTTGGAGACCTCGTCGGAGCCGCCAGAGCCGAGAACTCGACGTGATCAAGGATGAGGTCGGCCTTGTTCGAGTAACCACACATCACGCAACGGTGGCCGTCGCGCTCAAAGAACCTCATGGCGGACCGCGGTTGGGATGCCCGACCGACCCTGCCCCCTTCTCGACATAGGTCTTTCGGTTTCAGGATCCACGGCCTCAGTCAAGCAGCGCAAGGCCACGTGCTCTCTGCCAGCGCCGGGACGTGCCTATGTCTCCTCGGCCTTGGTCGCGGCTTGTGCTCGCGCGGCTTCTCCGGCTAGGTGATCGCAATCGGGGCAGCGCCCGAGTGTGGAGGGCCAGTTGGTGAGTGCCGCTCTCTCACCGCTCCTAAGGGTCGGACCGCCGCAGTTGCGCATCGAACAGCTCACCCCCCACGTCAGGACGAACGGCTATCGCGTGCTCACCAGTCCTGCGCGTACCGCTACGAAGATCGCAGCTCTGTTGGATCGGCCCGATAGCCTGCCCCGCCGGAAGGACCGCCATGAGATCCTGAAGCTGCTCGAGGACCCGGCGAAGAACTTGTGGCATCGCGTCAGGCATCGAACTGGGGCTGGATCCGTGACGGTTCAACGCACGGATTGTGCAGCCGGTACGGCCCAGTTCTGTCCCGCGGTCATCGGGTGATTATCGCGCGTCCACTGCCAGCTGTCCGCTCGCCGAAGACGAACTCCTTTATTTATAAGCCATACAAGTTCATGCTAGTTCCCCAAAGCCCCAGAGGAGAAGCCTGCTTGTTGAGCGCGCCGACCGTCGCCACGTCAAGTGAACGAGGATCGCGGCCCTCGTGATGGGCGGCCAGCTGAGCTGCTCGAACTAGGGGCGCGGTGTTCGACGAGCCGTTGATCCATTGTCGGGTATGCCGACACCTGTGCAGATATTGCCCTACAATGGTCCGTGTGGACTACTCACGACCCCTGGAGGCGGTGATCCCAGGTACGGCGGGCAAGGTGCTCGGTGTGCTGGCACGCACCCATGCGGAGCTGCCGATCCGTCGCGTCGCGCAGCTTGCCGGCGTTTCACGCGACCGCGCCAGCATCGAGATCCGCCGGCTCGTTGCTCTCGGCATCGTTTCCCGTCGGGAGGTAGCGGGCGCGTCCCTCGTGAAAATTGAACGGACGAATGCCGCGGCCTCGGCACTGCTCGCGCTGGCGGATGCTCGCGCAACGGCCATTTCGCGTCTCAGTGAGCTCGCCAAGTCAATCAAGCCCGCGCCGGCCAGTCTTGTTCTATTCGGATCGTTCGCTCGAGGTACTGACGACGCCGAGAGTGATCTCGATGTCCTGGCGGTGCGCTCCGACGACGTCGAGCCTGACGATCCGTCCTGGCTTGACAGCTTCGGTAACTGGCAGGATTTGGCACGAGTGGCCGTCGGTAATCCGGTCAACGTCATCGAAACCTCACGACACGAGCTCCCTGCGTTGGCAAGGACGCGGTCGCTTTGGAGGACCATCGTCGATGAGGCCATCACGCTTGCTGGTGAGGAGCCCTGGCGTATCGTCGCTCCGGTGCGGGTTCGGGCCACAATCGTTTCCCAGGCTGTCGAGAGCTCGTCGGCCCACCGGCTTTCGGGTCGCAAGCCAGGAGTGCACACCGCCAAACCAATCGCGCGCGCAGCGACGGCACGAGTAGTTCGAGCGGAGGCCTCTGAGCGAACCGCGGCGGTGCCCAACGTGCGAACAGCGGCGATGCCGGTCGTGCGGAGAGCGGCGGCGTCAGCGCCCAAGCGGACAAAGGGCGCTCGGTGACGGCACGCCGAGTCCGGACGACACGAGAGCTGTCGCCTTCTCAGGCTCCGAAGTACCTGAGCAAGGCCAGGGAGTTCCTCAAGGCTGCGCAGTTCTCTCTCGAGCTCGGGAACAACACCGCAGCCACGAGTAACGCGGTACATGCTGGGATGAATGCTGGCGATGCAATCTCGTGTGCCCTTGTCGGCTCGGTTTCGAAGGGGGAGCATGCCGACGCGCCAGAGCATCTCAAGACGATCGGAGATGCACAAGGCGCGCGCTATCTTCGCCAGCTCCTACCGCTCAAGACACCGGCCGAATACGACCCGGCTCCGGTGAGTGGCGCCCAGGCTCGAAGGGCTGTAGAGGCGGCCAAGCGACTAGTCGAACATGCCGAACGGAAGCTCAATGAGGCCCTGCCGCGATAAGGAAGCCTGGCGACCCTCGCGCTGGCAAACTCCGAGGGACTCGAACAGTGTCAGAAGCGGAGTCGCACGAAGCTCAGATTCTGGAGCAGCAGGACCGAGTCCCTTGCGCGATTATCGCGCGATTATCGCGCGTCCGCTGCCGACCGTGAATGTTCGCCAAATAGGAAACCCTTTATTTATAAGCTATGTAAGTTCGTGGTGGTTCGCCAAAGTCCCAGGAGGGAAGCTTGAGGGGCTAGTGCCCGCAAGGGCGTGGGGGTTCAAGTCCCCCCTCCGACACGACAGGTCTGCTACCAGCGCGTAGCCCGACCTCCTCCAGCGTGACCAGAATCGGGGGCGCTCCAGTCACCTGAACGGTCAGCTGATCAGGGTATATGCACACCGAGTCAACCAGATCCTCGATCAGCGTTCGACGTTCTGCGGGCGTCGCTTCCTCCCACAAGTCGTCGAGGTCGAGAGCCGCCAGCAGCCCGGCTAGCTCGTCGAATCGATTAGCTAACTCTTTGGTCCGCTGCTCCTCGATCCTTCGAACAGCAGCCTCGCTTTCTAAGGCCGTGATCTGCGCGCTTAGGCGCCGCTCTTCGTCGGCGAAGCTGTCCGGGCTGATCTTGTCCGCGTAGTACAGAGCGAAGAGCTTGCGCAGCTTTCCTTTGATGCTCGTGATCGTCGCGGCGACGGAAGCTTCTCCCGGGGCATTCTCCAGGCGGTGCGCGCCGAGGACCTGCCGGATCGCGTCCTGCAGGTCCTGGTCGTTTCTAACGACTCGCAAACCGAGCTGCGCCGCCCGCTGCAGGCAGGTCGCGGAACGAGCGGGTTGCGCACATCCCTGGCCGCGGTGCCTGCAACGGTAGAGGGCCTGGTTCCGCTCGTTGTACTGGATTCCGGCCACCCTGCCGCATAGCCCGCAACGGACTTTGCCCGACAGCAGGTCCTTCCCGCGCCGACGCCCCGCCGTGTGCCCTCGCGTTGCTGCGTTGAACTGTTCGACGGTGACAAGTGCCGGGTGCCTTCCAGCGAACCACTCGTCGCGCAACCTCACTTCGCCGACATAGACGCGGTTCTCACAGATGTGGCGCACGGTCGAGTAGCCCAGCCCCACGTCGGCTGCGATCTCTGGGTAGCTAGCTCCTGCCGCTCGAAGCCCGAATGCGCGCTGCACCAGCGGAGCCATCTCATTGGGGACCAGTTCCCGGCCCACCATGTCATAACCCGTCGGCGCCCGGTTCTGCCAGCGCCCCTCCTCAGCTGCCTGACGCATCCCCATCTTGACGTTCTCAACGATGTGATCCCGGTAGTACTGGGCGAACACGCCGTGGACGCCGATCTGCATCCGGCCCGACGCCGAGCCGAGGTCGAGATCGCCTTCGCTGACCGAATGCACCCTGACGCCGTGCCGGTTGAACAATCGCACCAGCGTCGCAAAATCACCCTGGTCCCGACTGAGCCGGTCCCAGCGCCAGATCACGAGGTCGCTCACCAACCCGGCCGCAACGAGATCGAGCAGTTCTCGCATCGCCGGTCGGTCCAGGTCCTTGCCCGACTTCGCCTCGTCTGCGAGAACCCTGACCGGACCAAGCTCACGGAGGCGGGCAAACTCCCGGCACCGCTTCGCCTGCGCCTCCGGAGAGAACTCCACCTGATCCTCCGTCGACACTCTCACGTATGCCAACGTCTGGTTCATCGTCGTCTCCACTCCTGTCCCGTTGTTTCATCCGCTGCCAGATTCCTACCAGCACGGTCGCGACCCGGCGCAGATCCCGTCCGTCGCTCATGGTCCACAGCCGATGTTCACCACCGCCAGGTCCTCACCGGTGGCCGATCCCAGTTCGGTGAGCTGCTCGAATCCCACACCGTCAGTTGAGCCATCGCTTCGGCTGGAACTAACTCCGAGACCAGCCTTTCGGCCTCGGCCGTACCGCTGACCCACAGGCTGTGACGTAGCGGAGCGAACCCCTGAGCAACCTCGTAGCGGTGGTTCGCGTGGCCGACATGCTCCGCTGACCAGTCCTTCTGC
This sequence comes from Acidimicrobiales bacterium, assembly GCA_052148655.1. Lineage (GTDB taxonomy): Bacteria > Actinomycetota > Acidimicrobiia > Acidimicrobiales > Bog-793 > Fen-455. The sequence continues at coordinate 6,333 of JBKQHU010000172.1, forward strand.
GCGTACTTACAGCCGTAGCGAGCAGCCCGTCGCCAGCCCTCGCGCGGCGTTCGGCACAGTCCCAGAGGTTCACCCTTCGGTCCTGTCGGAGATCTCGCGAAGTCCGTCACCCACACAAACCCCTGACCCCACACGTCTCCAACCAGCCCTACATCGATCCACCGCGCGACAAAGAAGTTCACGTGCCAGCCGTGTCCGCCTGGATGAAGCTCCGGCGAGTACCAGTAGGCGAGTGCAGCCCCACCGAGCGCAACGCGCAGCCGCCGCGCGAACTCAGACACCTCTTCCATCACTACACCCCGGTTCCGTTCCGCCAGAGCGAAGGTCAAGACCCACATGTACCGGAGCGCGTTCCGAACGAAGTACCGTCGAGACTTTGTAGCCGCGCGGCCGTTCGCGCGTGCCCACCTCAACGCCTCTTGTTCGGCCAGAACCACCTCCGCCGCCGATAACTCGGAGGCGCCCCGCCAATCCGCAGTCGCACGTTCCTCTCGCAGTTCGTCTAGAAGACGTCGCCGCGAGAACGGCGCGCTCGGTGAGACCCACGCCAAGGAAGCCTCGGCACACTCAGGCCAGTCAGTGAACCGCCACCCGGGCGCCCCGAGTTGTGTGCTTCGGTCAAGTGAAGTGGCCGGCTCCGCCGGCCCTCGCGTGGCAACTCCTGACATACTGAGACAACATTACCGTCTCGGGTGGCCGAGACAACGGATTAGGTTCTCGCCTGCTCCTGAGCCGCCTGCTCCGCCTCCACCGCTCGCCAGTACGCCTCGTGGTCGATCGTGACTCCAGGCAGCTCGTACTCGTCCGGGTGCTTATGCATCACCCACCGAAACCGGCTGATCTTCTTATAGATCGTGCTTCGAGAAAATCCCTGCTCGCGCAATCCGTCGAACCCCCCAGACAGCTGCCACTCCAGCCAAAAGCCAAGCTGCTGCTGAACCACCTCCCGCGCCACATACGCGGCTGAGGGCGTCGCAGCCCTCAACAGCGCTTCGTTCCAAGCGGTGGGAAGGACCTTCTGCACGCCCCGTGCGTACGCATCCCAGGCGCGGCGCGCACGACCGTGCCCCTCATAGCTCGGCATCTTCTCGGAGCGAAAGTCAGCGGCCATGTCTCGATCATATGAGACAACCTGCGTCGCTCGCTACAACCGCCGTCCATGCATCTGTCCGATGTTCGCTCTCGTTGGCCCGACGCGGCGGACCTGCCTCCCGATCGGGCGGCCGCCGTGCTCCCGCACGTCGTCCACCCGCTCGTGCGTCCGGCCCGCTCGTCCGTTGCATCTTGTGCGCACAACGGTCAGGTCAGCGACTTGCCTGTGCGCTCGACCACACGTAGCCGGCAAGAACCGGCCACGCCGGTTCATCTCCAAGCATGTGTGAGTCCGTGACCGGCCGGTCAAGGCCACGCGATCCCGTCGTCACAGGAATGACTCCGGGATTGCTCTGCGGACCTTGACCGGACCTCGAGGAAAGAGAGCATGATGGTCTTGATGCCCTGCCAGAGGACGTTGTGCCGAGATCGCGATGCCTCCGCTACGAGTAGTCATGATCTATCCCGCTGCGTGCGACGGTGCCGTGAGCACTCCTCTTCAACACCCGTCGGAGTAGGGCGCTACTACGACCCGACGACGGGCCAATTCCTGTGCGTGGACCCCGATGTGAGGGACTCCGGTGTGGGCTATGCATATGCGGACGACAATCCAGTCAGTGATTCGGACCCGACGGGCCAAGC
>JBKQHU010000173.1:0-7638 GCA_052148655.1 Acidimicrobiales bacterium
GCCGCCGCCGCGGCCGCGGTCGTGCGGCGCCGCCATGCCGAGCAGTTCAGGCGCGCCAAAGAGCGCGTGGCGGCCGGGGATCCTCTCGTGATGCGTTATCTGGCGGGGCCGCAATGAGCTCGTGCGGCGTGACTCCGAGAGAGCGTTGTTACCAGTCGAGCACCGGAGTCGCCTGATGGCCAAGATCTTCATCCCATCTATCGGAGTAGCGATGGAGGAGGCACTTCTCATCAGGTGGCTCAAAGAGCCTGGCGACGAGGTTGCCGCCGAGGAAGCCGTCGCCGAGATCGAGACCGACAAAGCCGCCATGGATCTCACGAGTCCCGTCAGCGGGCGAATGGGTCCGCACCTGTTCGAGCCGGGCGCGATCGTTCCAGTGGGCACAACGGTCACCGAGGTCCTCGAGGAGGGTGAAGCGAGCGCGCTTGCACCAAGCCAGCCCGAGACTGCCCTTGCAACGACTGAGCCAATGGGCGCGCAGGCGGTTCCCGTCCCTCCCGTCGAGACGGATGGAGACCGTGCGCCGCAAAGGCTGAGCCCGCGGGCACGTCGTATGGCACGCGAGCGTGAGACGGAGGCTCCCGCACCAGCATCGACTTCTGTCCAACCAGAGAAGTTCCGGGCGCTGATCGCGGCCAAGGTTGCAGAATCGTGGCGGGAGATCCCGCACTTCGCCGTTACTCGGGAAGTCGACGCGGAGCCGATGCTGGCCACTCTTGAGATGTTGCGCAGGGGTGCTTCCCAGCCGTTGCCGACCCTGACCGACACGCTGTTGCGCGCACTCGCACTTGGTTTGCGTGAATGCGGCCACCAGGGTCCTGATGACGTTGGACTGGCAGTGGCAACTGACCACGGAGTGGTCATCCCCGTGATCCGCGACGTGCTCGGGCGCGACGCTGTGGCTCTGGCCGGGGCGCGGAAAGCCGCCGTGGAACGGGCTCGGTCAGGCCGTCTGAGCCCTGAGGACCTCGAGGCATCTCCTTCGTCCACCCTCTCGAACCTCGGCGCTCTCGGTGTGGATCAGTTCACCGGCATCATCGCCCTTGGCCAGACGAGCCTGCTCACCGTGGGGCGTGCAGTACCGCGCGTGGTAGCGGACGACGCACGGACCCTGAGAATTCGGACCAGTCTTTTCGCCACGCTCAATGTGGACCACAGAGTCATCGACGGAGCCGCCGCGGCGCATCTCCTTGCTGGCTTCGCCGCTGCAGCAGAGGCCATGACCTCGATTTTCTAGGGAGTGACATATGACCGATAGTCAAGCATCAGCCGCCGCGGCGGAGACCCTTCTCGACATAGACCTGGCCGGACTGCCGCTGGACGACCTCGGCGAGTGGCTCGAGACAATGCTCGTCATCCGGGAGTTCGAGGACTCACTTCAGCCGTTGACGGTGAGCCGCCAGATACCGGGCGACGTGCACCAAGCTTCAGGCCAGGAGGCGGTGGCCGTCGGTGTGATACGCGCTCTCGCACCGACGGACATCGTCGCAAGCCCGCACCGCCCGCACCACCACGCCTTGTCCAAGGGCCTGACGCCTCGGGTTGTGATGGCCGAGCTTTGGGGCCGTACCACGGGCTGTGCGGGTGGTCGGGGTGGAACGATGCACCTGAACGACTTTTCGTTGGGCTATTTCGGCTCCAACGGGATTGTCGGCAGCGGACTCGGAATTGCCATGGGGGCGGCGTTAGCCGCGAAGCTCCAGCATTCGACACAGGTTTGCGTCGGCTTCTTCGGTGATGGCGGAGCCAACACCGGCAGGACATGGGAGTTCGTCAATTTCGCGGCAATGCAGAAGCTTCCGCTGATCGCGATCTGCGAGAACAACCAATACGCCGTCGAGACCTTTGTCGGGCGCACCACCTCGGCCAAGTCGATCGCCGACCGGGCCGCTGGGTTCGGACTGCCTTCGGTGCAGGTCGACGGTCAGGACGTGGGTGCCGTCTACAGGGCGACCGCCGAAGCGCGAGAGCGGGCGATGAGGGGGGAAGGTCCCTCGTTCATCGAGACGGTCACGTACCGCTATCACGGTCACCAAACCAACGAGGTCGTCAACTACAGGACGAACGAGGAGCTCGAGCACTGGCGCCGGACGAGAGATCCGATCGAAAGGCTGAGAACGGCCCTGTTGAAGGCGGGGCTGCTGGATCAGAGTCAGTACGAGAAGCTGGAGGCTCAGGCGCATGAGGTGGTAGAGGATGCGATCCGCTTTGCGGAGTCATCGCCTTTGCCCGACCCCGCGACCGCGACCAAAGGCGTCATCGGGCTTGCAGTTGACCCGAAAGGAGAGGCATGGGCGAGGTAGTGACAGTTGGACAGGCCTTTCAACAGGGTCTGCGCGAGGAGATGTTGCGGGACGACACGATCTTCGTGCTGGGCACCGACCTGTTTATTCGTGGCGGCCACTTCGCCCAGGTCAAAGGCATCGGTCCGGAGTTCGGCCCCGAGCGTGTCATCGACACCCCGATTTCCGAGGCGGCCGTGGTAGCTGCAGGTGTAGGGGCAGCATTGAACGGTATGCGACCGATCGTCGATCTCAACTTCATCGACTTCGCCTTCGGGGCGATGGACGAGATCGTGAACCAGGCGGCCAAGGCCCGCTACCTCTGGGGAAGGCCAGTGCCCGTAGTCATCCGGGCCTCGTCGGGCATCGCCCTCTACGCGGCGCAACACAACAACAGTCTCGAGTCGTGGTTCATGCACACGCCGGGCCTGCTCGTAGTGATGCCTTCGAACGCTGCCGACACCAAGGGGATCATCAAATCGGCACTGCGGGGCGAAGACCCGGTCATATTCTTCATGCACAAGAGGCTCACCGGTTCGCGAGGCGAGGTTGGAGGGCCGGACGACTACGTGCCAATCGGTAAAGCCGCCGTCACCCGACCGGGACACAGCGCGACGGTCGTGTCATCAGGCATCGTTGTGGCGAAGGTCATGAAGGCTGCGGAAATACTTGCCGCTGACGGTATCGAACTGGAAGTTATCGACTTGAGAACGATCTTCCCACTTGACATGGACCTGATCGAGGAGTCTGTGCGCAAGACCGGGCGGGCGCTCGTCGTCACCGAAGAGCCCCCGTACGCGAGCGTCGCCTCAGAGGTAGCTGCGTCAGTTCAGGAAAATGCTTTCGACTATCTCGATGCGCCTGTGGCTCGCGTGACGGCCGCTCATGCGCCTATCGCCCACGCTCCGCAACTGATGGAAGCGGAAATACCTCAGGTCGAGGGCATTGTCGCGGCGGTGCGGCACTCGTTCGACCGGTGGCCCTCGAGCGAGCAGCAGCCGACGGGCCAGTCCAAGGGCCAGATCATGTGATTGTCGCCGCGACGCGACGAGGTTCGCGATACCGAGTAGGTGGATCCAAAGAGAGAAACCGCCAGCATGTAGATAACGGCTGGCCTAGCTTATCGCCTATCTAGCCGCTCGGCGGGCGGGAAGGTCGGCTCAAGCCGGCCGACTTACAAAGGGGACGACCGGACTGCGTCCAGTTCCAGTCAAGGCTCCAGTCTCAGGTTATGCGAATAATGGGGCAGTTGGGCGAAGAGGAGGGGAACGCTATGAAGACAACGACCGAACTCTGGCTGGACATTCGTGACACTGCAGTACCACACGGCAAGCTTGCGTTCTGGTGGCTTTACCAGGCAGGGATAGCTCTCAAAACACCAGGAGGGACGATCGTCCTTGTTGACCCGTACCTGTCTGATGCCGTAATGCGCTCCTACCAGCAGCCGCGCAATGTTCCTTCACCGCTTAACCCTCTGGAGGTTGAGGCAGACGCTCTGTTGGCTACGCACAGTCACGAGGACCACCTCGATCCAGACTCCATTGCCGGCTTCTTGAGTCACGAGAGAACACAGTTTGTCGGCCCACCGATGGCGGTGGAAAAGGTGGTCTCTTCTGGAGTGGGGGAATTGCGGACAAGGTCCGTTAGCAGGGGGGATGTGTTCGAGATCGGCGACCTAACAGTGCGCGCGGTGCACGCGCGGCACCTCGTTGGAAGCGAACCCACACCTGACGCAGTTGGCTTTCTGCTCGAGGCAGACGGAGTGAGTGTGTACCACAGTGGCGACACCGAGTACGACAGCGAGATCGTTTCTGATACCCGCGGTGTAAGTGCGTCCCTCGTCCCGATCAACGGCACTACCGGGAACATGAACGCGCACGAAGCGGCGCTGCTCTCCTGGTTGCAGGGTGCACGGCTTGCCATGCCATTTCACTACGGGTTGTGGCGGGACGCTGACTACGGCGAAGGAGCGACGCTCGACCCACAGCTGTTCGTTGACACTTACCACCGGCTTAACCCAGAAGGTCAGACACTGGTGCTCTCCCCAGGAACGGCAGTAGTAATTGACTGTGACGGCCTGGCTCGTGGCCAAGTGCTTGCTCGGGACGCCAAGGAGAGTGGTCGGCACTGACAGGCCGAGGTTCAGTCGAGCGGATCGAAAGGCGGGCACCTTCAGGTCCGGAACGCGAGCGCCACCTACTACCCACTAGGCGCCAAGGATCGGAAGCCGATCTATCCGGAACGCGGCCGACCATGGGCGATACCCCGAGAAAATCACGGGCCCTCGCGCGAGCCGTGCCCACCGACCTGAAGGTCCTCATGGCACATTTCTCATTGCCCGGCTCGGCCTCTTCTCTCCGGTCCTTATGCTTGGTGCGACCTATGGCAGCCGGAAGCAACGTACGGAGCTCCGCTACCCTCTTGTCGGAGCAGACCGTCGGCGAGTACTTGATCGCGCGTGGGATCTTCCGTAAAGACGGCGTTATTAATGCGCAAGAGCTCGGTGGTGGTGTCTCGAACATAGTGTTGGCGGCTCAGCAGGGTGCCTTGAGAGTCGTCGTGAAGCAGGCGTTGGAAAGACTCCGCGTTCCTGACGAATGGCGCGCCCCAAGAGAACGGGCCATCACCGAGGCCGATGCGCTGCGTCTGGTAGCGGAAGTAACTCCCGGCTCGGTACCTGAGGTGCTCGATCTCGACCGGGAGGCATGCGTGCTGACGATCGCTGCAGCCCCTGCTGACTGGACGAACTGGAAGGAACGATTGCTTGTCGGGAGTGCCGACCCGCAGGTCGCAGCGTGCCTGGGGGACTTGCTTGGCACCTGGCACGCCGAGACGTTCGAGGATTCAGACCTCGAGGCTAGGTTCGGGAGCTCGCAGGCATTCGACGAGCTCCGGATCGACCCTTACTACAGGACGGTCCAGACGCGGCACCCCGCCCTCAGCGACTCCATTCACGGGTACGTGCAACGAATGCAGGCGACGCGTGCGTGTCTGGTTCACGGTGATTACTCGCCGAAGAACGTTCTTGTAGGGGTCGGGCTCTGGGTCATCGACTTCGAGGTGGCGCACTATGGCGATCCCGCGTTCGACCTTGCTTTCATGCTCAGTCATCTCCTGCTTAAGCGCCTGCATGTCCCGCAGGCGACGTCGGATCTGGAGCTCTGTGCCGAGGCGTTTTGGGGGGCATATATGGACGTGACTGGGGGGCTTTGTCCAAGCGCTGCCTATGTACTCGGCCACGTCGGCTGCCTGATGGTCGCGAGGGTGGACGGCAAGTCGCGCGTCGAATACCTGACCGACGCCGAACGCGCCGTTGCTAGGAGCATCGGTTCCGAGCTCCTGTGTGATCCACCCGGCGACATCGGTGAGGCACTTGCCCTTTCCGATCCGTGCAGAATCGCACCACGACGTTGGAGCTCGGCCAGGGAGGTGGAATGACGTCATCACTTTCCCACCGGCACCCAGGTGTGGTGATCGCCCAAGTGGTCGCCCGCGAAATACTGGACTCGCGTGGGCGCCCGACCGTGGAAGTGGACGTCAGGCTCACCGACGGTGCCGTCGGGCGAGCCAGTGTCCCTTCCGGGGCGTCTACGGGGAGCCACGAGGTACACGAACTGCGCGACGGGGACGCGAGCCGTTTCGGGGGCTTTGGCGTGCGGCGCGCCGTGATGAACGTCTCCGAGATGATCGCCCATGCCGTCACCGGACGGGATCCCTTCGATCAGCCTGGGCTGGACGCGGTGCTCGTGGAGATCGATGGCACGCCCGACAGGTCAAAGCTCGGGGCCAACGCCATGCTCGGTGTCTCGGCGGCTGTCGCTCGCGCAGCGGCGGCGTCAGCAGGGATCCCTCTTTGGCGACACCTGGCGGGCGACAGCACACCAGTGCTGCCTCTCCCTATGGTCAACATATTGAGCGGGGGGCTGCACTCCAAGGGCGGCTTGGCTTTTCAGGACTTCTTAGTGGTTCCCGTCGGCGCGACAACCTACGGCGAGGCTCTGGAAACCCTATATGCCGTTCGTGCCGCTGCGGGTGACCTGCTCGTAGGGCGAGGGCTTTCGATCCTCAAGGCCGATGAGGGAGGCTTCGGACCGGCGCTCGATCGTCCCGAGGATGCGCTCGACCTGCTCGTGAGAGCCATCGTCAAGGCAGGTCGAGAACCCGGCGATGAGGTCATGTTGGCACTCGACGTCGCGGCGACGCACTTCTTCGATGGCAGGCATTACCGGTTGCCCGAAGAGCAGGCGCCTCTCTCGTCCGAGGAACTAGTCGCCACGCTCGAGCGTCTGGTCGATGGGTACCCGATCGTGTCGATAGAGGACGGTCTCGCCGAGGACGACTGGGAAGGATGGGCGACCCTCACTCTCAGGCTCGGGGCACGCGTCCAGCTGATCGGCGACGACCTGTTCACCACAAACATTGAGCGCCTGGAACGCGGCATCGGTGCCGGGGTAGCCAACGCGGTGCTCGTGAAGATGAACCAGATAGGGACCTTGACCGAAACAATCGAAGTCATCGAACGAGGCCGTGCCGCGGGCTACGCGACTGTCGTGTCCGCCCGCTCAGGCGAGACCGAGGACTCCCTGCTTGCCGACTTTGCCGTGGGGACCGGCGCAGGCCAGATCAAGGTCGGCTCTCTGGCCCAATCGGAGCGGCTGTCCAAGTACAACCAACTCCTCCGCATCGAAGAGGAACTCGGCCCGCATGTGCACTTCGCGGGCCCCGGCGCCCTCTCGGTGTGGTCTGCGAGGGCCGTTGATCACTGACGTTCTGTCAATGGATCAGCACGGACAACGTTGCTGAGCGAGCCGATCCCGTCGATCCAGCCTCCACGCGTCGCCGTCGGCGAGGTAACGCGGAGGCTGCTGGAACCCGCCGGTCCCGTGCGGAGTCCACGTGACGACGAGATCTCCTGGCAAAAGCGTGACAGACATTGTCGGCCACTCGAGCAGCTCGTTGACGGAGAAGACCATCTCGGCGGTGTTCGACCGGACTTCGGCGCGAGTTTCCGCCGAAAGACCCTCTATAAGCCTCTGACCTGGGCAAGCTGTGGATAAGTCCGGACTTTAGACCTAGAATATAGGGGCGACACATCCACCATATTTGACCTACAGTGCTGTAAGCTGTGGTTGTGTTCGTGAAGAGGACGGTTCGTCGCCGTGGCGACAAGTCCTACGAGTATCTCTCGCTCGTCGAGGCCGTGCGGGAGGATGGCCGCAACACCCACCGCACGCTCCTGCGCTTAGGCGAGGTCTCCGAGCTGCGTTCGAGCGGGCAGATAGACCGGATCATCAGGGCGCTTCGTGCCTACGCGGAGGGGACCTGGGTCGAGGCGGGAGAACTGTCGGGCGAAGGG
>JBKQHU010000174.1:0-77497 GCA_052148655.1 Acidimicrobiales bacterium
GGAGGGACAGCTCGAGAACCTTCTTCGCCCTGGGCGTGAACGGCGGCGACCCTGTCGGAGCCGACCCTGCGGGTCCGATGGTCTCCTCGACTTTTTCGCGCACGGCCTCGAGCGAGATGCCGAGGGATTCCAGCGCCTTGGCCGCGACTCCCTCGCCCTCGTGTATGAGGCCGAGCAGGATGTGCTCGGTCCCGATGAAGCTGTGGTTCAGGAGGCGTGCTTCCTCCTGAGCCAGGACCAATACCCTGCGTGCCCGATCGGTGAATCGCTCGAACAACTCAGACTCCCTTGTGGTCTTCCCTGTACGAGAAGTCTACCGGTCCGGTGCGCGAAAACCCGCCGCCTCGGAAGCTAGCTCTCCCTCTTAACATCGGACTGCGGCCCCGAAAGCCTTAGCGATGCGATCCGGGCCGAACGGCAGCTCTGAATTGAACACCTGGGAGGGGAAGATTACAGTGCGGCGGAATATTGGGGTGGGCGTCCGGCTGTCGGTTCGGTGCTCCTTTGGCGTAAGGTGGCGGACTTGGTGAGCAGCCTGGACCCTTTCGCCCTCCCGATCCGCGAGGAGGATCTCGCTCGGCTCGAGTTGTGCCTGCGCGACTCTGTGCTCGGGGAGGACGCCTTCTTGAACGAGGTGGCGAGCCACCTCATCCAAGCGGGAGGCAAACGCCTCCGGCCCTCGCTGACTATCACCGCCTCCTACCTCCAAAGTAACGACGTCACCGCGGACATCCTGCTCGGAGCGGTTTCCGTCGAACTTGTCCACCTCGCCTCGCTCTACCACGACGACGTCATGGACGAGGCGACCCGCCGGCGCAGCGTGGAGAGCGTCAACGCCCGCTGGGGCAACCTCGTGGCCATCGTGGCGGGCGACTTCCTGCTGGCCCGGGCGGCAGAGATCGCCTCGCGGCTCGGTACCGAAGTGGCGGGATTGCTGGCGGCGACGCTCGCCCGGCTCTGCCAGGGGCAGGTGGCCGAGGTGCGCGCGGCGTTCCAGATCGAGCGCGACGAGGACGACTACCTGCGCTGCATCTCCAACAAGACCGCCGCGCTGATGTCGACGGCGTGCCGTATCGGTGCTTTGACGGCGGGCCTCAACCGGTCCCAGGTCGACGACCTGTCCGGTTTCGGCGAGGCTTTCGGCATGGTCTTTCAGATCCGAGACGACGTCCTCGACATCGTCGCCACCGAGGCCGAGCTCGGCAAGCCGCCGGGGCAGGACCTCGCCGAAGGCATCTACACCCTGCCGGTCCAGCGCGCCCTCAGCGACCCCGCCGTGGGCCCGAGGCTCCGCGACCTTCTCGGCCACCCGCTCGACCACGTCGAACGCGAGGAGGCACGGGCGCTCGTGGCGGCGTCGCCGGCCATCTCGGCCGCCCACGAGATCGCCCGGGACTACGCCAGGACCGCGGCCGCGGCCGCTGCCCGGCTCGGGGAGGGGCTCGTCCCCAAGGCCCTCGTCGAGTTCGGCTACAACGTCGTCGATGACCTCCAGGACTCCACCGCGAAGGTCCTCGCCAGCTGAGCGAGCAGCTCGGGTTCAGGCCTCCGGTTCGGTAGGTCCGACCGGACCGGCCTGCGTCTCAGGAGACCTGTCCTCGGGACGAAGCGCCGGGAACAGCAGCACCTCCTTGATGTTTGCCACGTCCGCGTAGAGCATCACGAGCCGGTCGATCCCGAGCCCGAGACCGCCGGTCGGCGGCAAGCCGAGCTCGAGAGCCCGCAGGTAGTCCCAGTCGACGGACATCGCCTCGTCGTCACCGCGGGCCCTCTCCGCCTCCTGCTCCTCGAAACGCTCCCGCTGGTCGTCGGGGTCCGCGAGCTCGCTGAAGGCGTTGCCGATCTCCCGACCAGCGATGATCGGCTCGAAACGCTCCACGTAGCCGGGCTTGGCGCGGTGCTCACGCGCCAGCGGCGAGACCTCTTGTGGGTAGTCGCAGACGAACACAGGGCCCCAGAGCTCGGACTCGGTCGTCTTCTCGTAGATCTCGAGGATGAGCTTGCCGGGGCCGTACCAGGGCTCGAAGGGCACGCCCAGTCCGCCCGCCACGGCTCTCAGGTGCTCGGCCCCCATCGACAAGTCCACCTCGACTCCGGCGTGCTCGGCGATGAGCTCCTCCAGGGTCGCCCGCCGCCACGGCGGGGTCAGGTCGATCTCACGGCCCTGGTAGGCGATCACCGTCGTGCCGAGCAGCTCCTCGGCCGTCCCTGCCACGATGTCCTCGCAGATCACCATCATGTCGGTGTAATCGCCGTAGGCCTGGTACAGCTCGAGCATCGTAAATTCAGGGTTGTGACGCGGCGAGAGCCCTTCGTTGCGGAACGTCCTGCCGATCTCGAACACCCGCTCCAAGCCACCCACTACGCACCGTTTCAGATAGAGCTCCGTGGCGATACGGAGATACACGTCTGTGTGCAGGGCGTTGTAGTGCGTCACGAACGGCCGCGCTGTCGCTCCGCCGAGAATCGGGTGCAGTACAGGCGTCTCGACCTCGACGAAGCCTGCGGCGGCGAGTCGGCGCCGTATCGAGGCCACGACCTTGGAACGCAGTAGGAAGATCTCGCGCACGCCGTCGTTCGCCCACAGGTCGAGCTCGCGCTGGCGATAACGGATGTCGGGGTCCGAGACGCCGTGCCACTTGTCACCAAAGCCGCGCCGCGCCCGTGCCAACAGCTCCCAGGACGCGACCTTGACCGACAACTCGCCTCGTTGGGTGCGGACAACCTCGCCGCTCACGCCGATCCAGTCGCCGAGTGACAGGCGGCAGAACTCCTCGAAATCGGGCGTCAAGGCCGCGAGTGCGAACAGCTGAATGCCCCCCGTCCAGTCACGCAGCTCGGCAAAGGCGAGCTTGCCCTGGGGCCGGGACCGCATGATGCGGCCGGCGACGGCCACCGTGACCCCTGATTCCTCGCCGGTTTCGAGGTGCGCGAACGAACGGGCGGCATCGCCGGCACCCGACGTCGTCTCGAAACGGTACCCGATCTCCCTCACGACTCTCTCCCACTCCCGTCATGGGCCACGTTGCGCTCGAAGACAAGGCGAAGCCCGTGCAAGGTGAGCCAGGGCTCGTGGTGCTGGATGGTCTCCGACAACGGCGTCACGAGCCCGGCGAGCCCACCGGTGGCGATGATGGCGGACGGTCCGAGCTCGTCGGAAATGCGCCGGCACATGGCATCGACGAGACCCGTGTAGCCGTAGATGGCACCCGACTGGATCGACTCCACCGTCGACTTGCCGATCACGTTGCGGGGCTCGACCAGCTCGACACGGCGCAGCGCCGCCGCGTGCTCGAAGAGCGCCTCCATGCTTATCGCGATCCCGGGCGTTATGGCACCGCCCAGGTACTCGCCGGCCCCCGAAATGGCGTCGAACGTGGTCGCGGTGCCCATGTCGACGACGATCGCCGGACCTCCGTACAGGTCGATGGCACCGACGGCGTTGGCGACACGGTCCGCGCCTACGTCCTTCGGGTTGTCGTACAGGATCGGCATCCCGGTGCGGATTCCCGGCTCGACCACCACAAGCGGGACGTCGAACCATAAATGCGCCATCTCCCTGATGGCCGAGGTCACCTCCGGCACCGAGGAGGACACGACCATGCCCCCCACGGCCCCGACGGTTCGGGTCGTGAACTCGAGCCCGACCAGCCGGAGCAGTTCGGTGATGAGGAGCGCGTACTCGTCCGCCGTGCGCTCGGCGACGGTCGCAAGACGCCAATGGTGTAACAGGTCCGCCAATTCACCAGGAGCAGCCGCTTGCGAGGCACGGCGGACCGGCGCTGACTCCGGCTCGCTACCGCGGTCGTCGGAGCGTTCAGAGCCCGGACCACTCCCTGGCACGAACAGCCCGATCACGGTCTGTGTGTTTCCCACGTCTAAAGCGAGCAGCATCACGCCTCTGTCTAGCTCACCGGGGGACCGAGCACCCCGACGGCCGAGGCGAACCGGCGGTCGCCGGAGGTCGTATGGTGGCACGAAAGTGGGGCCCGTGACCCGAAACGACAACGCCTGTGTCCGAGGCTAGACAGCCACCGTGAGCTCCAAGCTCTCCCGTGGCGATGTCCGCCTCCTCGTCGCCGGCGCGCTCTTGACCGGCGCGTCCGCCCTCACCCGATACGTCCCCACCGGACGTGTCGTCCCCTTCATCGTGTCCGCCTTGGCCCTCGGGTTCCTCGCCGCCATCGTCGGGCGGAGTGTCGACCGGCTGGGGGACCGTCTCGGCGCCGGCATGACCGGCGTCGTCCAGTCGGGGCTCGGCAACCTTCCGGAGCTGTTCTTCGGCATCTTCGCGCTCCGCGCCGGCCTCGTCGGGGTAGTACAGGCCGCCCTCATCGGATCGATCATCGCCAACGTGCTGCTCGTTCTCGGCCTCGCCTTCATCGTCGGCGGCCTGAGGCATGGCACACAACATTTCCCGGCAGACGACGCCCGCACGATCGTCGTGCTCTTGGTGCTGGCCGTCTCGGTCCTCATGATCCCGACTCTGGGCGTACACCTCGACCTCGCCGTCCGGCATCACAAGGTCGCCCTTTCCGATGTCGCCGCAGTTGTGCTGCTGATCGTGTTCGTGTTGTCGGCACCGGGCTCGGTGCGCCGGGAACCGCGGCCATCCCCGGAAGATCTCACGGCGGAGGACGGGCCCGGAGCCGACGGACGGGCCAGGCGCGAGCGTCACGATGAGCTGGGCGACGAAGCGGGGACCACCGTGAGTGCCTGGTCGATCCAGCTCGTGGTCGCGTTGCTACTCACCTCGAGCGTTGCCGCGGCCTTCGTGTCAGACTGGTTCGTCGCCGCTCTTAGCCCCGCCCTCTCGGCGCTGCACATGTCAGAGGCCTTCGCAGGGCTCGTCGTAGTCGCAATCGCGGGCAATGCCGTCGAGAACGTCGTGGGGGTCCAGCTAGCAGCCCGCAACCGGAGCGACTATGCCGTCTCGGTGATCCTGCAGAGCCCGGTACAGATCGCTCTCGTGCTCATCCCGGCCCTGGTGCTCCTCTCTCCGGTCATAGGCGGTGCCCAGCTCACTTTGGTGCTGTCACCGTTGCTCGGTGTCGTCCTTGCTCTCACGACTCTGATCACGGCTGTCGTCGTGCTGGACGGGGAGTCGACCTGGCTCGAGGGGGCCTGCCTCGTCGGCCTTTACGTCGTCATCGCCGCGTCGTTCTGGTGGGGCTGAGATGCCTCACCTGCCCCTTCGCGTCGAGTGGCCTGGGCGCGAAGGCTTCTTGGTGGCACGATCCGCGCCATCTGGCACAAAGGCTCGGACTGTGCAGAGCCACAGAACGGGCCCTCCGGCCGCTCGAGGCCTTCGGGTCTCGGTGAAGATTCGGCTAAGGGTCCGGGCTTATCAGGCCGAAGGTATGTGACGACTACTGACGATCGAGTGAGGAAGGCTCCATGGGGAAGATCAGGAAGCTCCATGCGCGGCGCCTCGGATTCGAGGAGGCCGGTGGGGAGGGGTTCACGCTCATCGAGCTGCTCGTTGTCCTGCTCATCATCGGCATCCTGTTGGCGATCGCCATCCCGACGTTCCTGTCGGTGACCAAGACCGCGAACAACACCGCCGCACAGGCCAACTTGCAGACCGCGCTGACCGGCGCCGACACCTTCTACACCGCCAACAACCAGACCTACAGCAACCTCCTGGGTGGCTCGGGATCGGGCGTATCCACGATCACTGCCATCGACACCGGCCTGACGTACACGAGCTCCGCGGCGTCGACCAAGTCGAACGTCATATCGGTTGCCTACAACGGAAACCTGGGCTGGCTCGAGATGGTGGCCTACTCGCCGGGCACGAAGGACTGCTGGGCCATCTTGGATCTGAAGTCAACGCAGACCGCGGCGATTTCGAACGAGGCTACCCTGACCGCGGGTACCTACTACGGAGTGGCCAAGAACGGCACTATCACCTGCGAAACCTTGAAAGCAACACCCGCGAACATACCGGCCGCAAACTGGTCAGCTAGCGGCTTCCCACACGGCTGACACAGCTGCGCCAGACGCTCCTCCTCGCCAGGCGCACCCACCCGAGAGTCTTCCTCGAACTCGAAGTCGCGCCGGGAACGCGACAGGCCAAAGCCCTTGGAGACTCAAGGCGACCAGGTTCACCTCATTCGGTGCCGTGACCGAGAGCTGAGAACCTCGCCGGTAGAACTGCGGCCATGGATTCTCCCACTTTTTCCGAGCTCGCCGACGCCCTCACCGCGGCGCTGGAGCTGACGACACCTCCCGTCGCGATCAGCTTCGGCGCCGGGCTCCCCGAGGGCGTCGACCCCTACGAAGGCCCTACTCCGGCGCCCGCGCCCGACGGGAGAACTGGACCGGTGCCGGCCGGATGCGTCTTCTGGACCGAGGCGATCGACAAGACCTTCTCGACGGTCGCCGGTGACCACGCCAATTGCAGCGTGGGCACCTTGGTCCACGGGTTCGCAGGTCTCGACGCCCTGGCCGCGAACACAGACGTGGCAGCTCTCGTCGAGTCGGGCTGGGTGAGTCCCGAACAGATCCAGGACATCCCGACCGTGCGCGAACGCCCTGGATCTGTGACCTACGGGCCGCTCGCGAAGAGCGCGCTCACGCCGGACGTCGTCCTGATCCGGATCGGGGCACGCCAGCTCATGGTATTGGCCGAGGCGGTGCCCGGACTGCAGATCGGCGGCAAACCGCAATGTCGCGTCATCGCCCTGGCCAAAGAACAGGGCCAGGTGGCGGCCAGTCTCGGCTGCACCCTCAGCCGGACCCGCACCGGCCTCCCGGGTGACGAGATGACCTGCGCCATCCCCGGGCCGCGCCTTGCCGAGGTGGTGAGCAGCGTCGAGGCCACAGTTCGGATCGACGCCCTCGCCGAGTCCTTTGCCGCGGCCGACATCCGCCGTTTCACCGCGACGTGAGCCGCGCACGGGCGGGAAGGACCGGCTGCGGCCTGCCTATTTCTTCGCTGCCTCGTAATAGGGGTTAGTCCCCGAGGCGTGGTCGGTCACGTCGACGATGTTGACGATCTCGGGCACGCTCTCGCGGATGGCAACCTCGATGCCCTGGCTGAGCGTCACCGCAGCCAAGCCACAACCGGCGCACCCACCCGAGAGACGCAGGTAGGCGGTGTCCTCCTCCACCGCCACCAGGTCCGCACGTCCGCCGTGGGCTGCTATGGCAGGGTTGATCTGCTCATTCAGGACCTGGAGGAGCCGCTGGGCGACATCACCGCTCAGATCCGGCGGCGGCCCCGTCATCGCCGGGCTCCGCCGAGCCGGAAGGGGCCGGTTCGGGTTCTTGATGACCATCCCCCCGCCGTCGGTGTCCGGGCCCATGTCCAGGACCGAGCCCCGTATCCGCTCGACGCTCTCGCCCGGCACGATCACGGTGAGGCCGTCCAGAGGCTCGACCCAGTCGCCAGGCGCCGCGTCCGAGGTGGGCTGGAAGTACATGTCATAGGTGTAAACGTCCTCGCGCGTGCCACTGATCTCCACGCACAGGGCGAGCGTCTCGGGAGCGGACTCGGAGTCCCGCAAGGCGAGGATCTCGGACAGTGCCTGCGCCGTCAGACGAAGAACCGGGACGCCGTCGCTGCCGCTGTTGCCGGTGTCAGTCATCAGATGTCCTCACTTGAAGGCGGGCGGTCCCATGTTAAGGCCATCGCCCGGCGGAGCCGTCGCCGCACGCCCGAACGGCGCGGCGGCTATAGCGTGCCAGGGTGCGCGTCCTGCTGGTCTCTACCTACGAGCTGGGGCACCAACCCGTGCACGTCGCCTCCCCGGCGGCAACCCTTCGGGCCGGCGGTCACGACGTGCGCGCCATCGACGTGTCCGTCGAACCGTGGGACCCGGCTCTCGTGGACTGGGCCGAAGCAGTCGCCTTCTCGGTCCCTATGCACACCGCGATGCGGATGGCCGTCGCCCTTGCGGCTTCGGTGCGCGCGCGGCGCCCCGAGCTGCCGGTCTGCCTGTACGGGCTGTACGCCGCCATGAGCCGCGAACTGACCGCTGGCATGGCTGACCGGGTGATCGCCGGGGAGTACGAGCCCGCCCTGCTCGCATGGGCGAACGGGGACAGCGGGACGGTCGCGCCCGAGCTAACGGGGGAAGTCGTCGTGCACCTCGGCCGGAGTGGTTTCCTCACGCCGGCGCGCGATCTGCTGCCGCCGTTGGAGCGTTACGCCCGACTTGTGCTGGGCGGCGAGGAGCGTCTGGCTGCTGCCGTGGAGACGAGCCACGGCTGCTCGCACCGGTGCAGGCACTGCCCGTTGCCGGTCGTGTACGACGGGCGCCTTCGTGCCGTGCCCGAAGAGGTTGTGATGAGCGACGTGTCCCAGCTCGTGGCGATGGGCGCAAGGCATGTGACCTTTGCGGACCCTGACTTCCTCAACGGGCCCCGCCACGCCCTGCGCGTCGCCCAGGCGGTCCATTCCTCGTTCCCGGACCTGAGCTTCGACTGCACGACCAAGGTCGAGCACATCCTGGCCCACGAGGACCTGTGGGCCAGGATGGCGCAAGCCGGCTGCCTGTTCGTCGTGTCGGCCTTCGAGTCGGTCGACGACAGGAGTCTTCGCATCTTGGAGAAAGGTCACACGGCCGCTGACGAGAGCGCGGCCGTTGCTTTGCTGCGGGACCACGGCATTGAAGTCCGGCCATCGTGGCTGCCGTTCACGCCGTGGACGAGAGCGGCCGAGCTCGGGGCCATGCTTGATTTCGTCCTCGCCCACGACCTTGTGGGAAATGTCGACGCGGTCCAGTACACGATCCGGCTACTGATCCCTGAGGGCTCCCTCCTGCTGTCGGCACCGGAGGTCAGCCAGCGGCTCGAGAACTACGACTCCGCCAAGCTGAGCTGGGTCTGGACAGCCGGGGAGCCCGGGCTCGACGAGCTCCAAAAAGGGCTGGAGACACTCGTGGAGGCGGCGGGTACCGCAGAGGGGCCCGACGCCGCCGCGGACATGTTCGAGGAAGTCGACAGCCGCGTCCGTGCCTACGTTTCGCTCCATGCGGCGGGACCGGCCCTGGCCCGGCCCCGCCGCGGGAGCCGCTCGACCGGGCCGGCCGGGCCGAGGCCGCGGCTCAGCGAACCATGGTTCTGCTGCAGCGAACCGACTTCGACCCAGCAGGAAGCCGTCGGCGGCGCCATCGAAACTGGCCTAGTGGCGCGAGAGCCGGCAACGAGCCTCGACCTCTGCTAGCGGGCGCTGCGCCCGGCCCCGCCGCGGCGCCGGCCCGAGAAGGGGCCCGCCACGGGTGGCCAAATGTTGTATGCTATTATTTCTAGTGAACATATAGATTAACCTTCAATCATCGTCAAACGAACCGACCGACTCTCGAGGTGAAAATCAGTGAAACGAAGCCTCATCGCCCGTGTCCTGTTCGCGCTCGGCGCCGTCCTCGCTGCGCCCTGGGGGCTGAGCGTGGCGAGCTCCGCCGCCAGCCCGGCGGCAAAAGCCATCACGCTCGACGGCGCGGGAGCCAACTCCATCGCACCGTTCTTCGAGAAGGTCTTCTACGACTACGAGCAACTTCACAAGAAGGTGACCGTCAACTACTCGCCCGCAGGCAGCAGCGTCGGCATCAAGGACATACAGGAGAACACGGTGGACTTCGGCGACTCGGAGATCCCCATGTCCGCATCCGCCCTGGCCGCGACGAAGGGCACGGTTCTGCAGGTGCCCGTGGAGCTGGGAGGCGTCGCGATCAGCTACAACGTGCCGGGCGCTCCGAACGGCCTGCACTTCGACGGGCCTACGCTGGCGGCGATCTTCGACGGGGCGATCACGAACTGGGACAGTCCGGTGATCGCCAAGGTCACCGGCGTCTCGAACCTGCCGAACCTTGCCATCGTGCCGGTCCACCGTGCCGACTCCTCCGGGCCGGGATGGGACCTCGATAAGTACCTCATCACAACCTCGACCAACTGGGTCCTGAAGATCGGCACGTCGAAGGCGTCGACGTCATGGCCGTTGCCGGACTTCGGCGAGGGCGAGCAGCTGAACACCGGTGTCGCCACCTTCGTGAAGGCCACACCCGGCGCGATCGGCTATGTCTCGTTCGGATACGCCTCAAAGGCCGGCTTCACGAATGCGGCCTTGGAGAACGGGTCGGGCGCATACGTCCTGCCGTCGTCCTTCACGATCGGCCAGGCCGGAGCCCAGGCGACGCACCTGAGCGCCACGAACTTCTCGATCATCGACGAATCCGGCCCGTCGACCTACCCGCTGGCCAATTTCAGCTGGACGCTGCTTTACAAAAAGCAGACGAACACAGCCAAGCGTGCGGCGCTTGACGCCCTGTTCTCCTACGTCGTGACCGTCGGACAACAGCAGGCGAAGTCACTCGGCTACTCGCCGCTTCCGGCCAATGTCGCTCAACTTGCCAAGACGACACTGGCCGAGCTGCAGTCTTAGGAACGGGTGGCGAAACTGAATTCGTGGGTGATCTGATGGCGGCGTTGCCATCCCCACCTGTCACGGCGTCATCTTTGACAGGTGGGGGCGGCAACGGTCCGGACGGGCTGCGACCATGGCGCAAGCGGCGGCGCCTCCCCTCGAGCCCGCTGTACGCCATCGTCCGTTGGGGAGGCGCCGGGCTCTTTGCTGCCCTAGTGATCGGCCTGATCGTCAGCATCATGTCGCAGTCGAGCCAGGCTTTCGCGCACTCGGGTGTGAGTTTCCTCTGGTCAGGGACCTGGAACCCCGATGCCGGCGAGTATGCGGGCGGGACACTCGTCGCCGGGACTGTCATCACCACGTCGGTCGCCATGCTCATTGTCGTACCGATCGGCCTCGGCATTTCCGTGTCTCTGTCCGAATTGATTCCGCCATGGTTGGCGGCGCCGCTGTCGGCCTCGATCGAATTCCTCGCCGCCGTGCCGAGCATCGTCGTCGGCCTGTGGGCCCTGCTCGTGCTCTCCCCGTTGTTCGCCACCGACGTCGAACCCGCGCTCGAGCGGCTCCCGGTCCTCGGTTGGTTCTTTCACGGGCCCGCCTACGGACCGAGTGTGCTGCTCGCCTCGGTTGTCCTCGCCATCATGACCCTGCCGACTGTCGTCGCGTTGAGCCGGACCGCGCTCGGCGGGGTGCCCCTCGCCGACAGGGAGGCGGCGATGGCGCTGGGTGCCACTCACTGGCAAGTGGTCCGGCGCACCGTCTTGCCCGGCGCCCGGTCGGGCATCGCCGCCGCCATCACGCTGGCCGTCGGGCGGGCGCTCGGCGAGAGCATCGCGGTTGCTCTCGTGATCGGCAACCGCCCGGCCATCCCCCATTCGCTCCTCGCTCCCGGCGCGACACTCGGGTCCGCCATCGTCAACCAGTTCGCAGAGGCCTCCCCCGGACTCGGCACCAGCGCGGTGATCGCGCTGGCCGGCATCCTGCTCCTGTTGACGATCCTGGTCAATGTCGTGGGACAGCTTCTCGTCCGCAGAAGAGGTGGCCGGCGCCTGCTCGGTGTCCGCGGCGCGGTCGTATGAGAACGCTCTGGTCCGCTGAGGGGGCTGTTGGCGCAATTCCGGACATGGGGGTCGCGGCGGTGGCCCGGCGGCGGGTCGCGGTGCGCGACTGCGCCCGCCTCTCCATTCGCCGGCGACGCCTGACCGGGCGCGCCATGCAGGTGATCTGCCTGATCACGGTGCTGATCGGCCTGACACCTTTGGTCGCTCTCGTAATAGCAACCGTCTCCAAAGGGGTGGGGGCACTGAGCATCGGTTTCCTGGTGCATGCCCCCACACCGGAGGGAGTGCCGGGCGGGGGCATCTCCACCGCCATCGTCGGCTCCGGCGAGATCGTCGCCTATGCCGTCGCACTGGCTGTGCCACTCGGGTTGTTCGTCGCCCTGTTCCTGTTCGAGCGCGCGGGGCCGATCGCGTCGTCGATCCGCTTCAGCGCCGATGTGATGTCCGGTGTGCCGTCGATCATCATCGGCATCTTCGCTTATGCGGTCTATGTCGAGCGGTTTCACCATTTCTCGGACGTGGCGGCCGGCTTCGCTCTCGGAGTCCTGATGCTGCCGATCATGGTCAGGGCCAACGAGGAGGCCATGCGGACCGTTTCCGTGGACCTGTGGGAGGCGGGGATCTCGCTCGGCGCGCGACGGTCGCGCGTAGCCCGCTCAGTCGTGTTGCGGGGAGCGCTGCCGGGAGTTGTCACCGGCAACCTGTTGGCACTGGCCCGGGGCGTTGGCGAGACGGCCCCGCTGTTGTTCACGGTGGCTTCGCCCACCTTCGCCATGACCTTGCTCATCTTCAACGACGCGACACAGCCATTCCCGGACGCTCAGCAGACCGCCTGGGGGACCGCACTCGTGCTCCTCGCCCTCGTGCTGATCCTGAGCGTGACAGCCCGGACAATCGCCTGGACACTCAACAGGAAGACTCGATGAAGCGACACGACGACAACACGGGCGGAAGCTTGGGCGACGCGGCCGAGCGGCGGGCACACGTGGACGACCGGACGGCGCAGCTGGCCCGAGAGGCGAGAACGCCGACAGATCGACCGGCTCCCGGACCCCACGGCACTGCCGTCACGCTCGAGAACGTGAGCATCACTTTCGGGGACCATGTCGCGGTCCGCAATGTCAGCCTCGAGATGCCCGCCCACCAGGTGACCGCGCTCGTCGGTCCGTCGGGGTGCGGCAAGACAAGTGTGCTGCGTGCCATCAACCGGCTCCACGACCACACCGGAGGTGTCATCCGGGGAAACGTCCGACTCGGCAACCTCGAGGTCTACGGGCCCGACGTTCAGCCCGAGGTGCTGCGCAGCCGCATCGGGATGGTGTTCCAAAGGCCGAATCCGTTCCCGACGATGAGCATCTTCGACAATGTGATCTCAGGGCTGCGCTTCAACGGCGTGCGCAACAAGCGTCTTCTTCGCGACATGGGTATAGCCGCGCTGCACAACGCAGCCCTGTGGGACATCGTCAAAGACCGCCTCCACCAGCCCGCCTCGCGCCTGTCCGGCGGCCAGCAGCAGCGCCTGTGCATCGCGCGCGCTCTCGCCATCGAGCCGGAGGTGCTCCTCATGGACGAGCCGTGTTCGGCGCTCGATCCGGTGGCCACGGCGAAGATCGAGGACCTCATCAGGCACCTCTCCGATGAGGTGACGATCGCCCTGGTCACCCACAACATGTTCCAGGCCGCGCGTGTCTCGGACACCGTTGCCGTCTTCCTTCTCGGAGAGGACCGCGTCGGCGAGCTCGTGGAGGTCGGTCCGACCGAGCGGGTGTTCGACACCCCCAACGACGCCCGCACCAAGGCTTACGTGACCGGGCACGTCGGCTGACCGGCACCGGCAGGTCCGCCCTGGCGCGCAGCTCAGTCGGGGCCGGAGGTCACAGTTTCGAGATCGAGGCCGATGTCGAGCGCCATGACCGAGTGGGTGAGGGCGCCGACGGAGATCACGTCCGCCCCCGCCCTCGCGTAGGCGGCGACGTTCTCGAGATTGACACCGCCCGAAGCCTCGACCAGGACTGAACCCGCGGCCCCGCGGGGGTGGGCGCGCACGAGCTGGACACATGCCCGGACCTCGTCCGGGGTCATGTTGTCGCACATGACAAGGGTCGCCCCGGCGTCAATCGCCTCGGTCACCTGCGCTGGTCGCTCGCACTCGACCTCCACCATTCGGCCCGGCCAGCGCTCGAGGGCTTTGCGGACCGCGTCGCTGATCGAGAGGCCGACGAGGTGGTTGTCCTTGATCAGCACTCCCTCAGAGAGGCTGCCCCGGTGATTGGCGCCGCCTCCTGCCCGCACGGCGGCCTTCTCCAAGGATCGCAGTCCGGGCGTGGTCTTGCGGGTGTCCCAGATCCTCGCGGACGGGTTGGCCCCCCTGGCGGCCTCGACATATCGCCTGGTCGAGGTCGCCACACCCGAAAGATGGCAGAGAAAGTTGAGCGCGGTCCGCTCGGCGGTGAGAAGGGAGCGCAAGCGGCCCTCGACGTGGCCTATCACGCCGCCCGGGCCAATCTCGCCGCCCTCTCCCACGAGCCAGGTCACCTCGAGGCCCGAATCGACCTGGCTGCAGGTCACTTCGACGCAACGAGTGCCCGCCACGACCCCGGGGCCGCGGGCGACGAAGGCGGCCCGTCCGCGGGACTGCTCGGGCAACAGCGCGGCGGACAGGTCACCAAGCGGGAGCAGGTCCTCGGCGAGTGCCGCCCTCACGGCCTCGCTGACAGAGGCAGCCGGTGCGTGCGCATCGTCTCTGTACGCCGGGGCGGGCATCGTCATGCGCCCGACACGGCTGGCTCGTGCCGGGTCCGGTCCCCGGGCTGCAGGCCGGGGCGGGCCCCGTGGGACAACCTGCAAAGAAAGTCAGGGGACGTCTCCGGGAAGTCCGAGCGCGCCTGGGACCCGCGCGTCTCCTCACGTTCGGTCGCGGCCTCCAGCAGGGCTCTCGAGACGTCGGTGAGGTTGCGCACCTCCGCCGTCGCACGGTCAAGGGCCGGGCCGAGACCGGCCGCGCAGTCGTTCACGGCCCCGAGGGCCCGCGCGAGCGAGGAGGCGTCACGGACGACACCGGCCCAATAGGTCATCGCTGTTTGCAAGCCGGCGCGTTGTCTCGCGGCGCTCGTGGTGCCGGACGACGAGGCGACTGTTGGGGGCGGAGTCTGCCCAAGGTCTGCACCGCAACAGCAGTCCGATACCTGGCGCACGGCAATCGGCCCTGATCGCGAGGCGCCCGGCGGTGCTCCGCCCGCTGCAGCGCCGAGGCCCGCGAGCGCGCCCGTAGGCTCCGGCCCGTCGCGACCCGACAGGATCGCATCGACACAACGGGCGCCGAACACCATGCCTTCCAAGAGCGAGTTCGAGGCAAGGCGGTTGGCACCGTGGACGCCACTGCAGGCGACCTCACCGGCCGCCCACAGCCCCGGAAGTGCCGTCGCGCCGTCGAGGTCGACGAGAACCCCGCCGGAGAGGTAGTGGGCCGCCGGCGCGACCGGCAGCCAGTCACGCGTCGGATCGAAACCTGCCTCGTGCAGTGTCTCGGCGATGGTCGGGAACCTTCGCCCGAAGTCTTCGAGACCCGTCGCGTCCAGCCACACGTGTTCGCTGCCCTCCTCGGCCAGCTTGACGGCGATCGCCCGGCTCACGAGGTCTCGCGGGAGCAGCTCGTCCACGAACCGTTCGCCCGCGCCGTCGCGCAGCACCGCCCCGTGGCCGCGAAGGGCTTCTGAGATGAGCGGGCGCGGCATGGCAGCGTGATGGAGCGCCGTCGGATGGAACTGGACGAACTCCAGGTCGGCGACCGGAACCCCGGTCCGCAGCGCCATGGCGATGCCGTCGCCGGTCGCCTCGACGGGGTTGGTCGTGACGGCGTACATCTGCCCCGCGCCGCCGCAGGCGAGAACCACGTGGGAAGCCTCGACGCGCTGGCGCCCGCCTTCGGGATCCAGTGCCGTCACACCCGTGCAGCGGGCCCCCTCCAGAACCAGATCGAGGGCGAACCAATCCTCGAGGATCGCCGCGGCACTGTCGCGCACCGCCTCGACGAGCGCGCGCTCCACCTCCGCGCCGGTCGCTGTGCCGCCCGCGTGCAGGACACGGGCTGTCGAATGACCGCCTTCCCTTGCCCTGGAAAGGTGACCTCCAGGACCCCGGTCGAAGACGGCGCCGAGGGCGATGAGTTCGTACACCCGCTCGGAGCCTTCGTCGACGAGCACGCGAACAGCGGCCTGGTCGCACAAGCCGGCCCCTGCCCGCAAAGTGTCCGCCAGGTGGAGGTCGGTCGAATCCTCGTCGCCGGGCAGCACGGCGGCGATGCCCCCCTGGGCCCAGCGCGTCGTCGACTGCTCCAGTTCGCCCTTGGTGAGGACGCCGACCCTGGCGCCGCCGAGATCGGCCAGGCGGACCGCCGCCGACAGGCCCGCCACCCCGCTGCCCACCACGAGGACGTCGAGCCGCTCGACAGAGCTCACGGACACCTGCGCCAAACGGCTCGCCTGAAGATGAAGGGCTGGGGTGCCGTCATGGACTCACACCCAGGTTGTCGATCAGGCGGACGGGCCCGACACGAGCCGCGATCAGGAGACGAAGCTCGCCGGCGAGCGAGGCCGGTGATACGAACGTGACGGGATCGACCACAACTGCATAATCCAATCTGGCCCGCGGCTCTGCCGCAACCACACGAGCCATGGTCGCCTCCACGTCTCCGACACTCCGACCGCCCCCGACCACGGCGTCACGCCCGGCCTGAAGCGCCCTGAACAGCACCGCCGCGGCGCGTCGGTTTTCGGGCCCGAGGCGGCGGTTGCGACTAGAGCACGCAAGGCCGTCCGGCTCGCGAACCGTCGGGCAGGCGACGACCTCGGCATCGAGATCGAGGTCCGCCACGAGGCGCCGCACGACCACGAGTTGCTGGAAGTCCTTCTCACCGAAGAAAGCACGGCAAGGCCCGGAAAGCGACAGCAGCTTGGTTACGACCGTCGCCACACCCGCGAAATGGCCGGGACGGGAAGCACCCTCCAGACGGTCGGCGAGCGGTCCCGGCTGGACCCTCGTCTCCGGTTCCCCCCGCGGGTACATCTCGCTCACCGAAGGCGCGAACACGATGCCCACGCCGGCCGTCTGTGCCATGACGAGGTCCCTCTCCAAGTTCGCCGGGTACCGGGCGAGGTCGGCTGCCGAGGAGAACTGGAGCGGGTTCACGAAGATGCTCACGACCACGACGTCGCACTGCGAGGCCGCAGCCGCTACGAGCGACATATGCCCCGGATGGAAAGCGCCCATCGTGGGCACGAAGCCGAGGGCCCCTTTCTCGCGCGCCGCCGACATCGAGTTCCGGAAGCCGTCCCGAGTGGCGACTACCTCCACGAGCCGGTCCCCCAGTTCGCAGGCCTGCCGGGTCCGCCCAGCTTCATCTGTCCGAGGTGACGAGCCGGCGGGCGAGGTCGACACCGGCGTCGTAGCCTCCCAGCTCTGCGGGATCAAGGACCTGGCGATGACGCTCGATCGTGGTGAGGTCCCCGCGGGCGACCGGCCCGGTGAGCGCCCCGGCCGGTCCGAGCCTGCGGACATCGTCGAGGGCGCCCTGGGCGAGCGGCAGGAAGGCTTCGAGGGGAAGGCCGACCGATGCGGCCATACGCTGCACCTGGCCCAGGAGAGCCACCAGGTGGTTGGAGGCGACGCAGGCGGCGGCGTGGTAACCAGCCCTCGCGTTCGGCGGGATCTGGAGGCTGTGGCCACCGAGCACCGCGACCAGTTCGGCGACGGCCCGATCCCCGGTCAGGGCGAAGTAGCAGCCGGAGCCGAGGCGCGCCGCGCCGACCGCCGGGTCCGGCAGGGTCACGAGCGGGTGGAGGGCGGCGACGCGCCCGTGGGGCGCGAGCGCTTCCAGGCCGAGAGCCCCCGAGCAATGCGCGACGACGGTGGACCGGACGGGCCTCACCGCCGCCGCGACGCCGGCGATCTCACGGTCGGGAACTGCGAGCAAGAGGACGTCGACACCAGCCGCCGCCGAGGAGACGTCGTCGCCACGCCCGAGAGGACCGCGGACCTGCGCGCCGACGGCTGTGAGGGCGGCGGCGAAGGACCGCCCGGCACGGCCGGGTCCGATGATGCGAACCGTGGTCATGGTGAGCTCTCTTCGTTCCGGCCCTTTGAGAAGGTGCCGTTCGTGTCTCAGTGTCATGCGAGCCTACCAACCAGGTGCACGTCCAGTGACATGGGGTCAGTATCGGCGAGCCGGGCGCGCCAGTCGGCAGGGACGCGCGAGGCGTCGAGGTCCTCGAGCGGCGCCAGCACGAAGCCCCGCTCGTACATCCGCGGGTGGGGCACGACGAGATCGGGCTCGCGGACCTCGAGGTCCCCGACGAGAAGGATGTCGACGTCGAGTGGGCGGGGGCCGTTGCGCACGGTGCGGACCCGCCCAGCCAGTTCTTCCAGGCCGTGCGCGACCTCGAGGACCTGGCGGGCGGTGAGGTCGGTCTCGAGCCGGATGACGCAATTCAGGTACCTGTCCTGGGCCCGGGGGCCACCGAGCGGTGCCGACTCGTAGACCGGCGAGACCCTGAGGTCCGGGTCGAGACCCTTCAACACCTTGACGGCGAGCTCGAGGTACCTCCCGCGATCGCCGATGTTGGAGCCGAGGCCTAGAAACATCACGACGCTCACGCGGGTGTGTCTCCGCGGTCGCGCCTGAGCCGCACCCCGGCGGATGCCATGTCCGCCGCGACCGGGGGCCGAAGCTTGCGGACCGTCACGGTGACCGCCTGCACGGCCGGGAGCTCGAGGATCCCCGATGCGATCGCGCCGGCAAGCGCTTCGAGGAGGCGGAACTGGCGCTGCCCGACGATCTCGGTCGCTTTTTCCACGACGAGTGAGTAGTCGACCGTCTTGGCCAGGTCGTCGTCCTCAGCTGCCGTCGTGAAATCAGCCTCGACTTCAAGGTCGATCTCGAAAGGCTGGGCCGTGTCCTGCTCGCCCGCGAGGGCGCCGTGGCGGCCGAGCAACCGGAGCCCCCGCAACTCGATCCGGTCCGCCATCTAGGCGAGGTTGCCGGCCGGGCCCTCACTCCAGTCCGGCTCAAAGGGCGCGACCTCGCCCTCTGCGGGGCCACCTGCAAGCGGCTCGGTTTCCTCTTCAGGGTCGCCGGCCTCCAGGCTCTCCGGCGGCGCGACCCCGCCTTCGTCTGACACGTCGGCGTCTGCCTCGGACAACAGCGTGGGTCCCTCGATCATGGCCTGACCCCCACCCTCAATGCCGGTTCCGGGTCTTCGGTCTGCGGTCGACCCGCCCGGTGACCCATCGCCCCGTTCACCGGTGTGGTTCAGGCTCCCGAGGGAAGGGACCTCTTCCACGACGCTGACGATCGTGCGCCCGACGGTGCCCATCTGGCGTCGGAGCAGCTGTTCCATTGCTGTGATCGCCCTCGGCCCGTCCGGAAGGATCTCGCTCCAGAGCAGGTAGCCGGCCACGACGCCCATCACGCAATCGCCGAGCTCCTCCTGGTGGAGCAGCACACGCTCACCGCTTCGCAGCCACCCGTGCAGGGCCGGATACAGCTCGGAGAGCACCTCGCGCGTGTCCGAGGCGACCGGGATCGGGAACCTCGACCATTCCAGGTGGAGCTCGTCGTAGGCATGGAGATTGTGGGTCGACGCGAGCAGTGACACCACCCTCGTGAAGCCCTGGGCTCGCAGCCACAACAGCTCCTCGTGCCGGCGGACCTTGCGATGGTTGGGCGCATAGCCGCCCGGTCGCTCACTGACCGCCAGATGGTCCTTGATGATCCAGCAGAAGTTCCTCGGAACGATCCCGGCTGCCCAGCGTCCCCTCATGCCGCCACCTCGCCGAACAGTCGGGCAGCCTGGACTGTTGCAGCGACGTCGTGCACGCGCACGACCGCGGTCCCGCAGGCCATCGCCCACACAGCCGAGGCCAGCGAACCCTCCAAGCGTTCCGAAGGCCCGAGGGGCGGAACGTCCCCGACCCTGCCGTCCGGGGACCCGCCGGCGCCGAGGTGGCCGATGAAACCCTTGCGGCTCGTCCCAACCAGTACCGGGACCCCTGTCGCGACGAACTGGGGGAGCGCCGCCAGGAGCTGGAGATTGTGACGCACGGACTTGCCGAACCCGATCCCCGGATCGATGTAGACCTCCGTGACACCGACAGCGAGGGCCCGCGTGACGCACAGTTCAAGGAACGCCTTCACTTCCCCGACAACGTCGTCGTAACGGGGATCGATCTGCATGTCCGCCGGAGTCCCCTTGCAATGCATCGCGACGAAGCCTGCGCCGTGCTCCGCGGCCACCGCCGCCAGGCTCGAGGAGACGTCGTTCAGCAGGCTTGCCCCTGCCCTTAAGGCCGCGTGAGCGACGGACGCCTTTGCCGTGTCGACCGACACCCGGACCTCCCCGGCGAGCGCCTCAACCACGGGGACGACGCGACGCAGCTCCTCGTCGGACGAGACCGTCCCGGCACCTGGTCGCGTCGACTCACCACCGATGTCGACCAAATCGGCGCCCTCGGCCACCATTTCCCGCCCGCGACGCACGGCAGCCTCGTAGTCCAGGTAGAGACCGCCATCTGAGAACGAATCGGATGTGACGTTCAGCACGCCCATCACGAGGGGGACCACATCTCCAGAGTAGAGGCTCAGGCGCCTCTACCTCTCACGTGTCCCATCGCTTCTGCCCGCGTCCTCGGGTCGGTGCGGAACAGGCCACGCACCGCCGATGTCACCGTGATGGCGCCAGGCTTACGGACGCCGCGCATCGACATGCACAGGTGCTCGGCCTCGATCACGACGAGAACGCCCCGCGGGGATAGCGCCGACTCGATCGCATCGGCGATCTGGGTCGTCATGCGCTCTTGAACCTGAAGGCGACCCGCGACGGCATCGACGACACGGGCCAGCTTGGAAAGTCCCGTGATCCGCCCGTCCTTGCTCGGGATGTAGGCGACGTGGGCCCTGCCCAGGAACGGGACCATGTGATGCTCGCACAGCGACGCGAACGGGATGTCACGGACCATGACCATCTCGTCGTGTTCGGCGGCGAACGTGACCGTGAGGAACCTCGCCGGGTCTGCACCTGCCTCGTCGAAGAGATCGCCGTACATTTCTGCCACCCGGGACGGCGTGCGCACGAGGCCCTCCCGGTCGGGGTCCTCGCCGATGGCTGCCAGGAGCTCGCGGACGGCCCGGCGCACGCGCTCCCGGTCGACAGGTCCGCGGACCATGGCGGCGGGAAGGGGCTCCTCCTCCAACTCGGTCATGGACGGGACCGGCGAGAAGGAGCCATGGCCCTCGACGAGGTCATGCGGGCTCCCCGGCGACATAGACGCGGATGTCGGGAAGGTTGCGGTAGCGCTCGGCGACGTCGAGGCCGTAGCCCACGACGAACTCGGGCTCGATGTGGAACCCGACGTAGGCGATCTCGAGGTCCGGCCGCGGCTCGACGCTCCGCTTCACGAGCAGTGAACAGACGGCGAGGCTCTCCGGACCGCGGGCAAGCAGGCTCTTGCGCAGGTACGAGAGGGTGAGGCCGCTGTCGAGGATGTCCTCGACGATGAGGACGTGGCGGCCCGTGAGGTCGATGTCGAGGTCCTTCAGGATCCGTACCACGCCACTGGTCTTGGTCGAACGCCCGTAGGACGACACGGCCATGAAGTCGAGCTCGAGCGGCAGCTGGATCTGCCGGGAGAGATCCGCGAGGAATATGAAGGCCCCCTTCAGCACCCCGACGAGCAACGGGGGCCGGCCGGCGTAATCGACCGTGATCATTTTTCCCAGCTCAGCTACCCGTTTCGCGATCTGATCGACCGAGAGGACGACCCTGCCCAAAGCCGGGTCGGCGTCCCACACGCTCATGACGCCGGACGGCCCTGACGGCATTCCCGCTTCCGCGGCGGAAGTTCCCTGCTCACCTAGATAGCCCATTTCAGCCGAGATTAGTCGGGCACGCCGGGACCGCACGAGGGAACGCCGTGGTCCTGGGCTGCGAGCGGTTGTGCAGGCGCCTGCTCGAGACGCAGTCGGCCCTGGGAGCGTCGGACGCTTCGCCCCGAGCCGACGTCCGCGGCAAGTGTTCTCCCGGCGGCGACTGACAGCACCCGGTCCACGGTCGCAAGGTCGGGCGGGTGACCACGTCGCAACCATTCCCGCAGGGCACGACGCCCGAGAGGAGTGGGAGCGTCGGCGATCGCCCGGGCGTCGGTTGGATCGAGCGCTGCGG
The DNA here is from genome assembly GCA_052148655.1 of Acidimicrobiales bacterium. GTDB lineage: Bacteria > Actinomycetota > Acidimicrobiia > Acidimicrobiales > Bog-793 > Fen-455. The sequence continues at coordinate 21,645 of JBKQHU010000174.1, forward strand.
CAAGCTCGCCGAGCAGGGCCGCGTCGTCCGCCAGCAAGCCCGCCTGACGGGCGAGGACGGGTACGACATCACGGCCCGCGAGCTCGCACAGCACTGGGATTAGCTCGTGGCGGATGCGGTTGCGCAGGTAGGAAGGGTCGCGGTTCGTCGGGTCCTCGACGGGGTGCAGAGCGAGCTGAGCGCACAACGCGTGGGTCTCGGCCCTGCGCAGGGCGAGGATCGGGTGGCGTGGCCCCGCGCGCATGGCCGCGAGACCGTCGGTGGCGGCGCCCCGGAGAAGATTGAGGAGGACGGTCTCTGCCTGGTCGTCGGCCGTGTGGCCGGTCGCCACACCGGCGGGCATGGCGGCGAACCTGGCCGCGCGGGCCCGCGCCTCGAGATTGGGACCGGCTCCTGGGCTCACGCGGTGCACGACGACGTCGATGCCTAGTTCGGCGGCGACCTCGTTCACGACGCGGACATCCTGGCCGGAGTCCTCCCGCAAGCCGTGGTCGACGTGATGGGCAACCACCTCGCAACCAGCGACCACAGCTAGCACCAACAGGGCGAGGGAGTCCGCACCCCCTGACACGGCGCACGCAAGAGGCACGCCCGGGCCTGGGAACGAGCAACGCCCGATGAGCGGAACGGCGGCCTCCTGCGCCTGTGCCCGCAGCGGGCGCGTCACGCCGGCTCGAGCGCCAAACCCCGCACGCGCGACACCCAGCGGCCGGGGGCCTGGATCTCCGCCCCGGTCGGCAGATTCTCGGGACTCTGCCAGGCGAGGGCCAGGAGCTCCGGACCGCCGACATCCTCGACCTCCCACACGAAACGCGCCCCGTCCCCGTACTGGCGCAGCTTCGCCTCCAGCCCGATCAGCTGCTGGAAGAACCTCGCCAGACCGCTCGCGGACTCGCGCCTTGAGCGAAGCACCTGGGAAAACCGCGCCGCGCTCGGGATCAGGTCCCGAGCGGCACGGTCCATCGTCACGTCGCCGTGACCCTCCAGCAGGCTCATCATCCCCTGGATCGAGCGCAGCGTTTCCAGCTGCGCCGGCGAGGCGAGAGCACCGACGAGGCCGGACTCCGCCAGCGGGTTCCTACCGGACATGATGTCGACAGCCATCCGCCCGATCGCATCCATCACCTGGCGCGGTTCGGGCGATGCGATGGCGACGCTGCGTTCGACGAGATCAAGGAAGTGGCCTCGCAGCCATGGCACTCCGGTGAACTGGGCACGGTGCGTCAGCTCGTGCAGAGCGATCCAGAGCCGGAACTCCCGCGGTTCGAACCCGTGCCGGCGCTCCAGTGAGACGATGTTCGGCCCCACGTAGTAAACGGCGTCCTGAGGTGAATCGCCGTCAGCGAACAGCAGGTCGTACTGGCCGAGCACGCGCCCGGACATCCACCCCAGCACGACGCCCATCTCGGCGCCGGCGGCCACCCTCCCCACCGGTCCGAGAAGGCCCGGAAGACCCTGGCCGCTCTTGCCGGCACGGGCGAGCACGGGGCCGAGCAGGCGCCGAAACGAGGAGACGTTGGCGTGTATCCACTCCTCGCGTGTGGCAACCTGCGCCCGAGCGGGACCGACGAGCGAACGCAGGCCGGTGGACTGCTCCACCAGCGCCTCCGCCTGGGCGGTGACCTCCTCGAAGTCGATCACAAGGGAACGAAGGGTGGCCCAGTCGATCCGGGTGTCCGTGCGGCGCGCGACGCGCCCGGCAACCCGTTCGGCTACATCCCAGGCGACCGGCTCGGGCTGAGGCGACATCCCCGCATCGTAGGGCGGCCCAGCCGCAGGACCCGAAACGGTCAGTGCTCCGCGCTGTCGGCGACCGCGCCGGTCCCTGCCCCGAGCTTGTGCTCATGGGCGATCACGGCCGCGATGCGGTTCTTCAGCTCCTCGGGCACCTTGTCCCGGCACCGGTCTGCGATGAGCCTTCTGATCTCGGTCTCAAAGCCGAAGGCCCTGAGGCAGGGAGCACACTTGTCGATGTGGCGAGCGATCTGGTCACGTCGTTCGGGCGTCATCTCGCCGTCGAGAAAGTGGTACACGCTGTGCAGCGCTTCTCGGCAGTTGATGTTCATGCCGACCTTTTCGCCCTTCATGCAAGCTCCATCCGATATTTCACCCTTCACGGGGCCGTTACGAGACCTCGTGCCACTCCGAAGTCGTGCAACGTCTTCTCGAGCGCCCTTCTTCCACGATGGAGGCGACTCATGACGGTTCCGATCGGGACGTCCATGATCTCCGCGATCTCCTTGTAGGAAAAACCCTCCACGTCCGCGAGAAGAACGGTCATCCGGAAGCTCTCCGGCAGCGACTCCACCGCCGCTTTCACCTCGTCGTCGGTGATCCAGTCCAAGGCCTCGTCCTCGGCGCTGCGCCCGATGCCACCGTCGCGGCCACTCATTCGCCGGAACAGGTAGAGCTCCTCGACGTCGTCGAGCTCGGTTTCTTCGGGATGGCGCTTTTTGGACCTGTAGGAGTTGATGAACGTGTTCGTGAGGATGCGGTAGAGCCACGCTTTGAGATTCGTACCCGCCTCGAAGCCGCCGTAGCCGCGGTAGGCCTTGAGGTAGGTCTCCTGAACCAGATCCTGCGCGTCTGACGGGCTGCGGGTCATGCGGAGCGCGGCGGTGTACAACGAGTCCATGAAACCGGTGGTGTCGTCCGCGAAAGTCGCTTGGTCAGCCACAACCGCACCCTAGTCCCCTGGTGTGACGGCCGGGGAGCGGCCCTTGATCAATGAAGGCTCCTCGGATCGAGGGCCGCCGCGACGAGCTGCCAGCGCGCCACCCTGCGGCGGGCGGAGCCGACGACCGTCCTGGCATCGAGCTCCGCCTGACGGGCGGCGAAGTCCCCGGGCTGCGAGCCGGCGTAGCAAGCCTCTGTCGCGAACCGGGCCAGGTTCGCGAAGGCGAGCTCGGCCTCTGTGGACAACATCCCGGTGGCGGTGACCCGCCTCGCCAGTTCCATATGGGTCTCGGCGCGGCGACGGCGGATGCCGGCGAGGTCGAGCGTCCGCAACGCCTCGCTCCAGGCCGCGAGGATCCCGGTACTCGGCGCCCGGCGCGAACGGCGCCGACGCGACCGTCGCCACCACCCTAGGCTCCCCGCCCAGCAAAGCAGGCCTGCGGGGACTGCGAGCAGCCAGATCGCCGGCGAAGCCCCCACGCGGCGGGTCCCGCCCCCGTGACGACCCAGCCGGGAAGTGGAGGCTCCGCCTCCCGGCGGGGGAACAAGGTTGTGCCCGCCCGTCGGTCCCGTCGGCGTCGCCACCGGGACCGTCGTCGCAGTGGTAGTCGGCAGACCAGGTGCGGAGGACCCTTGCACGCTCGTGCCGGGAGTCGGCTCGAAGTCGATCCATCCGTAGTTCTCGAACTGCACCTGGGGCCAGGCATGGGTGTCGCTCCCGTCGACCTGCCACTCGTCGTGTCCAACCGGAGTCCCGGGTAGGAACCCGACCGCGATGCGTGTGGGGAGCTTGTCGATACGGGCAAGCACAGCGAAGGCCGTGGCGAATTGCTGGCAGTAGCCGGTCCGGGTCTTGAACAGGAAGCTCAGCAGCCCGCCGTAACCGGGAGACGGCGTGACCACGCCCCCATTCCCACGCAGGGGGAGCTGATAGTGGAACCCCGGAGAGGTCAGGTAGGCGTCGAGGTCGAGTGCCTCCTGGTAGGCCGAGGTCGCGCCGACCACGAGATTGCGGGCAAGCTTGACCAGCAGTGCCGGCACGGGCTTTGGGAGTTGCAGGTCCCGAAGATCGGACGCCTTCGGACTAGCCGTCTCGAGCTCGGTCGGGGACGGATCGGACACGAGTGAGTCCACGGCGTACACCGACCCGCGTCGGAGCGCGACGTCCGAAACAATCGGGCCGCCCGACCCATCCCTTTCCGCCCGGCCCGCGTCCGCGACCGCGACCGGGGTGCCCCAACTCGGCAGGACGAAACCGCCGGTGAGCCCTGACACCTCGAAGAGCTGAACCAACTGCTTTTGGCCCGGCCCTGTCGCCGTCGCAGGCGGCGGCCGGCGCTCGTCGGCACGCAGCGGCGGTGCGAAGGACCGCAGTGGTGTGAACGCTGGCGATGGCGTCGCGGCCCAGCTGTTGCCGTTGAAATCATCGAGGGCGGCAATCATCTCCCGGGTCGGCGTGGCGGAGTGGACGGTGAAGAGGGGGCGGGACGAATCTTCGACCTCCTCCTCTGCGACCTGCACGAACGTGCTGACCCCGACACCTTGCTGCGTGTTGCCGACTTGAGGCGACGTGGCGGCACTGCTCGCTGCTGTCGTCGTGCCACGCCACGTGACAAGCGCCGCACTGCGCGCGCCGGGGAGGTTCACGCCGATGACCGCTGCCGCGAGGGCTGCAAGGACCGCCATGCGCAGCATCACGGCGCCTGCACGGTAGGAGGCGGCGCGCTCGCCGAGACTGAGTCCGCTTTCGACGGACGCCACGAGGACACCCTGGGCCCGTTCACGCTCGAACACGACCGCGACGAGGTACCAGCACGCAGAGCCGGCCATCAAGGCGAGGCCGAGCACCCGCCAGCTGTCGGTGCCCAGGCCAGATGCGACGAGGTAAAGAGTGAGCGCCGGCACGAGTGCGAAGACGGCCGGGATCCTCCGCTCGGAGGAGAGCAGCTCGGTCGCAAGGCCCGCGGCGCCGGCCGCCCAAGCTAGGGCCAGAACGAGGCCCGGCAATTCCGGCACGGGAGCCAGCCTGAAAACGAAGGAGACCCAGGCGGCCCGGAGGTCGCTCGGCATCGTGTGCCAAATGCCGTGGCCCGCCCAGATGAACGCCGGCCCGAGGACCCACACGACGGGCAGGAGCACGGCAACGACAATGCCCAATGCCCACCACCGGCTCCGCGAGCCTCGGCGGGAACCGAGGTCGCCCTCCTCGGTTTCGGACCCGCCACGAAGAGCGGCGCGCATGGCGGAGGCACCGCCTCGTCCCGCGAAACCCGCCAGGTGAGCCAGAAGGAGGGTGATGAGCGCGACGGTGAGCTCTCCCGGCCCGGTGAAGCAGCGCGCAAAGCTGGCCACCGCGATCACGTCGGTGACGACCAGGGCGAGCCACGCGCTCATCGGGCCAGCTCCTGGGCTGCGTCGCTGCCACCCACGACACCCTGCGGGGATCCGGCTCCCAGATGCTCGGGGTTCCAGGCGGCAACGAGCGAGCTCCCGAGCCCAACGGGCACCGTCAAGACACCTGCCCGCGATCTTCGACCGAGCCGCGGAGGCGGGCAGGACGCGACTTCGAGGGCGTCACGCGAGCCCGTGAGACCCGCGTCACCGCGCCGCGTGGCTTCATGCCCTTCTCGTGACGGAGAAGCAGCGGCTCCCACCACAACGAGCACCACGGCCGCGTACACGCGGGCGAGATCCTCGAGAACCTCCTCGCCGGGTCCGCCTTGCCCGAATGCACCGACTGCGACGAGGACCTCGTCGGAACCGGGCCGGCCGAGGCGCGCAATGGCCGCGCTGAACCGCGACGGCGAGCTCGCAGGTGGTGGCACGACGCCGGCGAGGGCGATCAGCAGGTTCCGCAGGTTCTCGTGACCGCGCTGCGCGCCGGAGTCCAAGCCGGTCGTCGTGAGGAGGCGGTAAGCGCCGCAAGCCCCCCTGATCGACTCGTCGGCCGCAGCGCTCAAGACGCTCGCGGCAACCTCGACTGCCCGGTCCAGCTCGTCATCGGGAATCGCCTGGTCGCCCACATCGAGCAGCACCGTGGTCGTGACCCGGTCCGGCTCGTCCAAATCACCGCCGTCGCGGACCATGAGTTCGCCGACACGCGCTGTCGTGCGCCAGTGGACGCGCCGGAGATCGTCTCCCGGCGCGTAGGGCCGGAGCATCGCGGTGCCGACGACGAGTCTTTCTGCAGCCGAGATGCCGTTCTCGGGCCTCACCAGGTCCAGCCCGTCGGGCAGTACCGTGGCGAGAGGCTCGACACGCGGCAACACGATGCAGCGGGCAGGCCGGCTGACCGACAGGCGCCGGCGGGCCAGGCCGAGCGGATCGGAGCTCACGGCTTCGTAGGCTCCGGCCTCGACCGCACCGCGCCGCTCGGTGGAGAGCTCGAAACTCACCTGGGCGCGCTCGCCACGAGCAAGGCGTGGCACGATGATCTCGGCCGGCTGGCACATGACGGGCCCGTAGGAGTAGTCGGTGAGAAGAGTGACGGGACCCGCAAGCCACCCCGTGGCGGCGCCCTGTTCGATCGTGAGCTCGATCACAGCGGGTCCGCCCGCGTTCGCGATGGGCGGGACGGCACGTGCAGTGATCGTGACGGTGCCTTTCGTGAGGTGAAGCCGGACGAGCGCCACCAGCGCCACGACGATGGCGGCGCTAGCGAGACCGAAAAGCTCAGGGATGCCCAGGATCCGCCCGGCAGCACCCGCGATCAGCCCCAGAGCGATCGTCCGGCGGCCTCGGGCGGTGAGCATCTCCGTGCGCTATCGGCGCCCAGCGGCTTGGTCGGGCACGGGCACCTGGCGCAGTACCTCGTCCAGCACGGTCTTCACGGGGTCTCGGCCGCGGTCCGCGGCGGCCCTCAGCTCCAAGCGGTGACCGATGACCGAGGGGGCCATGGACTTGACGTCGTCTGGTGCGACGAAATCGCGGCCCTCCAGCACCGCCCTGGCCCGCGCCGCCCGTTGCAGGGCCAGCGCCGCCCTGGGCGACATCCCGAGCGCGACCGAAGGGTGGACCCGGGTGGCGTTGGCGATCTGCACGATGTAGTGCTGGACCAACGGCGAGACGTGGACCGCGCGTGCCCGTGCTGCGAGCGCGGTCACGTCCTGCGGGGTGGCAACCGGCTTGAGTGTCTCGAGAGGCTCGGAAACGCCATGGGTCTCGAGCATCAGGACCTCGGACTCCTCGTCCGGATAGCCGATCTGGATCCGGAGCAGGAAGCGGTCAAGCTGGCTAACAGGCAGCGGGAACGTCCCCTCGTGCTCTATCGGGTTCTGGGTGGCGATGACCATGAAGGGATCGGGCAGCTTGTAGGTGTTCCCGTCAACGGTGACCTGTCGCTCCTCCATCGACTCGAGCAGGGCGGACTGCGTCTTCGGCGGGGTCCGGTTGATCTCGTCGCCGAGGACGATGTTGGCGAATATCGGCCCGGCCCGGAACTCGAAGCTGGTCTTCGTGGCATCGAAGACACTCACGCCGGTCACGTCCGAAGGCAGCAGGTCAGAAGTGAACTGGATCCGGCGGTGGCGGCACGACACCGAGGCCGACAGGGCCTTGCCTAGGCTCGTCTTGCCGACGCCGGGGACGTCTTCGACAAGAAGATGGCCCCCTGCGACCAAACAGGTCACCGAGAGGCGGATGGCCTCGTCGTTGCCCTGGACAACGCGAGAAATGTTCTCGACGATCCTCTCGAACAAGCTCGCGGCCACCGACGCGTCGGAAACAACCGGGTGCTCGTCAGTCATTGCATCACCGTCGGGGTCAAGCCCGGTCCGGGTACCGAGATCCATCCTCGCCACCTCACCTCCGGGTCCGAGAAACCCGCCTCACGGGGTCGTCGAAACCACGGACTTGTCTTGCCGTGGGCCGCCGGCGAGCTCGTCAAGCCCCTCTTTGCGCTCAGCTTAACCAGCGCCAAGGCAGACAAAGGCTCCGGCTGCCAGCGCCTCACGGGCTGGTCCGTCGCCCGAGGCGAGGTCTCCGAACAGGAGCGTCTCGGGAAGGGCACGTGCCTGGGCGGTCGCGAGCGCCTTGGCCAAGCCGTGCCCTTGTGCGAGCTCGGCGTGGAGGGCGAGCATGACCGCGATCACGCCGTCATCGGGAACCGGCGCCACGCTCGCGACGATGGCGCGGGTCCCGAGCGAGAGCAAGGCCGCGCTCGTGCCCATGAGCTCGTCACCGGGATGGACTTGCGAGCGGCCCGTGTCACAGGCCGAGAGCACGATCCACGCGGGCGGTCGCGCCATGGCTTCGAGGTCGTAGACCGTGAGTGGGCCATCGGCCAGCGCGAGCGACGAGAACTGTGGGTTGTCGGCGCGGAAGCTCCCATGAGCGGCCACGTGGGCGAGGCCTCGTCGTTCGAATGCGCGTAGGACCGCCTTGACCGTTGCGGCCGGTCCTTGCAGCGTCCGCGCCCCCGGGTGGAACGCCGCCCGGATCCGCCTGATCTCCTCGGCGCCGTGCGCGACTCTCGGCCCCGAGACGAGCACGACCTCACGATCGCCCGCAGCTGAGAGCGGCTCGAGGAGGTCCCCGCATTGTCGCGAATACCACAGCGAGGCCGACGGCGAGACCGTCACGGCCCTTCCCCGCAGTGACGCGAGCAGCGCCCAGGCGAGGGCGTGCAGCCCGCCCGTGGGCACCACGACGAGGTCCCGGCCATCGAGGTCGCGATCCAGCGGCTCGACCAGGAGACCGCCCAAACGGGTGCACGACCGCTCCAGCAGGGCTGCTGCCGCTTGCAGGCTGGGCCGAGAACTGCGACCAAGCACCAGGCGCCGCAGAGCGAACTGGAGCATGGAGAGCTCGGCCGCCACTTCGGCCGAGCTCGCCAGGCAACTCAGCTTGAAGTGTTTCCGGGTAGCTGTAACTGCGTGAAGCCGGCCGTTGTGATCGATGTACTCGACAAGTCCGCGTTCGCCGAGAGCCTCTCGCAGTGCTGAAGGATCCGGGAATCTGGGCGCTCTGGAGAAATCACCTTCATCACTTCGGGCGCGCTGGCGGATCTCATGCTCGATGCTTCGCTGCTGCGCGACGAGCGGCCATACATCCTCTCCTTCGCTCGAGGCGCGCTCGATGCGAGCGACTATTTCCCGCAAGGTCGACAGCAACTGGGCGAGCCTCTCATCTGCGGGTGGGGTTGCCCGCGGGGTGCTCAGCGAACCGGCCCGCCACCGTTCCGACCAGCGCAGCACTTCGACGGCGTGTCGCGACTCGAAAGCCAGGCCGAGGCCGAGGTCGGCGAGCTCAGAGACGGCGCTAGCCGTTCGCACCCGCAGCTCGGTGGCCCCCAAGCTCGCCCGGTGGTCCTCGGCGACCTCGAGGCCCGACCTGAGGGCGGCCAAGGCACCCACCCGGTTTCCGGCCGCCAGGCGGCCCAGCGCTACGCCGTACCAGCTGCGCACACGTAGCGCGGCGGACCCGGAGGCGCTGCGCCTGTCGACGCCGGTGACAAGGGACCTCACCGTGTCCATGTCGCCCTTTCGCAAAGCGGCACGTGCGCCCGTGAGGAGGCACTCGAGGCTCGGCAGGACCCACTGCTGGACTCGGAGGACCTCCGCGAGGGCGCCGGCCTGTGCCGGGACCCTGTCCTGGCCGGTGCCAGAGGCCCACCGGGACTGGGCCTCGACGAATTTTGCCAGTGCCGCCCACCGTGACCGACCCTGGCGAACGAACTGGCGACGCGCCGCGCGAGCCGCCGAAGTGGAGACGACAAGATCCCCCTCCGCGAGGGCGATCTGGCTCAACAGAAGTCTCGCCTCAGCCAGGTCCAGTGAGGTCCCGGACGCCTCCAACGTCCTCACAGCGGAGTCGATATGGTCACGGGCCTCAGGCAGCAACCTGGCGGAGAGCAGCAGCTCCGCGCGGTCGATGGAAAGGGCCGGAGCACTTAGGCCTCGTGCGGTGAAATGGGAAGCGGCGTCGTCATATCGCCTGAGGGCGCCGGGAACGTCGCCCTTCAGGGCGGACACGTATCCGAGGTTGTGCAGGACCTGCGCGGCCGCGACTGTGCTTTCGAGGAGGTTGTACAGCTGCAGAGCCTTGTTGAGGTCCGTTTCCGCACGTGCGAGCTCGCCCCGGTAGGCATGCAGGACACCTCGGTTGGACAGTAGCCGCGCCTCGTTCAAACGGTCACCGCCACGACGGAGCAGCGGAAGGGCCCGGCGGCTTTCGTCGAGTGCCTCCTCGAACCGGCCGACGCGGATGTGGATGAGGGCGCGCTGCATTAGGACCTGCCCCCGCAGCTCCCTTGGGGCTCCCTCGGCCGCCCGGTCCAGCTCGGCCAACGCCGCGGCCGGGTAGCCACCCTGCAGCAGGGCCAGAACGAGGCTCAAGCGCGCCTCGGCCGCGCGAAAGTCCAACTTCCCCGCCTCGGCGATGGCGATGGCGCGTCGCAGGCGGTGTCGCGCGGCGCTCAGCCGGCCGCTCTCGCGCGCCACAAGGCCGACCGTGCGGTGGGCGACCGAAGCGGCCTCCGCACCAACACGTCGGTCCGCGAGCACTTCCAGCGCGGCCGCCTCGGCCCAGAGTGGATCGTCAGCGACTGCAGCCAGGGCACGTTCGGCCGCGTCGAGCGGCGCGTTGGCAGTTGAGCGCGCCATGAGATCAGGCCCGCGGGCAGACCCCGAGCCTGCTCAGAGCGCGATCCAGCTCGTGGCAACCGGAGGCGCGGCGGGTCTCGCTGGGCAGCAGCGAAAGCTCACCGGGCCCTCGGGCAGGGCCCGGAAGTGGAAGCAACCGAGTTCGTCGGTCTCCACATCTGTGGTTCCACCTCTGTGGCGAAGCTCGATGACGGCGACCTGTGGCGGCACGACCTGCCCCACGAGATACCTGGCGCCGGTCACTTCCATCTCGAGCACGAGCTCGCCCGCTTCGAAACTGAGCTGGCGGACTGCCCGGGTGCCCGATCGCACGCCGGCAAACAGGTCGGCGTCGGTCAGCGAGTCGTAGACGAGTGAGGCCAGCTCGTCGTCAATGGAACGCAAGGCGAAGCTCGCTCCGGCACTGACGACCGCGCCGGGCGGAACCGGGTCGTTCTCGAGCACCAGCGAGCGGAGCCTCTGGAAGGTCGCCCTGCGAGCAGCATCTACGGTGTTGGGCCAGTCACCGTCGCCTTGGGCGCTCTCGCTGTCGGGGCGTGAGGGCAGCGGAAGTTCTCGGTGATCTCCGCTCACGGGACCCTCCCCTCGGCACTGCCCGCGAGGGTGGGCCCATGAGAGCGGCGCGGGTGAGAGCCGGCTGGCTCACCCAGCTTGTCGAGGCAGCGTGTGCGGCGCTGAACAATGCCGGCGATCGGCATCTCGAACACGTCGCTCAGCTCCCGTCGCTCACGAGCAGATCAGCCAGCGTCGCGTGGAGGAAGGCTCTGCAGTCCGCGTCCAAGGCCGAAAGGCGCTCCCGAGGTCGGCGTCATTCATCTCCCAACTGTACCCACGCCGCGTCTTTGACCCCGGCGGGGCGGTTCGTCAGGACGGAAATGCTGGATCGCCCTGGAAACGGCCGGGAAAATGACGCTTGACGGTGCATCGGACATAATCGTGAGATCGCCGACATGAGCCGTCCCCAACCGCAAACGAGGGTCGAGACCGGTCTTGGCTCGTCACTGTCATGCGACGACGACCGGGGCTGGCGAGCGTGAGACGGCTGGCGGTCGTCGGAGCTGGGATCGTCGGCTTGGCCGTCGCCCGACAGCTGCTGCGGGCCACACCGGGTGCAAGTGTCGTGGTGGTCGAGAAGGAGATAACGGTCGGATCGCATCAAAGCGGCCACAACAGCGGCGTGATCCACTCCGGCCTCTACTACCAGCCCGGTTCGCTGAAGGCGGAGCTGTGCGTTGCAGGCGGCCAGCTCTTGAGGAGTTACTGCGCAGAGCATTCCATTCCGGTCCGGACCTGCGGCAAAGTCGTCGTCGCAGTCGACGAAGCGGAGTTGCCCAGGCTCCAGACCCTGTTCGAACGTGGTGTGCAAAATGGCGTGCCCGGCCTGCGGGTCGTGGAAGGGCCGGCGCTTCGCGAACTGGAGCCGCACGTGGCGGGTCTTCGCGCCATACATTCCCCCTCTACGGCCGTTGTCGATTTCAGTGCCGTCACCAGCGCCCTTGCGAAAACGATCGGCGCCTCGGGGCAACTCTGGCTCGCTACCGAGGTGAGGTCCGTCCTCCCCCGGTCCGATGGCCTCGTGCGGCTGGACCTGGCCGGAGCGCACGCCGGATACTTCGACTGCGACTTCGCCATCGTCTGCGCGGGTCTCCAGTCGGACCGGCTGGCACTGCGTTCGGGAGCCGACGCCGAGCCTCGGATCATCCCGTTCCGGGGGTCCTACTATCGGCTCCGACCTCGGGCACAGCACCTGGTGCGGGGCCTCGTCTACCCGGTGCCCGATCCCCGGTATCCCTTTTTGGGCATTCACCTCACGAGAACTGTGAACGATGACGTGTTGGTCGGGCCGAACGCCTTCCTCGGCTTCTCACGCGAGAACTACGCGCGATCGGCGTTCAGTTGGCCGGACGTCCGAGAAACGCTGACCTGGCCGGGCTTTCCCCATTTCGCGATGTCGAACTGGCGCGCGGGCCTGCGGGAGATCTCGCACGCGGCGAACAGGAGGGGATTTGCCTCGGCGGTTCGCCACTACATCCCAGAGCTGACGGCCGGCGACCTCGAGCCGGCCGTAGCGGGTATCAGAGCCCAGGCCATGCTCCGTGACGGGTCACTGGTCGACGACTTCTGGCTCGACTTGAGGGGCAACATCTTGGACGTCCGTAATGCTCCTTCTCCCGCCGCGACGGCGTCTTTGGCGATTGCCGAACACATCTGCAAAAGAGCCGGGCTGAGCTGAGACGCTTGGCCGGGTATCGGCCCGCAGGTGCCGTTTCGCCGCTCGCCGACCGCAGGCGCAGAGCTCTCAGCCTGCCCCCGGAGGTAGCCTCTCAGCGTGCGCAAGCTGCTGGTCGCCCTCGGTCTTGTCGCCTTCGGCGTCGGGGCGTCAGCTTGCAGCAGCACGCCGTCGGCCACCTCGACGACGCTGGCGAACTTGCCAAGCACCGAGGCATCCACGACGACTCTCCAGGCCGCGCTCGGCACCGGGACCAACAACGCGGCGGCCCGAGCCATGAGGACAGCGCTCACGAACGGGAGATCGCGCCCCTCGCTGCACTATGTCTCCACATCGGTCGGCAGCGGGCTTACGACCACGATCGTCGGCGACGTCGACCGGACGTCGGGGTCCCAGACGATCGTCGTCGCGTATCAAGGGGCCAAGTCAAGGATCGACATCGAACTGATCGGCAACGAGGCGTACTTCCGGGGCGACGCCGCCGCGATCGAGGTGCTCATCAACTTGACGGCGATACAGTCCGCGGCCGCTGCGGGCCGATGGGTCTCGGTCGTGCCCGCCGACTCCGTGTACCAGAGCACGGCCGCCGCTCTCACGGTCGCCTCGGTGATGTCGGAGCTCGCGCTCGCTCCACCTATTAGCGGGGAGAAAGCGGTGACATCCGACAGCCGGAGAGACATTCAGATCTCCGGATCCTGGATAGGCGACGGTGTCACCGCCAAGGACCATGCGAACGGTGTGCTGCTGGTGACGAAGGGATCCGGATCGCTCCCCATCGCGTTCCACGGTGTGATGCCCGCGACGGCCGGTGCGGGCCGATTCGCTGCAAGCCTTGTGGTGAGCGGGTGGGGCGAGCCCGTGCATGTGGCGCCTCCAGCCTCCTCGGTGCCGCTCGCGGCGATCCTCAAGGACACGACAACCACGACGACCCAGCTGGTCGTGGTCTGAGCCGGGCCTGCCATGCCGCCGATCGGTGACTATGCCCTCATCGGCGGGATCGCCGCGCTGTGCAGCTACCTGCTGACGTTCCCGCTGCGGCGCTTGGCGGCTCGCTTCTCCCACGTCGCCGTGCCCGACGAGCGCCACCTCCACCACCACGCCGTCCCCTATGGCGGCGGTCCCGCGATGTTCATCGCCTTTTGCGTCGCGATGGTCGTCGCTGACCACGTCCGGCACCTGAACGCGATCTTCCAAGGCTCCTCGGAACCTCTCGGTGTGGCGCTCGGAGCTGCAGTCATCTTAGGCGTCGGGCTTCTCGACGACGCCCGCGAGATCTCCGCTCCGGCGAAGGTGGCGGGACAAGTGCTTGCGGCGATGATGCTCGTGTTCCTCGGTGCCACGATGTTCTGGCTGAAGATCCCCCTGGCGGGCACAGTGGTGCTCTCCTCTGACCTCACTCCTTTGATCACAGCCTTATGGGTGATCGGCATCACGAACGCGATCAACCTCATCGACGGGCTGGACGGGCTAGCGGCTGGCATCGTCGCCATCGCCTCGGGCGCGCTCGCCGTGTACGGACTGCGGCTCGTCGAGCTCGGCGTGTTGCAGTCCACGAACCTCGGCCCGCTCATCGCCGTGATCACCTGCGGGGTCTGCATCGGCTTCCTGCCGCACAACTTCAATCCCGCCAGGGTGTTCATGGGCGATGCCGGTGCGCTGTTCCTCGGGTTGTTGATGGCTGCCGCCACGATGGAGATCGGTGGGCGCACCGAGGGAGTGAGCGGCCAGACGTACTTCTTCTACGCGCCCTTGTTCCTTCCCCTCTTCATCCTCGGAGTGCCTATTTCCGACATGGCTTTCGCCTACGTCCGGCGCATGGCCAAGGGCACGGGAATCGACACTCCGGACAATGACCATGTTCACCACCGGCTCGTGCGGCTCGGCCATGGACCGCGCCGGACGGTCGTGATCCTGTGGACTTGGACCGCGGCCCTATCCGGTTTCGTGCTCTTCCCGCTCTTCGCACCCGAGTCGAACGCCATCATCCCGTTCGCGGCCATTGTCTTCGGTCTGCTGCTGTTCACCCTGTTCCATCCGGGCCTGCGCTACGAGCGTCTCCTGCGACGCAGGAGGGCACGGTCCACGGCCAGGGCGCGAGCCGAAGCGCGGGTGAACGCAGGGCGGGACGTCGTTGCCTCTCCGAGACTCGGTGTCACCACAGGGAACGGGTCCGCACCGACGCACGACTTCGACATCACCGATAGCGGCCGACCCAGCTGACGGCGCCGGGGACAGCCCTCGACTGGTCGGCGCCGGCCCGCACCACCCGGGACCGCCAGGCGAGAGCGACGTTGTGTTCCTTCACCACATCAGAAATCGAGGTCGGAGAGCGCCGGCACCGTCCGTAGCGCTCGGGCGCGAGCCTCGAGCCACCGCGGGCGGTCCGAACGCCGCGTGGGGTCGATGACAGCTCTGGGCTGAAGCCCGGATGCCGCCTCCTGGAGGTCCTCCCAGGTGCCGACGGCAACTCCGGCCAGGTAGGCGGCACCGAGCGTCGTGGCCTCCGTTACGGCGGAGATCTCGACCGGACGTCCGATGGCGTTCGCGAGCGCCTGTGTGAAAGTCCGGTTCGCGCTCATGCCGCCGTCGACGCGGAGAGAACCGATCGAGAGGCCGGAGTCCGTCTCCGAAGCCTCAAGAAGGTCGGCACCGCGGTGCGCTATCCCTTCCAGCACGGCGCGCGCCAACTCGGCTCTTCCCGAACCGCGCGTGAGCCCGAGAAGCGTGCCTCGGGCACCGTAGTCCCACAGTGGAGTGCCGAGACCGAGGAGCGCCGGCACGAACCAGACCCCGCCGGAGTCGGCGCACGAGGCGGCCAGGGCGTCCGATTCCGCGACTGACGACAAGATTCCAAGGTCGTCGCGGAGCCACTCGACGCAGCTGCCGGCCGACATCATGATGGCCTCGATTCCCCAGGTGAGCTTGCCGCCCTGGCTCCAGGCCACGATCGGGAAAGTGCCTCCCGGCCCGCGACGGGGGAAGGCCGGGCGCATTCCTCCGACGCACAGGTCGAGCATCCCCCCGGTGCCGAAGGTCGCCTTGGCGAGCCCGGGCCGTACGCATCCCTGACCGACCAGCGACGCCTGCTGGTCACCGGCCAGCCCGGCGATCGGCGGTGCTCCCGGCAACGCGCTCGCTTCGCCGAGCACACCCAGCGAGTCAACAGGGCGGGGAAGGACGTCGCGCGGGATCCTCAGCGCATCGAGCACGGCCTCGTCCCACTCGGCGGCATTGCCGTCAAGCAGTCCGGTTACGGCGAGGTTGCTCCTGTCGGATACATGCAGGCTGCCCCGCGAAAGCGTCCAGGCGATCCAGGCGTCCACGGTCCCCGCGCACAGCTGGCGAGACCGGTCCGGGTCGGCAATGTCCAAGAGCACCGCCAACTTGGTCGCGCTCTGGTTGGGCGCGAGGCGGATCCCTTGGGCCTGCAGCGCCAGGCAGTAGCCCACAGTGCGAAGGTCCTGCCATCCGATTCCGGGCCCGACCGGCTCGCCCGTCGCCCGGTCCCAGACAACCGTGGATGCACGTTGGCTGCTGATTCCCACCGCGTCGACACTCCCGCCTTCTGCGAGCGAGGCGAGGGCAACATCGAGAACGGCCCTGGCGATCTCGGCCGCGTCGAATTCGACGAAGCCCTGGGAGGGCGTACTCGGAAGCACCTGGAGCTGATGGACGTGCTCGACCGAGGAGTCGGGCCGCACGACGGCAGCACGAACGCCACTCGTCCCCACGTCGACGGCCAATACGCTCATGGCGTGTCTCCTCTCTCGCCTCCCCGGCCTGCGCACTGCCTGGCGGCAACGCCACAATAAGAGGTCGCGAGACACGGTTCCTGACCGCCTCGGGGACCGAACGCGGAACTACCATGCGGCGATGGGCCGTGAGAGTCGACCCGCGGGTGAGCAAGCGCCTGCCTCGCGGGCTGCCGGCCAGTCATTTCAGCGCCGGCCGAACGACGTAGCCCGGCACCGGAGGTATGCCGCCGGGGCCGGTCTCACCGCGTTGGTCCTGGCTGGCGCCGGGTTCGTGGCGTACGCAACGGTGATATCTCGGGAGGTCCCGACCTCGAAGTACGCGAATCTCGTGCTGTACGCGTCCCCGGCCAAAGTTCCGGGTTTCAATCTGGCGCGCCTCGGCAGCAGCGGGCGGCTGACCCGGGCCGTGCTGGGCACCGGTCCGGCCGTAGTGAACTGGTTCCAGTCGACCTGCGTAGCCTGTCAGGCCGAGCTCGGGACGTTCGCGGCGGTCGCCGACAAGGAGCTGACGAGGATCCACTTTCTCGGGGTCGACGTCAACGACCCGTCCCCTGCAGCAGCCCTGGCCATGGTGCGTCGGGCCGGGGCGGCATACCCGGTTGCGGAAGCTCCGGGTGTCGCAAGCCTCTCCCTGGCCACTCGTTTCGGCGTCGGCGATCTGCCCGCCACTGTTTTCGTGAGCGCTCGAGGCAGGATCGTGGGTGAGGTCTTAGGCAAGGTCTCCCGTGCCGAACTCGTCGCCGTGCTCACCAACCTGGCAGCCGGCCGCCCGCTCAACTCTTGACGTGCGGTGGCGCGAACTGGGCCGACTCGAGCCGCCCAGCCCTGCGCTGGAACTCGCTCGCCTTCGCCTGGAGCTTTCGTGCCGTCTGATCGAGCTTCTCCCGGGCCTCGGCCTTCGCCTGCGCCTTCACTGCTGCTTTGATGGCCGCTCGCGCGGCGACTGTGCGCGAGGTGGTCCCTGCAGGGATCTGCGAACAGAGCACAGCGACCTGGGCCTCGTAGAGCTGTGCCCCTTCGCGCAGGAACGTGATGATGCTTTCGAGGTCCGCGATCGAAAAGTGCTGCGCAGACCCCTTCAAAGCTTCGTGGAGCCCTGCGTGCAGCTCGGAGATCTGTGACCTGGCGAACGGGGCGAGCTCGACGAGCACGCGACGGCGGTCCTGGTCGTCGCGGACGCGGCGCACGAAACCGCCATGCTCCAGGCGATCGAGCAGGAAGGTCACCGCACCGGTGCTGAGCCCTGCCACGGCTGCGAGAGCGCCGGCGGTCATGGTTCCGTACTGGTCGAGGAGGTCGACGCAACGGACATCGGTGGCGTTCAACCCGAGCACACCTCCGAGCGCCTCGTCGAAGGCGTCCGACGCGGACAGGAAAGTCCGCAGCGCCCGGGTCAGCTCGTCGAGACTGCGCTTGCGTTTCTCGCTGCTCATGATTTACCTTAGTTACTAATATATTTGACGTTCAAATAATACAGCTTCTTAGTCGACCTGTACGCATGGCCCGGACGAGTGCCCGCAAGGAGACCAACATGACGCTCGCCATTGAACTGGAGGATCTGCACAAGACGTTCAGCAAGAATGTGAAGGCTCTCGACGGTGTCAGCTTCGCCGTGGAACAAGGCACGATCTTCGGGCTGCTCGGCCCGAACGGGGCTGGCAAGACCACCGCTGTGCGGGTTCTCACGACAGTGCTGCAACCTGACAGCGGCGTGGCCCGGGTGCTGGGCCACGACGTCACGGCGGAGCCCGACATCGTCCGCAGGCTGATCGGCCTTGCCGGGCAGTTCGCGGCCGTCGACGAGAACCTCACGGGTGCCGAGAACCTCTGGATGACAGGGAGGCTCAATCACATGCCGAAAGGGCAGCTGAAGGAGCGCTCCTCCTCGCTTCTCGAGCAGTTCGGCCTCTCCGAGGCGGCAAGCCGCCCGACCAAGACGTACTCCGGAGGAATGCGAAGACGCCTCGACGTCGCGGCATCACTCGTGGCCCGTCCGAGGGTCCTCTTCCTGGATGAGCCGACCACCGGCTTGGACCCGGCGAGCCGCGCGGACGTGTGGACCATGATCGAAGGTCTCGTCGCCGAGGGCACAACAGTGCTCCTCACGACTCAATACCTTGAGGAGGCCGACCGGCTCGCCGAACATCTCGTGGTGATCAACCACGGCAAAGTGATCGCGGCCGGAACACCGGCCACGTTGAAGGCGAACATGGGCGTGACCGTTCTCGACCTCGGTCTTGATGACGAACCGACGGCGCTGCGCGCCGCGAAGGCCCTCAAGGCGGTCAACGGGAAGGCTCCCGTCGTCTACGGACGCACGGTGGAGGTCAATGTGAACGACGGCCCTCGCACCGTTACCGAAGCACTGAGGATCCTGGAAGCGGAGGGCATCGCCCCGACGACGCTCGCCCTGCGCGAGCCAAGCCTAGATGATGTTTTCCTGTCCCTCACAGGACACCGTGCCGAAACCGAGCTTGCCGAAGGAGCCGACAGTCCCCCGGCCACGAACGAACGCCCGCAAAGACACAGGAGGGGCCGCCGCTGATGACCACGACCACAATCGGAGCACCCCCGACCCCTGTCGCCGAACCGGCACCGGCGGGTGGTCGGCTCTACTGGGCCGTCGCCGACATGTTGACGGTGACCAAGCGCAATCTCATCGCCTATACGCGCCTGCCCGAGGCGATCTTCTTCTCGAGCGTGCAGCCCATCATGTTCGTCCTGCTGTTCCGCTACGTGTTCGGGGGGGCGATCCCAACGCCCGGCTACCACTACGTGCAGTTCCTCATGCCGGGCATATTCGTGCAGACCGTCGCCTTCGGCTCGATCGGAACGGCCATCGGCCTCGCCGAAGACTTGCAAAAGGGCCTCATCGAGAGGTTCCGCGCCCTTCCCATGTCGCGCTGGGCGGTGCTGGGCGGCCGGACGACGGCCGACTTGTGCCGGAACCTTTTCGTGATGATCCTGATGACGGCCGTCGGGTACGCCGTGGGCTACCGCATCGGGACCAACGTCGGGGAGTACCTCGGCGGTATTCTGCTCCTCTTATTGTTCGCCTACGCGCTGAGCTGGGGATTCGCGTTCGTCGGCCTCTCCGCACCCAATAGCGAGACAGCCCAGCTGATGGCGTTCCCGGTTCTTTTCCCGCTCACTTTCGCGTCGTCCGCCTTCGTCCCGCTGCAGACGATGCCGGGCTGGCTACAGGGTTTCGCCCAGCATCAGCCTGTGTCCATCGTCGTCAACGCGGCGCGCGACCTCATGTCCGGGATGGCCAAACCGGACTTGGTCTTCCCACCTTTCACGAGCATCGTCAGCACCGGTCGCATGAGCTCCACCGTCCTCTGGGCAGTCGTTTGGTCGCTCGGCATCCTGGCGGTGCTCGCTCCGGTTTCCGTCCGCCGCTACCGGCGCCGGGCGCTCTAAGCGGCGACGGCGACCCGCCGCGTGGCTTGCCAGTGGGGCGAAGTGTCCGGTCGGGGTTTGTCGCGCCTACGATGACCAGGCCAGGGCCGGTGCGCTTCCCGTCGACTCCGGTGTCCAGCTGTCAGAGAGCCGCCCGGGTAGCTCAGTGGTAGAGCAGCGCACTCGTAATGCGCAGGTCATGGGTTCGAATCCCATCTCGGGCTCAGAATAAATCCTGGTAGATGCGTTGGAGCCTTAGCGAGCAGCCCGGTGAAGACGGTGGTCGGTGAAGGCGGTAGGTGATCCCGGTCAGCTCCACGTCGGCGTTGTCGGCGTAGGCGGCCGCCTGGTCGGCGCCGTTCGTGGCCGAGGTGAGCTCGCCGAACGGTTGTAAACGAACGACGAGGTGCCCGAGGCGTCGCTCTCGCCACCTTGTTGCCGTTTGCGTCGTAGGTGTGGCTCGCCTGTCGTGCTCGAGTCTGGGGAGTTTTCCCGTGATCGCTACCATCGGTGTCGCTTGTCGAGATGAGCCATGTGGGTATCCTCAACAACGCCAGAACCTGAAGCAAGTAAGTCGGCCCGCTCGGTTCAGCAGTAGGCGGGACCACCGCGTGTGTGAACCATTTCATCGACATCGGGGGGGAACAGAAGTGCCAATGTCAAGATTGCGGGCATTCCAGCTCGGGGCCGCGGTAGTGCTGGGCGGTGCTCTGATGTGCGGTACCTACGGACCTGCTGGTGCCATCGGGGTCGCAACGACCCCGATTAGCAAGACAGCACCAGTTCCGACCATCCTCAACAACGGCCAATTCGCGCTCCCAGCCAAGTACTACAGCGGCGCCACCGTGGAGGCGGGAAGCTCAATATTGCCGGGCTGGACGGTCGGAACCATCGGCACCGGCAGCGGAGGTGTTCAGGTTTACTCCTCCACGTACTCGGGGATCCAGCCCCCGCCCGGCGCCACCTGGATGGTCAAAATGTCATACTTCGCCCGGGGGAGCGTCAGCCAGACCGTCAAGACCATCGCTGGATTGACTTACCTGTTGCAGTGGTACGAATCGGGGTACCCGAACTACGGCCCTCCTGAGTTCACGAGCATCAACTGGGTCAAGGTAGTGGACGTCAGCTGGGCGAACAAGCTGGTAGCAGCTCCGAGCTTCAATGCCAAGGCCAATACCGACGCCAACATGCACTGGACGTTGCGGCACGAGGTGCTTACAGCTACCTCGACACGGACCACACTCGAATTCGCTGATGCCACTGCCCAAGTGTCTACTGGCTATGCAGCCCTTGTGGGCAATGTTTCTCTCGCGGGCGATGCAAGGTTCTACCTTCCCGCCCGTGCCACCCTCGCCCCCACCGGCAAGTTGGTGGCCGTCGTCCAGACCGCCACCGGGTACGCCTTCAGCGATCCCCGCCTGACTGTGAAGCTGTACGGGACCTGGAAGCAGAAGACCACCTCCTACGCCCCTCCGACCGTGGTCACCAAGGTGATAGCCGGCGGACCTGTACTCGATGGCAAGGCGGAGCTAACGCTGCGCAACATTCCGGCGTCTGTGATCGGCCAGACCGTCTCGGTCTCAGCTGTCCTCGCAGGGCCCGGCTTCATACCCGTCGAGCATCAACTCACTATCAAAGTGTCCTAGTCGCCCATTCTGAGATTCACAAGCAAGATTGGCGGATCGATCAATTCACCGTGGCGGAACAGCCGCCAGGCCGCCAGCCGGTCGGCCTCGTCGCTCTCTCCCGGTCGAGTGGACCACGTCTTAGGACAACGTGACCTGGGTTTGGGGCGACGCGGATCTCCAACCGGTCTTGAACATCTACAGGCACGCTCTAGTCATTGGGATTCACAGCGAGCACATCTTGAAGTGGGAACGGATCGAGAGTCGCTACGGTGCCTTCGCCGTCTTGCCACGATAGATAAACGAGACCGTCGCGCTCCGCGACTCTTGAACGGGCCGGCGAGTGCCGCAGGAGACCAGGATCCTCCCGCTGCGGTCTGGCCGGCCATGGTCGGTTGAGCGTCTCGGTCGCGAAGCGCTGAATCTCGCTCAGCACCTGCTGGCTTGTGAGGGCGACGGCAGTCGCGGGCAGTTCGAGCCGAAACCGGCCTAGGCGTGGCGTGATGACCTGTTCGCGCTCCAAGTGTTTGACGAGGATCGAGTTGTCGACCAAAGCCGAAATCGCGAAGTCCGCTCCGAGGGCATCGCTGAGACGCGCCGCTAGCACCAGGGCGAGAGCGGTACAGTCCACCGAGGCCAACGCATCGCCCGGCTCTGCAGCCAGAAACCTTTCTGCGGCCGAACGGCCTCCAGGAGTGCGCCTCCGCCAGGTAGACGATGACGAGCGCTGACGTTGCCCGACAACGTCTGCGAGGAACCCGCTGCCGACCACCCAGAGCAAGGCACCGAGAGCGACCATCACCAGGACGATCAAGAAGAACCACCTCAGGCCAACTCCGCTCCCAAGACCCTTGACGTACGCAAGGATCCAGAACAGGGCAGTCAGCGGGATGGCGAACAGCACCACGGCTGCTATCAACAAGCCGCCGACGGGCAGACGTTGGGGGTCGAGGCGCCTTCGTCTCTGGGCAAGCTCCGCCGGGTCCGCGGTACCCGAGGGACGAAAGGGCTCCACGGTGGCTCGTTGCAAAAACACAGCGGCCCGCAAGGAGATGACAACCACAAGACCACCGACCAGCGATACTGCTAGTCCCTTATGCACGCCGATCGGGAGGCTCGCGAACTCCCAGAGAAAGAAACCGACGATCAAAGCAAGTGCGACACACTTTGTGACGCGTGCCGTACTCGCGTCATTTAGATCTTGCACGATCAGGCCATCCTGCGGACTGCGGTCACGGCGCACAACCAGCGACGCGTGAAAAGTAGGCTGTCACAGTTCCAGCTGCTCAAAGCGACTTCGGTCGGTGCGAGCGGGAGCGACCGCAGGAATGCGCGGGCGCCTTCAAGATGCCGGTCGTGCCAATACTGCTCCTCAACAGGCGGTGAGTCCTGGGACTCGCTACTCATTCCCTTGTCTCCTAGGTCGGTACGCTCAACCAATTATCGTCCGCTGTTCCACGGCGATTAAACGGCAAGCGGCGGGTGTCGCTCACCGTAGTCAGAGTGAAGCAGGGGTACGCGTCGGAGAGCCGACGGCGCGGGTCGGCGACTGGTGGGCGTGCCTAGCTCGAAGGACGAGCAGAAGCCCCGGATACTTGTGTGCACTCTGGACGCCCGGGCGGGCAACCTGACCGACGTTCCGTCGCAACCTGATCCGCCTAAGGAGTGCTGCTGAGCGCGCCCGTTGAGAACACCTCCGCGGCTTGCCTGTTATTTTGGATCCGCCAAGTGTGTTAACTGACTGTGAGGTGGGCTAACAGAGGAGGCAGCGGTGGCGGAGCCGGATCCGGGAGAGGCTTTCCGTCGCCTTTTCGAACGATCAGCTCGCAACCTGCTCGCGCAGGCCTACTTCCTCACCGGCGATCACCAAGAGTCACAGGACCTAGTCCAGGAGGTGCTCCTGCGGGCTTGGCGCAACTGGGAGCGGATCTCGGTCCTCGACAATCAGGACGCCTGGTTGCGGCGAGTGCTGTACAACCTCAGTGCAAACCGGCGGCGCTCTCTTCGCATTCGCAGGCGACGCCTACTGCTGGTGCGTACGGCTGCCGATTCACCTGCACCCGGCGTCGAACACCTCGATGTAATGGCCGCGCTTAGATCGGTCCCAGCGCACCAGCAGCAGGCACTCATACTGGTCGCCATCTTCGGCCTGACAACCGCGGAGGCCGCCGCGGAGATGAAAGCGAACGAGGGAACCATCCGCGTCTGGGTGTCCCGAGGACGGGCGGCCCTGGCACGAGCTCTCGACTGGGACCTGAACCGATCAGCGGGGAGGTGAGTAATGAGCTCGGATACCAGGAATGACGAACCGCTCTGGGTGGATACAGCTCTAATGGAAGCTTTCGAGACGGCGAGGAACCGCGAGTGGGAGCTCAACCCCGACGACATACTCGAAAAATGGCGTCGCCCCTCTCAAACTTGGGTCCTGAAGCGCGCTGGAGTCATTCTTGTCGCGGCCCTGATCCTCCTCGTCTTCCTCGTACCGTTGCCCCACGTCAGCCTTCTCAACCATCTGCTCTCCAGCGGTCCTGGCAAGACAGGTCCAACGCCCGCAAGAGGCTTCCCGACCCCGCGAACGCTCGCGGCCTTTGAAGCAGAAGCGAGAACCGCGTCCCGATCGTCCTACATCGCCATATACCGAACGCAATACCCGGACGGCCCAACCGTTGAGACGACCACCGCGCGGCGCGGCACCGAGTCGATGTGGCTCGTGAGGCCTCTCGTGAAGAACGGACTGCAGCAGGAGTTCATACAGGTCGGCCGACATACTGTCTCGTGTCAGGCCATCGATGGAGGTCGATGGTCGTGCCAGTCGCCTTCTGAGATTACGAACCCTCCTTCATGGGCGCTCACCTTCCTCCAGACACTGCCGATCCCTCAGACCGGTTTGCAGTCCCCCGGGACTCTGCGCCTTGCCTCGGAGCGCCTTGAGGGAAGAAAGGTCACCTGCTTGTACCAGGGGTGGACGGACACGGGTTGGCCGCCGAGTTGGGAGACATCCGAGTGGTGCATCAACTCATCGGGCATCTTCACCTACGTGGACAACGTGACCGGCGCCGCGGGACCGAAGCACATCATCTCGACATTGGTCTCCTGGTCGAGGTCGATCCCCGCAGCCCTGTTCAACGAGCCCAGGTCCACAGCCGTAGTCCTCGGCCGACCCTGGCCTCAGACCCCGCTGCTCACAGTGGCCGGCGCTGCCGCGCCGGTCCAGCTTCCGGGAACTCCGTATGCGTATGTTGTTGCGTCCTCCTCTATCCCCGGGTCACCGTCCGCTGAGCGCCTCGTACGGATCGACCTCGGCGACGGGAGAGTCACAGACGGCCCGGCGCTCGTCTCGGGAAGCTTCTTGCTTGCGATCGGCCGATCAATCGCGGTGCTCTCTCCCGCCCGCGATTCTGCGAAAAAGGGCCCATCCGGTCCCGAGACACTCCGTCTCGTACAGGGATCGTCCATGACGCTCGGGCGCGGCGTCGTCGTGCCGGAACCGTCTCTCGGGTATCAGACGACGCTTGTGAATCCTGCACTCGCGAAACACGGTCTGTGGTACCAGGTCGATGCCGGCAAAGAGATCGCTCTAGTCGACATCCTTACCGGTGCTGTCCTTCATTCGATGCGGTTCCCCTCGACGGTCATGAGCGTGGCGAGCTCTCCTGATGGGAGGCTTGTCTACGTCACTTTCGACGGGACCGACCCCGGAACCAAACCTCCGGGGGCGGCGATCGTCGTCGAGGAACTCGATGCCTCGTCGCTCAAGGTCCTCGCCCGTCAGTACATCGATGCGGAACTCACGGCTCTCGCGACGGCGGTGCCCGGAGGAGTCTGGGTGGCGAACAGTGGAGGCATGCAGTGGTCGGAGTTCCTCTACCTATCTGCGAAGCTTTCGCAGGTGGTAAGGAAGCCCCTGTTCCCATTCCCAAGCGGGACGGTACCCACCCTTGACGGCGTCGTGACTCAGGGAGATTCGGCCCAGCTCTTCGGTCGCAGCGTCTTTCTAGTCGGGTCGGCGGGTGTCAGTTGTGATGACCCGACTACTGGAAGTTTCATCGCTGGCGCCCCATTTCCCGAGTTGAGTGGCGGTGGCTTCGAATCCTGGGAACCGTTCGCCGCTTGGCGCGGCCTGCTTTATGGTGTTCGTTCTGCTGCTTCCCTGTTGAGCTCCGAAGTCGTGTGGATACAACCTCCGAAGGCTTGTCGGGCTTGAAGCTAGCCAGGTCTTGGACCACCGTCGCTAAGGATCACGGCACCAAAGGTAGGAGGAGGCGGACTGCGGACCAGGTACGGCCGGCGTTCGTGGAATGCCACAGGATCCCTGCAGGGCCGTAGGCCCACACAGATCGCGGGCTCGTGAGGACCAGGGTCCCCGGGAGCGCCTTGACGCCTGGGCCGCTGAAGTTCAACTGGGCCCACTGCCGTCCCCCATTGGTGCTGAAGAGCATGTACTCACGCCCGCTCGGTATGAGGTAGCACAGGACAGCGATGGAGTCGCCGGCCACGGAAACCGACACCACTGAGGTAGACAGCTCGCTGCCGATGGGTAAGTCGTACCAGGTGCGCCCCTGGTCGTAGCTGGCCGAGATCTCGTTGCCCGGGCACCCAGCGGCAACAGCGAGCGGTCCGTCGAAAGCGAACGAGATGGGCAGCAAGCCTGTTTGGCCTACCTTGTGCCACGACGTACCACCGTTTGAAGTGGCGAGCACCTCGTCGGAGCCGCACGGGCCCGAGCCGACAACCAAACCGTCGCGCCCGTTGGCAAAGGCAACGGCGACTACGCCGATCTGAGCCAGAGGCGGCACTTTGACGGCCCTACCTATCCGCCCTCCGTCGTCGCTCAACCAGAAGCCATCGTCACCGTTGAGGATGACCACCAACCCGCCAGGGCCAAAGCTCATCGAAGAGCCGTAATCCGAGGTCAGCGATACGCGTCCCATAGCCGCCGGCGGCCGGTACCAGGTGTGTCCGCCGTCATGGCTTATGTACTCACCGGCCTCGGTGTTCACCCACAGCTCGCGGCCGCTGCCCGCGACATTCAATACAGCAGTTCGCGCGGGGTTGCCCACCTCCGACCACGTGCGGCCCCCGTCCTCTGAGCGGAGGATGACGTCACCGCCAGCAGCCGGCCCGCCGTCCAGCAACCACACGCCGTGACTGCCGGCCACGACGAGACGGAGACCCGCAACCTCTTGCTCGGACCAATGGCTACCTCCGTCGGTTGTGACCCACAGGTGCCCGCCGATAGGGCCGCCGGCGCCTGCGGTCTGGCCGCCGTCGAGGGCAAAACCCTCCTCCAAGGTGACGAAGTCCACCTCCCCGAAGGGGTTGTAGTCGAGCGCCGGGCCCGGCGGCCCTGCAGATTGATACACCTTTGCCCAGTGCTGGCCGCCATCGGTGGTGCGGAACAGGTCGAGCTGCTGCCGCCCCGTATTGGTGTACTTCGCCCAGTTACCACCGCCCGCGTAACCCTCGCTCGGACTTGGGAACGAGACAGCGTCGAGCCAGTCGTCGACGCAGGTTCCCGGTACGGCTGACCATGCGAGACCTGAATCGCTCGTCTGCCAGATCTGGCCGAAGCACTTGGAGCTGGAGCCGGTCGCAAAGCCATGGCCGTTGCCCACGAAAGCCAAGCCGCCCGTGGGCGCCCCGCCGGGTAGAGCGACGCGCGACCACTTCCTCCCGCCATCAGTCGTGCGGAGCAGGGCAAGAGGCCCGGGGGCCATGAACGCCGCCTGACCCGTCATCGAATCCGGCACGGCGAAGCCGAGGCTGGGCGTGACGAAGTCAAACTGGTCATAAGCCCACAGCGACCAGAGCGCCTGCTGCACATCGGAGTTCTCCACTCCGGGAACCAGGCCTGGGCCGAGGGCGACCTGAACCGTCTGCCAGGTGGCTCCGCCGTCGCTGGTCTCTATCAGGAAGGGTTGTCCCTCCACTAGTGAGATACCGGCGACGATCACCTCAGAACCAACGGCCCCGATCCACGAGAGCGAGGCCCTGCGCTGGCGCCAGACGGTCGTCCAGCTCTTGGCCTGGTCCCCGGTGCGCTGCACTTCGGCGACCGACCCTGCGCCCGTCGGGACGAGAGACTGGCTCGAAATGAGGAACCCGGTACCGCCTCGGGTGAACACCAGGCCGCGCTCGGCCGGCCCTGGGCCCCAACTAGGCGCTTGCGGCGGTGCCGGCAGCGGGCTCGTGGCCTGGGACGTGATGTCCAGCGTCGGCGGCGGTGGTGGAGGTGGACTGGCGCCCGCCGTGGCGATGGGCACGAGGAAAGTGATCGCCGCAACTGCCGCTGCAACTACCGGAGCGAGCCTTGCCATGTCCTGACACCTCGGTGCGCCAGAAGAAGTTGCGAAGCGAGCGCCCCGGCGCCGACCCATTCTGGCAGGGACGCCGCTGAGGAACTGATCGCGTCGGTAGCACTGTCGGCGGCACTCGCGGGGACCTCCAGCCGCAAGCCACAAGGGTCCTCACCCCGCCGCGGACCGCACTAGCCAACTGCGCGCGTGGCATAACGACGCTGAAGGCAACCCGCCGACGGTCTGTCTGACCGTCACCGAGCCTCCTCACTCGCCGATCACGAGCTCCGAGATCCAGCCTCCGCCGAGAATCACACAGTACCCAGGCTTCGCGCAGCGCACCGTGTCATAGCTCACCGCCTGTAGCGAGTGCGCGACTTGTTGCACTGACCACCGCCTACCCCCGTCGAAACTCGCGAGCACTACCGCTCCGTGCGAGTCCGTCCCGACGGCTACGCACTCCGAGCTCGAAGGACAGGAAACACCAGTCAGAACAGCCTTCTCCACGGGCGATGGCGGGCTCGACCAGGTCCGGCCACCGTTGCGCGTCAGGTGGACAGGAGAGTAGCTAGTCGAGCCCGTACCTGATCCGACGCTCGTGACAACGCACATCTGCTCTGTGGGACAGTCAATCGCTTGCAGAGCTCCGGCGAGCGGTTCATCCCGCCACGTCCGCCCGCCGTTCGCCGTCACGAGCGCCACCAGATCCCCCACTGCCCAGCATTGACGAGGGCTCGGACACGAGATGGTCGAGAGCCCCTGCGCGTCTTGCGGCGTCGGCACCGCTTGAGCCACCCAGTGGGCGCCCCCGTCGACGGTCGCCACGATCGCATCATGTCCAGGGACACCGTTCGAGTCTGTCGCGCCGACTGCAAAGCAGGACGTCGAGGTCGGACAGCTAATCCCCGCGAGAAGGAATCTGCCTGGCAGCGCCTCCCGGTGCCAAGTGCTTCCGCCGTCATCGCTGCGGAGGACACTTGCGACCCACGGCGTCCCTTTTCGAACCAGGGCCGAAGAGGCGCTCGCCTCGGCCGTCGCGAAGCAGCGACCCGCGGCGGGGCAGTCAACCCCGGTAACCGCCACTATGCCGGCTGGCAGTCCCTGTCGGACCCAGTGAACGCCGCCGTCGTCACTCGTCAAGATGCCCGCCCCGTCTGGGTACAAGTACCCAAGCGGGCCGGAGCCAACCGCCACGCAATGGCGCAGCGCAGGGCACGAGATCGAGGCCCAGCTCGAACCAACGCCTTGGTATCGCACCGTCCAAGAAGTTCGCGGCAGGTTCGTAGCGATGAGA
Organism: Acidimicrobiales bacterium; assembly: GCA_052148655.1. Classification (GTDB taxonomy): domain Bacteria; phylum Actinomycetota; class Acidimicrobiia; order Acidimicrobiales; family Bog-793; genus Fen-455. The sequence continues at coordinate 50,524 of JBKQHU010000174.1, forward strand.
GCGGCGCCGTTTTCCGTCGAACCCACGACGACGCAGCTCGCTTGTGCGCCACAGGTCACCGCCATCAGGTGCCCGCCGGACTCGGACGAAGGTGAGGCAGGCTGTCGCCAGCTATTGCCCCAGTCGTCGCTCACTTCCAGGATCGGACCAGAAATGGCCGCTGTGCCGACCGCAACACAACGGCCGGTGGCCGAGCAGGTGACAGACGCCACTGCACCACCGATTTCCCTCCCCAGAGTCATGGCGGTGGACGAATACAGAAAGTCGGCAAAGTGCCAGGAGCTACCCCCGTTGTCTGTTACGACTCCGATCGGGTAACCGGGGCTGGGCTCTATCCCGACGGCGACGCAGTGGAGGACGTTCGGGCAGTAAAGGTCCTCAAGGCCTGGCTGCCCACCCCCGCCCATCGGGACCTTCTGGGATTCCCAGGTCCGACCACCGTCGCTCGTTGTCACAATTCCGGAGGTTCCTCCGACGGCCCAGCATCGTCGGGCAGTCGGACACGAGATCGCTCCCCGGAATCCGTTCTTAGGCCCGGCGAGGCGCTCGGTCCAACTGAGGCCGCCGTCGATGCTCTTTAGGAGAAAGCTCTGAGCATTGCGACCAAGACCGGTTGCCGGGGCATAACACACGCTCGAGGTCGGACATGTGAGCCCGCCGGTCAGATCGACCGGTGATCCCAGAATATTCGCCCGCGCCCAGTGCAGGCCCCCGTCCGAGCTGACAACGGCGATCCCTGGCAGCGTCGTGAACAACGGCGTCTCGGTCGGCCCGCTGACGGCGACACAACGGGTCGCCGACGGGCAGACGGCCTTTGTGAAGGCGGCATCGGGAAGGCTCGCCGCCTGCGCGCTCGTCCAGAGCGTTCCGCCGTCGTCGGACGACGCCGTCCAACCGTTCGGGCCGAGAGCGATGCAGTGAGTCGGTGTCGAGCAGGCGACTGCGGTGAACTCAGCCGGACCGAGATCCGTCGCCGACCAGCTGAGGCTGGACGGCTGGTTCGCAGGACTTGAACCGAACAGGTGGAGCTGGGGCAGCGGCACGAGGAACACGACCACGATGAGCACGGCCACGACCACAGTCATGGCCACCCGGCCGACACGAGATCGGGGTAGACGGTGGCGACGTCGAGCATGCGCCGGCGCAGATACAGCGGCGAATACATCGTCTGCGCTGAACGACCAGTACTGGTCGGCTGCCTCCTGAGTGGCACCACGGAGTCTCGAGGCGACTTGGGCATCAAGAGAAGAAGGCTGCTCCTGGTTCGCCGTCATGACTGGGTCCCCTTGACCGTCGGCGCAGAGGTCAATTCGATCTCGATCGCGATAAGCGCCCGTCCTCTTGAGAGCCAGGAGCGAATGGTCCCTTCAGGCACTCCAAGCTCCGTTGCGACCTCCCTGGCCGTCAAGCCGACGACGTCGTGCAGCACCAGAGCCCGTTGCTGTCTTGCCGGCAGGTGGTGGAGAGCGTTGACGACGTCAAGGTGACCAACGCCGGGATCCGCCGTCGCCTTCTGGACGACCCCGAGGTGGAATCCTCTGCGATACCGGTCGTGCCGCCAGCGACCGATGGCGAGGTTATGAAGCACCCGGCGTGCCCAGGCCTGAGGATTGTCGAGAGCGCTGACCCGAGTCCATTCCCGCCAAACGCGCAACAAGACCTCTTGGACGAGGTCGCGCGACTCCTCGACATCGCCCGTGAGCAGGAAGGCCTGTTGCATCAACGAGTCCTTTGCGAACTCGAAGAAGCGTTCGTATTCGCGTCGCGCGACCAGGTCAGCCAAAGCGTGCTCCTCGCCCTACTGCACTTCATACCTCCAAACACGCGTGAGGAGACCAAAGTGCTGCACTGAGTTTCCGTAGCACAAGAAACTGTGGGGCCGAGCGGCGCGATTGAGCCTCCAGTGCCCTCCATCCGTGGCCCTGGCTCTTGACCGAGGGCGGCCCCGTCGTAATTATCCCGGCTTGCTTGCCGAAGAAGCTCCTCGTAGAGGACCGGTAGCATCGTGATCACGGTGCACAAAGCCGGCGTCATCTTGTTGGTTGCCCTGCTGTCCTTCGGCGCGGCCTGCAGTACAGCGACGTCCGGATCTTCGACCCGTGCCACCGTCACCACCTCTCATGCGATCTCTCGTTATGCAACCGTCCCGTACCAGGGTTGTGTTGGACGCAAGCGCACCCGTCTGACGACCGCCCAGGCCACGAGAATCATCGATCGAGTGAGGGTCATGGCTCCTACCCAGCTGCAAGAGACGGCTGCCTGCCCTGGCGGCCCGGTACTCATCGCGTTGACTCCGGGCGCCGAGCTGCTGGCTCATCAGCTGTTGGCTGAATACGGCAGCAACATGGCCATCACTGTGGGGCTCACGACCTACGACGGGTCTCCGGGTCGCAGCCCACGCTGCGGCACGTTGCCGCCGTCGGCACCTCTGCCCGCTGGACTTCATCTTGCGCTTCGGCTGGAGCACGGTTCAGTTCGTTCTGGAGCCAACTTCTTCGCGGCAGTCGTTATGAGTGAGGGCGGTCCCCGAAGCTTCACGATTGACACGGGGCAACCCCTCGTGGCGGTGCTGGTGCGTCCCGGGACGCGACGGGTGGTCGGCGTCTACAGCGGAGCGATCGCCGGTGGTGGTGACGGTCTTCACGTCAAGCCAGGACGGTCTTCGACGATCCCGGTGATCGGGGGCACGGCCCGCTGCGACGGTGGGCTCGGCTCCGCGCTACCACCGGGGACCTACCAGGTAATCGTCCGGGTGGCTCCCGAAGGACCGCATCAGGCTCCGACGTGGCTGACACCACCAGTAGCGCTGCGGGTTTCCTAGTTGTTCGACAGGGAACCCGACTTTCTCCCCGGTGCATCGCTTCGGCGTCGGGTGGTTTGGGGACAGGGCCCCAAATAAGCCGTTCGGCGCCAGGATTGTCCCGGCTCAGGCGTCAAAGACGTATGCCCGCCCGGTGCTGTTGGCATGACCGTCAGCACCGACGACGGCGGTGGTACCCGAAACCGCCACGGAGTAGCCGAAGTAGTCGTCGGCGACCGTGTCAGAGCCCTTCAGCTCGCCAACCTGCTTCCAGCCGTTCGCCGTATTGGTGAACGCGTAGGCGCGGCCAGCGTCTTTGGCCAAACCTGGTGCACCGACGACAGCGGTCGTGCCCGAGATTGCCACCGTGTACCCGAAGTCTTCCTTGGCGACGGCACCGACACTCTTCAGCTCTGAGGCCTGGGCCCAGGTTACGCCCGCCTTCTTGAACACGTACGCCCGCCCCGCAGCCCCGGCAAACCCTGGTGCACCCGCGACTACGGTCGTGCCCGAAATCGCCACAGAGACACCGAAGCCGTTGCTAGTGGCGGTGTCCGTACCTTTCAACTCGCCAACCTGCCTCCAACCGTTCACCGTCCTTGTGAACACATAAGCCCGTCCGGCGCTCTTGGCGTGGTCCGGCGCACCCACCACGGCCGACGTGCCCGAGACGGCCACCGTGTACCCAAAGCCGTCACCCGCGACCGTGTCGGATCCCCTCCACTCTCCGGCCTGCTTCCAGCCATTGGCCGTCTCTGCGAACACGTAAGCCCTGCCGGCATTCTTCCTGTGGCCGTCGGCGCCCACGAGGACCGTCGCGCCGGAGACGGCCACCGAATCGCCGAGGTAATCACTCGAGGCCGTGTCGGTACCCTTGAGCTCGGCAACCTGCTTCCAACCCTCCGCAGTCCCGGTGAAGACGTACACACGACCGGCGTTCTTCGCGTAGCCCGGTGCGCTCGCGATCACCGTCGTGCTCGAGATGGCCACCGAATAGCCGAAGAAATCACCGGAGACGGTGTCAGCCCCCTTCAGCTCGGCGACCTGCGTCCAGTGGCCCGCAGTCCCGGAGTACACGTAGGCCCTGCCGGCGTCCTTGGCATAACCGGGGGCTCCCACTACGGCTGTCGTGCCCGAGATGGCCACTGAGACTCCGACGGCATCACCTGCAAGGGCGTTGGAGCCCTTCAATTCCGCCAGCTGTCTTCCAATCGGTGTCGTGACTCGGAGGCTCGCAGCAACCACCGAAGGCGGGCACGCCAGAATTGATGAGGAGATTGCGGCCATTGCAAGCAGTGCCCCTACGAGTGACCTCCGCATTTCACGCCTCCGATCACGACTGACGGCATCGCCTGCGACTCGTGACTCAGCGTGGCTGATGCTGACCGCAGCAATGGTGCGAGCAACAAGCCTCGCACCCGCACGCTAAGGACGCAACGCCTGTGAAACGCTCCCCGGGCAGTTGGCGGGACGGATGAATGACCCAAGAAAAGGCGCTGGACAACCGGCGGTCAGCGGACCTCGGCGGTCGGCTGTGGAAAGGGCGCCACGCTCATCCCGATGGACCACACGAGCACGTGATAGTCGCTGACTGTGTAGGTAGCGGTGGGCCGTCCCCATGTCCTGATCGCCGAGGCACCGTCCACGCCCTGGTACACGGGGGTCTCGTAGACGAGGAACTGGAAATGCTCTCCGGCGTACCAGGTCGGCGAAGACAGCTTCATATAGCGGCCGAGCTTGCCGTCCGGGTCCTCCCACACAGGCCGTACGGTCACAACACCCCGGCTCTCGACGGTGGTGATGCTTGACGCCCAGTAACCGCCGAGCCCGCTTCTGAGGTGATGCACCTCAAGCCAGGAAATGAGCGGCAGGACACGCTGGGCCGCGACCGGCTGGGCCAGTGTGCAACCGAGACCGGCGACGAAACACAACGAGGCAGCGGCCCCGACGGCGCAGACCACCCGGCTGATCCCGCCCGGTCGCACATGTTGCCAGGCCTCGGCGACGACCCGGCCGCTGAGCACGCTCGCGAACACGACTGTGACGACGAGGTAGCGGGCACCAGGCACACCGTTCACGGCCAGGACCACGAATGTCCCCGCCGAACCCGCCATCGCGAGGACCAGGACGTCGTCGAGCCACCACTGCCCGACCTCCAACCGGGTCGCGGTCTCCCCTCGGTGGCCGCGCACCATGCCATCCACCAGTTTCACTCCCGCGAAGAGCGAGCAGGCGACTATCAACAGCGCCCCCAAGACATGCGCTTCCTGCAAGACGACCGGGACCCGCCCGGCGTCGAACCGGTACGTGAAACCGACAAGACCCGCCCCGTACCCAACCATGTGCTGCAAGTTCACGACCATCTGGCCAAAGCTCGCGACGGCCACCCCGTCAACGGACTTGAACGCCCCCATGGCTTGGGCGAGCCGACTTAAGAGCTCGCTTGCAACGACTGCTGCGCCGGACGCCGTTACCGCCGCGACGCCCGCGCGCCAGTCTCTTCTGCGAAACATCGACACGACCCCCGCGCCCATTACAGGCACGATGCCGTAAGCGACCATCAAGAGGTCGCCGAGCATTCCGAAGGCCATCGCCGCGACTGCCACCGCCCATCTCCAGTCGAAGCGGCCCCGCCTCAGTCCGGCGAATGCGACAAGAGCCAGGACCGCCGTACTGACATGGTCGGGGCCCCCGAGAAGGAACGATGCCATTGCGTAGGTGGGAAACGCCAGCAACAAGGCGGCGGTGCCGGCTCCGGCCACGGCTGCACTGCCACGGTGCCCTCGGCTGGCAACAAGGGCGCCGGTCACAACGGCTGCCGCGACCGCGATAGCCGGCTCCAGGTTCAACAGGCCAGGCCGGACCCCGCCGATACGCACCGCCAGCGCGTAGAAGAAGGCGTCGATCGTCCAGAACGAGTCGTGGGTCAGAACCCACCCGTGCAACAACACGTTGCCGCCGCCCATCGCCTGTCCTTCGAGGATCGCGGTCGCCCTGTCCGAACCGCCGGCGTAGATGCGTGCTGATATCGCGTCGAGCATCACCGCCAGCGCCGCCAGCGCCGCCAAGGCGGAGAGGGCTCTGACCACGGCACCGACTCGACGCGCGGCCACGCGCGGCCCGTCCGGCCGGGCTGACAGGACGGTCAAGCGACGGCCTGTCGCACGACGGGCGTCAGCGATGCAACGAATAAGGCGCTTGCTGCCGCTCGCGCGACGCGTTTCATGGTCTTATATTACAGAAATATTACGATCATTACAATGCCGTTACGGGCAGGCATGAGGCCCAGCCCGACTCAGGACTTGTCCGTGACTTTTGTCAAGCGTCGGAAACGACCCGCAATCTCCGACGACCGAAATCGAAACCAAGAGCGGGGCCTCTCCGCGACCGAGACCCCGCGCCCTCCCAACGGGCGACGCCGGGAGAGCCCACTCGGACTCTCCCGGCACGCAGGTCAGCGCGGCCAGGTCGCCTGGCTGACGTCGCGATCGCGCACGAAGTCAATCTTCGTTGCTCGTTCCCCGGGCCATGTGAGTGTCGCGGCCACGGGAGGAGTCTCCGCCACGACGCGGCCGTGAGAGATGACGTACCACGGTCGCACCTGGCGCCGCACGGCGTCGAAGGGGTCGGTCGCCGGCAGCACGATCAGGCTTGCCGGCCGCCCGGCGGCTATTCCGTACGAGTCGCCCAGGGAAAGGGCCGCGGCTCCCCGTGACGTAACCATGGCGAAGCACTCGGCAATCTGGGCCGGTGAGGTCATCTGGGTAGCCAATGCCCCGACGTGCGCAACCTGCAGCGGGTTGGCGGTGCCCATCGGGAACCATGGGTCCATCACATCGTCGTGGCCGAAGGCGACGTTGACCCCGGCTCCGAGCATCTCTTTCACCTGGGTGAGGCCTCGGCGCTTGGGATAGGCGTCGAAACGGCCCTGGAGATGGAGGTTCACCATCGGGTTGCAGACCAGGTTGATGCCGGCTCGGGACAGGATCCGCTGCAGCTTGTAGCTGTAGGCGGCGTTGTAGCTGCCCATGGCGGTGGTGTGGCTGGCCGTGACCCGACCCCGCAGCCCGGTGCGCATGGCGTGTGTGGCCAAGACCTCGACAAAGCGCGACTGCTCATCGTCTATCTCATCGCAGTGCACATCGATGAGCAACCCCGCGTCAAGGGCTGTCGAGACGGCGATCTCGAGGGAACGTACCCCATCCTCCCGGGTGTCCTCGAAATGCGGGATGGCCCCGATCGCGTCGACACCACGGCGGGCGGCCTCGGCTATCAGTTTGTCCCCATCGGGAAACGAGACGATGCCTTCCTGGGGAAACGCCACGAGCTGGAGGTTCACAACGTCCTTCACGCGCTCTCGGACATCGATCAGCGCATCGAGCGCCACAAGCGACGGGTCGGTGGTGTCGACGTGACTGCGGACGTGCAGGACCCCGTTGGCGACCTGCCAGCGCAGGACCTCACTGACCCTGGTGACGACGTCGTCATGGGTCAGCATCGCCTTGCGCTCGGACCAGCATGCGATGCCCTCCCACAGCGTGCCACTCTCGTTCCATCTCGGCTCACCCGCAGTCAGGCACGTGTCCATGTGCACATGGGGCTCGACATAGGGCGGGCTGAGCAAGGCACCGCTCACGTCGATTTCCTGAGCTACCTCCTCGACGCGAACTCCCGCCCGCTCCACAGCGACGAAACGGCCACCGTCTATGAGCAGGTCGACGAGCCCTCCGGGAGAGCCTCCCGGGTCGGCCAAACGGCCATTGCGTATCACAAGTTGCATCACGCATTCACTTCCTTCGCGACCGGCTTGTAACTCCGCGCGAACAAGGGGGAGACGCTCGGCCGGCCGATCGCCAGGTAGACGGCACCTGCGACGATCGATCCGACCAGCCACGTCATGTCCACATCGTGAAGGGCCGTGGCAGCCGGGCCCATCAGCCAACCGACCTCGCCGTACTCGAAACACCAGGCGGCAAAGGCACCCACGACGAATGCGATTACTGCTGACCAGCGCACGTCGGCGATCCGGGAATGCCCGGGCGGGTCGTACAACAGATCGACGTCGACCTCTTGGCCGGCGAAGTAATAGAAGTGGATCAGCGTGATGGCACCCCACGGGGCGATCCACATCACCAGACCAGACAGCCAGCTGTCCAGTGTGCTGGCGAAGTTGTTCTGGAAGACCAGGATGATCGTGAATGCCAGCGCGATGGCGCCAACGAGGAGGGCTATCCTCCGCCGGTTGAGCTTCCAGTCGAGCGTCTGCGCGCACAGCGAGCAGCTGTAGATGTTCAAGATGTTGGTCGCGATCGGGCCGTGCAGCACGAGCAGCAGTACCGGAACAGCCAGTATCCCGAAGTTGGAGACGACGAGCGCTCCGGGGTCGACCTTCTGGGTGACCGTCGCAAGCGTCGCGCCGAAGATGCCGAGCCAGACCACGGGGAGGAACTGGCCGAGGACGCTCGCGAAAAAGACCTTGGACCGCGACAGTGCCTTGGGCAGGAACCGGGAGTAGTCGGACGCGTAGGCGAACCAGGTGCAGCCCCAGCCGATCCCGATGGCGGTCATGATCGTGCTCTCGGCGGACAAAAGCGCCCACCCGTGCAGGTGAGCACCCGCATAGCCCCAGTGAACGTTGTTCTTGGACCAGGCGACGATCGTCATCGCGATGAGGACGCAGAAGGTGACCGGGACTGTGTAACGCTCGAACTTGGCGATCGACTTGAAACCTCTCGCCGCCAGCCAGATCTGCAGGCCCATGATCAGGACCACGATGAGAATCTTCAGATTCGTGCCGCCGTGGTAGCCGAGCTTGCCGATGAGGGCGAGGACGAGATCGAGCACGATCCAGGTGTTGACGGCGCACCATCCGGCCGAGATGAGTCCCTGGATCGCAGCAGGCAGGTAGGCGCCGCGGCGGCCAAAGGCGCTGCGTGCCATCACCATCTGGCTCACGCCCGAGCGTTGACCCATCAGAACGAAAAAGCCGAAGGCTGCCATGCCAATTATGTTGCCCACCACCAGCACGAGAACCGTCTGGAACAGGCTCAGGCCGATCTCGATGCCCAACGAGCCGAGCACCCAGTTGATCGGCGCGATGTTCGCGCCGGACCAGATCCAGAACTGGTGACCAGCTGTCGAGGTGCGCGCATTGTCCGGCACCGGGAGAAGAATTGTCTCGACTTGTTCGACGACTTGGTCGTCGATGGCGGGGTTGGTGCTCATGCCGAATCACCCCGTCCGATGCAGCCTTCACTTGCCGGCATGATCCCTTCCTTTCTTCTCGGGAAACATTTCACAAGCGCGGACAGCTACCACCGGATGCGAACGGAGCACCGCTTGGTCTAGACGGCCGGGGCTTTCGTGACCCAGGTTTCGACAGGCTGGCGCTGGTGAATCGCCCGCCACACGTCCTCAAACCGGACGGGCATGTGCGTGAGTTCGGCGCCGGTGGCGTCATGGATGGCGTTGGCAAGAGCCGGTGCCACCGAGATCATCGGGTGCTCGCCGACCCCCCGCGCACCGAAGGGCCCGTCGAGCTGAGGCGTCTCCACGGCGATGCACTCGATCTCCTCGGGCAGGTCCTTCGAGGTGAGGATCTTGTTGTCGGTGAGCGAGGGGTTGAGCAGGTGGCCGTGCGCGTCGTAGATGTAGCTCTCGCATTCGGCCGTTCCGAGGCCCTGGATCATCCCGCCGATGCACTGGCCGCGCATGGTGCCGGGGTTGATCACCTTGCCGACGTCGAAGGCAGACGCGATCTTGATCACCTTGTACTCACCGGTTTCCGGGTCGACCTCGACTATCACGCCGTGGGCACCGTAGGTCCAGTCCAGGGCGGGCAGTCCTTGCCCGGTTTCCTTGTCGAGACTGGTCAGGCCTGGAGCGGTGTAGCGGCCCAAGCCGATCAGCGGGCCGCCGACACCGTTGCCGTTGGGGTAGGCGTACCCGATCGACAGCGCGGCAAAGGTCACCGACTCCTCCGGGCGCTGTTTGACAAAGATCTTCTCAGCGTCGTGATCCAGGTCGGAAGCCTGCACGCGCAACACCTGGGCCGCGTCCGAATAGGCCAGTTCCAAGAGATCGTCGCAAGCAGCGAGAACCGCGTTGCCTGTCAGAAGGAGCCCCTTGGAGGCCACGGTCTGCCAGTCGTAGGGGTCCTTGTCGGTGTCCCGCTCGACCGCGACCTTCACCATGCTGACGGGGAAGCGCAACCGGTCCGCCGCCATCTGGGCGACAACGGTGGACGTTCCCTGGCCGATCTCGGTGAGGGCGGTGTTGATGACGACCGACCCGTCCGAGTTCATCTTGACCACTGCGGCAGTCGTCGTGAAACTCGGCATCGCGGGAGCCTTGTGGAGCGTCGCGATCCCCTTGCCGATACGCCGGCCCTTGCGCACCTGGCGCTCTTGCTCCTCAGGGGTGAGCCGGCCGTAGTTGATGGACTCGGCTGCAGCCTCTAGGCATTTGAGGGGGTTGCCCGTGTGCTCGTTGATCCGCTCGCCGGTCAGCGTGGTCGAACCGGGCTGGAGCAGGTTCTTCTTGCGGAACTCCAGCGAGTCCATCCCGATCACCTTGGCGACGAGCTCCATGTGACGCTCGAGGCCCCAGAAGAACTCCACGTGACCGAAGCCGCGATAGGCCGTGCCCCATGGCTTGTTGGTGTAGATCGTGTAGGCATCCACCCAGGCGTTGGGTACGTCATAAGGGCCTGCCGCCGAGTAGGCCGAGGCGCGCGTGACGTTGACGGCATAGTCCGCGTAGGCACCGGCGTCCCAGTACATCTGCAACTTCTGTGCGGTGATGCGGCCGTCGGCGGCAACGCCGGTCTTGATCCGGTAGGTGAGGGCGCTCCTGCACGGCAGGAGGCTGAACTCCTCCTCTCGGGTGGCCTGGAGCTTCACCGGCCTTCCCCCGGCCTTGTGGGACAGGCAGGCCAGCAGGGGCTCAAGGTGGATCCCGGCTTTGCCGCCGAAGGCGCCACCGACATGAGGTATGACGACGCGCACTTTGTTGTACGGCAGCTTGAAGGCGCGGCAGAAAAGGTCCCGCACGGTGAAGGGGGACTGTGCGCTCGACCAGATGGTCACCTCGTCGCCCGCCTTCCACTCGACGATGGCGACGTGGGTCTCGAGCGGCACGTGCTGCACGGACGGGTTGGTGTACTCGCGTTCGACGATCCACTTCGCCTCGGCGAAGCCAGCGTCGATGTCACCCTTGCGGATCTTGGTGATATTGGGGACGTTGGTGCCAGGTTGCGGGCTGAAGGCAGCCTTCACGTAGTCGTAGCTTCCGAGGTCGGGATGGACCAGTGGCGCGTCGGGCTCGAGCGCTTCGAGCTGGTTGAGGACCGGCGGCAGGACCTCGTACTCGACGTCGATCAGGTCGACGGCCCGGCTCGCGATGTCCAGGCTCTCAGCGGCGACGGCGGCAACGGCCTCGCCGAAGTGGCGTACGGCATCTTTGGCCAGGATGTCCTTGTCCACGACGTACAGGCCGATCTTGTAGGAGAGCTCCTTGCCGGTGAGTACTGCGTGAACACCCGGGAGTTTCTCGGCCTTGGAGGTGTTGATGGCGATGATCTTCGCCCGGGCGTGCGGGCTCTTTTTGACCTGGGCGTAGAGCATGCCGGCAAAGACGAGGTCGCTCGCGTACATGGCCCCACCGGTGAGCTTGGCCAAGTCGTCGGCCCGTTGGACGTTGTCACCGATGTGGGTCGGCGCGGATGAGACGGTGCTCTCAGACATACTTGATTCCCCCCCTTGTTTCGTCGGTGATCTGACCTGACACGTCAAGCACAGCTTCGATTATCTGCTGGTAGCCGGTGCACCGGCAGAGGTTGCCCTCGATACCCTCTTTGATCTCGGCGACGGTCGGCTTTGGGTTGAGCCGCAGCAGCTCGCGCACCGACATGACCATCCCGGCGGTGCAGTAGCCACACTGCACAGCAAAGTTGCGGGCAAAAGCAGCTTGTATTTCGGATAGCTCGCCGTTCACGGCTTCCGCTTCGATCGTCTCGATCGTCGAGCCGTCGACCTCGGCCGCAAGCACCATGCAGGAGTTCACAGCCTCGCCGTTGAGCATCACCGTGCAGGCGCCGCACTCACCGGCCGAACAGCCGTCCTTGGTCCCGGTCAACTGCAGGTCTTCCCGGAGAAAGCGGAGCAGGGTCCAGTGCTCGACCACTTCGCGCTCGTAGATGTGACCGTTGACCTCAACAGACATCCACATCACCGCACCTCCTCGAACGACCTGCGGACAAAGACCTCGATCATGTACTCCCGGTACTCCTTGGAACAACGCAGGTCGTCGATGGGACGGGCTGCTCCGCGTGCCGCCGCCACCACCGCTTCGGTCGGGTCTTCGTCGGTGAACCCTTCTACGAGCAGTGGTGTCGGGGCGGCTGCGCCGATCCCGACCCGCACGGCGCCGTCAGTGTTGGTCACAGCGACGCTCACCAAGGCGAGATCGTGGCCGTCGATCCGCTTCAGCTTGCGGTATGAACCACGGGACCTCGCCGTGGCGGGTGGCACCGTGATGGCCTCGACCACCTCGTCGTGGCCCAGCACCGTCCGCTTCACGCCCGTAAAGAAGTCCTTGAGGGGCACTTCGCGCTGACCCCGCTGGGAAGCGATCCGGACCTGGGCACCCAGGCAGAGAAGGCCGGGCGCCATGTCGGCGCCGGGGGAGGCGTGGACGATATTGCCGATCACCGTCGCCCGGTTTCGCAATTGATGGGAGGCGATCGTCAGGGCGCAGTCAGCGAGCAGCCGGTAGGACTCGCGGACCCGGGTGTCGTTGAGAATATCGTTGACGGTCGTCAAAGGCCCGATAATCAGTCCTTCGGACTGACTCCATACGAGACCCGAGAAGTCTTCGACCTTCTTCAAGTTGACCACAAGCTCAGGATGGGCGAGCCCGTTGCGGATGTCCACGAGCAGGTCCGTGCCGCCTGCCAGGATCTTGGCACCCTCGCCGTGGGATGCCAGCAGGCCTAACAGCTCCGCCCGTGAGGTAGGGGCACGATACTTGAAGATGTCGTTCATGACGGCTCTTTCACTCCTAGCGCACGAGGCACTGCTTGCGGCTCGGCGCGCCTCGCGAGTGACCGCACGGCGTCGACGAACACGGACATAGGCGGTACGACAAGGCCGGCTCCGACTTGGCCCACGCCGGGCTCGCGGCCGGCGATACCGGTATTGACTGCTGGCAACACACCGCTTCGCACAACGAGTGTCGCATCGATCCCCGTCGGTGTGCCGCGGAAGGCGAGTATCGGCACTTTGTAGAAGGGGTGCTCGGCAAGAGTGATCTCGTACATCTTCAGGGTGTTCTCCAGCGCATCAGCAACCTCGCCACCCACGAATAGCACGATGGCCGGTGCCGCCGCCATCGCGAAACCTCCGATGCCGGTCGTCTCGGTGATCGTCGAGTCACCTATGTCCAAGCCGGCGTCCTCGGGGCCGAACCCTGCGAAGTACAGCCCATTCACCGGCGGTGCGGGAGCCGTGAACCACTCGTCCCCGGTCCCCGAGACCTGGATCCCGAACTCGGTCCCGTTGCGGGCCATCGCCACCACCATGGTGGACCCTGGGATGTCTCGGGCTGCGTCGGCGGCAAGCTTGCCCGCCGGCATGGAGAGGTTGAGGAAGAAATGGTCGTTGCCGTTGATGAACCGGAAGGCTGCCACTATGTCCTCGCCACTGGCGCCGCTTTCGAGCATGTCGGGCGTGATCTCCCTGAGCAGCAGCGAAGTGGCGGCACGGTTGCGGTTGTGGCACTCGTCACCCATCTGCAGAGCTTGGGCTATGAGGCTGCGCACGTCGACAGGCCCCCGCCGGCGAAGGGTCTGAGCCAGCAAGGGACCGAGCACGCGCTCCAACCAGCGGAGGCGGTCTATGACCTCGGGCGCGTAGGCCCCGTACCGTAGGACCTTTCCGAGTCCTTCGTTCAAAGTGCAGTACGCCCGGCGCCCGCTCTCCTCATCCTCAAGAACAGACACGGGCATCGAGGCGCTCACGACACCGGCCATGGGGCCGACCGCTTTGCGGGAGTGGCAGGGAGCAAGCGAGATGCCCCCCTGCGCGGCGATGCGATCGGCCTCCTCGAAGCTCTCGGCCAGCCCCTCGTAGATCATGGCGCCGGCCAAAGCACCGCGAACTGGCCCGGACGCGTGTACCCAGTCGACAGGAGGTCCAGCATGGAGGAACTCACGAGGCCCGAGCCCGAGCGCCTCCCGCGCAGGTACTACATCCACCCAACGTGGACCGGTGGCGGTGAGGCGCCGAACCGACTCTGCAGTGGCAGCGTGTGTCCGCGTGTCGGCGGCGACTGCTACCAAGTCAACCTCGCTGCCCGCTACCGGGGGCGCCCACTGCACCTGACGTGGCGTCGCGACCTGAGCCGTGAGCGCATCGGCGAAAAGTGACGCGCCGACGGTGACCATAGCGGGCGATTCATCTAGCTGGATCATCGGCCGGCTCCCTCGAGGAGGTCCACTGCGGTCCGCGCCGCCGCGGCGTTGGACAGGTGCACACTTGCGCCCGCCGCAGCCAGAGTCTCGGCGGTGGCATCGCGACCCTGCGGGTCCGAGCGTGAGCCGACGAGCGAGACGACGACACCAAGATCTCGCCCGTCGCGGCGCGCGGTCTCGCGGGCTGCGCCGATGGCCGGGGCGAGCTCGGAAGCCGGGTCCGCGTGTGCGCCGTAGCCGAGGACGACATCGAGCAGGAGAACCGCACAGGCAGGATCGGAACCCTCCTGCGCGATGCGTTCGAGGCGTAGCGACTGGTCGATCATCGGATGTGGTCTTCCCGCCGTCAGCCGGTCGTCACCGAAATCGATCATGAGATGGCCCGGCGCCTTGAGATCAGGGCCCAGGGCCCACTCCGGCTGAAGGGGGGTGTTGGACGCTATCGGCCCCAAACGCCCTGCGGCGATAGCCATCGCCTCGTCGCACAGCGTCCCCCCGGAGAACAGGCCCCGGATGAAACCGACCCGGACCCCGCGCTCATAGGACGGCAACCACTCCGGGGGCGCTGTCGGGCTCCTACCGAGCGCTGTGAGGATTTGCGCGGTGGCAGCGGTGAGGTCGCCTTGTCCCATGCCGACGAATGCCACCAGCGACGGGGTGCGCAGCTGCGCCGCGGCGCAGCGCACCGCTTCGGCGACCTTGGGGTCCGGTGGCTTGGACAGGACCACGACGAACTCTGTCGCCGGGTGCTCGTCGAGCACCTTCATGGCGGCGAGGGTCGAACGGCCGCCGACCGCGGCGGACAGGTCACGCCCGCCCACGCCCAGCACCGCGGTGACGCCGGTACCGTCTGCGTCAAGCAGGCAGGTGACTTCCTGCGCACCTGTACCCGAGGCGGCCACGATGCCGACCGGGCCCGGGCGGAGCGCGTTGGCGAACCCCAGGCCGAGTCCGCCCACCACCGCCGTGCCGCAGTCGGGTCCCATGACAAGGACGTCGTGGCGGGCCGCCGCGTCCTTGAGCACGATCTCCTGTTCGACGGGCACGTTGTCGGAGAACAGCATCACCGAGACACCTGCCTGGATGGCGTCCATCGCCTCCACGAAGGCGTGTTGACCTGGCACCGATACCAGCGCCAGCGAACCGCCATGGCGAAGCGCGGATGCAACAGTCCGGGGGGCGGGTGGTGACCCGAACCCGCCGCCCTGCGAGGGAGCCGACGGCGCCAGCTGGCGCTCCAGTTCCGCGGCCGCCCCGGCGAGGGCGTCGTCGTCGGCCCTCACGGCGACGAGCAGGTCGTTGGGGGACGCACCGTGCACCTCGGCCGGATCGAATCCCAGACGCTCGTATATCTCGATGTTGAGGGGGGTGGCCATGGCCACTATGGCGGCGGCAACGCCACGACAGGCACCAACAGCCTGACTCACCTGCATGAGGACCACGGAATCGCGGTAGATGCCGTGTCTCAGCTCGACCCGGGTGTTCATCGTGGGCTCCTCGAAACTGCCTCGCCGTTCGGGCGCAGTCCCCCCGTCAACACCGATCCAGCGAGGATACCCGCCATACCGACACAAAGGTCGTGTCCGGAGGTCCCCCCGACACTGAACAGACCTGCCGCAGCCAACCTCAGGCGAACCGGTTCTCCCCCGGTCGCGAGGGCGGTGAGCACCGCCGAGGCCTGCGGTATCACCTGTCCCTTGCCCGCCGCGGCCAACAGGGCGGCGGACAAGGCGGTCGTATGCGTCGACGCGTGGAAGTCGACGGCGACCCGGACCGCGTCGTGGAGACGACCGCACAGCGCGAGCACGGCCAGTGCCCCCGCTACGACGTCGTCCGCGGCGGGGGTGAGGCCCGGGCCGAGCCCGACCACTTCCAGAGCAGGCAGCGCGTCGCCTTCGGCCAGTGCCCGAGCCACATTCAGGGCGTCGGCGAGGGGGAACCCAAATGCCGAAGAGGGCTCGTCCTCCAGCACTGCGAACAGCTTCGCGCCGTGCCGGAACAGGTCCTCAGCGGCCACGTGGGGACGCGGGTCCCACCACCGCACCGGCCGCCACGTCCGATCGCGGGCAACGATCGACCCGTCACCGATCCGGACGGCCTCCCCGACCTGAGGAAGCTTCTCCGCTGCGACGGTCACACCTATGGGCAGACGCACCGCTTGCTCGGTCAAAAGAGCGACGACCGCCGTGCTGGATCGGGGTTCCGGCACGGCGAGGTAGGACGCCACACCGGTCGAGGCGAACACGGTTGCGTCCTGCACCCGACCACAAAGCAACTCGCCGACAGCGGTGCTCGCCAACGCCGGTGATGCCGGTGTCTGCGACATCATTCTCCAGTCCCGAGACAGACAGTCGGGCCGACCGGCCCGACTGTCTTGGTGAACATGCCTATCCCAGGTCCACGATCGCCACCACAGGTCCACCGCCGGCAGGGCCTTGGTGCGCCGCGGAAACGGACACGAAGATCGCAGGGTCTCCACACACTGCAGCCGCGACCCCGCCGACGCAGGCTTTGATCTGCCTGTGCCAGTGGACGTCCGAGTCGTCCAGCATGATGTTGCGCTTGCCCCGAACATGACCGGAGGGGTCGGCCTCACACTTGAGGAACAGGTTGACGAGGCGTCCCTTCAAGTAGCGCGGGTGGGGACACTCAGCCGGGAGGTCGTCGAGACCCGCGTTGCGGATCGCCTTCCAAACCCCGTCCATGTCGAGGGCGTCCTCCATGATCGAGTGACCTATCCGGTAGCGGCCCCCGATCCCCCGGACATTGCCGGCAAGGACGATCTGAGCGCGGTCAAGCTCTACCCCCGACGAGCACGACGCCACGGACGAGTAGAGCGAACGGTCGTTCATCACCTGCTCGTCTGTCGGCATCTCTATCTCACCCAGGGCCACGGCGATCCCGAGCCCGGACGTCCCGTTCGACAGGTCCATGGATTCCAAGGTGTCCTCGGTCCACACCTTGTGGCCGCGACGCTTGGCGTCGTTGATGGTGTCGAGGACGAGCAGAGGCGTCTTCGTCTGGACATAGTGCACGTCCGCCGGATCGGTGATACCGGCGGACTCCATGGCCCTGCGCACGCCGGCGGCGACCTTCTCGATCATCGCAACATGGCCGATCTCCTCGGGCAGGATCGGGTCGCTCATGGCGACGCCGACCGAGAGGCGGGGCTCGTCGGTAACCGGTGCGGTCTCCGCGGGAACCTTCGCGAAGATCGTGGCGTGAGGGCTGAGCACCCCGTCGGTACCGCCGGACCATGCGAGCGGGATCTGCCTGACCTCGTCCCAGGACCTGGTCCCTTTGGCCACGAGTACTTCGCGAAACGCGCGGTCGGCGAGCAGACGCGTGTAGTCGTTGACACCGCCATTGCCTTCGGTCTTCCCGACGACACCGACCACGTCGTCGGCCCGGAAGACGCCCTTGTCGATCAGCTCCTCCAATCCCGACGCGTCGGTCACCTTCTGAAGGAGGACTTTTCTGACTTCGAATGGCTGCAACATGTTGTTCGAAACTCCTTCTTGTCTATGCCTCTTGATGTAGACCCAGCCTTCGGTACCGCCGATGCCTCGCGCCCAGCCGCTCGGTCTTGTCCCATCGGATGAGGGACGTGAGCTCGTACTCGAGAGCCTTGCTCAGGCGGGCGAGGAACTGCCGCGGCTCGTCGGCAGCGTCGGGTCGCTCGGGCACGATCCGATCGACGATGCCCGCGGCTGCGAGGTCGACCGATCGCACGCCTTGAGCTGCGGCGAGCTCGGGGGCGCGCTCGACGGTCCGGTACAGGATCTCCGAGGCGCCTTCGGGCGGCAGGGGCGCGACCCATCCATGCTGCGCGGCCACAACGCGGTCGGCGGGCAACAATGCGAGCGCGCCTCCACCGGCCCCTTCTCCGAGCAGGAGGCACACGGTGGGCACAGAGATGGTCACCATGTCGGCCAAGCAGCGGGCGATCTCACCGGCAAGCCCACCTTCCTCGGCCTCTTTGGAAAGTGCAGCACCGGGCGTGTCGATGATCGTGAGCAGTGGCAGTCCTATCTCGGCTGCCAGGCTCATACCACGTCGCGCCTCGCGGAGACTGTCCGGGCCGAGGGGCCTACCCTCCCTGGGGAAGAGGCGGTCCTGCCCCACGACCACACATGGCGCCGCTCCGAACTTGGCCATGGCCAGGATGAGCCCGCCGCTGCGCTCACCTGCCTGAGTACCGCTCAGGATCGTGACGGAGTGAGACGCGGCGCGCAGCAGTTCTTCTACCCCCGGGCGCTCGACCCGGCGCGTGCGCTCGATCGACTCCCATGCCGGAACGTCGTTGATCGGCTCGTCGGGGGGCACCTTGGCAGCGGGAATCTCTCCTGTTGCGGTACACATCACGTCAAGTGCCCGGTCGGCGATCTGGGCAAGGTCCTCCGGTACGAGCACGGCATCGAGGAGACCCAGGCGGTACAGGTTCTCTGCAACTTGGACACCTTCTGGGAAGGAGGCCCCGTAAAGCGCCTCGTAGACCCGCGGCCCGAGGAACCCCACCAACGCTCCTGGTTGTGCCCCGGTGAGTTGCCCGAGCGACCCCCACGAGGCGAAAACGCCGCCGGTGGTCGGATGGCGGAGGTACACGAGGTAGGGAAGGCCGGCTCGGCGATGCTGCATGAGGGCCTGAACGATCTTGACCATCTGCAGAAAAGCGACGGTCCCCTCTTGCATCCGCGTGCCGCCGGACACGGGCGAGGCCACCAATGGGAGCCGCTCCGCAGTGGCCCGCTCGATCGCAACCGTGAGCCGCTCGGCCGCGGCGACCCCGATCGTGCCTCCCAAAAAGGCGAACTCACAGGCGACCACGCAGACGCGGCGGCCGCGGATCCTGCCTTCCCCTGTTATCACGGCCTCGTCCTCACCGGAGGCCTGGCGCGCTTCGGCCAGCTGGCCCAGGTACTCCGGCCCCGCGGGCACAGCCACGAGGTCCGAGTCCCAGTCCCGGAAGCTGTCCGGATCGAACACCTCGGCGAACAGCTCGCGGGCACCGATCCGCCGCCTGGCCGGTTGGCCTGTTGATCGCGCGTAGCTGCCGCGAACGACCTCGGCGATCTCGCGTTCGATCGTCACGTCCGGATCCGTCGTGTCGTTGGACTCACCCATGGGCGGCTGCCCCGAGGTCATGGCTACACGGTCACGTCTTGTGGGATCTTCAGCTGCTCGTTCGCCTTGACGATGTCCGCCGGGACATCGAACACGAGGTCGGCGCCGACCATCTGCCGGACGTAGTCCTTGACGACGGCGTCCCAGTACTTCTTCGTGACGTAGTAGACCCGCGCTCCTCCGAGCTCGTGCTGGTACTCCGGCCAGGGATAGGAAGGTTGCGCCATTCCGAGCCCCCAACGGTGCCACCCGTTGTAGCTCTCGTAGGTCGCCCAGAACTCCTTGCTCCCAAGGATCTCGAAGGCGTACCAGGTCTTGACGTAGTACATGATTGCACCGATGCGCCCACCGCGGGCCAGCGCCATCGTGTGCAGGCTGATGTTGATGTCCTCGTTCATCAACCGCCCGTTCGCGAATCCAACCCACTCTCCGTCGATGAGCCCGAGCAGGGTGTAGGGATCCTTCAGCCGCTTGCGGTACCAACCGGCGATCTCAGCGTGGACACGAGCTCCGACGACGTCGTAGAAGTCGTGGTCCGTCTCCATGACGCGCTTCATGTAACCCATCATTGCCGGGGCTTCCGCGATGGTCGCCTCACGGATGTACATCGTGCGGCCGTCCTTGAGGGTGATGGTGGCGCCGGGCCAGGGCGGAACATCCATCGGGGGCGCCTGCAGCAGAGGCTCGATCTCGCGCACGCTCAGGGTGATCTCATTCTGCGAAACCACGGTGGGTGGTTCAAGCAACATGGTGTCTCCATCTCCTCATTGATGACTCCCGGCCTGCCCGGAGAGTTGTGCCCGCGCACACGAGCTGAATAAGGTCTTCGACCTCGATGGCTATGCTGAGCCTCTCCCTTTGGGACTTTCGCCTCCCATCTAGACGTTAGGGCGGGGTGTGCGCGCTCGGTAGGGTCTTTCTCCCCTATCTCCCGCGTGTGTAATCGGGTGGGAACGTGTCGCTCGACTGTCTCTTCAAGCCACGACTATTCGTTCGCGAACTGCAGGACGGGCACACCTGCGAGAGACTGGTGGCTGTATTGGTCGGTCCACAACGGGGGATCAGTGGACCTTCGATCCCGCACCTCCGCAACCGCCCTTGCAAATCACAATCCTCAGCGGTCGTCATTTGGCCGTCGCCCGAGGCTCCAGGGCAAGCTATTTGGCTCCTACCGGACGTGCGGAGACTGCCGAAACTATTTTCGAACGAATCCTGACCCTGCACTCGCATTTGAGGCGTGGTGAACACCCGACCATGCCGGCCGACCGGTAAAACGGTCGAACGGAACAAGGCGATGGCACCGACTTTCGCGGAGACTCGGCCCGAGAGCTGCCGGAGCCTGCTGCCCTGAGGGGCCGACGGCGAAACCTCGTTGCGCCGAGCTCACTCCCCTTCGCTCTGGACGGGTGCCCTCGCCGTGTAACGGCCCCAGCCCAACTCCCCGATGAAGCGGCCGTCCACGGCAACCGGCTGGCCTCGGCTCAGGACGAGCTCGGGCCAACCCGTGGAGACCATCGCCTCATAGGGCGACTGGTCGACAGCCATGTCGAGGTCTGCCGCTTTGAATGATTGGCGCCGCTGTGGGTCCCACACGACGACGTCGGCGTCGGCACCCACCGCCAGCGAGCCCTTGGCCGGCCACAAGCCGAAGGTCCGGGCAGGGGCCTCACAACACAGGCGCACCCAGTCCGCCGTCGTGATACGGCCGGACCGCACACCTTGCCAAACAAGGGCAAGACGTGTCTCGATACCAGGAAGCCCGCCCGGAATGTCGGTGAAATCGGTCACGCCACCCGGCCGGCCGGCCACGCCCGCGCGCCGGTCGGCGCGCCAGAACGGGCAATGGTCGGTCGCGACGGTGTGTATGTAGCCGCGTGCTAGTCCCTCCCATAGTTCCTCGGCGTGCCATGGGTCGCGCAAAGGTGGAGTGCAAACGAAATCGATCGCGTCGGCACCCTCGAGGCGACCGGAGTCGAGGTAGAGATATTGCGGGCAGGTCTCCGCTTTGATGTCCACGCCACGCTCCTGACCGGAACGCACCGCTGCCAGAGCCTGTGCGGACGAGACATGGACGATGTAAATGGACGCGCCTGTGATCTCCGCGAACGCGGCTGCCCGCCCTACAGCCTCGCCCTCGAGGACAGCAGGTCGAGTGCGGGCATGCTCGATCACGCTTGTGCGTCCCGCGGCAATTGCCTCTCGGCGCAGCTCCTCAATGGCGCCGCCGTTCTCGCAGTGCAGCGTGACAAGGGCCCCATGCCGGCGGGCGACACGCATCAGGCGCACGATCGTGGCGTCGTCGACCTGCAGGCGGTCCGGATATGCGAGGTAGAGCTTGAAGGACGTGATCCCCATCTCGACCCCCGCTGCCACAACCGACTCCGGCACCGCCTCGGTGAATGTGAGATGGAGCCCCCAGTCGATAACCGAGGGCTCGGCCCAGGACCGCCAGGTGGCGACGGTAGCCATCGGGTCGTCACCCCGAGCAACTGTCACATAGTCGATGATGGTCGTCGTGCCGCCGATGGCGGCGGCCCGAGTACCGCTCACGAAGTCGTCCGACACACGCACGGCGCCCACAGGCATGTGCAGGTGGGTGTGGGGGTCGATCCCTCCCGGGATCACGAGCTTGCCTGTCGCATCGTGCACCCGCTCGCCTGGCAACGGGTCGAGGCTGGTCGCAACTTCGGCGATGCGCCCGTCGGCTGCCGTGCGCACGTCGGCCGATCTCTCGCCGGCGACGTCTACCACCACCCCGTCTCGTATCAGCACGGCCGGATCCTCCTTTCCCGCAGGCCACCTAGCCCTGCGGACCGGGCATCGGATGCCTCAGGCGTCGAACAGGGCGCCGCGAGCGTTACGAAACCGCAGACTGCTCGTTTTGACAACGTAGTTCCCTGCCTGCCGGTCCTGCTCCACAGCCTCATGCGAGGCGCGATTACTTTGCAGCGCTCGGCTGAAGCGGGCGGTCGCTAGGGCCGCAGTCCTGCGAAGAGGTCGTCCTCCGGCGTGGGCGCGCCGGTCCGGTCGAAGGCGCGGATGAACATCTCCTGGCTCATCAGCTTTGAGAAGAGATCGACCCCGAGCCGCGTGAAGAAGCTCCCGTCGCCCTGACTGGCGTGCGCCTCGAGAGCCGCGTACTGCCGCGCCGCATACTCGCTGCAGTCGACAGTGGTGGAGATGAGCTCATCAGCCACACCAAAATCCCAGTCTTCCTCCGCCCCGTCGGGCTCTTGGACCCCTGCGGCGCGAAGTGTGTCACGAAACTGTGCCATCGCCGACCAAGGAATCGCAGGGTAGTAGAGCTTGTCGGGTATCGGCGTCGCCTCCATGGCAGCGATCGTTATCCGGTGAGCCTGGATGTGGTCGGGATGGCCGTAGAACCCGTTGGCGTCGTAGGTGACGACTACTTGCGGGCGGTAGTGCTCGAACAGCGTCGAAAGGCGCTGCGCGGCGGCTACCACCGGTGTCGTCCAAAACGAGCCCTCGGCGTCGTTCTGGGGCCAGCCCATCATCCCCGAGTCTCGATAACCGAGCAGTTCGAGCGACGTGACGCCAAGGATTTCGCAGCTTGTTTCGAGTTCGCGTCGGCGCGTGGCAACGACCCATGCCTCGTCGTGACCGGCGTCGCCCGGCTTGCTGGTCTGATGGCCATCGCCGAGCGCCCCGTCGGTGCAGGTGACCACGACGGTCCGGATCCCCTCCGCCGAGTACCGGGCCAGGACCCCGCCCGTGCTCGACGCCTCGTCATCAGGATGTGCATGGACTGCCATGAGCGTAAGCGCCGTCTTGCTCACCGGTCCCTCCTCTGGGCGGTCATTCTCGTCTGGTGCCGGGCACAACCCCGAGCTGCAGGTTGATGGTCGAGCGAAGTGCGTGAGACTTCTCTCAAAGTCCCGCCCCCCGGCATGTTGCTGTGCCCCGACCAAGGCTGTCTAGCGCTGGCAGGGACAATAGGCGCGGTCGGGGTCGGAGCACGGTCGGGGTACGAGCGCCTCTCGGATCGAGCTGTTCTCACCTACAGGCTCATCTCAGCTGGTGAGTCATGCAAGCACGACACGGAGCCCGGAAGCCTCAAGTCGCGACACCGCTTGCGGATCTGCCTCGCTGTCGGTGATGAGCTGGTCGACTAGGTCGAGGGGACAGATGCTCGCGAAGGTGACACGGCCGATCTTCGAGCTGTCGGCCACGATGACGGTGTTCCGCGCGATCTTGACGAGGGCCGCGTTCGCCCTGGCCTCGGCGTCGTCATGTGTCGTGCAGCCGGCGTCGACGTCGATTCCGTCGACACCGACGAAGGCTACGTCGAGGTTGTAACCGAGAAGGGTGCTCTCTGCGATCGGCCCCGACAGCTCGAACGACGCCGTGCGGCAGACGCCACCGGTGAGTACGAGACGGATGTTCCGGTGACGCGCTAGCTGCATGCCCACGTTGAGGGCGTTGGTCACGACTGTGAGCTTGCGCACCGGTGTCAGCGCTCGTGCGACCTCCATCGTCGTCGTGCCGCCGGTGATGCCTACGATGGCGCCTTCGCCGATCAACGACGCGGCGGCGGCCGCGATCCTGCGCTTTTGGGCAACAGCTGTTCCGCGGCGATAGCTGATCGGCACCTCGAGACCGACGTCCGGCCGCATGGCGCCGCCGTGTGATCGCGTGATAACGCCCTGGTCAGCCAGGTGGGCGAGGTCCCGGCGGATCGTCGCCGGCGACACTCCGAGCGACTCCGCGAGGTCCTCGACGCCGACGGCACCGTTGTCGTCGATGACTTCGATGATCGACCGCAGCCGGCTGTCTCGTATCCGCGGGCGGAGGTTGCGCGCGCGAGGGCGGGGCGTCAACGGGTACTCGGGACCCGGCATGGGAGCATCCTTGCGCCTCTTCGTGCTGGCGTCTCGTGGATCCGGGGATTGCGTCTCGTCCGGGTTGCGAACAGTGGGCGGCGAGTTCTCATCTGGGGCTCTCACGGCCTGACCTGCGGGGCGGTCCACAACTACTTGACGCTTCCTGCGACTATGCCTTCCACGATCCACCGATTCAACAGGAACACGAGGACGGCCGGGATGGCGATTGCAACGATCGCCGCCGCATTGATGATCGTGTAAGGGACGACATGACGGCCTTCGAGCGCGGCGAGGACGACCGTGAGCGGCTGGGTTGATCCGGTGCTGCTGAGCACGAGGGGGAAAATGAACTGCCCCCATCCGAGGAGAAATGTGATGATCGCGGTAGCAGCGATCCCCGGCTTCGCGATGGGGAGCGCGACCCTGTAGAACCTCTGCAACATCGAGGCTCCGTCGATGACGGCCGCCTCCTCAATGCTCGGAGGGAGCGCGAGAAAAACGTTGTACATGATCCACATGGCAAGGGGCATAAACCCCGATGCGTAGACGAGAATGATGCCGAGGTAGGTGTTGATGAGGCCGACTTCGCTCATGATCCGGTAGAGCGGAATAAGCGTCGCGTATACGGGGAGGGTGAGGGTCCCGAGGACGGTGTAGAAGAACAGGTTCTTCAGCCGGAATCGAAGCCGCGCGAACGCGTAGGCACCGAGGATCGCGATAGTTAGCGTCAGCAGCGTCGCCCCGCCGCTCTCCACCACGATGTTCACGAGGGAACGGCCGATACCCCCGGCCGCCGCGGCGGACTGTGGACCGGCACCGAAGATGGCCTGATAGTTCGTGAAGATTGGCCGGGTGGCAAAGAAGTGGGTGGGGGTGCTCTGGGCCTCCGCATTCGTCATGAGGCTCGTGTTGAGCGCCCAGTAGACGGGGAACAGCGACCACGCGATTACGAGGGCGATTCCGGCCCGCCTGGCCCAAACCCCGATCCGCCGTCTCATTTAGAACGTGACCTTCCGGTAGAGGAGCTTCAAAGCGCCCAGTGACAGCACCACCGTGACGACGGTCGCCAGCAACGAGAGGGCGTATCCCTGCCCGAAGTTGAGCCCCTGGAAGGTGACGAAGTAGGTCATGTTCATCACCGACGACGCCGTCGTTGCACCCGCGTTCAACACATAGACCTGATCGAAGATGTTCAGCGACAGGACGAGGGCCTCAACGGCCGCGATCGCGAGCCCGGGCCGGATCAGCGGCAGCGTGATCCGCCGGATCACCTGCCACCAACCCGCACCGTCGACGCGGGCCGCTTCGTAGATCTCGCCGGGGATGCTCTGCAGCGACGCGAGGACGAGCAGAGTAGCGAGCGGAGTGATCTGCCAGACCTGGACGA
This sequence comes from Acidimicrobiales bacterium, assembly GCA_052148655.1. Classification (GTDB taxonomy): domain Bacteria; phylum Actinomycetota; class Acidimicrobiia; order Acidimicrobiales; family Bog-793; genus Fen-455. Next base: position 76,146 of record JBKQHU010000174.1, read on the forward strand.
GCGAGATGAGCAGGATGCTCTCGATCTGACGCGTGCCGATGAAGAGCTGATATTGGGAGATGAGATGCAGGCTCTTCAGCACCGAGTTGAGCACGCCGAACGTAGGGTCGTAGATCCAGGACCAGATCACACCCTCGACGACTCCGGGCAACGCCCAGGGGAGGATCACGATCGCCAGGACGATGCCCCGGCCGCGGAAGCGCCGCTGGAGCAGGAGCCCGAAGGCCGTACCCAGCACGAGCGTGAGCCCGACCCCGAACACGACGTACCAGCCGGTGTTCTCGAAGCTCTGGCGGACCTGAGGGTTGGAGAAGATGGCCGCGAAATTGCCGAACCCTGTGAAGTGGTTCGGCGGTGAGAGCGGGTCGATGTGCATGAACGCGTCGATCGTCGTGAGAACTGTTGGGTACAGCGCCAGGGCCAAGATGAAGACGAGCAGCGGCGCGACCATGGCGTAGCCCATCGCCTCCGACCGGCGCGAACGTCCGCGGGCCAGCCCCGCCAGCGATCGGTGCCGACTCGAGCTCGCGGGCTGCGACACGCTCTGCTTCCTCCCAAGGTCAAGGTCCCGGCCGTGCGCGTCGTCGACGGCCCGGCCGGGACCCACGTCGGAACTGGTTCTAGCTGTTTAGGCTGTTCACCTCGGAGGCGATCGCCGAAATGGCGCTGGCGACGCTCTCCTGGCCTGCGGCGGCTGAGTGCAGGTTGGTGTAGACGGCGTTGCTGAAGTTCGGATACCAGGGCGGCGCGCCGGCGGGGAAGACGGCACGTCCGTGGTTCTCGACGAGGTTGACGAGCGCGGCTGCGCCGGGGACCTTGCCCGATGACGCGAGGAGGCTGAGCCCGCCACGGTTGGACGGCAACGGGAAGGTGCTTATGACGTTCTTGGGTCCGGCGGCACCAGCGAACGCCGCCTGGTTTGCGGGCTCCTCCATCCACTTGATGAACTCGACCGCTGCTTGGACGTGCTCGGCCAACCTTGGGATGCCGATCCCGTCAGGGTTGCCGAGGTTGGGAGCTAGACCGGAGATCCCTGGTGTCGCCACATAGGTGACGTCATCGACGACGCTCGACTGGCTGGGGACGTCATAGGTGGTGCCAATGTCTCCCGAGTAATCGGAGAAGACGCTCGCAGCAAGACCGTGCGCCATCTCTGTCGTGATCCCCTGGTAGTCCGTGTAGCCGAGGTTCGCTTTCGCCACGAGCCCGCTCTTGTAGGCGTTCACCATCCACGCCATCGCCTTGTAACCGGCAGAGGATGGGCTGGTGAACAAAGGCTTGTACGACGTGCTCAGCACCTGGCCTCCCATCGCCGCAGTGAGCTCGTACCAGTACGTCGAGAGCCCTTCGGC
>JBKQHU010000175.1:0-12988 GCA_052148655.1 Acidimicrobiales bacterium
CGTCGGTGGTTACCTCGGCGCGACGGACCGAGCGGCTACGATGCACCTTCAAGGAGGCCTCCTCCTGGGTAGATTGACTGTCTTAGAACACAGACATTCTCCCAGTTGAGGAGGCCTTTTACCCGGAAACTGGCAGCCTCATGCCGCTATCGCGCGAATAATCGAGGTTAACGCACCACTGAGCGACGCTCACGATACGTGGGGCCACCACAGTAGGCGCAGGCCCATTGCCTCTTATGATGGTGCATGGTGCAGCTTTACCTCATATGCCCGGAGTGTGGGGAGCGATGGCGTTCCCAGGCGGCATCTGGGCGAACCAGATGCAAGTCCTGTGATCACCTCAGTTACCTTCCGGCGACCATTAGACGAGCCGCCGAAGAGGCTCCCGGACAGCTCGTCTACGACGTCGCCAGCGGTCGCCTGTCGAGACTGTGAGATGACCCACGGGACGCGCTCCGGCTACAACAACGGCTGCCGTTGTCGGTCGTGCACCGAAGCGAACACGGCGGCATCTCGGGCACGACGTCAGCGCATTGCAGGGCGCTCGGCGTCGACCCCAACACCGCAGCCGTCACACCACCTTGTCCCCGAAGCGCCGCCCGGTCTCGTCTCCCATCGGTCTGCCGTTTCGCGTCCACGAGCGGGGTCACCGCGTCGAACCGGAGATGATCAGAATACCGGTGGGAGCGACTGGGACCGATACGCACAGCTCCTTAGGCTCTACCTGGCAGGCGTAGGGCAGTCGCCATCTCTTCTAGCGCTCAAGGATGAAACGGACACGTACTACGTCACAGCCGGGGAATACGGTCCATGACCGCCCGGGCCGCAGTCTTGTTGTTATCGTCGGAATGGACCGAGATAATCGGCCGACGCAGCTCAGCACCTCGTACGGCTTCTACGTCACCGGCCCGAACGTTTATTGGTCGAGCATCCTCGCCATGCTCGTCGTGACTCCGAGACCGGGCTGGCGGCTGCGGCTAACGGCTCGAATCTGTCTCTGAGTTGACGATCGGCTTGGCGACGCGCGCCGGCTGAACGCCACGCCTGGAGTAGTCCCGTTCTTGAGAAGGGACACCGGTGCCCTCTTCTTGTACCTTGCGCTTCCAGTCGCCCGTGCTCATCAGATAGGGCTCGAGAGCCGTCAGGAGCCTCTTGGGGGGTCTCGTGGTGCTGTACGAGTCGTGCTCTCGCCACGACGCCGTTTTCGTCCAGCGCATCCCCTCCGCGACAGCCAACGCTTGCGCGTAGGTCAGTGCGTAGGTGCGAGCCTCGCTGGGTTCGTGTACCTGCCAGACGTAGGCCAACAGCAAATGGGAGAACTTTGCGTACTTCCTCTCAAGACTGAATGACCGGTGCGACGCCGCCTTCATTTGGATTGGACACGCTACGAAGGGGCCACCAGTCTCGTCAAGATCGAGATAGGCAATGAGATCCACGCCTCGGTCGCGCTCGGGTCGAGCTACCTCCAGACCGTCGCCGACCAACTGGGAGACCAGGTAGTTCCGCCCGATGATCTCGACGCTCTGTGAATCCATGTCAGATCGGATCCTACGGCGCCAGTAGTTGACGAGCTACGAACACTGCAAGGCTGGGTCGGCATCTGCCCGCCGACCGTTCCCCGTCGACGTGTCGCGCGATCTCGGAGCATTCCGCAGGAAACAGCTGAGCAGCATCAACTGTCCCTAGAGACTGATAACCGCGCCTAACGCCGCCCTGATCGCTCCCAACTCGTCGCCCACCCGCACCTTGGCCTACCACCTGCCCCCTACGCTGCCACGTGGGCGAACGTGGGCGCCTGTCGGCCGAAGCCTTCCGCTCTGTTCGGCGTCTCCTCCGGTTTCCCGCCGACCGTTGAGTGGTGCCCGCTTACGTCTTATCCAGAATCTGTCACTCAAGTCGCCAGGGTCGAATGACCCGATTCGCTCAAGAAACTGGCTGAGTTTGACGATAAATGCGGGGTGAGAGCAGTCGGCCGGCGCCGTGTGGAACTCGTAGCAACGGCCAGCGCGCTGTCGATCACCTTCGTGTTCTTCTTGTGGCTAGTCCTGCACGTCGGCGGCAACAACGGGGTTCGCTATTTCGACGACATTGTCACGGCGCTCGCGGCCCTGAGCGCCTGTGTGGCCTGCCTCTTGGCGGGAAGACGCCGAAGCGGCTCGGAGCGGCGCTTTTGGGTGCTACTCGGCTTAGCGCTTGGGGCCTGGACGTTCGCCGAAGTGATCTGGGGGGTTTACGACCTGGTTCTTAACACAGCGGTGCCCGTGCCGTCGTGGGCCGATGTCGGCTACCTCGGGGCGATCCCACTGGCGGCAGCGGCGCTCTTGTGCCACCCCGGCATGCACGCCACCGGGAGCCAGAAGACGCGAGCAACCCTCGACGGCCTCGCCATCGGTACAGCGGTGTTGTTGCTGAGCTGGACCTTCGTACTCGGGTCGCTGTGGCGTCATACAGACCTGACAACCGCCGGGGGCGTCGTGGCCCTTGCTTACCCCTTCGGCGACATTGTCATCATCTTTCTCATCGTCCTGTCCGTCCGTTCGATGACGGCCACGGGACGCCGACCGCTGTTGTGGGTGCTCGTGGGGCTGTTCGCAATGGCAGTCTCAGACAGCACCTATGCCTACCTCGTCGAAGTCGGGCGATACGCGACGGGCAACCTCGTCGACATCGGCTGGGTGGTCGGTTACCTCGCCATCGCTGTGGGCGCGTCGGCCGACACCGGCCAGACGGTGCGTGCCCCGTCCGAGCTGCCAACCGAGGCGTCTCTCGCCTCGCTCGTCACGCCGTATGTGCCCGTCCTTTTGGCCCTGTCGGTCATCACCTTCGAGTTGGAGCTTCACCACCATGTGGATCGCTTCTCATGGCTGACCGGCTTCGGCCTTGCATTGCTCGTGATCGCACGCCAAGCGCTCATACTGGTCGACCGTCGCCGCGAGTTGTTCTCGACTTCAGAGGGGCCTCACGAGCCGGGCCCGAAGAGCACTGGCTCACCGCCGGCGTATGAGAGCGAGCCCGAAGCGGTGCCGTGGCCTCAGTTCTTGCGGAGAGCACCGTGAGCTACGCTCTCGACACTTCGGGAACCCTCAAGCGCCGCCAGGTGACACTGAGGCGGCCGGCCAGAACGATCGTGCTCACCCTCATGGTCGGTACCAGCGGCATCGCGATATTCGACCTCTACCTGTTCGCGTCCTCCGGCTTCCACTGACTGGGGAGGACGTCAGTCAAGTCAGGGTCCAAATCATCAAACAAGGAACTGCCTCTGAACGGCTCTCCGCCACGTGGGCGAACGTGGGCGCCTGTCGTGGGCGACGTGGGCACCGAGGCGGACGCACAATCAGCCGGCCTCCACTCACACCCCGCCCCGGCCGCGGACGTGACCCACCCGAGATCTCGGGCGTGCCGTTTCGTCCCCTGATCCCGCCTTTGTCCACCTAGCGCGAAAAATACCGGTGGAGGTGAGCGGACTCGAACCGCCGACTTCCACGTTGCGAACGTGGCGCTCTACCAGCTGAGCTACACCCCCGGGTACCGGGTCGTACCATCGGAAACATTCCGTTGGAGCGCCCTGGCCAATCCGGCCGACAGCTCAGGTTAGCGGAGCCACGTCGGACACTCCCAGACACGTGGTGCGCGATTTGAGAAGGCGCCAGCCAGTCGTCGGGTTTGCGTTCAGTCGACCGGTCAGCGACCGCCGGCCACGACCTCGTCATAGTCGAGTCCGAAGGCAGACCCGAGCAGGTCGGCGTCCGACCAGTTCACGTATTCCGGCTCGACACGACGGACAGGAATGACCGCGCTCACGGTTGGCTCGACGTTCTGGTTGCGAAGGTGCTCTTGAATGTCGACGACTTTGACGTCGCGTTCCATGGCTCGCCGGTGGATGTGGATAAGCAGGGCCAGGTAGCCAGCTGTGGCGGCGAAGGCCAATAGCGTCAGGTCCCACATAACCCTCAAGCCGGGGACGATGCCGAGCAGGAAGAGGCCCAGCATTGTTGCGACAAGAACGAACAGGACACGGCGACGTCGTGCGAGCTGCGGCGAGGGACGCCGTGGCCGATGCTCGTTGACCTGAGATCGCGGCACTCTTGAGGGTGCGGCGGGAGATGACGCCCAGACTCCGTTGTCTGCCGCCGCCGGGGAGAGCGCCATTCCCGGGTCGACGGCGCTCGCAGCCAGTCGCGGGTATGCGCGTCGCATTCCCCGGAGCTGACGGTGGAAGGAGTCGACAGAATTGGAGAAGCGGCGCTCAGAGAGCTTGCGCAGCATCATCGGCGTCAGGGCGATCACCCAGATGACTGCTAGCACAGCTATGACCACCAGGCTCACGCTCCTAGGACCGTCCTTACATTGTCAGAAACGCTAATCAAGGCGCGCAGCTGAATGGTGGATGTTGCTCTGTGCGGGCTCGCTCTCACGGCGCCACACACCTGAGCGGCCCCCGGTCTTCTCCCAAAGGCAGAGCTCTTCCACGACCATGGAGCGGTCGGCAGACTTGCACATGTCGTAGATCGTGAGTGCCGCGACAGCGCAAGCCGTCAGGGCTTCCATCTCGACGCCCGTCCTGTCGACTGCCTCGACCTGTGTTTCGACTTCGACGAAGTCGTCTCCGATCGTGAAGTTCAGGGCAACAGAGCCGACGAGCAACGGATGGCAGAGGGGAATGAGCTCGGCCGTGCGTTTTGCGGCCTGGATTCCGGCGATCCGTGCCGCTCCTAGGACGTCGCCCTTGTTGATCGCATTGCTGGCGATGTTCACGGTGGTCTCCGGGAGCATCCGGACCTTGCAGCGGGCGATTGCCCGGCGGTGAGTCGGCTCCTTCGGAGTGACATCCACCATTCGAGCCCGGCCAAGCGGGTCGACATGGGTCAATCCTCGGTTCGGCATTGGCGAGAAGTCTATGTCCTGGGCGACATGCGCGCCCTAATGGTTTGGCGCCCTCGATCGGGTTCGGGTCCCGACAGGAGACCTCCCGCCCCCCACCGAGGCCCCCACTCTTCACTCGAGCGGTCCGGTAAGGAGTATCTGGACCTCACCTCCCGTGCTCACGCCTTCGCCCTCTGGCACCAGCGCCAAGGCGTTAGCGGCGGCCAGGGCGGCAAGCTGATGAGAGCCCTGCTCGCCAGCCGAACGGACGATGATGCGGCCATCGGGACCCATGGCGGCGACTACGCGCAGCAGATGCAGCTTTCCGTCCCGTCGGCGTACTAGGTCATCGGCCGCGATGGCCGGGATCCGGCGGGGGAGCGGAGACCTGTATCCCGCCAGCTTTCTGAGCGCTGGTAGCGCTACGACCTGGTAGCTGACCATCGAGGATACCGGGTTCCCTGGCAGACCGAAGACCGGGACCCGACGGCCACCTCTGGCAACGGTCGCGAAGGACAGCGGCTTCGCCGGCTTGATCGCGACCTTGAACTGGTGGGTCGTGCCCCCTGACTCGGCCACGAGTACCTCCAGGGCAAGCTTCACGAAGTCGTAGTCGCCCATGGAGACCCCGCCAGTGGTGAGAACGGCATCGCAGCACTCGATTCCCTCACGGATCGCAGTCTTGATGGCCTCTTCGTCGTCGCGACGAACACCGAGATCTATGCCGGCGAACCCGTCCCGTCGCAGCGCTGCGAGCAGACCCTGGCGATTGGAGTCTCGGATCTGACCGAGTCGGAGAGGCACGGTACCGGCGACCAGCTCATCCCCGGTCGAGAGGACTCCGACATTCGGCCGTGGGTGGGCGCTGACGTGAGTAGCCCCAACGCTCGCCAGCAGCCCGATATGCGCCGGCCTGATGATCGTGCCCGCGCCAACGGCTACTTCGCCACGATGCAGGTCGCTTCCCGCTGGGCGGATGTAGGCACCCGGCGTGACTTGGTCGAGAACTCGAACCTTGCCATCTGACGAAGATCGTTCGGTTCGCTCCACTATGGCGATCCCGTCGGCCCCGGGGGGGATTGGTGCCCCCGTCATGATCTGGACCGCTGTTCCCGGTTCTACGGCCTGCTCAGGCGCCGATCCGGCGGGGAGGACGCCGATGACGGTGAGCTCCACGGGGGCAGCCTTCGTGTCGGCCGCCCGCACCGCGTACCCGTCCATCGCCGTGTTGGCGAAGGGAGGCAGGTCGTCGGGAGCGTGCACGTCCTCGGCAAGAACCACGCCGAGCGCGTCGCCGAGCTCGATCTCGATCGGGCGTAACGGTGAGCACGAGCTGATCACAATGCGCTGAACGTCTTCGAGGTCGGTCAGTTCTTCAACACTGTCTCGATCCATGAGGCTCCTCCCCGGGGGCTTTAGGCCCTGGGGCCACGATATACTTGGCACTCACAAAGCAAGAGTGCCAACGCCAGACTGTCGGCGGGACGATGAGGGCGGCCGAGGCAAAGGACTGAAGGGATCCATGCCCACCTACGAGTACTCGTGCAAGTCATGTGGGGAGCACCTTGAGGTCGTGCAGTCGTTCAAGGACGACGCCCTTACCGAGTGCCCCAACTGTGGCGGTGCCCTGAAGAAGGTGTTCGGGAACATCGGGATCGTGTTCAAGGGCAGTGGGTTCTACAAGAACGACAGCAGGGACGGCCGTTCCGGTTTCAAGCCGGCCGCAGCCGGTTCGACCAACGGGTCGGAGGTCACGGCCACCCCCGCGAGCGGCGACGCGACCAAGCCGGCCGCAGCCGAAAGCACTACGCCTGCGAAGCCCGCCGCGGTGGCCGCACCAGCGGCTTCGACGTCGACGACGCCTTCCGGCGTGCGCTCTTCTAGGGCCGAAGCCGCTTCTTGAGCAGCTGAGCCGCTCCCGTGCGGAGCTGCTCGGGTCCCTTCAGTTCAAGACCCGCTCATCGCAATCTCGTCGATGGCAAGCGTCACACCGGTGGCTGTGCCGGGTAACCATTCGACATCGGACCCGACGGCCACGACATGCTGCAGCATTCGTTGGATCGTCGATGCGATCGTCACCTCGCGAACCGGCTCCGCCAGCTCACCGCCGCGGATCATCAGGCCTTCGGCACCGACTGAGAAGTCCCCGCTCACCGGGTTGACCCCCGAGTGGACTCCCGTGATCGACTGCACGAGGAAGCCTTCACCGACCTGCACGATTATCCCCGCCTGGTCAAGCACCCCGGGCTGGAGTGCCAGGGCCTGCGCACCGACGCCCGGGGTTGTCCGGAACCCGCCGCGGACAGCCGAGCCGGTCGAGGCTGTGCCGGCGAGGCGGCCCGCGTAGGTGTCGTAGAGGAAGCCTTTCAGCTCGCCCCCGGCGATCAGTGAGTTGCACCTGCAGGCCAGGCCCTCGGCGTCGTGCTGGGAGGCACCGTAGGCGAGCGGGTTCGTCGGGTCGTCGATGAGGGTCAGCTCGCCGGCGCCTACCTGTTCGCCGATGCGCCCGGCGAACAGGGAGCGACCCTTGACCACCTCTTCGCCGGACAGGGTGCCGGCCAAGATGCCCAACAGGGTGGCGGTGACACGGCGGTCGAGGACGGCGGTGAGCTTCGCACTCCTGGGCTTTTTCGCCCCGAGCAGCCGCGTGGCACGGTCGACGGCGTCAGTCGCGGCCGCCTCCAGATCGAGGTCGAGAGGAGCTCGACCCACCGAATAGCCGAAGCCTGTCTGGGTGTCATCGCCATCACCGGCAACTGCGTGGACGAACAGGTAGCAGCCGGTCTGGCGGTCCGTCACCTCGATACCGCGCGTGGTCGCGATTGCCATCTCGCCGTAACCGTCGACGTAGTCCGAGGAGACGACCTGGCGGATGCGGGAGTCTCCCGCCCGGACGCGCCGCTCGAGCTCGAGGGCAAGCGCGACCCTGTCGTCGGTCGGGAATGAGACGAGCTCCTCCCGCCACAGATCGAGCACGGGAGGTTCGACGCCGTCGGGCGAAGCGAGGCCCGCATGCTCGTCGACAGTCGCGAACTGGGCGTTGTCGCGTGCCTCGTTGAGTGCCTCCTTCGCGGCCGCCTCGTCGAGCGCCCCGACGTACGAGAAACCTTGTCGCCCCGCGGAGATCACCCGCACCCCCACGCCGGCGGACTCCGCGGTCTCGAGCTGCTCTATGGCGCCCTCGAAGACCCGGACCGAGGTCTCCCTGCCGTGGGAGACGTAGACCTCGACCTCCTCGTCGGTCGTTGCCTGTTCGAGGACCCTCCGGGCCAAGGCGAGGAGATCAGGCACCTGCAGTACCGCCGATCGTCACTCCTGTCACGCGCAGCGTCGGCTGTCCACAGCCCACCGACACGCTCTGACCGTCCTTGCCGCAGGTCCCAGGCGACATGTCGAAATCATTCCCGATGGCATCGATCCTGGAGAGCACGTCGGGGCCGTTGCCGATCAGGTTCGCGTTACGCAGGGGATCGGTGATACGGCCGTTCTCGATCAGATACGCCTCGGTCATCCCGAAGACAAAGTCTCCTGTCGCGGTGTTGACCTGTCCGCCACCGAGCTGGGCGACGTAGACGCCGTTCGGCGTCTGCGCGACGATCTCTTCGGGGTCCTCCTTGCCCGCCAGGAGGAAGGTGTTGGTCATGCGGACCATGGGCAGGTCCTGGTAGCTCTGCCGCCGGCCGTTGCCGGACGAGGTCCGTCCCTCCTTGCGTGCGCGGAGGTAGTCCCACATGTAGTCCGTGAGGACCCCGTCTCGGATCAACACGTTGCGTTGGGTCGGCCTGCCTTCGTCGTCGATCACGAGGCTGCCCCAGTTCGGGCCGAGCGTACCGTCGTCGACGAGCGTGACACCGGGGCTGGCGACCATCTGGCCGATGCGGCCCGTGTAGGCGGAGCTGTCCTTCAAGATGTGGTCGGCTTCGAGGCCGTGCCCGCAAGCCTCGTGAAAAAGGATCCCACCGCTCCCGCTCTTGAGGACGACGGGCAGGACGCCCGACGGCGCCGGGCGCGCCTGAAGCTTGGTGATGGCCCTCCGGGCAGCCTGCTCCGCAACTTCTTCCACAGGGTGCTCGTCGAACATCTCGTAGCCGAGGGTGTAGGCGACGCTGTGGAAGCCTGTTTGCAGGCCACCGTCGCCTGAGGCGACGCACGTCACGAACAACCGGGTTCGGACGCGGTCGTCGTCTGCCAGCAGTCCGTCAGAGTTCGCCACCAGGATGCGACGCCGGCTGTCGCCGTAGCCGGCACTCACCTGAACGATGGCCGCTCCCGCCGAACGGGAGGCGTCGTCGGCTCGGAGCAACAGGTCGACCTTGTCGGACTTTTGCACCGTGCCCGGGAGCGTCCGCACGCGTTGGTGCTCCGAGGGCCGTCTTGAAAGCGCGACCGTGCGGACCCCGCCGCCACCCTCGCGGGCGACAGCCGCGGCCGCCTGGGCCGCGGACAAAAGGCCGGTCTCCGACAAGTCCGCAGTGTGGGCGAATCCGGTCGTCTCGCCAACGATGACCCTGATGCCTGCACCCCGGTCGCGACCGCTCGACAGCTCCTCGACCTTGCGGTCGTCGAGGAAGATCGAAGAGCTAGAGCGGTCTTCGGCGAAGATCTCCGCGAAGTCGCCTCCTCGTCGAAGGGCTTCGCCCAGAACCCGCTCGAGGACGGGCGCCTCGACGAGGTCGGCCGCCGGTGTATCGGTGAGTGTCACTGCGTGGGTCAGAACTTCCGGCCGAGCATGCCTCCGAGCACGCCGCCGCCCATGCCGGCCGCCACGGCGCTGCCCTCATGCTTGTCGCCACCCAGGTAGGGCGAGAGGGCGTGGGCGAGGATCGGGAGAGGCATCGACTGGAGCCAGACGGTGCCCGGGCCTGTCAGCACGACGACGTGGTGCCCGTCGTCGCCGAACATGCGGTTGGCGATGCCCGGCAGGCGCGTGGTCTGGAAGCTGACGGTTGCTTGGAAGGCTCCGACGTGACCGGGGTGCACGCACAGGCTCTGTCCTGCAGCGAGCTCGTAGGTCGATATCTCACCCGAGAGCTCGATCCAGGCTGTTCCCTGTCCCTCGAGCCGCTGGAGAAGGAAGCCTTCGCCACCGAAGATGGCGCCGCCGAAGGTCTGCTGGAGGGCGACGGTGGGCGAGATGCCCGGCGTGCCGCACAGCCATCCGTGCCGATGGACTATGTGCTCGGACCCGGGTGCGATCTCGACAGGAAAGATGCGGCCCGGGAGCTTCGCGGCCAGGACCAGCATTCCAGGCCCACCGGTGGGCTCGTAGCGGGTGAGGAAGATCCCTGTACCGCTGGCGACCCGCTTCAGGCCTGCCATGAAGCCACTTCCTCCGCCCGTGTTGGTCGTCTGGTTGAGCTGCATGTTCGCGGACATCCAGGCGAGGTCGCCGTGGGTCGAGACGACCGCTTCACCGGGATCGAGTATCAGCTCGAGCACCGGGAGTATGGACCCCTTCACTTCGGCCTTCATTGAAAACCCCCTTGTCTTCCCGCGATCGTTCCGCATTCGTGCAGCTGTCGGGCATCAGTCTGCCCTCTGCAGATGTCGGCGTCGAGAAGCCTCCGGTTTAGCCTTCCGGGCCGCGTCTTGCCGCCGGGGATCCCCGTCTTTCGGGCGGTAGCTCGGTAGCATCGCCCCAGGGGAGTGGAGGGCAAATGGACGACAACGAAGCAGTCGCGGAACAGCAGTTAGCCACGCCGATATTCAATGTGTACAGGCGTGGATACGACCCGGAGCAGGTCGACCGGTACGTGGCGGACCAGCAGCGGCGGCTCGATGACGCGCTCAGACGCGCTTCTGAGTCGGAGCGCCGCCTTGCGGCAGCAGTCGGGCAGCTCCGGGAGCTGCACCGCCGTGTTGCCATCTACGAGAACGAGACGCGCACTGCCCAACCGCCGGCGCTGGACACTCTCGGTGAGCGCGTGCAGCGAATCCTCCAGGAGGCGTGGGAAGGGGCCTACTCCCTGCGTCAGGATGCCGAACGCGAGGTCAATGAGCTGCGCGAGGCAGTCACACAAGAGGTGGCCGAGATGCGCGAGGTGGCTAGTCGTGAGGCAGCCGATGTCGTCGACCAGGCCACGAGACGCGCCCTCGCGATCCGCGACGAGACCGAGCGCAGGCGGCACGCCTATTTGCAACGCATAGAGCAGGACCGTGAGCGCGCCGTATCGCAGATCACCTATCTCTACGACCAGCGCCAGGATGCCATCGCCGAGCTGGCTCGGTTACAGACAACCGTCCAGGCGGTCGTCGAGGAGATGGCTCGCAGCCCTCTCGGACGTCCGGCCCCGGGGGTCGCAGTCGCGGCGGCGTCACCCACTGCGAGCGATGGCAGTCCGATGCTTCCGCCGGATGACGACACGCGCGTACGCCCCGATCGTGCTCTGAACAGGTCGGGCGCTTCCTCGCCGATGGGTCTGGCCGAGCAGCCGGATAGTCCCCCTTACCGCGCCGGCGAGCGGACAGGACGACACAGCAGCTCCTTCGCTGCAGACACCTCGCTCGAGTACCAGAGAGACGACATGACACCACCGCGCGGCAGGCGAAACCGGGACGATGCCGCCGCAGAGCCTCCCCCATTTCCGCCGGGTCGGTCCGGCGGTGAGATCGACGAGGGCGTGGGAATGGCTGCCGACGAGGTCCCGGAGCCGGTCCCCTCGCGCAGGCGGCGGACCGGGCTGTTCGACGCCGAACAGGAAGGTTGGACCTGAGCACGGTTCTCCGAACGCCAACCCGGTGCAAGCGTCCCGATTCGGGGCGGCAATGAAGTCGGAGGATCTCGTTTCTGGACAGTCGGGCGACGAGGAAGAGGAGGTGCTCTCCCGTCTGCGCTTGGCGGGGGACCGTGTGACGACGTCGCGACGCCTCCTGGTCCGCAGCCTGTTCGAGGCATCTGGGCACCGAACAGCGGAGCAGCTCGCCGTAGAGATACAGACTCACGCACCCGACGTGTCGATTTCGACGGTGTACCGGAACCTCGAGGAGCTCGAGCGCCTAGGCGTGGTTGTGCACTCGCACCTCGGGCACGGGCCGGCGACCTATCACCTCGCGACCGAGGCGCACGGTCATCTGGTTTGCCGTAACTGCGAGGCTCAGGTCGAGATTGCGGACGCCTTCTTCGCCGACCTCCGGCGGCGCGCCGTCGCTGAGTTCGGCTTCGCAATCGACCCACGACACTTCGCCGTGATCGGACTCTGCGCGAAATGCCAGGCAGACGCGGGCGCCGGCGGGGACTTGTCTGCCGGGTGAAGACGATGCCGAAGCCCTCCGTGACCACCCGGAGCTTCCGGGTGGTCACGTTGTGGGGGGCCTCAGACACTTGCCGCAGAGCAAGGTTATGTCCATCTCTTAACGATTTCGTTATGAGATTGTCATAGTATGTCACAGGGGACTTAGCTTGTCTAGGGCTTCATTGCAGAAATGTTACGTATTGCAGTCCTGAGGTTCAATTGCCGCGCCACCCAGGTCAAATGTGCGGGTCGTCCGCCTCCTCTTTGCTCGCATGCAAGGATGGTTGTCGCAGTCTCACGACGGCTACGACGCCGAAGTAGTCCGATAAGGGCCGCTAGCTCATCGGGTAGAGCAGGGGACTTTTAATCCCAAGGTGCCGGGTTCGAGCCCCGGGCGGCCCACCACCAAAATAGCAGGTCAAGCGCTTTTTCTCGGGGAGGCGACAGCCACCTTGTAACCTCCCACCCAACATTCCACCCAACAATTTCGGAGGAAGTGACTGGCGGGAAGCCTGCGGCTTGTGAAAGCGCCCGACGTCTACGAGCTGCGCGTCTACGTCGGTCGCGACCCGTCCGGACGCGTTAAGCATCGCTACGAGCGCTTCATCGGCAACAAGCGTTCCGCACAGCGCGCCCTCGCCGCTCTCGTGACCGAAGTACGTGCGCGGCCACGTGGCGCTCTGCGTGCTGGCCGCCACCATCGAGGCCGTCATGGCCAAGGACCTCGTTCACGCCAAGGTGATGGACCCCGATCTCCCCTTTCAGTCCATGACGCCGCGTCGGGCCTTGTCTTTGTTGAAAGACGTCCGCCTCGAGCTCGTCTCGGCCGGGGATCACAACATCGAGCTCGTCAGCCGGCGAAGCGCCCTCCAGGCCAAGGTGCTCCGGGCCCT